>JAZRRO010000065.1:0-17524 GCA_045650805.1 Akkermansia sp.
GTGATGGTGTTGCCCTGGCAGTCGAAGTTGACCTCGGCACCGGTGGACTTGCCAATCCAGTTGCGCTGCAGCAACTTGATGCTTTCGGGCCAATCAAGCGGTTCCAGTTCATCGATGAGGCGCTCGGCATAGGCGGTGATGCGCAGCATCCACTGGCGCAGCTTGCGGCGCTCCACGATGTGGCCCTTGCTCTTCCATTCTTCGGCCTCTTCGTTGGCCAGCACGGTGCCCATGTCCGGGCTCCAGTTCACCATGCCCTCGGCCACATAGGCCAGGCGCACGTTGTCAATCTGCTCACGGGTCCAGCCCTTGGCTTCCAGCTCGCCCACGGGGCGGGCTTTCTTGAGCTCCTCGTTGTAGTAGGAGTTGTAGAGCTGCAGGAAAATCCACTGCGTCCAGCGCACATAGCGGGGGTCGGTGGTGGCGATTTCGCGGTCCCAGTCATAGGAGAAGCCCAGCATCTTGAGCTGACGGCGGAAATTGTCGATGTTGGCATTGGTGGTCACGGCCGGGTGCTGGCCGGTCTTGATGGCGTACTGCTCGGCGGGCAGACCAAAGGAGTCCCAGCCCATGGGGTGCAGCACATTGTAGCCATTCATGCGCTTGTAGCGGCTCACAATATCGGTGGCGGTGTAGCCTTCCGGGTGGCCCACGTGCAGGCCGGCGCCACTCGGGTACGGGAACATATCCAGTACATAATACTTGGGCTTGCTGGCATCAAAACCCGGTTCGCCCGGGTTGGCTACCTTGAAGGTCTTTTCGGCATCCCAGGTGGCTTGCCACTTGGGTTCAAATACATCAAAAGGATACGGATTCTTGCGTTCGGACATGTCGCGCGGCATTATCGTACACCTCCCGCTGAAAATCAAGCGTTTTTTCCGTTCTGCATGCCTCTCGCGCGTGCGCCGCGTCAGCTTGCCCTGAAATGGCTTGCATTTGGGTAGGGATTGGGGTAGGATGAGTGCATGGTGAAGTACACAGCTCCGGCAAAGATTAACTTGTCTCTGAAGGTCTTGGGGAAGCGCGAGGATGGATTCCACAAGGTGGATATGGTGATGGCCCGATTGGATTTGGAGGATGAGTTGGATTTCCATAATTCTCGCACCACGACACTGTTGTGCGATACGCCGGGTGTGCCGACGGATGAGAGCAATCTGGTCTTCCGCGCGGTGCGAGAGTTTGAAAAGGTGTATGGCCGCAAGGCCAAGCAGAAGATTACGCTCACCAAGCGCGTTCCCCACGGAGCCGGGTTGGGCGGTGGCTCGGCAGATGCCGGTGTGACGCTGCGCGCCCTCAACGAGATTCTCGGCACCAATTACGATATGGAGGAGCTCGCTGCCATGGCGGCCAATCTGGGCAGCGATGTGCCGTTTTTCCTGAATCCGGTCATCAGCCGTTGCACCGGGCGCGGTGAGATTGTGAAGCCGCTGCCGGCGTTTGCGGAGTGGAGCAGCCCCATCGTGTTGCTCAAGCCGCAGTTTGGCGTGGCTACCCCCTCTGCATACAAGCGTTTTGCAGGGGCTCGCCGTCTGCAGGGAGTGCCCTATGGTGTGCAGGAGGTAGACGGCATGCGCATCATGAATGATTTGGAAAAGCCCGTGTTCGAGAAGTTCCCGGTGCTGGCGATGATGAAGCGCTGGCTGCTGGAGCGCGAGGGGGTGCGCGCTGCGCTCATGAGCGGCAGCGGCTCGACCATGTTTGCCCTGACGGAGACGCCCGAGCAGGCTCGCGCTGTGGCTGAGGCTGCGCTGGCAGAGCTGGACCCCACCCTTTTCACGTATTGCGGCACGGTGAATCCCCAATGATACCCGCTGACGTAGCAGATGAAATAAACCGCCGCATTCTGGCGGTGGCCGAGGACCAGGTGCAGGGATTTCATGCCCGCCCGTTTGCGGTGGTGGCGGAGCGCTGCGGCTTGCCTGAGGAGCTGGTGATTGAGCGCTTGCGCGCCATGTTGGCTGCCGGTACGGTGCGCCGTGTGCGCCAGACGCTCCTGTCGACCAATCTGGCAGATGGTGCCCTTGTGGCATGGAAACTGCCGGAGGAACGCTGCGAGGCAGCTTGGGAATGGCTGAAAGCGCATGATCCTTTCACGGGGCATATCGTGCTGCGCCGGAGCCAAGACCCCACCGCGCCCGGAGCTGATTACCGCTTGTGGACCACGGTGAAAGTGCCCACGGGCAGCAACACGGTGGAGGGCCATTGCCGCATGCTGGCTGCGCAGGTGGGTGCGGAGGATTTTGTGCCGCTGCCGGTGGTGGGCATGTTTGCTCTGGGGGTGGGACATGTGCGCCGCGCCGGGCTCAAGCCCGGGGATAAGCTGGAGACCCTGCCCGAGATGCAGGGGATTGCCCGCCCGGAGCTCACCCCCGAGGAGTGGAGCGTGTTGCTGGCGCTGAAAGAAAGTTTGGAGCCCGAGGAAATGGTGCATGAGCCCTGGCGCGCTCGCGCAGAGCAGTTGGGGATGAGCTACGAGACCTTTGCCCGCATTGCTGCCGGGTTGGATGCTCGCAAGGTGATTGGCCGCTTTGCCGTGTTTCTGGATCATACTCGCAAGCCCAGCAAGCATGCGGGTACCGGTGCCAGCGGTCTTTTCCACTGGGCGGTTCCCCCCGGGTTGGAGGAGCGCGCCGGCGCCGAGTGTGGCCGCCATATCTGCATGACTCATTGCTACTGGCGCAGCGGTGGTGCTCCCTTTGGCGGGGCGCAAATCATGGGGGTGGTGCACGCCCCCACCCGAGAGGAAGTGCTGGCGCACAAAGCAGCCATCGATGCGCACCTGGCAACCTGCGGCATACCGGTGCTGCACACAGCTGTTTTCTGGAGCGAAAAGGCAGAAATACGTCCCAGCGAAATTTCACCCGTGGTCTATGCGCAAACCCTGGCTACCTTGGGGCATTCCCCGGAGTGAAGCGGCGTTTGATACATTTATGCTTCGTTGTGCATTTCCCGTGATTCCTTTCTTGCATTTGCAAGAGAGATGCAGTAACATATTGGCATGAAGATTGTAGTTGTTGCCGGCGAGAAGAGCGGAGATAAGTTGGGTGCCATGCTGATGGAAGAGCTGCTGAAGCGCTATCCCGGGGCCGAGATTTCCGGCTTGGGGGGTAGCCGCATGCATGCGGTGGCTCCCGGTGTGCAGGACTGGGCAGAGCAGGCCGCCGTCATCGGTGTGGTCGAGGTGCTGCGCCATGCTCGCTTCTTCATGAATCATCTGGATGCCATGGAGGAAAAAATTGTGGCTGAAAAACCGGATTTGCTGCTCCTTATTGACTACCCCGGCTTCAACCAGCGCCTGGCTGAGCGCATCCACGTGAAGGCTCCGGAGACCAAAATCGCTTATTTCATTGCCCCCATGGTGTGGGCCTGGCACAAGAAGCGTGCCCCCAAGCTTGCCCGTGTGCTGGATTTGATGATGTGCATCTTCCCCTTCGAAAAGCCCGTGTTCGAGGCTGTGGGCTTGCGCACCGAGTTTGTGGGCCACCCCCTGCGCGATGAAATCCTGGCTACGCGCCGCACTGATGTGCGCGAGAAGGGGCTCATCGGGCTCTTCCCCGGTAGCCGCCGCCGCGAGATTGAACGCCACTTCCCCGTGTTCCTGAAGGTGGTGCAGGCTGCTAAGAAAGCTCACCCCGAGTGGCGTTTCGAGACCTCTGCCAGCTCCCCCAAACTGGCTGAGCTGATGCAGAAAATGACCCGCAAGGCCGGTGTGGACCCCGAGCTCATCAACATCTGCCCCGGCAGCTACCATGACCTCATGGATCGCGCCGAGGCCGCTTTGGTGACCTCCGGTACCGCCACGCTGGAAGCGGCATTGCATGAATTGCCCTTTGCACTGGTATACAAAGTAGCCTGGGGTACGTATATGCTGGGTCGCATGCTGCTGACCATTAAATATATTGGCATGGTCAACATATTGGAAGACAAGCCCATCACCCGCGAGCTGATTCAGCATGATTTCAATGTGGAAAACTGCCTTGCGGAGCTGGAGCGCCTGACCCAGCCCGGCCCCCGCGAAGAGGTGCTGGCCGGCATGCGCGAGGCTACCAATCATTTGGGCCGTGGTGGTGCTGTTTTGCGCGCCGCAGATGCCATAGTTTCCCTCATGGAGGGGAAATGAGGCAGCATTACAAGAGGTTTGATACGTATGGCAGCAGCTGGGTGGGGCGCACCGATGGTGGGCAGCCCAGCGTGCGCCAGGCGGTGGCGGCTGCGAGCCCGCAGGTGTAGGCCCCGGCTGCTGCGGCTTGGTGGGGCTCCATGCCCTGAGCCGCCAGCGCTGCAATGACCCCGGCCAGCACATCTCCCTGGCCCCCACAGGCCATGTAGGGGCCACCGGTGGAGTTGTAGCAGGTGCGGGTGCCATCGGTGATGATGGTGCGCGCGCCCTTGAGCAGGAGGGTGCAGGGACAGGCTGCCACGAAGCTGTGGGCGATGTCTCGGCGCGAGGTGGCAGTGCAGCCCGGGGCATAGGTGGCGAGCAGACGCTTCATTTCGCCCGGATGCGGGGTGAGGATGGCATGGGGCGGGAGGCCCCAGCCCAGTTTGGCGGCGAGGTTGAGCGCATCGGCATCCAGCACGAGGGCCCCTTCTGCCCGCAGGATGAGTTGTTGCAGGGCCAGGCGGGCGGCAGCGGGCGGTGCGCCCAGCCCAGGGCCGATGAGCCAGGCTTCGGCTCCGGTGGTGGGTACCTCTGCATAGCTGCGCACGGGGTGTACCATGATTTCCGGCGCCACACGCGTGGCAAGCAGGGGGTAGGCATCCGGCAGGCAATAGAGCGCCACCAAGCCTGCGCCTGCGGCCAGGGCTGCTTCGGCGCACATTTGCGCGGCGCCCAGGTAGCCGATGGAACCCGCCACGATGTTGACACGCCCGGCACGGTTTTTGAAGCAGGAATAGGCGCGGCGGGGGAGCCGCAGCCCGGTGCTATGGGGGCTGAGGACAGTGGCGGTGTCTTCCGCGGGGATGCTGATGCCGGGCAGGGGGATGGGCAGCAGGCGGCCCACGTAGTCCTCTGCCCCATCTGCCAGCATGCCGGGTTTCACGCAGCCGATGGGGCAGCTCACGTCTGCCTGTACGGTGGGGGCTTGCGCCTCGCCCGTGTCGGCATGGAGGCCGGTGGGCACATCGATGGCCAGCAGGAGGCTGTGGGTGGCGGCAGCGCGCAGGGTGTTCATCTCCTGCACCAATTGCTCATAAGGCGGGCGGAGCGGGCCGCTGGCACCGGAGCCCAGCAGACCATCCACAATCAGGGTGTGGGGCAGGGGCGTGGGGGTATTCGTGGTGATGCGGGCACTTGGTATGCGGGCGAGCTGCGCGCGGGTATCGGGGGAGAGTTCATCTGCCGCGCAGGCGGTGCGCAGGATGAGGGGACAGGTGTAGCGGGCGGCCAGGCCGATGGCATCGCCGGCGTTGTTCCCTTTGCCCGCGTAGACAACTACTTGGGACGGAGTAAATTGCAGCTCAGGGGCGCTTTGGACGGCTTGCCACATGTTTTCCACAACGGCATCCATCAGCTCTAATGAGCGGATGGCTCCCGATTCAAAGGCAGCATGCTCTGCTGCGCGTACGGCGGCACATGTGGCTATCTTCATGCTGCCACATTAGCACAATCGCTCACCTTTTGGCGAGAAAAATCAACGGATGCCCTTATTGAAGCGCGTCACTTCGCGGCGCACTTCCATCATTTCGGCCTTGGCCTTCAAATCATAGCGCTGGTCGCGGTGCGTTTTACCGCGGCCGGTGCCGAGCTCGGCTTTCACTTTGCCGTTTTTCCAGTAGAGACGCAGCAGGGGGAGGGCAAAGCCGCGCTGGGCCATCTGGATTTCCAGTTTCAGGATTTCGCGCTTGTGCATGAGCAGGCGGCGCGGGCGCTTGGCTTCGTGCTGGAACCACTTGCCGGCCGTTTCCCAGGGCTGAACATCGCAGCCGTAGAGGAACAGCTGGCCTTTTTCCACGCGGGCGAAGGCGTCCGATATGTTGACTCGGCCTTCGCGGATGGATTTGACCTCGGTGCCTTTCAGCTCGATACCACACTCGTGGCGGCTCAGGATTTCATAATCCCGCCCCGCCTTTTTGTTGCTGGCAATCAGGTTGCTTTGCTGTGCAGGCTTCTTGGCCATGGTGGTATATAGAGATGAGGTTTAGACACCGCAGCCCGGGGAAGCGTTTACTCCCGGGCTGCTGGTTGTGAAGCGTACAGGGGTGTACGCTGCAATTTATAAATCGGGAGTGATGGTCACCACGCTTTCTTCTGCGGCGGGTTCTTCCGCAGCGGGGGCATCTGCAAAGGGATCGTTCTCCTGCTCCAGGTCTTCCTCCGTTTGTTCGCGCCAGGTGATTTTGCCTTCGATGATTTCGGTCAGGGCGATATCGCCGCAACCCATTTCAGGATCAGTCGGGATGTAGGGGTCGGAGCCGTGGTTGAGCTGCTGAACTCGCTTGGATACGATATTGACCAGCAATTGATTATCGCCTACAATCTGCGCCGCCTTCTCGATAAGTTCTGTCTTCATGGATGAAAAAATGGGTACACCCGCGCCTGCGGGAGCAGCGCATTCTACTATGCAACGCCCCAACTTGCAAGCCTATATTTGTCTATCGCGTTGGAAATTCTACATTCCGGCCTGTTTTTTTGCTTGTCAACCCTATGTTCTGCGGGTAGGATAGGCGTCAGACAAGGCTCTTTGCGCCAATCTGGCAGCAAGGAGGTAATACGATATTTATTTCTAGTGATTTCAAGATTATGGCAAATCTTAACAAAGTGATGATTATCGGCAATCTGACTGCCGATCCTGAGGTGCGCACCACCCCCCGTGGTACGAGCCTGACTGAATTGCGCCTGGCGGTGAACCGCGTGAGCACCGGTGGCATGAACGAAGGCGAGCGCCGCGAGGAGACCACATTCCTGGATGTGACCTGCTGGGGCCGCACGGGTGAAATTGCTGCTCAGTACCTGGCCAAGGGGCGTCCGGTGTTCATCGAAGGCCGCTTGCAGCAGGATACCTGGGAAGACAAGCAGACCGGCCAGCGCCGCAGCCGCATCCGCATCATTGCGGAGAATCTGCAGCTCCTGGGTGGCCGCGAAGGTGGCGACCGCCCTGCCGGCGGTGGCTCTTTCCAGCAGCGCAATTCCTACAGCAACAACGGTGGCGGCTATAATGGCGGCGGCTACAACAATGGCGGGTTCAACAACGGTGGTAACTCCGGCTACAATGGTGGTTACAACCAGCAGAGCCGCCCGCAGCAGGCCCCCATGCCCCAGGAGGCGGATGATGATATCCCCTTCTGATTAATACTCTTCCCCCCAAAGCACACTAAATCCTCCGGGCGGTTCGCCGCTCGGGGGATTTTTTATGGGTGTATTGATGGGCACAAAAAAAGCAGCGGCTTGTGGCCGCTGCTTGATAAGGGGTGTTGTGCCGGTTTAGGTATTAGTCCTGCTCGGGGGCGCTTTCTGCCTCAGGAGCGGCGGGCGCCTGCTCTGCGGGGGCATCAGTGTCGCCGGTATTGTCGGGGCGCTCGCTGGCTGCGCTCACCATGAGCTCGCGGCCCATGAAAGGCTGGCCATGCAGCACCTCTGCGGCGCGGCGGGCGTCATCGAGCTGGAACATCTCGATGAAGGCGTAGCCTTTGCTCTTGTAAGTGCGCGGATTGTAGATGATTTCTACGCTGCGCACGTTGCCAAAGCCCTTGAACAGGTCTTCCAGCTCGGATTCGGTGGCCTCATAGGAGAGGTTGCCGACGTAGAGACGCGCATTGCGGGTGGGCAGGGTGGAGGTGGCGCGGCGCTTGCCCTTGGCACCGGGGTTGCCGCCCTGGTGATTGTTGGTCTTGGCGACGCGAACCTTTTGGGGGACATTGTTGCGGTTGTTGCGCTTGTTGTCCTTTTGTTTGCGCTTGTCTTCCTTCACATCCTTCTTGCTGAAGCCAAAGAAACGCAGGAGGCGAGTCAGCAGAGAGGGCTTCTTTTCGGGCGCGGCCTCCGGGCGCGGCATGCGCTGGTGGTGGCGGCGGCGGTGGTGATTCTGACGGTGACGGGAACCTTGTCCCTGCCGTCCGTGTGTGTGATGTTCAGCCATGTTGGTATTGGGGAGTAAGTAAAGCCGATGAACGGTTGTTTCGAGATACGCAGACCGTCGGCTTGATGAGGTGTCATTTCGCAGTTGCATCAGGTAGATTTGCCACGCAAATCATCGTCCTACGCATTGCTTTGTAAATTTTAGGTGCTAAAGCGCTGTTGGCAAGCTTAAAATGCGACATGTTCAATAGAATATGCGATTTTCAGGGGGCTTGCTTCTTATTTTTATCGTCCTTGGGCAAGGTGCGGATGTTATCGATTTTATAGTACGTGCGCGCCATGCTGTTGGGATATTGATTATATGATTCGGCAAAGATGCCTGATTTGATGAGGCCGAGGCGGTCAACAGGTTCGCGAGAGAGGGGGTACGGCAGATCTATATTTTTTTCACCTTGTTGGATTTTATGGTGAATCAGTTGGAACTGTGCTTCTCTTTCCGGCTTAAAAAGATAAGCTTCGTACGTTGGGGGGATGAGATAGTATAGCGCATAACCTACTATGGGAAGCACAACAATAATGCTGTATCTGATTCGGGTGCGAAGGAAAAGGAACCCGGCAGTAGCAAGCATGATGAATGTGGCCGGTAGGAAACTCATGGTGTAGGGAATGCAAGACATGAGATAACTCATGGCACAAAGGAATGAAAGGGCACTACCTGTACAAGCTATGATATAGATGTGTTTTTTGTTGGTGGTACCATGAAGCTGACTCATGATGAAGAGGATAACGCATGCACTGAGTGCAATGGCGCAGCAGGGAAGATAGACTGATAAGAGTTCGGGTACGAAGAGCGCACGAAGAATAAAGGGGAAATCTCCGATATAGGCGTTAATGGCCCCACCCGAAAGTTTTTGCATATTTTCCGGGGTGATGGAGCAAGCCAATTCAAAGGCTTCACTGAAAGATAGGTCCGATACCTGGATGGGACATGAGACGCTTGCTGATATGGCTCTCCTTGCAAGGGCCGGCGAGGCAAAGAGCATATATCCGCCCAGCAAGGCGCCTAATAATCCCGCAAATTGCGGAAGATAACACTTTTTATTGATGGCTCTTATGGTGCATATCGTGGCCAGGATAGGAATCATGAAGCATGAGACGCATTCCATAGACCAGCCTGAATATACGCCCAGAATAAATAATGAAGGGACTGAGATAAACAGCTTCTTTGAGCTGAAAAGTTGATCAGAGCGATAAAATGAGAGGAAAAAGGTGATACCGAGCAGCGGCCAGAGATAATTCACTGAAGCTGCATAGCATCTGAAATTACGCCAACTGTTGGAATCCGGCTGTATGAGCAAAATCCCCAAGATGAAAAGATAAAAGAGGAATCCCTTTAAATTGAAAATGTGGGTGTTGTTCTCCTTGATAAGTCTGAACAGAGCGAAAGGTATGAGGACAACGAACAGGGGGGTGAAGATAAAGTGTTGCCATCTGTTTTCACTTATTCCGGTAAAGGCCACAATCGTTTCACCGAATCGGCTCACCCAATTGCAGTATTTCCAGGAGGCGTGTTTGATGTTCTCTATAAATGGTTGGTCATGAGGAAAGAAAAAATCATCTCCGCCCAACCAGGAGAGGGAGAGCAAAAAGGATAGAAAAGCATAGCATGCAAGGCTGGTCAAGATGAGGATAAAGCCCCATTTCATCTCGCCTTTTACGCGTTGCTCAGGTCTGCCTGAAATTGTGCTGATCGGTGTGTATGCATATTTTGCATACATCATGGTCAGAAAGATGAGAACCAGAACGAAGATGAAAAACTTAACAACAAAAAGAATCATGGTGCTTATGGCTCTGTGCGAGTTTCGGCCTGCTTTACGCTGTCCGGTCGGAGGCCTTTGTATGGCTTTGCTTTGTCTGAGCTCAAATCCCATTCTGCCCGATAGTAGGGCGTCTGTATATTGAACATCCCCAATATGGTATGGAACACGTGCCCATGGCCGGCGGTTAACCTTGTGTTGCTCTTGAGCTGCTGGAGTGCTTTGCCAAAGTGCGGGTGTACCTTTTCAAGATTGGGTGAGGTCAGGATGAATAGGGGGACTACGCTAATATCATTGGAAAGGAAGGTGTTGAGGTATGCTGTTGCATTGGGCTGGCCGGTAATCCAACCCCGGCCCATGTTCCCTTGGCTGTCGTAGCCCAGGCTCTCTCCATGGTCGCTTACATAGATGTAGATGAAAGGCCTGTTTCCCAAGCCTTCGATAAGGGTGCGTATATATTGGTCTGTATGGACAATGGTGTTATCGTATGCATTGATGACGAGCTCTGCAGAGCCGGCGGCTGTATCGTACAGGGAGTGATCATCGTATGGCGTGAATGTGGGATTGTCATGGTCAAAATGTCCACACGGACCGTGGCTTCCCTCATTATTGACAACGAAGAATATATTTTTATCCGGATGATTCCGGCAAATATCCAGTATTTGGGTGGTTTGCGACATGACGCTGCCCGGAGATTCCTGCAAATTTTGCGATTTTTCAGCAAAAAGATATATCAACTGAGCAAACGTTGATTGAAAGGCGGCGGTGAGAGTGTTTTTGTCGAAGCCAAGGTGTTTGTGTCCCACGTGGTAGGAGACATAAAATCCGTTGGCAAAGAAAAGGTCGCTGATGGATTTGACAGTTGGTTTGCTGCTGGGGTCAGATTCGTTATAAGCAATGCTGGCGGTGGCGTCTGTGAGGATGGTGGAGACGGCATCGCAGGTGTCGCAGGCCGAGGCAATGCAGCGTGGGAAATTAATCAGGTTAGGTTGCTTGGACAACCATGGTGTGGTGTTGCGGTGGTAGCCATTGATGAACAAGTGGTTTGCGCGGACGCTTTCACCTATATGCAAGATGCATACGATATTGTCATCCTCTTGTATGGTGGGAATGGTTGAGGGCGCGTCTGCTGCGGAAGGTAGAAGGGATATTTCTTTGATGAGGCGCAGGTTGCGCTTTACCCCATTTTCAACGTTGGTGGCAAAGGAAACGCAGTCGTAATATATCCAGGTTTTGGGGGTAATGCGCGCGCCGAAGGGGAGCGCCAGACCGGCAAAGGAGAACAGAGCCAGCAGGAATGCCGCCGAAGAACACAAGCTCAAGCTGTGATAGCGGCTCAAGTATCGCTGAGCCATATAGCACAGAGCAAGGATGAAGACGAGTAGTGCTATCAGCAAAGAGACGTTGCTGAATGTCAGGAAATTGGCAATTTCTTCTTTGGTGGCGTGTACAATTTCAGAGATGACACCGGCACTGAACCCAATGCCCATTGTGTGAAAACTGATGGCCTGAATGGTCTCAATCACCAGAAATGGCCCCCAGAACAAGAGCGCAAAACGCCGCAAAAGAGCCCAAGATAAGAGAAAGCATGCCGAGCTGTACACCATCAATTCCAGATTGGGAATGCTGTCGAGCGCTCGCTCTATATCACAAAAGCTGAATAAGCCGAACACGAGCAAAATGCCACCGATGACCTTCGCTGATACGTTTTGATATTGGCGCCGTGTGCAGAAGTTATCTGTGATAAACCATGCCAGCAGCGACAAGCTCCCCATAAGCAGACGTGGCTTGAGGCCAAACCACCAGACGCTGTCAGCCCAAGCCGGAGCGTGTACAATGATGGAGATGATGAGGATAATGCCGTAGATAATCAGAACCCATTTCCAGTGCTTGAGCTTTTCTTTCAGCAGCTGGAGAAATTGGTGGAGGATGGATTCAGAAAAAGACATTGTCAATAAGTGCGGGTTTCGCGAAGCTAATGGGAGTATAGCTTTTCCCCGGGGCCTTGTCTAGTGTAAATCAATGCATGAATGCCCCGTGTGCCCATCGCGGCTAGGGGGGGAGAAACAAAAATCCCCTGCCGAATTGCTTCGGCAGGGGTGGGAGATGAGGATGTGATTATCAGGAGTAAACACCCACGGCCTCGGCTGCACAGGCGATCATGTAGTCGCGGTTCAGCTTGGCGATGTTGTCTACGCTGATGCCCTTCGGGCAGGCGGCTTCGCACTCGTACTGGTTGGTGCAGTTGCCGAAGCCCATGGCGTCCATCTGGCGCACCATGGCAAGCACGCGCTTGTTCTTTTCCGGCTGGCCCTGGGGCAGCAGGTTGAGGTGAGCGGCCTTGGCAGAGGTGAAGAGCATGGCGGAGCTGTTCTTGCAGCTGGCCACGCAGGCACCACAACCGATGCAAGCAGCGGCGTCGAAAGCGGCGTCGGCAGTCTTCTTGCGTACGGGCATGTTGTTGGCGTTGGGGGCGGAGCCGGTGCGCACGTCCACAAAACCGCCGGCGGCGATGATGTTGTCCAGTGCAGTACGGTCTACCACCAAGTCACGCAGCAGCGGGAATGCAGCGGCGCGGAAGGGTTCAATCCAGATGGTGTCGCCATCCTTGAACTGGCGCATGTGCAGCTGGCAGGTCGTCACCTTCTTGCCACCGTGGGGTACACCATTGATGGTGAGGGAGCACATGCCGCAGATGCCTTCGCGGCAGTCGTGGTCGAAGTGGATGGGCTCCTTGCCCTCGTGCACGAGACCCACGTTCACGATGTCGAGCATCTCGAGGAAGGAAGCATCATCCGGAATGTTGGTGGCCTTGTAGGTTTCGATGCGGCCCTGGGCCTGAGCGTTTTCCTGTCTCCAGACCTTGAGCGTAAGATTGAGATTAGCCATAGTAGTATCTAATAAGTTTGCTGTTGATTCGAATCTTTACTTGTAGGAACGGATAGCCAGGTGGACGTTCTCGAAGGTAAGGTTTTCCTTGTGAAGGACGGGCAGTTCACCCGGTCCCTTGTACTCCCAGCAAGCCACGTATGCGAAGTTTTCGTCATCGCGCTTGGCTTCGCCATCGGCCATCTGGTGCTCAAGACGGAAGTGAGCGCCGCAGGATTCTTCACGGTTCAGAGCATCGTAGCAGAGCAGGTCTGCGAAGTCGAGGAAGGCTGCTACGCGCCAGGCCTTCTCGAGTTCCTGGTTCATGCCCTCGGTGGAGCCTACCACCTTCACGTTGGTCCAGAAGTCCTCGCGGATAGCGGGCAGCTTGCTGAGAGCGTGCAGGAGGGATTCCTTGGTGCGGCCCATGCCTACGTCTTCCCAAATCAGCTTGCCGAGCTCGCGGTGGATTTCGTCAGGCGTCTTGGTGCCCTTCACATCCATCATCTTCTGGATGCGAGCCTTCACGGCGTCCTCAGCTTCCTTGAACTCGGGAGCAGCTGTGGTGATGCTGCCGGGCTTCTGGGTGGTGAGGTAGGTGGGCAGGGTGGAGGAAATCACGAAGTAGCCGTCGGAGAGACCCTGCATGAGGGCGGAAGCACCCAGACGGTTGGCGCCGTGGTCGGAGAAGTTGGCTTCGCCGAGAACGTGCAGACCGGGGATGGAGGACATCAGGTTGTAGTCCACCCACAGACCACCCATGGTGTAGTGGGAGGCGGGATAAATCATCATGGGCTGCTCGTGCGGATCCACGTCGGTGATTTCTTCGTACATTTCGAAGAGGTTGCCGTACTGGCCGTCAATCCATTCCTTGCCCATGCGCTCGATGGCGTCCTTGAAGTCAAGGAACACACCGCGACCCGTGGCTGCTACGCCGCGTTCGTCGTCGCATGCTTCCTTGGCTGCGCGGGAGGAAATATCGCGGGGAGCCAGGTTGCCGAAGGAGGGGTACTTGCGCTCCAGGTAGTAGTCGCGTTCGCTCTCAGCCACATCGGAGGGCTTCATCTCGCCACGGCGAATCTTGGCAGCCACTTCGCGGCTCTTGGGTACCCAGATGCGGCCGTCGTTACGCAGGGATTCGGACATGAGCGTGAGCTTGCTCTGGTAGTCGCCCTTGACGGGAATGCAGGTGGGGTGAATCTGGGTGAAGCAGGGGTTAGCAAAGTAGGCACCCTTCTTCCAGCAGGCGCAGGCAGCGCCCACGTTGCAGCCCATGGCGTTGGTGGAGAGGAAGAACACGCGGCCATAACCACCCGTGGCAAGAAGCACGGTGTCGCCGGCGTAGCTCTTGATTTCACCTGTCACCATGTCGCGCACCACGATGCCCTTGGCGTGGCCGTCCACAACCACGAGGTCCATCATTTCAGTGCGGGGGTACATTTCGATGTGGCCCTTGCCGATTTCCTTCTCCATGGCCTGGTAGCAGCCAAGAAGAAGCTGCTGGCCGGTCTGGCCACGGCTGTAGAACGTACGCTTGAGCTGGGAACCACCGAAGGAGCGGTTGTCGAGCAAACCACCGTATTCGCGGCCGAAGGGAACGCCCTGAGCCACGCACTGGTTGATGATGTTGCAGGAAACTTCAGCAAGACGGTACACATTGGCTTCACGAGCGCGGAAGTCGCCACCCTTCACGGTATCGTAGAAGAGGCGGTATACGGAGTCACCATCGTTCTGGTAGTTGTGAGCAGCATTCACACCGCCCTGAGCAGCAATGGAGTGTGCGCGGCGGGGGCTGTCCTGGTAGCAGAAGCACTTCACGTTGTAGCCCAGCTCAGCCAGCGTAGCGGCGGCAGAGCCACCGGCCAGACCCGTACCCACGATGAGCACGGTGTACTTGCGGCGGTTGTTGGGGTTGATGAGCTTGGCTTCGCGCTTGTACTTGGTCCACTTCTGCTCAATGGGGCCGTCCGGGATGCAGGAGGACGGCATGTAATCGCTTACGGGAAACTTGATATCGTTCATAATGGTACGATCTGTTGGTGAATTAGTGAAGGAGGCCCGTCAGGAAGGCAACCGGGATGGAGATGAAAGCACCGCACACCACAATGCCGAAGAGCACGGCGATGATGTTGTAGAGGGGGCGCACCTTGCGAGTGGCAAGACCAAAGGTCTGCAGGACGGACTGCACACCGTGGCGCACATGCATGAACAAGCAGCAGATGGCAACGATGTAGAATGCAGAGCACCAGGGATTGGTGAATGCAGCCTTGATGTGGTCATAGCAGTTGGCGGGGTCACCGTTGAAGGTGAGCTGCCACAGGTGGAATGCCAGGAAGCACAGAATCATGACACCGGTCAGAACCATCGTGCGGGAGGAAAGCGTAGCCTTGAGCGTACCTTCCTTCTGGTAGTGAGTGCGAGCGTTGTAGTTCTCGTACTTCAGCACCAGCGTCAGCACAATGTGGATGAGGGCAACAGCCAACAGACCAAGGCGGATAGCCCAGAGCAACCATGCGGGCATGGAGTGCAGGCCGGTGGCGTAGAAGTCAATCCAGGATGTGCCGCCTTCGCCTGCGCAACCACCGTAGATGGTCATGTTGCCGGCCAGGTGACCCACCAGGAACAGGAGAAGACACGAACCCGTGAGAGCCACAAGAATCTTGCGGCCAATCGAGGACGTGACGAATTTGCATGCTGTGGTGATAATATCGTTCATATGCGCAATAACGTCTTTGCGGGTCTACTCTACCCTATTCGGCCCGAAAAGGCAAGCACCAAGTTCCGCCAAAGCCTGAAAAATGCTTAATTTGAGCTGCCGGGCAGGAGCAGCAGGATGGCAAAAATTGCCAGCAACAGAGCGAAGATGGTGTCGATGCCCCGTGTGTGGCGCAGATAGGCTCCGCGGATAGGCTTCCATTGCAAAAGTGTACTCCACAGCACCCAACCGCCAAAACTGGCCATTTGCAGGCTCAGCACCAGGGCGGGGGTGTACCAGATGTGCTGTGTGGCGTAGAGTTGCAGGGGCCCCAGGGCGAGCCCGCAGATGAAGAGTGTGCACTTGGGGTTGAGGATGTTGCACAGGAATCCCTGCCACATCAGGGCCACAAGCGGTTCTTTGGTGCCTTGTTGTGCTTCGAGCTGCACTTGTTGACTTTGTTGGCGCCTGGGCATGATTTTCCAGGCCAGATACAACAGCCAGCAGGAGGCGGCCACCAGTACCCAGTAGCTCCAGCTCTGCTGCATGACCCAAGAGCCGGCCGCGCATACGGCGAGTGTTTGCAGGAAAAAGCCCATGGTGATGCCGGCGCCTACGGCATACCCGGCTCTCTTCCCTTGTGCCAGGGCGGTGCGGAATACGAAGAAGACATCCGGCCCCGGGCTGAGCTGCGAGATGATGAGCAGCGCCCCTACGGAGACAAGGCTGAGGATAGCTTCACTCATGCCGTTGTGGAATCAGATTCGAACGCAGACAGGGGGGTGACCAAATTGCCTGCGAGGGGCTTTTTGCCTTGGCGGATGTGTGTGGAGAGTGCCGGGGCCGTTTCGTAGCCGCAGCGCATCATTTCCAATTTGGCATCCAGGTTGTCGGCGTGGTTGAGTGCAAGCGCCTCGGGTGTTTTGGGCACCACCGGGGAGCCAAATTCCAGGCAGCCGTGGTGAGACGCGACCAGATGCAGCAGGTGCAGGCGCACTTGCTCTGTGGTGGGTTCCAAGTCTTCCCAAGCGGCTTTGCGCTCATCGGTGAGAAGCCGTGTCCACAGCTTGTTGATGACTTCGATGCCAAGAGAAATGTGCCCCAACAGTTCGCCTGTGTCGGAATAGGGCATGGCAAGGCCGTGTTCGGGATAGGCGTTTTCCCACATCTTGCCGCAATCGTGGAAGAGGGCACCGGCCAGAAGCAAATCGCGGTTGAGCGTGGGGTACGCCGTGCAAATGGCTGCTGCGGTGCGCATGACACCGGCCGTGTGCTCCACCAGCCCGCCGCGGCGGGCGTGGTGTACGCTACGTGCGGCCCCGGCTCGGCGGAAACGCGGTTCAAAATTCTCCAGCAGTGCGCGGCACAGGTGGCTCAGGCGCGGGTCTTGCAAGCTGTCAATCAAATCGCAGATGCAATCCCAATCTTCTTCCTGGCGTTGGGCCAGTTCTGCTCCGCCGGTCATCATGATGTGCTCTTCTTCCAGGGAGAGGGGGCGTATATCCACATCCGCCGCCTCGATACCGTAGGGGGTATTTTGCCAGGTAGCGGTGACAGCGATGCAATCTTCATCATTCAAGGCGATGAAGGCGGGGTACCACATGGCGTTGTCCCACACTTTGATGGTGAGTGTGCCGGTCACATCTGCCAGGCTTACCTCCAGATAGGGGCGGCCTGTTTTGGTGGTTTTTGTTGTCTTTCGGGCCAGTTGGACAAAAACAGTGCCATAGCCGGGCTCGTCAGATATCAGATGTTGCAGCTGGGATATACTATCGTATTGCACGTATGTAGTCTACACCCCGCATGTGGATTCGTCAACTTCTTTCCTCGCGCTGCTTGTGCGCCACCTCGGGTACCCCGATAAAACGGAGATTTGTCCGGGCGCGCAGCATTCTTCTTCATGATTTGCTGTGTATGCACAGCCCTCCGAATCGGTACAAAGAAAATCCCCCGCTGGCCATAGCCGGGCGGGGGAGGTGATAAAAGCTTTTTCGCCGGAATCAGGCTGCCGGAGTTTCGGCAGGTGCGGGAGCGGGCTCAGCAGCGGGGGCGGGTTCCTCTACTACAGGTGCGGGAGCGGGCTCAGCAGCAGGAGCGGGTTCTTCAGCCACAGGTGCGGGAGCA
>JAZRRO010000066.1:0-20675 GCA_045650805.1 Akkermansia sp.
TTTTCGACCCCTGGACGAATGCGGGTGTACCCTCAGTCGGCTTATCAAGAGCAGCTAACTTCGATAAGCCTCTCCGCCAGCTCGGATTTTACTCCGAACAAGCCCATATTACCACAAAAAATTAACCGAGTACGAATTTGAAGTTCCCTGCGGCTTTGCCTGTGCAAGCATTGGGTCCCGCTTTGCGGGGCGGCAGCAGATAGCCCCGGGTGCAGCCACGCAGTGGCGGAACCCGGGGTTGGGAACAAAAATGATTGGGAGTCCGGGCAGCATCGCGACTGCGATGCTGTAGAGGACGGCAGATTAAATGGCGATGGGCGCTAGCCCGGAGCCAGTAGGCGTGGGTTCATGGCAGCCGTATGGTGTCTATCATGTGATACCACGAACATTCTGCCACCCACTCCGCTACGCTCCGGAGTTCCGTCTCTGCGTGACTTGGGGCTTCGCGTTCAGCCTGCGGCTGACTTGCTACGCACTCACAAGCCATGCTGCCACCCCGTGAAGGGGCTCAAATATAGCCGCGCCTTATGGCGCGACTGGCCCTGAGCCCAGGTAGTGTGCGGCATAAAGCGGCGGTATCATCCATGCCCCATGAAGCATGAAAACGCTGCTGTCGGCGTTCTGTTTTCGCCCCGTTGAATGCTCAGATGCTGTAATCACGCTTGCCGAAGATGGCAGAGCCCACGCGCACGATGGTGGCACCTTCCTCGATAGCGACGGCGTAGTCGTGGCTCATGCCCATGGAGAGATGGGGCAGGGGAAGGGGGCCGCGGGCACGGAGTTCCTCTGCCAGCTGGCGCAGGGTGCGGAAGGCGGGGCGGGCATCCTCGGGGGCATCAGTGAAGGCGGGGATGCACATGAGCCCCTGGATATGCAGGTGGGGCAGGGCTGTGAGCTCAGCCCAGCATTGGCGCAGTTCCTCGGGCGTGAAGCCGTGTTTGGTGTCCTCGCCATCCACATTCACCTCCAGCAGGATGTTGCCGGTGGTGCCCAGCTCGCCGGCGATGCGGGAGATGGCTTGGGCCAGTTTGAGCGAATCCACCGCTTCGATGAGGGCGAAGCCCTGTTCCAGGGCTTTGCGCACCTTGTTGCGCTGCAAGGGGCCGATGAGGTGCCAAGTGCAGTCAGCGGGCATGAGCGGTATCTTGCTCATGGCTTCCTGCAGCTTGTTTTCGCCGAAATCGCGCTGCCCATCGTGGTAGGCCTGCATGATATCTTCCACGGGGAAGGTCTTGCTGACAGCCAGCAACTGCACAGAGCCGGCGGGGCGGCCCGCGCGGGCGGTGGCGGCTTCAATCCGGGTGCGGATTTCCTGAAGTTGGTCCTGAATATACATGGTTGAGCAGGGTTAGGATTCTTTGGCGGGGGTCAGCTGCACATCGTAGCCGAAGATGTCGGTGAAGAGGTCGGCCTTGGTGCGCATGGCGATGTTTTCAACGGTGAGGTCATGGGCGCTGGGGATGAGGAGCTCCAGCTTGCGGTTGTTGTAGCGCACGGTGAAGTCGGTAATGCGGCCGGAGTGGGCGCGTTCCATGGCATCGGCCACGCGCAGGATGGCGGCCAGCTTTTGCAGGCGCAGGCGGTTGGGCTGATCCAGCTTGGCATAGGTGGCATCAGCCGCGGTGGGGGCGCCATGGCGGTGGTAGCGGGCCATGAGGCCGATGATGTTGATATCCTGGCGGGAGAGCCCGAAGATTTCCGAGTGCAGGATGATGTATTGGCCGTGCAGGTGGTGGTTTTTCTGGTTGATGAAGGTGCCGATTTCGTGCAGGATGGCAGAGACCTTGAGCAGGAGGCGATCGTGGCGTGAGAGGCCGTGCAGCTCTTGCAGCTGGTCGAAGAGGGCGGTGCTGAGCTTGCGCACCTGGCGGCTGTGGCTGGGGTCCACCTTGTAGCGGTTGGCCAGCAGGGTGGAGAAGTGTAGCACTTCCTGCTCCAGCGCAAAGTCATCCTTGCGTGCGGGCATCAGGTTGCGCAGGAAAGAGTGGGAGAACTCCTCCTCCGGGTAGAGCAGGGTGCCCGGGTTGAACTCGCGCGCCAGGCTCAGATACGTCACCACCGAGGAGAGCAATGCCCCCGCGCTGGCGTAGTCTTCCTTGTACTGCGCCTGGCGCTGGGAATGCGGCGTGCGCGCTATCTCATCTGCCAGCTCGGCCAGGGACTCCACATCAATCTCATCGCCCTCAAACAAGGGGGTGTTGATGTGGTGGAAATCAGGGCCGAAAATAATCATGGCATCCGGTGCCGTGGGGATGGCTTCCTCCGCATCGTGGCGTATTTGCTCCACCACGCCGCGGATGTGCTCGCGGATGACGGCGCACTCGTGGTCGGCGCTGCCAAAGGCCGTATCGCCGATGGCTTCCACCGTGCGGTAAGCACCCATGCGGTAGCTGGCGTAGTAGGTGATGCGGCCGCGGTCGAAGAGGAGAATACGCGTGTTGCCCGGGCCCACATGCAGCACCATCACGCGCTTGCGGGAGAGCCCGGAGTGGCGCTCCAGCATGGATTTCATGTTGATGTAGAGCAGGCGGGTCATCTCGCCATCGTCCATAATCTCCAGCTGCAGGCCGCAGGTCACTTGCAGGCGGTTCACGATGGTGTCGGTGTTGCGCACATCCAGCAGCACATTGCTGGCCAGCAGGCGCACCTGCACCCCGCCGCCCAGGCGGTATTCATTGAGCAGTTCGTTGTAATTGCTCACGATGTGTACGCAGCGGTCCATCGTGTCGCGGGAGATGACACCATCCCGGAAAATATCATGCGCCAGTTCAATGGGGCAGGAGAGCACGTCCAGCACCCGCAGACTGCCCAAATCTGCCTCGGCCACCATCATGGATACATCGCTCGCGCCGATGAAGATGATGGCCCGCACCGTTGTGCGCTCGGGGTGGGTGTCGTGCTCGTGTTGGCTGAGGTCGAGGGGGAGTGCCGTCATGGGATGAGGTGGGTGTGTGGGTGGTTATTCTCCGAGGCGGAGCAGGATTTTGCCATCGCGCCCTTCCAGGCGTGCCTGGCGGCAGGCTTCCTGCACCGCATCGATGCCGAACACACCGGCCACGCGCTGTTGCAGCTTGCCTGCTGCCACCAGCTCGGCCAGGTAGTGATAGGCGGCGGCCACTTCTGTGGCCGGGGTGTGTTGCAGCCAGCGGGTGCACCACAGGCCGCGCAGGGAAATATCTTTGAAAATGAGCCAGCTGTTGGGCACCTTGATGCTCTTGCGGCTCATGGACCCGAAGGTGACCATGGTGCCGCCCGGTGCCAGCATATCCATGAGCCGCAGGGCGCTCTCGCCGCCCACGCAGTTGGAGGCCAGGCGCGGCCGCTTCACCCCGGGGGTGGCCAGCACGTTCTGCACCGCTTCCGGTTCTTCTTCATCAATCACGATGTCGGCCCCCAGCGCCCGCAGCATGTCGCCGCGCTGTGCGGCCTGCCGCACCAGACAGATGGTGTGCAGCCCGCGCTCGCGCGCCAGTTGAATCAGGCATTGGCCCACGCCTGAATTGGCCGCATTCATCACCAGCCAGTCGCCCGCTTGCAGCGGTACATAGTCCTCCAGCACGCGCAGCGCCGTGAGTGGGTTCACCTTGAGCATGGCAGCCTGCATCGGGTCCAAATGGCCCGGCAAGCGCAGGAAATGCCCCGCTGGTGCGGTCAGGAAGCGGCTCCAGGCGCCCACTGTGTTCAGCAAAATGACCATATCACCGGGTTCAAACCCGGTCGCGCGGCTGCTGTTCACCACGCCGCACCCCTCCAGCCCTACTGCATGGGCCGGCAGCGTGGGCTTTTCGCCATACACGCCCTGCACATAGTTGATATCTGCCGGGTTGATGGGAGCTGCCAGCATCCGAACGCAAATTTCTCCTTCCCCGGGCGGGCGCAGCTCCTCTGTGCCCACCTGCAGCACCGCTTCCGGTTCCCCGTAAGCGCTGAAATATGCGTGGCGGTTCTCCCTCATACGTCCCTTATTCTACACCCCATGCCACCCCATTTCAAGCGGGAAAATGCGCATACGGGCATCGCCTGCGCGTGTATACGCGCTATATTTGCCGGTTGAGCCTTCCTCATGTATTGAATTTGCTTGCGAAATGGTCAAAGTATGCGATAATAAGCCAAGCCTATGCAAGAGGACACAGATCAATTTTACAAAGAGCCGACCAAGAAGGAATGGACCGGCTTCTGGACGCTCATCGCAGTGCAGGCACAAAATGCTTTCAATGAGAAAGCAGTGCAATTTTTGTTGATTCCGCTGGGGGTGTGGTTGTGGGGTGCCGCGGGCAGCACGCTGGAGTACATGTTGGGTGCTATTTTTGTGATACCCTACATTTTGTTTTCGCCCTTGGTGGGGTGGTTGGCAGACTGTTTTTGCAAGACGCGCATCATCCAGGTGATGAGCATCGTGCAGATACTGGTGATGGGCTGCATGCTGTTCTGCTTCTACCAGCATGATATGCGGGCGGCCATCATCTGGTTTGCGGTGTTTGCCACACAGGCCACCATTTTGAGCCCGGCCAAGAAAGGCTTGGTGAAAGACCTGCTGGGCTCGCGCTATATCGGCTTTGGCTCGGGTATCATTGAAATCAGCCTGGTGTTTGTGCTGTTGTTGGCGCAGATTGGCGTGTGTTTCTGGTACAGTTACCTGTTGGATGCTTATTCCACCGAGCCCAACGGCATCGAGGAGGCCGGTTGGCAAGCAGCCATCCTGCCCACGTGGATTTTCATCATCCTGGCCGTGCTGGTGGCGGGTGCCTCCTTCCTGGTGCCGCGCTACTCTGCCAAGCAGACGCGTAAGTTCAGCTACAGTTTGTTCTATGAGCACTTTGTGCAGATGAAGTACCTGTGGAAGGACCGCCTGCTGCGCCTCAGCGAGCTGGGTATTGCTTATTTCTGGTGTCTGGCCGGCTCCCTGTTCCTGATTTTGATTCAGATTGCCAAGGCCATGCAGACAGCAGACCCGAACGTGGATTTCAGTATGCAGTGTGGCATCCTGATGGCCTGGCTGGGCGGCGGCGTGGTGTTGGGCGGCGGCATTGCCTCCCGACTTTGCAAGGGCAAGAACGAGCTGGGTCTCATTCCGCTGGGTGCCATCGGTATCACCGTGTGCACGTTCATGCTCACCCTGCTGGATGCCTCTACCATTGCCAGCCATGTGTTCCTTGCCCTCACCGGTGCCTTTGGTGCGGCCTATCTGGTGCCGCTCAACGCCTTCTTGCAGGATAGCTGCGACCCCGCCAACCGTGGCAACATCATCGCCGCCGGCAACTTGTTCGACAACCTGATGGGCCTGGTGGCCGTGGTGCTCATGTGGCTCATGCACGAGTATGGCGCCAGCCCGCAGCAGCAGTTCTTCATCCTCTTCCTCATGAGTGCCTTCATCATGGTGACCTCCCTGCGTCTCATCCCGCAGGAGTTCATCCGCATGGTGGGTATCTGGGCGCTCAAGCTCGTGTATCGTCCCCGCATCATCAATGGCGAGCGCATCCCTGAGCGTGGCGGTGCTCTCATTGTGGCCAACCACGTCACCTTCGGTGATGCGCTCTTCCTCACCATGGTGAGCCCCCGCCCGGTGCGCTTCGTTGTGTCGGAGGAGTTCATGATGACCCGCCTCCTTGGCTGGGTGTTGGAAATCTTCAACTCTCTGCCCATTTCCAGCAAGAACCCGCGCGAGGCCATCGTGAATGCCGCCAAGGGGCTTCGCGCCGGGGATTTGATTTGCATCTTCCCGGAGGGACAGCTCACCCGCACCGGTGCGCTGACGCCCATGCGCCGCGGTATGGAAGTGATTGCCCGCCGCGCACGCGTGCCCATCATCCCCGTTTACATGGATGGTTTGTGGGGCAGCATCCTCTCCTACGCCCGCAATCGTTTCTTCAGCAAGCTGCCGCGCCAGTTGCCCTATCACTTCACCGTAGCTGTGGGTGAACCGCTGGACCCCGACACCTTCAACAGCAAGCTCATCATGCGCACTTTCCGCCGCCTCTCCTCGCTTTGCCTGGAGGCTGCGGGTGGCGGCAGCCGCGATGCCCTGGTGCGCCAGTTGGAGATGTATGGCGAGCGCCCGCTGGTGCATTGCAAGGAAGGCACGCTGAGCGGTATCCAGATTGCTGCGGCCGTCATTGCCCGCCAGGCACCGGAGAACTATCCCCAGCTGCTGCGCACATGGTTGCAGCTGCTCATCGATGGCACGGAAGATTTGGTGTCCTTCCACCGTGTGTGGATGAACACGATGCAGGTGCGCCGCATCAATGCTCTCAAGGAACGCCACCGCCACCCCTTGCTCACCACGGTGGGCCATGGCGAGCCCTGCGAATTGGTGATTGGTGTGATGTGGCCCATCCTTACCCGCACCCCCGTGCATCTTATTGAGAAGGCCGATTCGCAGCTGGATTCCTGCATCTCGCAGATTGCCGGTGGTGCGCACATGCGCCGCATCCTGCTGGAGACCGTGCCGCCCCGCCAGGTACCCTTCTATGATTTCAGCGGTGGCCCGGACATGTCCACACCCAATACGCGTTGGCGTCCCTGCATGGTGACGGCAGATGGCGTGGTCATCTCCATGAGCACCTGCAACAGCGTGTTCAAGATCAACGATGGCACCATCCAGCTGGGTGCACGTGCCCGCACACGTGGTCTGCTGCTGCCCTGCTTTGCGGTGGAGCAGGATGAGGATGCGGAAAACGGCACCACCGTGTTGACCAGTCCCAGCCTGAGCAAGCCCTACACCTTGCCCGATAAGTTGTATCTGGATGAAAGCGGCTTCCTGGCCCAGCTGTCCTGATTTTTCTCCTATCTTTCATCATGTCCGAGCAGCCTCCCCAGCTTCGCGCGCGGTGGCTGCTCGTGTGTTTTTGTGCGCTGGTGGCGCTGGTGGGGCTGGGTGGCTCTGCTTGGCGCATCGCGATGGAGGGTGTGGGGGTGTTGGGTGCCAATAATGCGGTGCCCTGGGGCTGGGATATTGTCTCTTTCGTCTTCTGGATTGGGTTGGGGCATGCCGGCACGCTCATATCAGCCATGTTGCTGCTGAGCCGGCAGGCCTGGCGCGGGGAGATTGCCCGCCATGCGGAGCTGATGACGCTCTGTGCCATCCTCACGGCAGCCATCTACCCGCTGGTGCATGTGGGGCGCATCTGGATGCTGTGGCTGCTCACCCCCCTGCCGGTGGCCAGCGGGGTGTGGCCCAATATGGCCTCCCCCCTGCTGTGGGATGCTCTGGCCATCGGCTCGTACTTTGTGCTTTCGCTGCTGTTCTGGCTCATCGGTCTGCGCGGTGAGCGGGCGGCGGTGCGCCATCTGCGCCCGCTGTGGGGGCGCGTTTGCATGGGCTTGGCCGTGGTGCTCACCGTGTTGGTGATAACGGTGCATAGCGTGGTGGGGTGTGATTTTGCCGTGGTGTTTCGCTGGCATGCCGCGGGGTTGCCGCCGTATTTTGTGTGTGGGGCTTTGCTCAGCGGTATGGCCGCGGTGCAGCTGATTGAGCTGGGGGTGCATCGTGGGCAGCAGAGCCGCTGCCGCGAGCCCTTGGCGCGGCTCACTCTGGTATTCAGCTTGGTGATGGGGCTTTTTTACGCCCTGGAGCTGTGGGAATTCCCCGGGTTGTGGAGTGGGGGCTATGCGCTCATGCTGGGTTGCAATGTGGTGCTGCGGGGGGTGTTTTGGTCCGCCTCCGCTGGCGGTAGTGGCAAGTTTTTTGCTCTGGTGAGTATGGGGGTACTGCTGGGCATGTGGTGGGAGCGCGTGCATATCATCGTGTGCCGCTCGGAGTGGCACACCGCGGCTTCGTATGCCCCCAGTTGGGTGGATGTGGCCATGCTTTGCGGTGGCGTGGGCTTGTTTTTGGCGCTTTTTCTGGCTCTTTCGGCCCGCATGCCCTGCGAACAGGCATGCCCCGCTGCCGCCGCAGCCTTGCCTTGCCGGCATAAACCCGGTCGCGTGGCGCTGGCAGGTGCCGCGGTGGGCCTGCTCTTGCCTGGGCTGTGGTATGCCGCTACCCAGTGGGCTGATACGGCGGGGGTGGTGGCGGCGCGTCCGCTGGGGTATCCTTTTGTGGTGCCGCCGCTGCTGGTGTGTGCTTTGTTGGGTGCCGGGCTTGCTCTGGCGTTGTTCTATTATCTTCATCTTCGCACGCGCTCATGAAGACGCGTTCCATCATCGTGTTTGTGTTGTTGCTGCTCGCCGGGGTGTTTTTCTGGCGTGTGGAGTGGGATACGGCGTTCCTGCCCGCGCGTTTCAATGCGCAGATGACCGAGCGTGAGCCCCGCTCCTCCGCAGCCCTGCCCGCGGCTGTGCCTTTTGGGGAGCCGCCGTCTCCTTCCGCTCCCCAGCTTTACCGCCGTTATTGCGCCGCTTGCCATGGGGAGCAGGGCGAGCCCCCCGCCTTCCTGGCTACTTACCCCGGCATGCCGGCCATCCCCACCCTGCGCGTGCCCCCGCCCCAACCTGCTACCTGGGCAGAGAGTCTGGAGCTGGGCCGTGGCGCCATGCCTGCTTATGGTGCGGTGCTCACAGCCGAGCAACGCGAGGCCCTGCTGCGCTACCTCCCCACCCTGGGGAGCGCGCAGCCATGTCCCCCCGCTGCATCCCCTGCGCGGGTGGAGGTTGAGGTGCCACCCGCGCGGATGCTGTCTGCCGCCCCGGCTCGCCCCTGGTGGGCAGTCGGCATGGCCTATGGCATCTCCCTGTTGCTGGGCGGCTTCTTTGTGCGCCACCTGCTCATCTTGTGTGGGGCAGGGGGGCGCCATGGTCGCTTCGAGGTGCAGCTGCTGCTCACCCTCTTGCCCCTGGCGCTCGGGCTGGCGGTGGGGCATCTGTTGCCCGGTGGGGCGGCGTTCACCCTGCCTGCCTGTGCTTTCCCGGCGGGTGTGGCGCTCTATACCCTGTGGCGCCGCGGCCAAACGGAGCCCTTTTACCGCCCGCTGATGACCACCGCGCTGGCTGTGGCAGCTTATGCACAGGTGGTGCCCCACATGGTTGCTTCCTACCTGCCCGGGCGACTTTTTATGCCACCCGGTGCGCAGGGCTTTGGGGTGGCTGCCCTCATGGTGCTGCTTCTGCTGCTATATCTCCTGCCATCTTCTCCCCGCTGGCGTGTGATTTATGCTGCCGCTGTCTTGCTGGCGCTGGTCTTTCGTTGAGAGTACAACGGATTTCAAATTTTAACATTGCAAATTGCACATTTGGAAAATTCCTCCGCGGCTTTGCCGCGGCCGGCTTAGAGCCCACGTAGTGGGCGCCAGAACGTAGCCCCCACGGGGCGAAGACGGAAGCTGCATCGCGGCTGCGATGCTGTGACGGCAGATTGTAAGGCGATGGGTGTTAGCCCGGAGCCGATGGGCGTGTGCATCATTGCAGCCTTATGTTGTATATCATGTCATGTGACACCGAGGACATTCTGCCACCCACTACGTGGGCTCTAAGCTTGCCGCGCCTTGGGGCTTCGCGTTCAGCCTGCGGCTGACATGCTACGCCCACACAGGGTGGCGCGGGGAACTTTTTAAATGTGCAATTTGCAATGTTAAAATTTGAAATCCTTTATCGCGCATTCTGCGCGATAAAATTTCGTTTTCCTTCTTTTCATTGCCGGCAGATGCTGCTACAATAGGCAGCGTATGAAAAAACTGCTGCAATGGTTTCTGGTACTGGCTTTGTGTGTCTCGGTTCCGGCTCAGGCAGCCTGGGATGCCGACAGACTCATGGATAAGCTCCTGCAAGCGGGGATGGATGCCCTGGAAGGGGAGCAACAGCGCCGCCAACAGGCCAAAGAGGCCGCTGCCGCAGCTCAACCCGATGCTCCCGCTCCTGCTGCAGATGCCCGCACCCCTGAGGAACGCGCCAAAAGCATGCTCGCTGTCTTTCTGGACCACGCCATGAGCCCCGGGTCCGACCCCATGGCCGTGCGCGTGGCCCACGCACTCAAGGATTCTGTCGATATCCTCCTGCAGGAATACAAAGAGGAGTACAAGGAGGAGGGACGCGCCTACGCCCGTGAGTTGGGGGATATCATCGTGACCCGTGTGCAGGAAGACCCCAAAATCCAGTCCTCCATCCACTCCATTCAGGTCTTGTGCTGGGCTGTCATCGCCTATCTCACCCTCGTCACCATCGTGATGCTCATCTGCCTGCTGCACCTCAAGCGCATCAACTCGCAGTTGCTCCGTGCTGTGCAGGATTTGCAAAAACGCCTCCCGCAGTAAGCTCCCGCGCTGTCCGCTTCTTCCGGATGGATATGTCTTTAAGTTTTGCTAACGTATCAGGGAATTTTGCTTAAGATTCCCTGATATTTATATCGCGCGCGTGCGCGAGACGGTGTTAAAGAGGAGGAGCTGGCATTTTGTGAATAAGTCCCTGCATTTTTTTTTCAAGAGGTAATAAGTGCTTCTTTTAAGTACATTGCTCATCTTTGTGAATAATGTGAATAACTTGTCACTTTTGTTGTTAAAATGTATGCCGTCAACTTGCGCCCAAGGGGTGTGGTGAGGGCGAAATTGCGCTCTCAAGCTGCCCGTAAATATAATGACAAAAAATGAGATGTATAACTGCAAGGTATTGAAACATAGCGAATAAGGACGGAGTGTCTTGTATTTTTTTTGTTATAAAAACACGCGCATGAGCCCTTCCTTATTGTTGGTTCGCAGGCTCAAAAAAAATCGTGTAATTCTTTTTAGGAACTAAAAAGTAGGAATGAACGTTTTCTTTGTTTTAAAAAAGCGATAAGAAATATACACAAAAGACTCAAAATCAAATACCATTTTTTTTTTTTTTTTTTGATTGGGTGGGAGATTGGTGAATTTTGGCTGTTAGAATAGAATGGAAATGAGAAGATGCTTTTTTTGTTGCATGAGGACAAAAAAATCACATTTTGGGCTTGTCACGGGAGTAAAAAATGGTTAATATAGCGAGGTGCTAAGGGGCACTGTGCCTTGGCATTAGTACTAATGCGCGTAAAATTATCTATAAACCACTAATAATAAACCTATGAAACTGCATTTGCCAGTAAAACTCCGTGCGAGCCTCATTGCCGCCGTTATTGCGGTGCCTGCGCTCGTGTACAATGCGTTCGCTGCGAATTACATCGCTCCGTCGAACGATTACAGATGGGATAACAACGACATTGAGTTGGAAGAAACCTATCTCGCCACGTCGGGTAACACCTACACGGCCAACGCTCAGACGTATGATATCTACGAGACATACGGCAACTTTGCCAACGTGCGCGTAGGCTACATCCTGAACCCTGAGTTTGCAGGTGATCCTGCCACGGCCACCTTCCCGGCTGACTACATTCAGCTTGAATACAACGGTGAAGTGTACTCCTACACGAACAGTGCGGGCGAATCTGTCACCGTGGCTATGAAGATCAAGCAGCCCGATGGCACTCTGGTTGATAATCCCGAACTGATTTTCAACGCCCTTGCGAAGGACGTGGTTGATGATGCCAACATCATCATCAAGAACACGGAAAACGATGGCTCCGGCAAAATCGTTTCTTACATTAATGGTCACACCACGCTGACCGCCTCTGATGACATCGTCATCAACAACTCCCTGCTGTCCGGCAACCAGACGCAGGAAGGCCCCCGCCCCTATGAAGGCGACCTCAACCTGAACGCAGACGACCTTGTCATCACCAAGGACAGCCAGAATCAGGGCTCTACCGTGGTGCTGGAAGACGCCAATGTGAATGTGGCCACCAGCACGCAGATTGCTGAGTCCTCCCGCCTGGTGATTCTTGATGGTGCTGCTGAATACACTGATACAGAGAAGAAGCTTCTGGGTATCGACGGTATCGCCGTCAACGATGTGGACCGCACGGATAAGAACACCGTGGCTCTGGGCGCTGTTTCCGGTGCCGGTAGCTTGGCTGTCGTGGGCAGCAAGGTGGAAGGTGTGGAAGGCGACAATCTGGACCTGAGCATCGACAGCATCAACCTGGCCGGCGGTACCGTGGGCTTTGCTGATGCTGATGCTGATGTGGAAGGCGACATCACCGCCAAGACCCTTACCCTCGTGGACAGCGTGACCACGGCTGACGGCAAGGTGACCATCTCCGGTCTCAATGTCGACGCTGCTTCCAGTCTGACCGCTCAGGGCACCATCTCCAACGCCGCCGGCGGTGGTTCCGGCCACGTGGACGTGAAGGGCTATGTGGAATCCGTCACCGGCAGCGTGGAATTCTCCAACGGTATGGAGGAGAAGGACTACGGTGTGAAGGAAGGCGCCACGGTTAAGGCTGCTCAGAACATTGTGCTGAGCAACGTGGACGTGAACAAGGCTGCTGAGCTGACCGCCGGTGAAGGCGACCTGCGCCTCACGGCCGGTTCTTCCATTGAGGATACGCACAACATTTTCGTGGGCGATGACCTCTCCGTGGCTGTGGGTTCTGAAATCACTGATTCCACCATCGGACACGTGGGTGGCGATGTGACCATCACCGACTACTCCGGTGGTGAATCCGCTGCTGCCTCCTCTGTCATCAACACTCACATCACGGTCAACAAGGACTTCGATACCACCACGGTTTCCAACATCGAAGTGTCCGGTGGTTCCACGCTGGAAGATTCTTCCATCACCGGTGCGGATGGCAGCGTCACCATCTCGGAAGGCTCCACGGTGACCAACTCCCTCATCAACATGGACCCGGACGCTGCCGATGGCGTGGCACACGATGTGCTCATCGACAACTCCACCGTTGAAAGTTCTGAAATCCTGAATGCTGACGGTTCTATCACCATCACGGATTCCAGCCTGGATGCCACCGGTATCAGCGTGGCTACCGACCCCGATGTGGTGAGCGACATCACGATTGCCGGTTCCACCCTTACCAACACCTCTTCCATTGTTGGTGCTACCGGTTCTATCACCATTGATAACTCTACGCTCGATAACGGCAAGATTGACATGGCTCCCGTCACTGGCGACGGCGTGGCTCATGACATGACCGTTACCGACTCCACTATTACTGACGCTGCTATTACTAATGTGGACGGTTCCGTCTCTATCACCGATTCCGAGGTGACGAACGGCACCATCACCATTGCTCCCGATGAAGCTGTCTCCAGCGAGGTGTTCATTTCCGGCACCACGGTGACAGAATCCACCATTACCGGTGGCACGGGTAACATTACCGTGGAGGATTCCACGGTCTCCCTGGCCGATGACAGCACGGCCTCCCGCAACTTCATCGGCAACGATAAGGAAAACCTCGCCGGTATCCTCTCCGCTGCCGGTACGACCACCCCGCTCACCCAGGATTCCCTTGCTGCAGCTGGTCTGACCGCCGGTTCTGTCATTGGCAACACCACAGGTTCTGTGAAGATTACAGACTCCACCGTGACCGACACACTCGTGACCGGCGGTGGCAGCATCTCCATCCTTGACCTGAAGGACACCCCCGATGCTGACGAAGCTATCGCTGCTTCCAAGGCTATCATCGATGCAGCTCTGGCCAACCCCGACGCTGAGACCGGCGCTGTGACCATCCCCTACGTGGACATTGCAGGCGAATTCGGCACCGTGGTGGATGGCTCCATCATCGACGTGCGCGGCAACCTGGCTGCCAACCCCGAGGCCAAGAATGACCTCATGGTTGACTCCGCTGCCCTTACCAACACGGTTGTCCTCGGCGTGACCGGCAAGATTTCCTTGTCCGACTCCGTGCTGGGCAACGACTACATCGACGGCGGCTCCGGCCTGGAAATCGACAACAGCATCATCGTTGACACCGATATCGTCAACATGAACGCTGATATCGTCCTCAGGGATGGTGTCACCATCCTCTCCACGGATGAAGAGAAGCCCTTCGTGCTCACCACCAAGGGTACGGCTGATTTTGTGGATGCCGACCAGTACACCGGTGGTTCCATCATCCTGCAGAAGACGGACCTCTCCAACGGTATCATCAAGAGCGGCGTGGAAGTCACCCGCAATGAAGATGGTTCCTTCACCTTCACCGATATCCCCCTGGCAGGCGATGCTCAGGTAGACGACGGCACCGGCACCCTCACCAACGTGGGTTCCCCGCTGCCCTACGGCCAGATCAAGGTGACCCGCTCCAACCTGTCCAGCATGGACATCTCCACCCGCGGCGGCGATATCTCCGTGTCCAGCTCTACGGTGGCTGATTCCCTCCTTGCTTCCGGTGGCGCCGGTAATATCCGTGTGGGCGATACCGAAGTGACGGATTCCTCCATCACCGCAGCCGGTGCCGGCAATATTGATATCACCAAGTTCTCCACGGTGGATAACACCTCCATCACCACCGGTGGCGCTGGCAACATCACCATCAAGGATTCCACCATCACCGACTCTCACCTCTTCGACGAGGATGAGGACGGCAATGCCACCGCTCACAACCAGGTGATTGCTACCGGTGGTGCCGGTAACATCGATATCCTCAACTCCACTGTCACCGATACCGACGTGACCACCCTGGGCGATGGCAACATCACCATCACCGATTCCACGGTGGCAGTGGCCGGTCCCGCCATGCTCGATGGCAATGACGTGGTGCGCAAGCAGGTGACCACCGGCGGTGCAGGCAATATCGCTATCTCCGGTTCCACCATCGCTCATATCGATATCGCCAACTCCTCTGTCACCCCCGACAGCGCCGGCACTATCGATATCTCCAAGTCCAAGGTCTCCAACTCCTCCGTCTACACCGGTACCGGCGACATCACTGTCACCGATTCCGCTGTGCAGTCCTCCACCATCACCTCCAAGGGCGCCGGCAACATCACCCTCAAGGGTACCAAGGCTACGGCTACCAATACGATCGGTGCGACAAATGCTACATACAGTAAAGATAATAACTCCGGCGGCATCAAGTCTTTCACGACTTCCCTGTCCAAGCTTGGCGGTGGTGATGCTGTAGCATTGACCAGCATTTCTGTCATGGAGCGCAATGGTGGCACTCAGTCTACTGCTTCTCTGCGTTTGCAGATGACGGATGCGGCCGGCAATGTGATTGCCACCAGCACGAATGCTGTGAAACTTGGCAATGCCGAGGTGAAGCAGCAGTTCCTGTTTGATAATGTAGCAATTGACCCGAATGCCGCATACACCTTCACATTTGTGAATGAGGCTGGTCAAGCAGTAGAGGTTGCTCTTCGTTTGGATGAGTCTGCCGACACGCCTGCCGACACGCTTGCCTTGACGGATAAGTATCCGAATGACAATTACAGCGCTATTGTTGATGCCGGTTATCTGGCCACAGGCACCTCCAGCGATCCTCGCGAGCTTGATTGGACCACCAACAACACGGTGGCAGATTCCACCATCACCACCGGTGAAGGCAGCATCGACATCAAGAATACGGCTGTCGACCGCAGCGACGTCATCACCGGTGGCGGTAATATCAAGATCAGCTCCTCTTCCATTGTGGACTCCAACGTCATCAGCAAGGGTGAGGGTCTGGTCAATATCACCAAGTCCCTGGTGAAGACTTCTGTGGTCTCCACGGTGAAGGGCAATGTGGCCATCAACGATTCCTCCGTGTATGGTTCCGACATCACCACGGGCGATGGCGCCATGAACGTGACCTCCTCCGTTGTGGATTCCATCTATGTGGATACCTACGATGAAGAAGGCAACCGCATCTCTGTCCTCGACAAGAGCACCCTTGTGGCCAGCGACAGCAGCAACATCAAGGGTTCCTCCACGGTTTCCGGTACGGATATCACCATCCTCAACGTGCCCAGCGAAGGCGACGGTGAAGCTCAGCCTGGTCTGATCATCAAGGAGACTTCCTCCGTGACGGGTGATGTGAACATGACGGTGGGTGGCCTTGTCACCGTGACCGGCGACAGCACCCTGGCCCTGGATGGCGACAAGGAAGCTGCCGACAAGCGCGATGCTTCCATCACCGCCGGTAGCCTCTTCCTGGAAGACTTGGCAGGTGATCAGGCCTCCATCACCAATGGTCAGGTATACGTCGACAGCTACACCAAGCTCAAGGACGGCAACACCCTGGTGCTCGACAATGTGAACAACGCTGAGGGCGAAACCGTGGGTACGCTGGGTGATTTGGTCCAGCAGGGCGATCCCACCGATGGTGGCGAAACGGTTCTTGACATCAAGAATGGTTCCCTGGTGCAGGCCGAGCGCATTGGTATGTCTCAGAACGGCACCATCGGTCTCCTTGATGACCTGGACGTGACCAAGAAGTACAACTACTTCGACCAGATTCTTGTGAACGACTCCTCCACACTGTGGGTGAGCGACAAGGCTCTTGTTGACACATTGAAGGTGAATGCTGCCTCCATGCAGGAACCCACCTCCGCCGGCTCCAAGGCTCACTTCAAGACAGATGCCTACCTCACCAACGTGTTGGTGAATGGTGTTGGCGGCGATACCTACCTGGGCGATGCTCAGGAAGGCCCGGAAGTGACCATCCTGGGCGAAGGCCACGTGGGCAACCTGCAGCTGAGCAACGAAGGCGCCATCAGCTTCGTGGGCGAGGGCAAGAAATCCTATATCTCCAACATTGATCCCGCTCCGGGCTTTGGCACGGTGCACGGTGTTGTCAATGTGGTGGGTGGCGAGCTCGTGACCCCCGTGCTGAATGCCAAGGACGGTTCTGGTAACTCCTACCTGAGCCTCGGCTTGAACGGCGGCACGGTCACTCTTGACTCCGTAACCGCAGAGCAGGGTGCTACTGTAGCCTCCCGCAAGGAAGTGAACGCTCATGTCTACCTGGATAGCATCACCAATGCTTCCCAGACCGGCGCTGCCGACAGAACGCCTGTGGGTGTTTCCACCATCAAGACCACGCTCAACCGCGTAGAGGTGCCCTACAGCTTCAGCGAAGGTACCACCACGACGGTGACTGCTACCTCCTACTACTACAAGGTGATGTCCGACACCACGATTACCGTGGAAGAAGGCATGAAGGTGCAGCGCTGGGATGCTGCCACGGAGACCCTTGTGGATGTGGCTGTGGGTGACACCCTCCTCTCCGGCGATATCGTCATCAAGACTGATACCACGCTGACCGAATTCACCAAGGCTGACGGCACCGTCATTGCCGACGGTTACGTGACCAACGACGCTGCTTCTCTGACGCCTGCCGAAGAATCCTACCTGGTGCGCATCACGGTGCCGCTGGTGGATGCTGATGGCAACCTGCGCTATGAAGAGACCGCAACCGGTACCGCTCTCATCGTGGGCCAGAACGTGACGCTGGAAGAGCTCACCTACCAGGACGGCGTGTCTGAAACCGTGGGTACGCTCACGGAGATGACCGATGGTATTGCCTCTCTCGAGGTGGAGAAGAACATGGACTCCGACAACACCATCATCAACGCCTACGAGACCGGCACCCTCGCTGCCGATGGCACCGTGGTGGCTGATGCCAACACCGGCTACATCAAGATTCATGGCCAGTTGACGGGTGAGGACAACGTGCTGACGGCTGACAACAACATCAGCATCAACGGTATCATCGCTGATGCCGAGGACGGCAGCTACGAGAACAGCAACACCATCACGTCCAACCGCGGCAACATCGAGGTGGGTGGCGATGGTATCTACGGTTCTGCCAACACGCTGACCGCTGTGCTGGGTTCTGTGGCTGTGAACGATATCGTGGGCAATGCCAACACCATCTCCGCCGCTACCACGGTGGACGTGGCCAACATCACCGGCGATAAGAACACGCTGACCGCCGGTGAATCCGTCACCACGGGTACCATCGAAGGCAACCGCAACGAGCTCACCGCCGGTACCTCCATCACCACGGAGGACATCATCGGCAAGAACAACAAGCTCACCGCCGGTACCACCATCGAGACAGGCAATGTGGAAGGCAACAGCAACAAGCTGACGGCTGACGAATCTATCACCGTTGAGACCATCAAGGGTGGTAAGAATGTGCTCACCGCCGGCACCTCCATTACGGCAGAAGCCATCGAAGGCAGCGATAATACCCTGCTTGCTGATACGACCATCACCGTCGGCGATATCACCGGCGACAAGAACATCCTGGATGCCGTTGAATCCATCGAGACCGGTGTCATCACCGGCGACAAGAACCTCCTGGATGCCGGTACCACCATCACCACCAGTGATATCATCGGCAGCAGCAATGAGCTGACGGCCTCTGAATCCATCGAGACAGGTGACATCACCGGCGGCACGAACATCCTGGATGCCGGTACCACCATCACTACCGGTGATATCAACGGCAACAAGAACCAGCTGGCTGCAGAGGAATCCATTACCTCCGGCAACGTGACGGGTGATGAAAACATCCTGACCTCCGGCTCCATCGTGGCCGGTGTCATCGACGGTGACGCCAACAAGCTGACCGCTGACACCACCATCGATGTGGACGGCGTCATCGGCGACACCAACGAACTCGTGGCCAAGGATGGCGACATCATCATCGGCGGCGTGGTTCAGGGTGCTGATAACACCATCTCCTCCGAACAGCAGAACGTCATCATCGAAGGTGACCTCATCGGCGAGGGCACTCCCAACGTCGTGACCGCTGCCGGCACCGTGACCATCGAGGGTAACCTGGGTGGCATCGGTTCCAACGTGACCGCTTATGCCAACGGCCTGAGCCAGGATGACGTGGCCATCAGCGTGGGTTCCTTCAATGCTCAGGGCACCAACCTGACCATCGCTACCACCTCCTCTGATGTGTACGGCATGGCTACCGGCAACGGCAGCATCCAAATCGGCACCATGGGTGCTGTGGACGGCGCTGTGGATTCCGCCCTGGTCAACAACATCATCTCCAACAACAGCTACGTGATGATCGGTGCGATGGACGGCTACAACGCCTACACCAACATCACCGCTGCCAAGGATGTCATCGTCGGCACGCAGACCTTCGGCTTCCGCAACAACGGCACCGAGCAGTCCGCCGCCAACCAGACCATCAAGGGCCAGAACCTCGTTCTCAACGGCTCCGTTGCTAACCTGACCCTCACGGATTCTGTGGTGAACGTGACCAACAGCATCACCGGCACCAGCCTGACGCTGACCACCACGCTCTCCGGTATGACCGCTCCCGTCTTCGCCAGCACCGCCACCAACGTGGAACTCGGCGCCCTGACCCTGAGCGGCAACGCCAGCCTGACCGCCACCTATGTGACCCTGACCGACCTCACCCTTGACGGCCCCTGGGCTACCCTCGCTGCCACCAACCTGACAGCTACCGGCAAGCTCACCCTCAAGAATGGTGCTGTGTTCGATATCAACCGCGTCACCGTCACCGAGCTGGAGATTGAAAACTCCACGCTGACCGTGAACACGCTCAAGGGTATCCAGGAACTCACCCTGACCAACGCTGACGCCATCATCACCGGTGGCCTCACCGGCATGACGGGCAACATCACCCTGCAGGCCAACGCCGAGGGTAATGGTTCCTACCTCCAGACCTCCGTGGTCGACATCGATGGCACGCTGTCCGTCTCCGGCAACTCCGATGCCGTTGTCACGGGCAACATCACTGCTGACGCCGGCATCTCCGTGGATGGCGAAAGCTCCATCACCGGCCTGAACATCACCACGCAGGGTGGCCTCTCTGCCACGGGTGCAAGCTCCATCTCCGGTCAGAACATCACCGCCTCCGGCGCCATCAGCGCCGCTGGCGACAGCACCATCGCTGCCTCCGGCAAGCTGAAGGGCGAAAGCCTGTCTGTGGATGGCTCCATTGTGAACGCCACCTCCATCACCCTCAACGGTGGTGCCCTGACGGCTACCAACGGCGCTTCCGTCAACAGCAACGTGACCGGCGCAGCTGGTGCTACCATCACTGACTCCTCGGCCAAGGACATCACCATGACCGGTGCCCTCGTCGCTACCAACGCCACCATCGGCAATGTGTCCGGTGCTACCAGCGCTGACCTCAGCAAGGTGCAGAGCGGCAGCATCGCCATGGGTACGCCCTCCAGCCGCGAGGTTGATCCTGATTCCCGCGACCTCGAAATCACCGATGGTTCCCTTGTGAACGGCAACATCACCAACGCCAACGACCTGACGATTGATTCCTCCATCATCACCGGTTCCGTGGCTATGGATGGTGCTCTGTCTGCCACCAACGCTACCATCCAGGGTGGTCTGGGCACCTCCCAGGTGACCAAGGCTACCATCTCCGGCTCCACCATCGGCAGCGGCATCGATTCCACCGGCACGGTTGAAATCGGCAAGTCCACCATCGCCGGTGCAGTTTCCGGTACGGATGTGACCATCAAGGATCAGTCCACCGCCGGTGACGTGACCGCTTCCGGTTCCGCCACCATCAACGACTCCACCGTGGGCAGCATCACTGCTACCAGCGGCAGCGTCACGGCTAATGGTGCTACCATCGGCGGCAACGTGACGGCTAAGACCGATTCCACCATCACCAACAGCGACGTGGACGGCAACGTTGAAGTGACCGCAGGTAAGGCTACCCTTGATGTTGTTGATGTCACTGGCACTGTTAAGGCTGACTCTGTCGAAATGACGGGTGGTTCTGCCGATAGCGTGGAGGCTGATACAACCTCCGCCACCATCACCGGTGCCGCTATTGCCGGCGACGTGAAGGCTAAGACCGATGCTACCATCACTGGTGGTGCTGAAGTGGGCGATGTGACCGCAGGTGGCACCGCTACCATCGACGGCGCAACAGCCGGTACGGTTGATGCCGACTCTGTGGTGACGAAGAACGATGCCACCATCACCGGCAGCGT
>JAZRRO010000067.1:0-20572 GCA_045650805.1 Akkermansia sp.
AAAAACCCCGCGGCGCCACCGCCCGGGGGAACTGTGGGAACATGAAATCTCTTGGTGCGCCAGCTGCGCGCAACATCCATTCGGCTCAGGGCTGGAGGCGCTCGATGGTCCAGGAGCCATCCTCCTGCAAGGAGTAGAGGAAGCGGTCATGCACGCGACCGGGGCCGCCTTGCCAGAACTCGACATGGTGGGGCACAATGCGGAAGCCGCCCCAGAAATCGGGCAAGGGCACCTGGCCGTCTGCAAACTTGTTTTTCAGCTCCTGCAATTTCATCATGAGAAGCTTGCGCGTGGAAATCACCTGACTTTGGTGAGATACCCAGGCCCCCAGCTGTGATTCGCGCGGGCGGGAGAGGAAATACTTGAGCGTCTCGGCACGCGAGATTTTTTCCGCACGTCCATAGACGATAATCTGGCGTTCCAGCGTCACCCAGGGCAGCATCATGCACACCTCGGGGTTGGCCTCAATTTCTCCGGCCTTGCGGCTTTTGTAATTGGTGAAGAAGACATAGCCGCGGTCATCGTAGTACTTGAGCAAGACCGTGCGCAGCGAGGGGCGGCCCTCCGGCGTGCTGGTCGCAACGCTCATGGCATTCGGCTCGGGGATGCCGGATTCCATCGCCTGCTTGAACCAAGTATCGAACTGAGCGAAGGGAGAATCCGCCAAATCCTTGCGATGGAGGGTATCTTTCAGGTATTCTTCTCGGAAAGCAGACAAGTCCATGCCCGCACTATACCACCCACCCCACCGTTCTGCAAGTGCAATTTCGCGGGGTGTCACAGGGGAGTTATTGGACGAGCTGCTGCACCAGCTGCCAGCATTCACAAAGCACCTGCCATATTTGCCGGGCAGCGGAGACGAAGTCTTCCAGATAGCCGCGGGGGGTCATCACATCGAAGCAGCAGAGCACCACAATCAGAATCAGGATGTTCATCAGGATGGTGATGAGCATGGAAAGCTCCAGACCGTTTTCCAGCATATCGGGCTGCTCGCGGGGGATGACCCAAATCGTCCAGTAAAGGTGGAACGTCCACCAGAACCCAAAGCCCGCATAGAACCAAGGCAAATAAGCCTCAAAGGGATAGCAGAAGTTGACCACCCATAGTGCGCCCAGCCAGAACAACATCCACAGCGGGACAAAGTACGGAGCAAGCGCAATGAACAAATTGTCCGTATCCGTCTCCACATAGCCGCCGTCGAAGTCAATCTTGAAATCACGCACATGCCCAAAGCACAGCTTGGCAGCGATGGCATGCGTCAACTCGTGCCCCAGCACATACACATACACCAGCACAGGCTCAAACACGCGGGCAATCATCATCGCCAAGAAGGTGCAAGCCCCCAGCAGGGTATACCAAATCGGCTCGCTGAGCCAGAAAGCCGGCGTGCTGACCGTGGGCGCGGCATGGTACAGCTGCATCAGCAGGGCAAACACCATCACCACAGACAAAGGCAACAGCACGCACACCGCGATGATGATGCGCAGAATCTTGGGCCAACCGCTGATGGGCACCACCGGCACATCATCCTCGGCATAATCATCCTGGGCCCAATACGCCCCCGATTGAGATTGCAAATACTCCACGCGCAACTGCATCTTTTTCCACATGGATAATGGGGGATTGACCAGATGCTCCACTTCCTCGGGGTGGGAAACAGACACGCGCCAGTCCCCGTGCTCCGGGGATTGGGTGCGTCTGGTGTTGCGGGGAATCATCATATATCAGCCCTGGCTGGGTCTTACGTCCTGGATGGACATGGAAAGATACGAGCGGCCCTTCCACACGTTGCGGTCAATGGTGAAAGCAATATCCCACGGCGGGTCCGGCAGTTGCACATTGCCGCCATTGAAATACATGGCATCACACTCCACCGTACCCTGGCGCAAGCACAGGCGCAAGTGGTTGCCCTGCAAATGGCGGGGAGCATCGGAGAGCATCACACGGCGGCTCATGAACACCGGCTGCGGGTTGGAATTACCGAAGGGTTCCAACAGTTCGTAGCTGTCCAGCAGGTCCATGGTCAGCTCGTCGAAACTCACCTCGGCATCCACATGCAGCACGGGGCGCAGCTGGTCGGCGCTCACCTGATCGCGCACAAAGGCATCAAAGGCACGGCGGAAATCATCAATCTTGTCCTCATGGATAACCAACCCGGCAGCCATATCGTGTCCACCGCCGGAGATGAGCGTATCCGCACAGGCATGAATAGCCTGAACCAGAGATACCCCCGGCACCGAGCGGCCGGAGCCCTTGCCAATCCCCTGCTCATCCAGAGAGATGATGAAGGTCGGCTTGTGGAAACGGCGCATGAGCAGCGAGGCCACAATCCCCACCACCCCCGGGTGCCACGTGCGGGAGCCCAGCACAATCACCCGATCTGTCTCGGGCGAAAAGCGTTCGCTGAGCATCTGCATCGCCTCGGAGCGAATCTTTTCTTCCTCCTGCTGGCGGGCACGGTTGTGTGCCTCCAGACACTGCGCCAGCTGCATGGCTCGCGTGGTGTCGTGCGTCATCAACAACTCCAGCGCATCGCGCGGGGAATCCATGCGGCCGGCGGCATTCAGACGCGGACCAATGCGGAAGGAGACGTGGCCGGCATTCGGCTTGCGGTTCAGGCCTGTCACCTCATTGAGGGCACGCAGGCCCACATTGCCACCCTGCCCCATCACACGCAGGCCATGGCGGGTCAGCAGTCTGTTTTCTTCCACCAGCGGCACGATGTCTGCCACCGTGGCAATAGCCACCACATCCAGGTAATGCTTGAGGTCGAACTCTGCCAGGCGGCGGCGTTTGAGCATGGCATGCGCCAGCTTGAACACCACCCCCGCGCTGCACAGGTAGGTGTAGGGGCTTTCATCCTCCAGCTTGGCATTCACCACCGCTACAGCAGGCGGGCGGCCATGCACGCTGGCTTCGTGGTGGTCCAACACCACCACATCCACCCCCTGGCTGTTCAGGTAAGCAATCTCCTCGATGGAGGAGGTGCCGCAGTCCACCGTGATGAGCAACTGGGGCTTGCCACCGCATACCCCCATGGCGCGCTCGATACCCTCCACACTCAAGCCGTAGCCCTCGCGAGTGCGCACAGGGATGAAGCAATCCGTCTGCACGCCATAGGCTGTCAGAATGGCATGCAGCAGGGTCACAGAGCTCACGCCGTCCACATCATAGTCACCATAAATGCAAACATGCTCCCCCCGATCCACCGCGCGGAAAATACGCTCCACCGCGGCATCCATTTCCCGCATATCATACGGGTCGCTCAAATCAGCTAGTCGCGGCCACAGAAACCGCTCTGCGCCCCCTTGTCCGGAGACACCCCGCTGAGACAACAATCGCCTCACCAGCAGGGGCAGCTGACTGTTCAACTCTTCGCCAAAGTCGGCATCTCCTTCTGCCGGGCGCAATTCCCAACAGAACTTCGTACTCATGCCTGTTACTCTACCATGCCGCCCCTGCCCGCGTCAAGGGTGAAGTGTTACCTGCACAAGAGTAGTACGCGTGCCTCACGCGCAAGGACGCTGTCCGCCCGGCATCAAGCACAGCAAAGCTATCAAATACGTGCTTGACATTTTGCCCCCCGTTTCATACAACAGCGCCATGCGTTCCGGCCTGTTCACCACTTTGTTCGCCCTGCTGATGTGCCTCTGCCTCCACGCGGCCGGAGGAGAAACACTCACCGGCAAGTGTATTGCCGTGTCAGATGGCGACACCGCCACCGTGCAAACGGTTGATGGTCAGAAGTACATCATCCGTTTCAATGGCATCGATGCCCCGGAAAAAGAACAAGCATACGGCCAGGAATCCAAGGAGAAACTGACCAGCCTCATCCTCGGCAAACAAGTGCGCGTGAAGGTCGAAGGCACAGACCACTACAAGCGCACACTCGGCCAGGTATACCAAGGCAAAAAGCGCATCAATAAAACCATGGTAGCCGCCGGCTGTGCCTGGCATTATGCCCATTACGCCCCCGACGATAAAGAACTGGCTGCCGCCCAGCGCAAAGCCCGTGGCTCGCGGCTCGGGCTGTGGAAAGAACACCAGCCCACCCCGCCGTGGCAATGGCGCAGGGAGCGCAGGCAGGAAAACAAGAAGAACAAAAGTTCGTCTTTCTGGCCCTTCTAAGCCCTCAGCTGCCCAAGCAGCATTCCCGCCCGTGGGCCTGAATCATCCCCACGGCTTGCATCCAGGAATACATCGTCACCGAGCCCACGTAGCGCATCCCGCGTTTTTTCAAATCGCGAGACAAAGCATCGGATTCCGGGGAGGAAGTGCGCTCATGATAAGGCTCGTGCAGCGGTTTTCCATTCACAAAACGCCACGCGTAGCGGTCAAATGAGCCGAACTCGGCCTGCACCTGCAAAAACACGCGACTATTGGTGATGGCGGCCTCAATCTTGCCGCGGTGGCGGATGATGCCCGGTTGCCGCAGCAGCGATTCCACCTTCTCCGGCCCGAATTGAGCCACGGCCGATGCATCGAACCCGGCAAACGCCGCACGGAAAGCCTCCCTCTTGCCCAGCACACACTCCCAGGACAGCCCCGCCACAAAACACTCCAACACCAGCATCTCGTACAGGTAGGCATCATCATGCCGCACCACGCCCCACTCCTCATCGTGATATTTCACATAGAGCGGGTTGTGCACATTGACCCAACGGCAGCGTTGTCTGGCATCCTCACACATCGGCCTGGGTATTGTACTTGCGCAGGCGCTGTTTCGTCAACATAATTTCGCCGGGTGCACCAAGCATTCCGTTTGACAAAGAGGCGCGTTGGGGCTATGCTGGGGGCATGTACGAAGAGAAAGCTCTGGCCTATTTTCACCGCGGATTCAACTGCGCGCAGTCTGTCTTTGCCCCCTTTGCCGAACAGGTGGGCCTCAGCGAGGAGCAAGCACTGCGGCTGGCTGCCGGATTTGGCGCGGGGATTGGCCGCATGCGCCTCACCTGCGGTGCTTTCTCGGGGCTCACGCTCGTAGCAGGTCATTGCCGCGGCAACCTGAGCGGCAATCCGGAAGAAAAAGAACGTATTTTTGCCTTGGTACGGGAGCAGGCAGAGCAATTTTGTGCAGAGTTTGGTACATTGAGCTGCAGAGAGTTGCTGCATTTGGATGAGGGCACGCAAGAGGGAGCCCGCCCCAGCGACCGCACACAAGCCTACTACGAAGCACGCCCGTGTGAGCGCTGCGTGGCTTTCTGCGCCCGCGCCGCCGCCGCTTTGTTGCAGGCTTAACAATCCCCCTGTTTTTGCGCAGCGCGTGAGGTGAAGCGCATCTCACCCCACAGCCATGAAAACGCAAAAAGACAACGAATGTACCAGCATTTTCGGTGCCGCAGACGTAGCAGCCCCCCTGCCCGATAAGCAGATACCTGCCCACTCCATGCGCCCGGAAGATGCCTACCAACTTATCAGCGAGGAATTGCTGCTGGACGGCAACGCCCGCCAGAATCTGGCCACCTTCTGCCAGACCTGGGGCGACCGCCAAATCCATAAATTGATGGATTTGAGCCTGTGCAAGAACATGATTGATAAGGACGAATACCCGCAGTGTGCCGAAATCGAGCAACGCTGTGTGCGCATGATTGCCAATCTTTGGCATGTCCCGGCAGATGCCAACCCCATCGGCTGCTCCACCATCGGCTCCAGCGAGGCCTGCATGCTGGGCGGCATGGCTGCCCTGTGGCGCTGGCGTGCCCGCCGCAAGAAAGCCGGCAAGCCCACCGACAAACCCAACCTGGTGTGCGGCCCGGTGCAGATTTGCTGGCACAAGTTCTGCCGCTATTGGGATGTGGAAATGCGGGAAGCCACCATGAACCCCGGCCAATACTGCCTCACCGATAAGCAAATTGCGGATTTGGTGGATGAGAACACCATCTGCGTGGTTACCACCTTTGGCGTGACATACACCGGCCAGTTCGAGTTCCCTGCCTCCATCTGCAAAGCGCTGGATGAGCTGGCCGCCAAGGGTGGCCCCGATGTGGATGTGCATGTGGACGGCGCCAGCGGTGCGTTCCTGGCCCCCTTCACCGCACCCGACATTCCCTTCGATTTCCGCCTGCCCCGCGTCAAATCCATCAGCTCCAGCGGCCACAAGTATGGTCTGGCTCCGCTGGGTTGCGGCTGGGTGGTGTGGCGAGATACCTCGGAAATGCCCACGGATCTGACCTTCGCGGTCAACTATCTGGGCGGCAGTGTACCCACCATCGCCATCAACTTCTCCCGCCCCGCAGGCCAAATCATCGCCCAGTACTACAACTTTGTGCGCCTGGGCTACGAGGGCTACCGCCGCATCCACCAGGCTGCCTACGATGTGGCTGCTTATCTGGCCAAAGAAGTAGCCAAGCTGGGTGAGTTCGAGTTCATCTGCAGCGGCAACCCGCAGAAGGATATTCCGGCCATTTGCTTCAGCATGAAAAAGGGCTACAACCCCGGCTACAACCTGTATGAGCTCTCCGACCGCCTGCGCATGCGCGGCTGGCTCGTGCCGGCGTTCAGCCTGCCGGCCAATCTGGAAGAAGTGGTGGTCATGCGCGTGATGGTGCGCCAGGGTTTCACCATGGATATGGCCACCTTGCTGCTGGCAGACATGAAACGCGGTATTGATTTTCTCTCGCGACACGCACCGGCGCGGCACCTCGATGAATCTGAGGCCATGGCCTTCAAGCACACATGATGCTACGCGGCCTCTGCTGCCGACGCAGGGAAACAAAAAGCTGCCCGGGGAAAGGTCTTCCCCCGGGCGGCCCAGCTACATGAAAGAAAATGCCGGCATCACGCCGGGGCTCGGTCATGGCCCTTGCGGGCTCTCATACCGCGGGGATAGCGAGTGACCAGCACTTCCTCTCGAAAAGGAGCAAAGGCCAGTTCGGGCTGGTCCGGGTGCTCTCGCAAGCTGGCCAGCACGCGGTTGCGCATCTCGACCGCAGCGGCAAAGGAAGCCTCCTCGCTGCCGTACTGCTTGTCGGAGAAATAGCGGGTGAAATGCACCTGATGACGGCACAGCGTAACACGCCAGCCCTGGAACGATGTGAACTCGTAGGTGAAACGAGTAATATTACGAATGGATTTCATAACCGCCGCCATTCTAGCTGCAATGTTGCCGCTGCGCCACAAAAGATAGGTGATACACAGCTAACTTTGCTTTGCAGGGCGAGGCTTTCGGGTTACATTGTGCCTGCTATGAACCTCAAACCCATTACCTTCCGCTGCACAGGCCACCAATGGGAGCGCCTGAACAACGCCATCTCCGCCGGAGACACCCGCACAGACCTCCTCACCGATGCGCTGGATGAATTTCTGCACTACGTTGAGTACGGCGAGGGCGCCGGGCTGGACTTGTTCCGCCTCGTCGCAAAAATCGACACAACAGGCTCCGCCATTCCCTTCGGCGAACAAGCCTGATACATCATGACAAAACTTCCCACGCAACCGACACTTTTTTTCCTTTCCTTGCCTGGGATGGTGCGGTATATAGTGAGGTCTGCCCCGGCTGTAACATCCCGTTTCGCTGCGTTGCCACCGGGCTGCATCAACACTACGATACATACAAGAGATGAGTACCTCCTTCCTTCCCGCGCAGTATGCGCACCCCTACGAAATTGACCCGAAATACGGCAAGTCCGTGGCCTACTTCTGCATGGAATACGCCATTGACAACGTATTCAAGATTTACTCCGGTGGTCTGGGCTACCTGGCCGGCTCGCACATGCGCTCTGCCGGTGCATTGCGCCAGAACCTGGTGGGCGTGGGCATCCTGTGGTCCTACGGCTACTACAACCAGATTCGCGCCGAGGACGGCTCCATGGCTGTGCAGTATCGCCGCAAGGATTACGCCTTCCTGGAAGACCACAACATCAAATTCCTCATCCGCATCTGCGGCGCTCCCGTGTGGGTGAAGGCGCTCTACCTGCGCCCCGAGACCTTCGGCACGGCTCCCATGTTCTTCCTCACCACCGATTTGCCGGAGAACGATGACATCAGCCGCTCCATCACCCAGCGTCTGTACGACTCCAACCCCATGACCCGTATCTCCCAGTACATCGTGCTGGGTCAGGGTGGTGCCCGCCTCTTCGAGGAACTCGGCGTGGAGCCCGAAATCTACCACATGAACGAGGCACACGCCATCGGCGCAGCCTTCAACATGCTGGCCCGCAATGGCGGCAATGTGGATGAAGTGCGCAAGCGCTTCGTCTTCACCACCCACACCCCGGAAGAAGCCGGCAACGAGAAGATGGATATCAACCTCATGGCCAACTTCTCCTTCTTCGACGGCCTCTCCCTGGACCAGGTACGCAGCATGCTCAAGCTCGATCCCAACGAGCAGACCTTCAACTACACGCTCGCTGCCCTGCGCCTCTCCCACATGGCCAACGGCGTATCCGAGCTGCACGGCGAAGTCTCCCGCCAGATGTGGCAGCACTACAGCGATATCTGCCCCATCACCCACGTCACCAACGCCCAGAACCGCGAATACTGGCAGGACCCCGAGCTGGCAGAAGCCTTTGCCACGGGCGATAAGGCCGCCTTCCGCAACCGCAAGCGCGCCCTCAAGAAGGAACTCTTCCGCATCGTGGGTGAGCAGACCGGCCACCTCTTCGATCCGGATTGTCTCACCATCGTGTGGGCACGCCGCTTTGCCGCCTACAAGCGCCCCGCCCTCATCACGGAGAACCCGGTGATGTTCGAGCGCATGTTGCAGCGCACCAACCGCCCCGTGCAGATGATTTGGGCAGGCAAGCCCTACCCCACCGACTTCACGGCAGTAGACATCTTCAACAAGCTCAACAAACTCAGCGAGAAATACCCCCGCTGCGCTGTGCTCACCGGCTATGAACTGGGCCTCAGCCGCGCCCTCAAGAACGGCTCCGATATCTGGCTGAACAACCCCGTGGTCACCCGCGAAGCTTCCGGCACCTCCGGCATGTCCGCCACCATGAATGGCTCCATCTCCGTCTCCACCAACGATGGTTGGGTACGTGAGTTTGCCAAGGATGGCGAAAACTGCTTCATCATCCCCGAAGCTAAGCTTGGTCTTGCCCCCGAAGCCCGCGACCGCTCCGACCGCGACAACTTCTACAACGTGCTGGAATCCAAGGTGCTGCCCCTGTACTACGGCGAAAAAGACGCCTGGACAGACTTTGTCTTCCGCGCCATGAGCGACATCTGCCCCGCCTTCGATTCCGACCGCATGGCCGACGAATACTACGTGAAGATGTACAACTGCTGATGCCCCCACAGGCCAGCTGACAAAAACGCCCCGAGGTGAACAACCGCGGGGCGTTTCAGCGTACAAGGCTTTCAGAGCCCATACTCGTACATGTGGAACAACTGCCAGCCCACCGATGGGTAGAACAGGCGGATACTGCCGCATTTGCGGAACCCCAACTTGGTATAGGCGGGCTCGGCGGGTAAATTGTGGTCAATCAAATCCAAGCGCACCGCCTTGTGTCCCGCCTCTGCCCCCAGCACCATGGCATGCCGCACCATAGCCGCACCGATGCCGCGGCGCTGGCAAGACGTGGCCACGCCAAGCGTGTGAATCACCGTGAACTCTCCCATGGCTGCCTGCACCTGCCACTCCACCTGCATGTAGCCCTCATTGCAGCGGTCATTCACCACCATGGCGGCAGCAATCTGCCCCTGCATATCGGCCACCCACAACTCACCCGCAGCTATACTCGCCTGCAAATAAGCAGCATCGGGATACACGCCCTTTTCCCACAACGGGTGATAGGGTTGCTTCTCCAAATCATCCGTCAGCTGCCAGTAAAAGGCCTGCAATGGCGCCATATCAGCCTCGGTAGCGCGGCGAATCTTCCATGTACCCGGTGTTGTATTCATATCTCGCACCCACTCTAGCACACCTCCGCCCCGCCAGCGCACAAAAAACGAGCTTTTCCCTGTCATATCTTGAAGGAGGCCCCCATTTTATGGTAGAATAACATAAACCTCATGAGTACCCCCCAATTACACTTTCTTGGCTGGGATAAACCCGCCATTGAGCTTGTGGCCGAGCGTCTGCTGAGCCACCTCACCAACCCTGCCACGGCAGATCAATACCGCCGCGCCACCGTTGTGGTACCCACCGCCGAAAGTGGCCGTCGCCTGCGCGAATACATGGCCGAAAAAGCAGGCAAACCCATTCTGATTCCCAACATCAAGCAAGCATCTCGCCTGGTCTCTTATGAAAAGGGGTACTCTGAGATTCAGGAGTATGCAGCTTGGATTCAGGTACTCAACACCCACACACCGCAGGAAGAATGGCCCACCCTGTTTCCTGCGCCGCCCATCTCCCAACTGAGCTGGAGCCACGGCATGGGGCACCAACTGATGCAGCTGCGCAGCAAGCTGGATGAAGCATGCCTGAGCCCGGAACGCATCGCGGAGGATTTTACCACCAACCACAACGAACGAGAATCTGCCCGCTGGATGGAAATTGCTGATATTTTTCGCAAGGTGGAAGCCGTACTCAGCGCTTGGGGCTGCCCCCTTGATAGCCAGTTAAGAGCCCAGGCCACGCTGCACACACTCGACAAACTGGCCGGGAATCTGATGATTGTCGCATGCCTTCCCCAAATGACGGAACGCTTCCTGCGTTTGTTGGATGCAGCAGCTCAACGGCATTGCCCCATTCACATCTACGTTCACGCCCCGGTCGAGCAGCATGGTAAATACTTGCGCACACTCTTCCACGCGCGCTACGGCACCCCCCTGCCCGCCTGGCAGGAAGAGCCCATCAGAATACCGGATAGCGCGATACAGGTTGTGGCAGATGGCAATGACCTGACAACGGCCGCCCTCCGCGCCTGCGAACAACACACGCCGGAGGACGTTGTGCTGGGCTGTTGTGATGCATCCTTTGCCCCCTCATTGCGCCAAGGTTTTGCCCACGCCGGCTGGCAGCTGAACATGCCGGAAGGACGCTCATTCCTCACCACGGATGCGGGACAACTCCCCGCCCAGCTCTTGCGCGCTCACTCTCAGGCACCCCGTCTTCACGCCACAGAGGCCTTGCTCCGCAATGCGGCATTGCAGCGAGCCCTGGGTCTCATGCCGAACGAACAGCTGGCGTTTAACAAGTGGCTGGATAAGGAATTGCAGGAAAAGATGGTTTCCGGCACAGATGAACTCATCAAGCATGCCTACGCCCGCCAAGAGACCGACCCGGCCTTTGTGCAATATCTGCGCCACATCGAGCAATTGCTCCGTCAGATAAGCCAGCTGCCACAGCTTCCGCAGGCACTCAATCAACTCGGCGTGGATTTGCAGCGTGCATACAGCGATAGTCTGGATGCCATCATGATTGGTGCATTTGCCGATACGCTGCACGAATTGGCCGATGTGATGCAGCAAGTGCGCATCTTCCAGACCCCGGCAGAGGCGCTCACCCTCCTGCAAACGCTCACCAACCAACAAGCAGCCAATGCTTTGAGCATGGTATCCACCCCGCGCGACCAAACCTCGCTGGATGCTTCCGGCTGGATGGAATTGCCCTATTGCCACGGCGGGTTGCTTCTCTTGTGCGGGCTGCATGAGCAATGTGTGCCGGAGCGCCCATCGGTGGATGCCTTCCTCCCGGAATCTCTCTGCAAGCACTATCCGGAACTCCCCAGCATGAGCCAGCGTCTCGCGCGCGACAGCTTCATGCTGACAGCTCTTCTGCATGCGCATCCTGAGAACACACGCATTCTGATTGCACAGGCAGCAGACGACGGCACCCCCATCGTCCCCTCTCAACTGCTGCTGCGCTATCCCCACACAGAAACAGCACAGCTGCTGGACCGCATTCATACGCTCTTCACCCCCAAACCGCCGGAAACCTCCACCGCGCAACCGGGTGTGTGGAAAATGCGCACGCCCGTTTCACAGGTGGCCGCCATGGAACATGTCTCCATGCTCAAACCGGGGCTCCAAAGCCCCTGGAGCGACCCGTCCGAACACTTCTCGCCCTCATCGCTGGCTTCTTTCCTTACCTGTCCCCTCCGTTTCTGGCTGGACAAACTGCTGAATTTGAACCCGCAAAAGGCATACGAAGAAGGGAAAACGGCATTGAATGCGGCAGAATATGGCACCATGCTCCACAAGGTGCTGGAACTGACCGTGCGCGACACCTCGGCCGATGCGGACGATATTTCCACCCGCGCGCTGGCTCACCTGGAATCAGCGTTTGCGGCAAAATATGGCAGCCACACCTCCATGCCCTTGCAGGCCCAGAAAAAAATGATGGAAAGCAGCCTGAAAGCCTTTGCAGAACAGCACGCAAAAGACATAGAGGCCGGGTGGGAACATGTTTATCTGGAGCATCATGTGGAGGAATCCGGCTGGAGCATGGATGGCGATATCATCTTCCACATGACGGTTGACCGCGTGGACCGCAAGAAAAAAGAGGATGGCAGCGGCTACCTCTGGCGCATTATCGATTACAAAACCAGCGATAAAAAGCCCCAGGCCAAACACCAGGAAAAACTGAAACCCGAGCAGGTCCGCGTCTTCGAACAACTGATGCCGCAATTCCCCCTCCTGCAAAAAGAGGAAAAGGGCAAGAAAAACGAGGAGCCGCAGCTCCAGGCCTACCGCTGGAAAGAGCTGCAGCTCCCGCTCTACGCTTATTGGCTGATGGATACCCACCAAGTGCCGCTGGAAGACATTGAAGTGGGTTACTACCTGCTCCCCCGCAACAAAAAAGAATGCAAGTATGAGCCCTGGTCCCTGCCCCAAGAGGAATTGGACAGCGCCATGCAATGGGTGAAAGCTGCGGTGCGCCTCATCCGCGCCGGGCTCTGCCTGGTCTCAGCCGAAAGCCTGGGCCTGAGTGCTTACTCGGAGTTCGGAGCGCTCTCACCGGAGGGCGACCCACGCCGCATGATGGGGCTGCCGGATTTGGAAACAACTGAACACTGAAGCTTTGCCATGAAAACCGATTTATCCACCCTCACCCTTCACGGCAATCTCATCGATGCCTCTGCAGGCACCGGTAAAACGTATCAGCTGGCCAACCGCTTCATCGCCCTGCTGGCTATTGGCGTGCCCGCCACGCAGATGATTGCGCTCACCTTCACCCGCAAAGCAGCCGGTGAGTTCATGACCCGTATCATCCGCGAGCTGGCTCAGGCCGCAGCCTCCCCCGAAGAGGCTGCGGCTATGCGCCTGCGTATCAACGCCACCTTATCCGGCAAAAGCGCCCAGGATGCCACAAAATCCGCCGGTTGCGCCCCGCTCTGCCCGGAAAAGCAACTGGAAAAAGAGGAAACGACCCCGGCTTTCTTCCAGGAAAAACTGGTAGAGGTGTTGCGCAGCATCTCTTCGTTGAATCTCTCTACGCTGGATAGCTTCTTCAACAAAGTTGTATCAGCCCACAGCGTTGAACTGGGGCTGGGCAACATCTCCCTGCTCTCCACAGAAGAACTGGAAAAAGCTCAATTCCAAGCGCTCCTGACGCTGCTCTCCCACATCAACAGCAATGCCGACTATGCGGATGCGTTCATGACCATCTTCCAGGATGTGTCAGATGAAAAAATGGGCAACATGATGGAAACGCTCCAGCAAAAGGTCAATACCTTCCTTGCCCTTTATCAAAACAATCCCGCAGAAAACCTGTGGGGATGCGCCACAGCTTTCAACCTCCCGGACACCTGCGATACCTTTGAAAAAAGCACAGATGAGCTCATCCTCGAACATGAGGAGGAAATCAACAAGCTCAGCCAGGAAAAGGGATGTACAGCGTTCAAAACATTCATCAAAAAGATGAAGACGTGGACGTTCACCGGCATGAGCAAAGTGCAGAAAGCATTTGAACAGCCGGATTTTGCCAATGCCGCGCAGATGAAGCTCATCCAACTGGCAGAGCCCATTTACTTGCAGCGCCGCATGGATATTTTGCGCCGCAGCCTGCAAAAAAGCCACGGCATGGCCCAACTGATGCAGACATATTGCAGCATCTACAACCACGAAGTGACCGCCACAGGCAAACTGGTATTCGATGACATCACGCGAGCCATGCCCTCACTGCTGAACAAAGGGGACATGGACGTGCAAAAGCGTCTGGATTTCCAGCTCCGCCATTGGATGCTGGATGAGTTTCAGGATACGAGTCCCCAGCAATGGGAAGCGCTGCGCCCCCTGCTCACAGAAGCCATCTCCAAGGCCGACCGCGAAGAAGGTCAAAGCAACCATACACTCTTTGTGGTAGGCGACGAAAAGCAAAGCATCTACGGATGGCGCGGCGCCTCCCCCGAACTCTTCCGCAGCCTCAAGGAACAAGAATTCTGGGCCGCACACCTGCAACAAAGCAGCATGTCGCTCAGCTACCGTTCGGCGCCTGTCATCATGGATTTCGTGAACAGGGTCTTCCAAAACGAAATCCAGGCCAGGCGTTTTCCTCTGCATGCATCTGCCAAAACAAGCATGCGGGGCTACGTGCGTGTTTCGGCACTCCCCGAAGCATTGCAAGCAGAGCAAAACCAGGAAGCATGCCGGGAAATTGGCCGCATTCTGACAGAAGAGCTGCGATTCGCCGATGGAGGGGTGACCGCCGCCATCCTGGTGCGCAAGAATGCCGATGGACAGCTCATTCAACAATGGCTCAAGCGCCACCACCCGGAATTACCCGTGGCGCTGCTCAGCGATAAGAAGGTAGCATCGCTCAGCCCTGTTGGTGAAATGATGCTTTGTTTCTTCCGCTGGTTGCTCCACCCCTCGGATACATACTGCTACGGGGTGCTGAAGGAATCCCCCCTGTGGATGGCGCTGGCGCATTATCACGGGCAATCTACCCCCTGGGCCTACTGGCGCAACGTGCTGGATCGAGAGGGGTATGCCACAATTCTGAGCCGCATCCATATCGCGCTCGACAGCACGGAGATGGATACCACGCTGCGCGAGTGGATTACCGCCGCCATGGCCTTCGATGTCACAGGCGGTTCGCTGGAGGAATGGATTCTCTACATTTCCAACAAGAGCCGCAACGAAGACCCACCCAAAACCAGCATCCATATCATGACCATGCACAAAAGCAAGGGCTTGGAGTATGATGCCGTCATTCTCCCCATGCTGGGTGGTAAATCGCTGTGCGACACATCGCGCATGCATTATCTGGAATCGCGAGATGCCCAAGGCAAGCTCCGCGGCATCCTCCTGCCCCCGGGAAATGATGACCAACGCGCCGCATGGCCGGAACTCGCGGAATTTGTGCAGGGGTGGCAGGAGAAGCAGTTGAAAGAGGCAAGAAACCTCCTCTACGTGGCTCTCACCCGCGCCGCCCACGCCAACTATATCATCCTGAATGGCAACACCATTAAATCGGATGATGATACACCCACCAACTACGGCAGCATGCTTTGCAAAGCGCTGGGTATCAAAAACGATAGGCCCATCCAGCTCACGCACCTGTATGACATGGGCTCGCCCGATTGGCGAAAAGCCGGTGAGCCGCAGCCCGCGGCCACGCCCTTGCCGCCACCGCAGTTGATGCCGCCCACGTTCCGCAGGACAAGGGTTTCCCCCTCCCAGACACACGCCTCTCCGGCACAGGCACAGGAAGCGACTGCAGTCGACATCAACTACGATGGAGCTGCATTCGGCACCGAAGTACACGCCTGCTGGGAGGAAATCTGCTGGTTGCATGAGCGTCTGCCCCTCTGGGTTCAAATGCCGGGCAACGATGCCCAACGCATCGTGGCAGCAGCCCTGCAACAGCCGGATATTGCAGCATTGTTTACCCAACAAGCCATGCAGCAAGTATACAATGAACAATGCATTGAGGCTATCAACGCCAAAAACGAATGGGTCTCCGGCACCATCGACCGTCTTGTTCTCATGCATGATAATACAGGTCGGATTCAGGCGGCTCACATCATTGATTTCAAGACAAACAGGCTTGATAGCAACGATGCTGCCGCCTACCGTGATTTGAAGCGAGAGTATGTTGGGCAAATGACAGCCTACCGGGAACTCATCTCACAAGCCTTTGAGCTTCCGGCATCTGCCATTGCGGTTTCCCTTATTTCCTGTCCCAAGGGGCACCCCGCCAAGGTGCTACCCTACACCGATTCTGATTGGTTGGGCCAGAGCTGATACCGCAAACCACAATCCCCCGCAAGCAAGGAAGCTTGCGGGGGATTGTTTGTGTCCCTTGCGGGGCGCGGGGTCAACCTTGCTGCTCCATCTGGCGGCGTTTCTCGAGATAGGCCAGCGCATCGGCACAGAAGGGCGCTTCTACCGAGTGGCCGGGGCCGTATTTATCGGATGTTTTGGAGATGATATTGTAGATGAACGAGGTGTGGGCCGCCGGCACCACGCGCATGGCCACGGGCTGTGCCAGTTCGCTCTTCACAAAGATGTTGCCCTTGGTGTGCATGGATTGCGGGTTGTGGACCTTGTAGGGAGCCACGCACACAGCTTTCAGCATTTCCTTGCCGTTGGCCTTGCGGCTGCGCAGGACGAGGTAGTCTTCCTCATGGCAGACGCAGGCATGCAGCAGGCGCGCGCCCTCTTCGGTATTGAAGCCGTTGGAGTAGCGCTTACCGGCCTTGGTCAGTTTTTTATCCAGCACATCCTTGGGGTTGAGCACATTCACGCATCCGTTGTCATAGCAAAGCAGCAGGCGGTCGCTCTTCTTGCAATGGTTCTTGCTCACAGGCACATTGAAGAGCACATCCGCATCCTCCGCAGGTTGTTTCTGCTGGGAGACGCTGCCATCTGCATAGAGTGAAATGTAGCGCCAGATTTGCTCATCTTCCTCTGCCGGGGATAAATCCACCATTAGCCTGTGCCCCGCAGCCACAGGCGTGGTTGCCTCCACCTGCGGCAGAGCAATCGCCGGGGCCGGGTTCCTGTCCTCGATCGGCACCCGCACGCCACAGCGCTCGCAGATGTAGTCCGTAATCTCCGGTCCGCGCAGCAAGCGCACCGAGTTGTAGCAACGGATGAACAGATCCTTGCCGTTCAACCACACCGGCCGGGCAGCGGGGGCCACGCGCAGGAAGCACACCAGACGCCCCTGGCTGTTCTGCTGCAGCTCGATATCCACTCTGGAACCGGCCAGCCTCCCCAGGTGTTTCACGATGGTGTTGATGAACTTGAGCTTGATTTTATCCTCCGTCAGTTCGTAGGTATAATCATCCTCATTGCTGGTATTGATGTACTTTAAATCCTCGTTAATACCGCGGATGGTGCCGTCATCATAATACCCGATGCAGAGCAAGCCGCCCTCTGAGTTCATGAACCCTGCCACGTGGCGCATCAGCTCATAGCCCAACTGGCGGTCGATATCCAGCGCCCCATTGCGCGTGTACACAAAGGAGCATTTGTACTCCAGTTTCGGCCCCTCTGTGCCCAAGCACTCTTCATCTTCTATCTGGGCGATGCGATTGAATACCGCTGCATCCATGGCCGCCAGCGGGTCCTCCAACACCATCCACCCTTTGTCGGAGAAGCCCTTCACGCGCAGAATGATAGTATCGCCGGCGCTTTCTTCTCGCTCTACCTGAGGATAAAAACGATGAAGCGCCCCTAACTTCTGGTCCCTGACGATGAAATAATAATGATGTCCATCTGCCGTCTTTGCTTCCTCATGAATCGTAAACTCACAGGTCTCACCCACGGCAAAATGCTCCGCCAGGCGGGCCTCCTGCGGCTGCGCAAAGCTCAGGTGGTTGCCCTCTATCGAGCGAACACTCTGCTTGAGGCGCTCGCCACGCTGGTAGGCGCCTTTCTCCCCCGACACAAAGTGCCGGAAGCCAAACTCATCTGACACCTGATAGCTGTTCAGTATACCACCGCGCCGGTCTTCATCCCCGGGCTCGGCACACACCACAAAATCATAGCTCACCCCCTCCTTATACTTCTGGCTCAGGATAGAGCCCACATCCTGCACCAAAATGGGAAACGTGGTGGGGCGAGCATCCAGGTCCACATTGAATCCCTGTACATAACAGGGAATCACTCTGTCCTTCAGTTCATCAGGTTCCCAGTCCTCCTGATACGGCAGCATCTTGGTGCGAAACACCCAACCATCATCCTCGTACCCGGGCATCGTCTCCTGCCCCTGGTAGGCCAATATAAAATAAGCCTCACCATTGTACATCGCCACCCGCCGGATGGTGAAATCATACACTTTCTTAAGTTCAAATTTCATCGCGCGCATTGCTTCCTTCTACCTCTCGCCATTATAACAAGCGCTATCAGCTTTGCAAGCTCGTTTTATTCACACTCGTAGCTCTTTCATGCGCCATGTGATAGGCTCAACCTTCATTTTTTTGTGCGGCTGCCATTTTTTTCACAAAAGCGCTTGACGCTGCCGGGGCGGCGTGGTATAGAGGGGGTGTACACGGCATAAGCCGGTACATCTGTCTATCAAAATTAACCCATTACTGTTTAGCATCCTTATGAACATGACTACTATTGTGCCCGGAGTGGCATTATTATTGCAACATTGACCGAGTGAGTTCGTGCAAAACCGGCACGAATATTAAAACAGAACAACGATATAACGCACCTGCGTGAGCTCTGCCCTGAATGGGGTGGCACACCGCGCAGGAGCAAGACTGCAAGCAGCGCATACGCTTGCATTGCAGTCTGTTCCACCCCAAACAAACACCCGCACTGTGCCCGGCGGCTTCCGCTACCTGCACAGCAGCGCCCCTCGAAAACACTCACAACCACTCGTACTACCATGAATACACCCCTGCCACTCCCCCCTGTCCATCGCCAACCGGAGCCCCAGCCCCGGTTGGGTTGTTGAAATATGTTCAAAAAAAATCAACAATAATAAAATTCTCTCTTACCTATGAAGCACAATACAGAAATGTTCGGCAAGGATGCCGTTGAACGCGCTCAGCAGATGCGCCAGAACGCACGCCTTATCTATGCCACCTATCACAGCGACCTGCTCACGGCCATGGATGCCCTGAGCGCCGGTGCCGATCCCAACGCACGCGATGCGGATGGAGTACCCGTCCTCGTTGCCGCGCTGAGCTTGCACGATACAGAACACAACAACCTGGAGTTCCTCATCGCAGAACTGTTGCAAGCCGGCGCCCACCCCGATGGCGGAATCGACGAGCCCGCAGCCCCCACACCGTTGGACTTTGCCCTCGAGCTGGAAGACACCTACATCCTGCGTTGTCTGCTGGAATCCGGAGCAAACGTGAATGCGAAGGATGCCGATGGCGACACCCCGCTGATGCGCGCTGCCGCGCTGGGGCAAGCCGAAGCCCTGCACATGCTGCTCGCCGCAGGAGCGGATGCCACCCTGCGCAACAACGCCGGCCAAACCGCGCTGGATTTGGCTTTTGAATACGAAGAAACTGCCTGCGAACAACTGCTGGAAGGCCACCTTTTCGCCAACATCCACAAATACCGCCCCACCGCACCATGAACACCCCAGCCGACAACAGCGAGCACACCATCACCCTGATTCTGCCGCTCAATGCGCACGGCACCCCCGCTGGGAGGCAACGTAACCTCAAGCTGCACTACGTGCTGCACTGGTTTGCCTACATGCAAAACGTATATCCCCGCTTTTACTACTGCGTGAGCCCCGGGAGCCACAGCGCCCTGCCACATGGGGCGCTCTGCATGCAATTCGGCTGCAACCAGAAAAAAGGCACATACCCGCAATCCCCCGCGTACCAAGAGCTGCTCCACCGGCTGCAGGCAGATGAACTCACCCCCTGGGTGCTGCCCATAGAAAGTTGCGGCCGGCATCACACGCATCTGCCCCACACCGCCATGGCCCCGGCAACGCCGCCGCACCAGCACGAGCCAGACTCCTACCTTGCCCTGCCCCGGCACAAATATATGGAGTCTGGGCATGTGCCCACCTTCGCGCGAGCCTACCTCCACACCCGCGCCGATAGGCCCCTCGAGACCATCGCATGCGAGCCCGCCTCATACAACGCACTCTTCGGCCTGAGCTGAAGCCCCGCTCACGGCGGGGCCCGATTCAGCGCGCTTCCGAATAGCCGATGTAGCGCCCGTAATCATCGTAGAAGCGCACCTTACCACCCTCGCGTACGGACTTGCCACGCAATCGCCCCATCGCATCATAATAGCGGATTTCGCCGCGGCCTTCATGCTCGGAGTAGCCCAGACTCCGCCCATAATCATCCGCATACCGGGTGCGCCCTCGGGGTTCAGACTCCATCTGCCCCAGATAACGCCCGTAATCATCGTAAAAACGCGTTCGGCGGCCATCTGTTTCCGATTTTCCCAGATAGCGCCCATAGTCATCATAAAAGCGGCGCTCGCCACCGGATTCCACCTCCGTCTTGCCCAGATAGCGGCCGTAATCATCATAATGGCGCATATCCTCACCGGTGCGCAATTCCACGCGCCCATCCAGCGCCCCGTAAAAACGCAGATACGCCGCGCAATCCGCCCCGGCTGCCACACCGCACCATCCCAACACAGCCACCACCAGCAGCGTGGCGCGCATCATCATCTTCTTCCCAGCTTTCATCATCATCGTCATACCTGATTCTACACATGTTATACCCCATCCTCCCCAGCCTTGTCAACCTCCCCCCGGAGCATGACGCACGCCCCCTCATTTTCTTCTTGCATTCCC
>JAZRRO010000068.1:0-7939 GCA_045650805.1 Akkermansia sp.
GAGGTGGGTGATGTAGACTTGCTCGCGGGTGAGGCCCATGGCCTTGAGCATGCCATCCAGCTTGCCGCCGGCATCTCCGCTGAAGGGCTGACCGCTCAGTTCATCCTGGTAGTTGGGCGCATCGCCCACAAACATGATATCTGCCTGCTGATGGCCCATGCCAAAGACGGCGGTGGGGCGCAGGGTGCCCAGTTCGCGCAGCGGGGGCCAGTTGGGGAGCATGCGGCGCATGTTTTGCCAGCATTCCTCGGCATTGTTGCCACCGGGGCGGAAGAATGGGATGTCATCTTGCATCGTGCCCTCAGCCCGGGGTTCCTCCCGGAGGGGGGTGTTGAGCATGCGCCGCAGCTCGGAGGCATCTTGCCCGCTCTCTGCGGGGATGGCTTGTGCCTGGGGGGCCGCCTGGGCAGGCTGTGGAGCCTCCGAAGTGGCTTGCGGCGCGGGGACTGCGGTGGCCGGAGCGGCGGTTTTGCCGCTGCGCGCCGCTATCATCCACTCGCGCAGGATGGGGCGGCAATCCTCATCAATGCCCACGCGCGCGATACCGCGCTCTTGCAGAGAGCGGAGGTATCCGATGATGGTTTCGCGCAGGGTGGGCATGCCGAGAAGGGGAGGTTATTTGATGCTGAACGTACCCTTGCCGGTGGTGTTGTTGCCGGCGTAGGTGTAGGTGCCGGAGTCGGAGTCAGCGAAGGTCAGCGTATAGGTTTCCACGGCGCCATCAGGGATGGAAAGGGTGATGACGCCAGTGTTCTTATCCTTGCTGGCGTAGGTGATGATTTGATTATTGCCGCCGAGATTGCGGGTGGTGATACCGGTCTTGGCAAAAGCAATGGCATCTGTGGTGGATTGGGAGACACCTGCTGCATCCGTGGTGGTGCCGGTGAGGGTGACAATGTCACCGGCGAGAGAAGCCGGTGCTTTGGTACCGGTGATGAGGCTGGTCACGTTATCCGTCAGTGATGAAGCGGCATTACTCAGAGCCCCGGCGCCTGCCGTAGCTGCGACCACGGAGGAAGAAATACAGGAGGGAACACTCATGCAAACACTGATGCCAACTGCAAGGAAGAGCTGCTTTTTCATGCGCGGGATTCTAACACAAGTTTGTTGATTGTCAAGCATAGAAGCGGCTTGCATTGGCACAGATTGTGGTATATAGTACAGAGCATGAAAAAGGTGTTGATACTGGGACTTGGTCTGTTGTTGGCAGCAGAAACGGTGTGCGCTACCGAGGAGGATTGGTGCTGCATACCGGTGATTAAGCAGGCCTATATGGGTTTTCACCGTGCGGAGGAGGAACTGCAGCAGTTGCTGGCCGATGGGGCTGACCCCAACACCGCCACGAGCAGCGGCCACACGGCGCTGATGGCGGCGGCAGGCCGGGGGCGTGTGCAGGCTATGCGCATCTTGCTGGAGGCCGGTGCGGATGCCCGGGCTACTGCGCATGCGAATCAGGAGACTGCTTTGCATTGCCTTGCCCGTGTCAGATTCCCTTACTGCGCCATTTGTTCGGGCCACACGCCGGAGCAGGCTCAGCGCGTGATGCAGCAGCAAGGAAAACGCCTGATTGAGGGAGCTGATTTGTTGCTGGCCGCGGGGGCCGAGGTGAATGCGCGCGATGCCGCGGGGATGACTCCCTTTGTGCTGGCCTTGCAGAACTCTCTGGTGTTGGCCGAATACTTGCTGCAGCATGGTGCCGGCCTGCCGGAGGAAGGGAGCGCGGCCTATCAATCGATATTGGACAACCTGGCGGAGGGCAAACCTTGCAGCCTGCCGCTGCTTCTTCGTGCCGGACTGGGGGTGGAAACCCGCTTGGCAGATGGCAGCAGCTTGCTGATGGCGGCGGCCAAGCATGCGCATGTGGATGCGGTCAAGATGCTGTTGGAGCGCGGGGCAGATGTGCAATACGAAACAAAAAGCGGCACAACAGCGTTGCGACTGGCGATGCGGCGCGATACGAAACAAGGATTCCGCCAACAGCGCTGCGAGGTAGTGCGTTTGCTGCTGGAAGCCGGGGCAAATCCGCTGGAGATGAAGCACGGGAACAATGCGTTCCACTCCGCTGTGTGGGCAAAGAATGAGCCTTTGCTGCGCGTGCTGCTGGCGCAATGCCCCCAGGGGCTGGAGGCTCCCGATGATCAAGGGCGCACGCCGCTGATGTTGGCCGCACAAGCTGCCGATGAAGCTTGCTTGCGCTTGTTGCTGGAAAAGGGGGCCAATGTGCACGCCCGCGACAAGTCCGGATACAGCGCGCTGGCCTATGCGGCCCGATGCCGGATTGGTGGGGAATATCATTATGACCGCATGGAATTGCTGCGGGAATATGGTGCCGATGTGGCAAAAGATGGTCCCCTGGCGATGGTGCTGGCCTGCCAGAGCGGCACAGAAAAAGCAGTGCGCTGGTTGCTCGCGGCGGGGATGGATGCTAAAGCAGGCGTAGGCCCGCATGGCAACACCTTGTTGCACGTGGCTACGCACAATGAGCACGGCGGTATCATCGAGCTGCTTATCAAAAACGGAGCAGATGTGCATGCCAAAAACAGCGTGGGCAACACGGCGCTGCATTTTGCCATGACATCGCTGCAGCCCAGCCGCTGGCATGTGGTGAGTGTGCTCCTGCGCGAAGGGGCCGACCCCCACCTGCGCAACAACTACGGCATGACCCCATTGGATACGGCACCAGCCGAAATACGCGCCAAAATGCAGCAGTTGCTCGGTATTACCCCGCCGGATTCGCCTGTGCAGGAAAGCAAATGAACATTTTGGCCTGTTTCTGCCCGATATTGCGCTTGATTTCGCCATTCTACAGGCCTTTTGCCTTTACATTGTGGCTATCATGTAGTATGCTAAGACCCGCATGAACACGGAGATTCTTCAGAAAGCTGCCAATGAGGCCAGAGGTCTTGCCATCGATGCTATTTATGACAAGGCTTCCGGGCACATGGGTTTGCCGCTTGGCTGTGCAGAAATTGGTGCCGTTCTCTACGGCAACTTGCTCAATATCAACCCTGCCGAACCGCGCTGGCTCAACCGCGACCGCTTTGTGCTCTCCGGTGGCCATGGTTCCATGTTCCTGTATGCATGGTTGCATCTGAGTGGTTTTGATGTGACTATGGACGATGTGAAGGCGTTCCGCTCCAAGGGTGCCCGCACCGCCGGCCACCCCGAATTTAACTGCTGCCCGGGTGTGGAATGCACCACCGGTCCGCTGGGGCAGGGCATTGCCAATGCTGTGGGCTTTGCTATTTCTGCCAAGCACGCTGCTGCCCGCTACAACACGCCTGAGCACGAAATTTTCAACCAGACGGTGTACTGCCTGGCCGGTGACGGCTGCATCGAGGAAGGTATCTCCCGCGAGGCTGCTTCCATCGCCGGTACCCTTAAGCTGGATAACCTCATTCTCATCTATGATGCCAATGGTATCACCCTTGATGCCCCGCTGGAAGTGACCCAGATTGATGATGTGGCCGCTTGCTTCCGCGCTCAGGGCTGGGATGCCGTCACCATCGATGGCAACAGCCTTGAACAGGTGGAAACAGCCGTGCGTGCTGCTCGTCTGGAGAAGAATGGCCGCCCCAAACTCATCATCGCCAACACGGTGATTGCCAAGGGCGTGCCCGGCTTCGAAGGCACCACCAAGGGCCACGGTGAAGGTGGCGCCAAGCTGTGGGCCGAGGCTCACGCCAACTGGGGACTGCCCACCGACCAGCAGTACTACGTATCCGAAGAGGTGCGCAGCTACATGGCCGGCCTGAAGGCTGAGCGCGAAGCTGCCTACGCCGAATGGAAGGCTGTGTATGATGCCTGGCGCGCTGCCAATCCCGACAAGGCTGCCGAGTTGGATGGCGGTATGGCTTTGGCTGCCAATGGTCTTGACCCGGTGGAAGGCACCAAGATGATTCCTGCCTTTGCCCCCGGTGCCAAGCTGGCCACCCGCGCTTCCGGTGCCGAGGCTGAAAACGCCCTGGCCAATGAATGCCCCGCTCTGATTTCCACCAGCGCTGACCTCTTCTCCTCCAACAAGAACTACCTTGCCAAGGGTGGTGACTTCTCTGCCAAGAACTACGCCGGCCGCAACTTCTGGTTCGGCATCCGTGAGCACGCTATGGCTGCCATCTGCAATGGTATGGCATACGATGGCCTCTTCCGTGTGTCTGCCGGTACGTTCTGCGTGTTTGTGGACTACATGCGCGCTTCCATCCGCGTGGCAGCCCTCTCTCACCTGCCGGTGACCTACGTGCTCACTCATGACTCTGTGGCTGTGGGTGAAGATGGTCCCACCCCCCAGCCGGTGGAAACGGTGACGGGTCTGCGCATCATCCCCAACCTGGATGTGGTGCGCCCGGCTGATGAAGAAGAAGCCGCCGGTGCCTGGCTGTGCGCCATGGAGCGCAACAATGGCCCCACCGCCCTTATCCTGACCCGCCAGAATGTGCCCAGCCTCACGGCCTCTGTGCCCACCCTCAGCGTGGAAGCTCGCCGAGAAGGTACGCTCAAGGGCGCTTACATTGCCCTCAAGGAGCAGACGGAGCAGCCCGGCCGCATCATCATTGCCTCCGGCTCTGAGGTGTATCTGGCTCTGGAAGCAGCCAAGCAACTTGGCCCTGATGTGCGCGTGGTTTCCATGCCCTCCATGTGGCGCTTCAACCGCCAGAGCGCCGAGTATCAGGAAAGCGTGCTGCCTGCCGCTTGCCAGCGCCGTGTAGCCATCGAGGCCGGTAAGTCCGACCTCTGGTACCGCTACGTGGGCTCGCAGGGTGCTATCATCGGCATTGATGATTATGGCTTCTCTGCCCCCGGCGATGTGGTGCTGCATGATCTGGGCATGAATGTGGACAACATTGTTGCTCACGCCAACGCCATCTGATATCGCTTTATCAAACAATAAAAAGCCACCCGCATGAAGAGAGCTTCATGCGGGTGGTTTTTTGTGTAAATCAAGTGTCAGTCTGGAATCATCTTGCTATTTTCCCATGCTATGCAAGTGATTGAGGTAGGTTTCCAGTGCGTTTTTGGGAGTGAGGGGGATATTGACTTTCAGCTGCTGGGGGATGGGAATCTCTTTGCGTGTGCTGTAGAGCTTGGTGTCTTTGAGCTGCAAGTTGTTGGCTGCCAAAACATCAGAGTCAGTCGGGATATCCGGACGTGAATATGTTGACTTGTTCTTGGCAGCCTCGCTTTGATGGTTGGAGGAGGCAGACGTTGTTGCAGCAATCTGCTGTGATCTATTTGCAGGGGTGGCTGAGGCTATATTGCGTGTCATCTCCTTGTTGATGGAGGCAATGGCAGCATCACTGGGCCATTCAGAGCGCAATTTGGGGAATGGCTGCGGGGGGCAGGAGGGGATTTGGTGCAGCCCTTGCTTGCGATTGGGGACACCGATGACAAAAACCCCCTTGCCATCTTCACCAATGACGGTGTGGAGCTTTGAGTCGACATGGGTGAGGCGTTTAAGCTTCGACAGGCGCAAGGCTGACTTGTATGTTTTTGAGGAAACCGCTTCACTCTCCGGAAAATAGTTGCCGGGAGGGAAAATGGCGGTCAGCTCCAGCTGGTTGCCTTCGAGATGAACGATGGGCTGTTGCGCATCGTGTGTGGAAAAGAAAAGCTGTGTCTTTTTCCCTTTGCCGAAGGCGAGGCCTTGGCGATTCCATCCTTGAAAGCGATAGGCGCCGCCCGACGTGGCGCTCTGGAGATGCCCGGCGATGTTGCGCTGCACCCCCTGGGAATCGAGGAGCCCTGCAATGCCTATCACCGTTGAAAAGGTCAACTTATCTTCCGAATCTGGTTCCGATTCTTCGCCGGAAACTGTTTTCCCCACTGGGGCAAGCCTGCTGTGAATATCGTTATAATCGCGGAAGAGGTGATACTTATGGTAAAGAAGCGCCTTGTGATAGGATTTTTCCTCGTCGGTAAAGCGTTCGTCGTAGTGCAGGTGCAGGATGTCCTCCAGCTTATTGAGGTTGCGCTTGGCTTGTGTCAGCACAAACGCCAGCACGATGTGCTCATGCCGGTCATAAAAGCAAGCGACCTGTGAGCCGTTGACTCGGAGCGTGTAGTATGCCTGCTTGGGGTATTTGATGGCTTCCGGGAAAAGCGTTTCAAACTGTTGGCAGGAAAGGGCGGGTATCTGGTCATAGTGCCCTTCCTGCGCGGCTTTAATCAAATCTTGATCACTGGGTATTCCGGCATGGCGTACTTGCGCCTGGCAGACGCAAGTGAGCGCGACAGCCAGAATGGCTGCTGTTTTCATGAATGAACTCAGAGAAAACAACATGCGGATGCCGAAACTTGATTTACTTGCGGTTGCGGAAAGATTTGACGAGCTTGCGAACGTGTTTCTCCATGCGAGGAAGGTTGCTCAGGATGCTCTTGGCCAAAGCAAACTGATTGCGTGCGCGAATGAGATTGTGCTCGGGTTTTTCCACGCGGAAGTATTTGTCGCCGTCGATGTAGTCCGTCAGGAAGCGGATGCCGATTTCTGTGGTGATGAGCCAGCCGGAGAACGCCAGCAAGTCGATTTCCTCTTTGGTCAGGAACTCGTGAGCCGCATCCAGATACCCTTCTGCAAGTGATTCGAAGAAAGGCATTTGCAGGTACACCTTGGAGAGGTCTTCCTCGTCTTCTTCGGCAATACAGGTAGCGGTGCGCACCATGTCGCCGAAATCGTAGAGTACCAGGCCGGGCATCACGGTATCGAGGTCAATCACGCAGACGGCGCAATCCGTCTCTTCATCCAGCATCACGTTGTTGATTTTGGTATCATTGTGGGTGATGCGCGTGGGAAGCTTGCCACTTTGCTGCAAATCAACGAGTTTGCTCAGGTTGGGAGCCCATTCTTCGAGCGTTTTCAGCTCGGCGGTGCAGTTTTTAACGCGGCCCAGGGGGTCTGCCTGCACGCTGGCGAGCAGCGCTTCATAGCGCTTGGGCGTGTTGTGGAAATCAGGGATAGACTCGCGGATATCCTCCGGGTTCATATCGGAGATGAGCTCTTGGAAGGAGCCGAATGCGAAGCCTGCCTGGTAGGCCTGGCGGGTGTTTTCCACTACATCGTATGTGTGTGTTCCCTCAATGTTGTTGTAGCAGCGCCACATGCCGCCTTCCTCCGGCAGATTGATGTAGCTGCGGCCACCACGTGCGGGGTAGAGGGTCAGCGTCTGGCCGGCGGCATCGCGGCGGCAGCGCAGGATTTTCCAGGTGATGTGGCGTGTGACTTTTTCCACATTCTTCATGACCAGCGCCGGGTCTTTGAAGACGTAGTCATTGATACGCTGGAGAATGTAGCGTTCCTCGCGCCCATCATCGTTGCGGTAGCAGGCGCGGTAAGTGGTGTTGATATGGCCATTGCGGAGTTCCTCGCCATAGAGGAACTCGCCGTTGATGGCAAATTGATCGCCGATGTATGCAATGCGCTCGGCAACAGAGCCTTCGCTTACTTTTTTAGCCGACATGGTGAGAGATGGGTGAGAGAGTGGTGTAGCGGCCGGTGGGGCAGGTTTAGTCCGTCATCTGGATGCTGAGCATGCGAATGGCATCGCTCTTGGGGTCCTTGACAACGACCGTAATCTGGGCCTGGCGATTGGAGACAACAAACTTGGACATTTTGACGCGCTTCACTTCCTTGCTGCCGGGCTGGGTGCTGTTGAGCATGTAGGCCACGATGTCGCCATTTTCGCCCAGGTAGGACCAAGAGTTGCTCTTGGTGATACCTTCACTGCGCTTGAACGCCTGAATGTTGCTGGTCTTTTTGTCGGAGAAGTCGCCCTTCTGAGAAGTGACCATCTGCAGGGGGGTGGAGGAGAAGTTGATGAGGTGAATGCCGCGGGCGGGGAAGTCGCTCTCACTCATGAAGAATGTCTGAGATTGAGAGGGCTTATCGCCGGGTACCACGATGCAAAGGCCCTTGGAACCGGCAGAGGCGGGCACGGTCACGGAGAGG
>JAZRRO010000069.1:0-94459 GCA_045650805.1 Akkermansia sp.
CCCCGGCAACAACAAAGGAGCCAACAAAAACATTCGCCTGAGCCAACAGCTCGGAATCAACCACGCCGATATCGGCTACACCGACAGCCGCGCAGATCTTCCCATGCTCAGCATCTGCGATGCCGCCGTCCTCGTCAACCCCGACAAAACAGTAGCAGCAGCCCACCCGCAGGCAGAGGTTCTCACTCCGGCCAAAGGCATCGGCAAGCTTTCGTTCCTGCTCTCCTGCCTATTGGGCATCTGAGAGAACGCATCAAGTCCACGGAGATGCCATATAAGCCGCATCAATAGCGGCGTGCAACTTATCCCGCACAGCGGTCACATCCGCAACACCGAGCAAACCGCGTGGCAACATTCCCCCATCTGCCTGGGGCTCATAATCAAACACAATATCGCCGGAACCATCCTCGCGGCTGACCACCTTTTGCACCATCCCCAGCATCAGCATCCATTCATGCTGCACAGCTCCCCCCTGCACCTCCAGCACACGCGTCGGCAACAGCACATACACCGGGCCATCAGCCGTGGCAGCAGCCGGTTGCACCGCCCCCGGTGCAGAGGTAAACAACGCACACATCCGCTGCAACATCCCCTTCTTTTGCGGAGCTTTACAAGCAGCCACCTCCGAGCGAATCCCTCGCCCGGCCCACAAAATCTCTTCCCCCGCTCGCACCAGCGCGCGAATGGCCGCCATTTCATCTGCTGTCACCCCTGTCATCATGCCCCCAGCGTAACAAAGCCCGGCTGAATTGTCAATCTCATGCTTCACAAGAACAAAATTGACAGGAGGGGGTGGGGTGAGCTAAAATGAAGGGCGTTATGAAGGAAACCATTTCTGATATCAAGACGCGCCGCAGCTGCCGTAAGTATACCGGACAGCAGGTGGCTGAAGCCACGCTGAACACCGTACTGGAAGCAGCAACGTACACCCCGACGGGGCATGGCAAGCAATCCCCCAAGATGGTGGTGGTGCAGGATCCGCAGGTGCTGGCCGAGCTTTCTGCGCTGAATGCCAGTATCATGGGGGCAAAGCATGACCCGATGTATGGTGCCCCGACGGCCGTGATTGTCTTCGCCGATAAGACGTGGACAACAGGGCGCCAGGATGCTGCGCTGGTGATGGGCACGCTGATGCTCGCCGCACACGCTTGCGGGCTGGCTTCTTGCTGGATTAACCGAGCCAAGGAGATGTTTGAGAGCCCTGAGGGTGCCCCCTACCGCGCCAAGTGGGGCCTGGGCGAGGAATACGAAGGCATGGGCATCTGCATCCTGGGCTATGAGGCCGAGGGTGGCACTGTGGCCGCCAAGCCCCGCAAGGATGATTATATCATCCGCGACTAAGGGGAAGAACACCTGTCGATAGACGCATTAAAAACGCGCTGCAAGCCATGTTGCTTGCAGCGCGTTTTTGATAAAAAATGTGTTGGTTATCAAGAGTTGGCCACAACACCATCTCGGATGATGAGGGTGCGGTCGCCACGAGCAGCGATGGAAGCATCGTGCGTGACGGTGACGAGCGTTTTCCCGCCCTCTTCAGCCAAGCCAAAGAGCAAATCAAGGATTTGGCCGCCGTTGCGGGAATCCAGATTGCCGGTAGGTTCATCGGCGAAGATGATGTCGGGGTTGTGAGCCAGGGCACGGGCAATGGCCACGCGTTGCTGCTCACCACCGGAAAGTTCGTTGGGGAGGTGATGCAGGCGGTCGCCAAGGCCTACACGCTCCAGCAGGGAGATGACGTGCTCCGTAGCCTCGCGGCCGGCCACTGCTGTGGCAAGTGAGGCGTTTTCCAGAGCCGTAAGCTCAGGCATGAGCATGTAGTTCTGGAAGATGAAGCCCATGGTCTTGTTGCGGAAAAGAGCGCGTTTTTTAAGGGAGAGGGAGTAAATATCCGTGCCATCGATGACGACGCTGCCCTGCTGGGGTTGTTCCAAACCGGCCAATGTGTACATGAGCGTGGTTTTGCCGGCGCCACTGGGACCGCAGAGGAACACTTTTTCACCCCGGTTGATGTGCAAATCCAAGCCATGCAACACCTCAATGGTCTTGTGGCCAATCTGATAGCTGCGGTGAAGATTGGTAGCGGTAATCATGCTCGTACAAGTTCAATGTTATCAATAAGTCTCACCTCGCCGAACCATGCGGCAACGGCCAACAAAGCCATGCGGTCATCGCAGACCGGAGTATGCAGCGTTTCGGCATCGACAATTTCCACGTAATCAATGCGTACACCATCAATCGCGGACAAGGCGGCGACAACAGACTCACGCACAGACTCTATCGCAGCACCGGCTGCATAGGCTGCGGCCGCGGCGCGCAGGCTGCGGCAGATTTGCGGAGCTGCGGCACGATGCTGCGGCAACAGGCGCACATTGCGGCTGGAAAGAGCGAGGCCATCTACCTCTCGCACGATTTCAGCGCCATGCAGCTGCACGGGGATATCCAAATCGCGCACCATACGGCGCAAGATGGCCAGCTGCTGGTAATCTTTCTTACCGAAGATGGCATCTGTGGGCTGCACCAGGTTGAAAAGCTTGCTCACGACCAGGCACACACCGGCAAAATGACCGGGGCGGCTGGCACCACACAACACGGTGGAGAGGTGATTTTCCTCCATCACGATGGAGCGGTCTGCACAATACATGACATCCGGCGTGGGCATGAAGACCACATCCACCCCGCAAGCGCGGCAAACCTCCAAATCTGCTTCAGGGGTTTGCGGATAGGCGGCCAAATCCCCGGCATTATCAAACTGAACGGGGTTGAGGAAGATGCTGGACACCACAATTCCTTGCTCACCGGCCAGGCTGCGAGCCTGGCGCATCAATGTGGCGTGCCCCTCGTGCAAGGCACCCATCGTGGGCACAAAGACAATGCGTCGCCCGCGCACGGGTGCAAGAAATGCGCGTAATTCATCCTTGGTATAGGCTGTCTGCATGGCGCGGATTCTATCATAATCTCCCCGTTCATTCAAGCAAGACTTTGTACTTCACAAGGGCTTTTATTTATGCTATCATCGGCGCAATGGAATCTGCCGCTACCAACAAACTTTTTGTATACGATTGCTGTCTGGGCAAACTGAGGGTCTCTGACTGCGATTTCATGACCATTGGAGCCGCAGAACAGAACACATTCCGGGTACACATGACGGAAGCCCGAGGCGGAGCTTTTGCCATCCGCGGAGACACCTGCCGATTCTACCCGAATGGACAAATCAAGGATTTTTCGTTGAATGGAAAGCACCACTCAGCAGATTGTGATATCAGCATCAACATTCTTCACCTGATGGTGTTGGGCAATGGCTGCTTCCTGGTGTGGTTTGGCAAGGAAGAACAGCGCCCGGATTTTTCGCCCTTTGACCCCACCTATTGGTATACGTACAACAAGTCGGAGGCTAAATGGGGCGGGCCCTATATTTTGCAAGCTCTGGCAGATATCGCAGATACAGCAGACAAGAAAATGCTGGCTACGTTCCCCGGGCTGGATGGGCAAGCCTTTTACCTGCATGATATCCAGCAGGTGGCTCAAAATGCCCCGATAAAAGCTCAGCAACCCTCTGCACCGGCTGTTCCCGTCAAAGCTGTATCAAAAGTGCAACCTGCCCCCCGCCGCCAACTCACAGCGACAGTTTCCTTCCCCCCGCTGGTGGCCGGCAACAGCACAGAGTTGGTATGCCCGCACTGCCAACACCGCTTCACGGAGAGAGATATCCTCGCCATCGCGGCTCACCATGAATTACGCGGGGATAGCATCCTGGGCAACACCGCCATGCGCCGTTTCCACCCATCGAAACTGGATAATCGCGGTATCCCCATCGATGAAAGCGGCTCCTCATGCCCGGAGTGCGCATGCCCCGCCTGCCACATGCATTTGCCGGCTTTCTTCAAGCAAACGATTCAGCACATCGTGCCGATTATCGGCTCAGCCGGATCAGGCAAAACGTATTACCTGCTTAGTCTGATTCAGCAGATGGAGTTGGACGTTCCCCGCTTGTTCAATGCCGCATTCCGCGATGCTGACCCCACCGGCAATGCCGTCCTGACCCACCTGAAAAATCAGGTTTTCTCGGCTAAAACGCCGCAGCAAGCATACGTGGGACACACGCGCACAAACGGTAAGTTCTACCAGCAAGTGTGGGATGACGGAGCTTTCCGAGACAGCCCCCGCCCCTTCATTTTCAACCTGAACAAGCAAAATGAAACCCACGCCCTTGTGCTGTATGACAGCGCAGGCGAAACCTTCATGCCGGACAAGGGCGAGGAGCTGCACAGAAAATGGGCGCATCTTCAATCTCCCTCCGGTTGCATGTTCCTGTACGATCCCTGCGAGGACAATGCGTTCAGCCGTTTGCTTGAAATCAGCAACGAGGTATCGCCAGCCCATCAACACACCCCGCAACCAACCTTGCTCACCGAAACCGAGCTCCAGCTGCGACTGCGCATGAACGCACCGCACGGGCAGAAGCTCAACATCCCCTTTGCCTTCATCGTCGGCAAGGCTGATTTGTGGCAGCACCTGCTGGGTCCCGAGCCACTGCTCCCTATGGTACACAACGGCAAACTCATCACAGAGCACGTTGCCGCCAACTCACGCCGCATCCGCCAATTCCTCTTCAACATCAATCCGTCGATTTGCACGATTGCCGAGTCCATAAGCAAGAATATGTGCTATTTTGCGGCTTCGGCGCTGGGTACCACCCCCATCAAGTTCCGAGATTCAGAAACAGGCGAACTCCTGCTCGCACCCCAACCGGAAGAACTGCGACCCCAAGGGGTGACATCTCCCTTGTTGTGGATTCTCAGCCAGTGCGATAAAGCAACCTTCTCCGCCACCTGATGCGGTAAAGCTCAATCACCATGTCCTATCAGCTCATATACAATCAACTGCTCAGCCAAAAGAAGCATTGGGAGCAAAGCGGTGTACTGGTGAAAAGCCAGGACATGCCCGCCTGGCTGGAGGATATCGTCTTGCACAGCTGCCGTCTCTTGGCGGGGAGAGAAGACACTCCCCTGAAATACACCTACAGAGTCATCACGGTGGAAACGGGAGAATACCACGTGCTGGCCTGCTCCAAGGGTAGCGGCATACACAATCTCATTCTCACCCCCGCAGAAATTACCAAGCTGCGCCGCAACTCCAATCGCCCCACGCCGGCCGGCATCATGCTGGCTCTGGAAGATAATCATTTCTGGGCGGCAGACACCGCGCACCCCTCCCTGCATTGCGAGGAACCCAGGCTGGCGGCCTCGGCCTTGCCCGATGCAGATTTTCAACCGACATGGAAAGAACTCACAGGGCATAAGAACAATGCGCTCGCATTCCTGACCCCGCCCTACAACAAAGAATGTCTCGTGCAATTGCCGGACGAGATAAGCTGCCGTAGCATCCTGAAGCTTTTGCATGAGAGTGATTGGCTTTCCTCCCTGCGTGGATGGGGGCGCACATTCACCACCATGGCACACATGGGTGATTCTTTTGCGGAAACCTCCCGCATTTTCATCCCGAAATCCATGGCAGATTCTCCTGAATGCTCGGTCTGGAGTCAGGAAGCAGCTGTGCTGGATTTATGCACACCTTTCTTGCTCAGCGACCAACAAGACATCCAGGAAATCGCAAGCGAAAGCAAAAACAGCAAATCTGCGGAGGAAGCAGGGAAATACACACACCTGCCCTACGTCTACCAGGAAAGCCCGGACGAGTACGCCTACAATATCTACCCCCGGAGTCACCCATTCATTCGCTGGTCGCTGTACATCTCCGGGTTGTTCCTGCTGGGCGCCGGAGTTCACCTCATGGTGAGCGAAAAGGCAGAAGATGCAGGCAAGGCTACCAGCGAAGCGATTAAGGCAACAAATGATGCCATCAAATCCATCAGCCCCGAGCACAGCATATTCCAACTCCAGAAGCTGACAACCGCGCCCTATTCCCCCGACAGCATTACTCAAACGCTGGATAAAATATACGCCAATCTCACAACAGCCGCCCCGGTCTCCGAAGCGGAGTTGGGCATTGAGCATCAAAAAGAAGTCATCAACATTCTCAAGCATGCCGGTAAGGATACAACCGGGCACGCAACCAACATCCGACGTCTGAGAGAATGCGCAACAGCGCTCAACATCGATGCAGACAAACTCAGTGAGCTGTACCTGCGTGAGGCCACGCATGATTGCACCGTGCAAGATTGGGAGCAAAACCTGAGTCCGGCTGAGCTGGATGATTGGCAAAATCTACTTGAAACAGCCCCCAACCTGCGCGTAATTTTGAGCAACGAAGAGTTTGCTCCGTACGCATCACGTCTGCTTCTCCCCGCTCAAGAGAGCGAAGAGCCCCAGGCGCCCGGCGTTCCAACAGAGCCAATTGAGCCTGACACATTGCCCTCCGTCACGTGCGTGGAAGGAGAAACGCTGCCTGAGCCGCTGGCTCGCATGCTTCAGCAAGCACCTGTCGAACTGCAAAATGGGCAATGGAGCATCATACGCCGCTATCCCAATTCACACACACGCACAAGACACACGGGGGAGCTGGCGGCCAACGAACACGTTCTGCGGGTGGAGCGTGTTGATGAACATACCTACCGCATCATCTCCAGCCAACATCCGGAAAATGGTGTTCCCACCCCTACCTTTCAAATAAAAGACGGCAAACTCCACAATCTGCAATGTGAGGTAGGCAACACTGTTGCCATGAGTTTGCCTTTGCCCACAGATGATGGCGGGCTGATGAAAGTAATCCTCTTGCCCAGACGAGAAGTGGAACTGAAGCCCATAGGCGACTGCGCACCGCCGGAACCGGAGCAACTGAATCTGACATTGAGCGAAGCAGACGTGATGCTGGATGCGGAATCCGGCGATATGTATGTGGTGGATGACAAGGGCTATCCCTGGACCAGCATGCAGAGTGAGGTGCCCCTGAAACCAGGCTCTGCCGTGCTGCACCTGCCTATTCTGACCGGAAGCAACAAGATTGCAACAACCGGCAGAGAACAAGCCCCCTTGTACATCTGGAGCTACAGCAAAATGCCCTCCAGCAACACCACATCTGATGTGTATGATTGCCATCTGCTGCGCCTCTATGACTTTTCTGCCACCCTGAAAGAGCAGTTTCATACACAAGCCAACACCTTCTGCCAAGGCTCACCCGAGGGCGACGATTCTTTCTACTCTCTGGCCACATTATATGGACTTTCTCTGGCCGCGGAAGAGAATGAGCATCTGCGACAGGCCGCCGACACCTTGCTGAAGCTGAATCAACACGCTCCTTTTGCTGAGCAGATGGCTCAGCTCTTTGCCGGTGAACCCGAGTTGCTGGAGTCTTTGAATGACCTGACGCGGTTTGAAGCCCGACAATTGCTTGAAGATGCGCAAACGCGCCAAACTATCCGAAAATGCATTCTGGCTGCGTTGTCGGAGGGTATTCGCCAAACGTACACCCACTGCCGGAATGTTGAAATGCAGCAATCTTCCTTCGTTCCGGAGATGAAACTCAGTTTGCAGAAAGTGCAACTCAGCAATCAAGGCGAGTTGGTGTGGTCATTTCAACTTCGCCCCCAGGCACAGCCATGAGAAAAACGCGCAAAGTCAGAAAACTCAAAGCGCCCAAGCAAAAGTTTTCTCTTCGCAAAATCTGGGAGTCCTGGAAACAGCATCATACTGTTTCCTCTTCCCCTGAGCAGGAAAAAAAGGAAGAAGCAGTCATTACTGAACCATCCACGACACAAGAGCAGACGACTCCGCCCGCCGAGACCGCACCGGAACAAGAGGCATCTGCTCCCGTCACCAAGAGTTTGCGCGATAAGTGGCAGGAGCTTCGCCAACATAATCCCGAAACATCCGGGGATGAAAACAGCGTAAAACGCACCTTCTGGACACCAAGAAAGCGTCGCCTTGCATACTTGCTCCTTATCGCATTGGCCGGGGTGGGCACTTGCGCCGCCACCACATTGCACCTGAAGCGCAAAAGTGATCGCATTGAGCATCAATTAAGTACGGCCATCAGCGAACGAGATTGGGAAACTGTACACAAGCAACTCGCCTTATCCGAGGTTTCTGTGTATCAATTTCTCAATTCGTCCCTGCCCTATACCGTAGGATACGCCGAAACGTGGATTCAACGGCAAAAAGAAGTACACAAGCAACTTCAAACTCACATTGAGGGCATGGAATCCGGCAAAGTTCCCGTGGGGACGCTGAGCATTCACGCCATCGCAGAAATGGAGCGTGCGCTTCGTTCCCTTCCTGCAAAAATCAACGATTTATCAAAGCGATGGAACGCCTTGCATGCAAACAATCGCAGCTTGTTCCAAAAAAATCGTGAGTATGTGATGAATCAGTTGCTTTCGGCTCCGGACATCGAAACACTACTTACCCAGGACGCAGAAGAAGATTGCCGCATTTTGGAAGAGAAAATCATTCTCTGGGCCGATTATCTGGAAACCTGCAACGCCTATGACATTCCCCGCAGTCTGGTGCAGAAAGGGCAGCTTTATCATGAAGAACTGACCCAATTTCATACGGAAGCGCAAGCCCTGAAATCATTCCACAAGAAAGTGGCAGATGTCATTACATATAGTGAACTACTTCGATGGCGGCGTTTCCTCTCGGCCGGCAAATACGCCCCGGCACGGAAGGCGTTCTCATTCCTGCACAGTTTGCCTGATATCCACGAGTGGAAACACCGGATGAGCCCCATCAACCAATACATTCCGCACAACAAATTAAACCAGGCAAAAGCCATTCTGATGGAAGAAGCGCCATCCTTTTGTGCGGCATTTCCAGCCTCTCAAGAGCAATATGCACTGGCTGATGCACTTTTCGCCTCTCCCTCCCTTCACAAAAAGTTCTACTGCATCGAGCTTTCCCACGGCCCTAGTTATGTCAGTGAAGAGCATCCTCAATGGGCACAAGATGCTCCCCAATTACGCATTATTCTTTCTGATATCGACGCGGCATACGATAAGCACCCTACCAAAGAAATCATTTGCCGGGCACAGCCCCAGGCGGTAAAAATTCGGCGTTCCGATTGTTCCGGTCTGCTGCGCGCCTGCGGAATTCGTCGCGAACAGTTTTTCTCACACGCGCAGCTGCCGCAACTGCTGGAAAAAATTGCGCAATACAACAGCCAGGAATGCCCACAGCTGGCCAAGGCCTTTGTCTATGACAGAATCCTGGCCATCCTGCTGCGGCACCCCCTGTATGAACCGCAATTGATAAAAAAGCTCTCGCCAAAACTGGCGCGGGATGCAGCCAGCTTCATCACCTTGCGCAAAAAACACGCCAAAGTCATGTATGGTGGCGCGTGGCTTCATAACACCAACCAGGCAGAAGCGGCAGAAAAAGACTTCGGAGCATGGTTCAGAGAACATAAGAACAACAATTACAACATTGAAATAGAGGGGAATGCACCCACCTATTTCCAAGCCAAGCCGCATTACATAGGATACGTAGATGCCTCCTCTACCCCCATTTTGCGTCATCCGCTGCAACCGAATATGGTCATCTGGTACATGGGCAAAAACGGCATCCAAGCGGCCACACCGGGGCAATTACCCGATGCACCCTGCCGCTACTCCCCCCTGTTCATTGATACAATCCACGAATAAGGTCTATGCTGGTCGCTCTATTATCAGACGTGCATGATAAGCACACCCATCTCCGGGAGGCTCTCCGTAAAGCAAAGGAGTTGGATTGTCGGCATCTTATTTACCTGGGCGATTTTGTGCATCCGGCTACGCTGAGTCTTATGCTCAATGAATGGCCGCACCCGCTGGATTTTGTGCTCGGCAACAATGAATACGAATGGGAAGGCTTTGAAGAACTGGCACAAACTCGCAGCAACATTCGCTTTCACGGATACTATGGTGATATCCAGCTGCAAGAGCGGCGATTGTTCTTCACCCACACGCCGCATGATGCTATCAGCAAGGGGCTCAACACCGGATTATACGATGCCGTGTTCTATGGGCATACGCACGCATCTGCAGCCTTCATCGCACCGGATAAGACACTCATGGTCAATCCGGGGGAAATCTATGGACGCCGCGAGGCGCCGGGCTTTGCCATCTACTGTCCAACCAGCAACACCGTCACTTTTCACAAGCTCTGAGCCATGGATTACCTGCTGTACAACCTGAGCGGCAAGAAAGCAGCCCATGAGGACGAACGCTTGCTGGATGAATACGAGCGCGAACAGTACGCCCGGCGGGGAGAACGCTACCTCATCGTGCGCGCACTCCTGAAAAAAGAACTGGCTCGCCGATGCGGGGTGGCTCCGATGGATGTGCGATTCAGCTACAATGAACACGGCAAGCCCTCCTTTGAACAGCAACACTTCAACATCAGCCACTCTGCAGACCTGCTTTGCATGGCTTTTCACCACGCAGACATCGGAGTGGATATCCAGCAGATTCGCCCCGTGCGCCGCATGGAATCTCTGGCTCGCCGCATCATGAGCGAGCAACAACTGGAGATTTTCCGCGAGCAAGGCTCCCGCGAGGAAGATTTCTTTGCTTGCTGGAGCATTGCAGAAGCACTGGTTAAGTTGCACGCAGCCACCATTTGGGATGCGCTTCGCTACCCCTTCATCTACAAGAATGGGAGAGTCTCCACAGCAGAGACTCTCCCATCCGTAAAAATCCACCTTTTCACGCCGGCAGAAGGCTTTTGCGGAGCCATCGCCATGCGTACCGAGGCGTAACGCATCAGAACTCGCAGTTGCGGGGCGTACGCGGATAGGGCAGCACGTCGCGGATGTTCTGCACGCCCGTCACAAACATGATGAGCCGCTCGAAGCCTACACCAAAACCAGCGTGCGGCACCGTGCCATAGCGGCGCAGATCGTTGTACCAGTAGTATGCTTCCTTATCCATGCCCAGTCGCTCAATGTTGCCTTCCAGCACATCCAAGCGCTCCTCGCGCTGGCTACCGCCGATGATTTCACCAATACCGGGCACCAACACGTCCATGGCCGTCACCGTCTTGCCATCATCGTTGAGGCGCATGTAGAAAGGCTTGATTTCCTTCGGGTAGTTGTACACAATCACCGGGCACTTGAAGTGCTTTTCCGTCAGGTAGCGTTCGTGCTCGCTCTGCATATCCATGCCCCAGTAGGGAGGATATTCGAACTTCTCACCGCTCTTGAGCATGATGTCAATCGCCTCGGTGTAGGAGCAACGCACGAAAGGCTTGGTGCTCACCTCTTCCAGGCGTGCGCGCAGGTTCTTGTCCACAAACTTGCAGAAGAACTCAAAATCCCCGCTGGTATCTGCCAGCATGGTATCTGCAATGTGCTTGATGAAAGCCTCTGCCACATCCATGTCTCCATAGATATCGCAGAATGCAATTTCCGGTTCAATCATCCAGAACTCCGCAGCGTGTCGGGAGGTATTGCTGTTTTCTGCGCGGAACGTGGGGCCAAAGGTATAGATATTGCTCAGAGCGCAGGCAAAGGTTTCACCCTCAAGCTGACCGGACACCGTCAGGCTGGCAGCCTTGCCGAAGAAATCCTTATCATAGCTCTTGTTTTCTGCCAGCGGGTCAAGCGTTGTCACATGAAACATCTCACCTGCACCTTCACAGTCGGACGCCGTGATAATGGGGGTGTGCACCCACACAAAATCACGCTGCAGGAAGAACTGATGCACAGCGGCGGCAATACGGGAGCGCGTGCGGAAAATGGCACCAAACAGATTGGTGCGGGGGCGCAAGTGCGCAATCGTGCGCAGGAACTCGGGGGAGTGTCCCTTCTTCTGCAAGGGGTAGCTCTCAGGAGCTTCGCCCACCAACGCAACAGCCGTTGCCTGGATTTCCCACTTCTGCTTGCCGGGGCTCTCCACCAAACGCCCCTGCACCTGTACAGAGGAACCGGTGGACATACGGGCAATGTCCTCATAACCGGGAATACCGGCATCCACAATCACCTGAATGGAAGCCAGGCACGTGCCATCGTTCACTTCCAGGAAAGAAAAAGTCTTCGAATCGCGGCGGGTGCGTACCCAGCCTTCTACCATGATGGACTCCACAGCCTCTTCGGCAGCCAACGCGTGTTTTACCAATGTACGTTTCATACTCAGCAATCCGTCTATGTCGCGGTGGAGTAATTATAGCACAAACAAAGCCTCATTGCAAAACCAATAATGCGACTTCAGCTACAAATCCCAAGGACGACTTTACCTACGTGTTCAGCGTCTTCTGCGGCGCATTGCGAGGCCGCACAACCCCAGCAGAGAAAGGGTGGAGGAAGTCGGCTCAGGCACTAGCGCATGCAGGGCGAGGGCGCCGTTTCCGGAGTAGACGAGCTGGAAGGAATCGCTGGGGATGCGGTTGTCTGTATAGGTGATGTTGAGTATCTCCGTCAGGTCGGTGCCACTTTCAATCAGACCGAGGCCTTCAATTTCAAGCGTTCCCACGTTGGAGAAGAAAGGAATGTAATCACTGGCACCAAATTCAAAATCGAGTGTGATGATGGAATCTCTACTAAGGAGGAGTGTGTGGCCGTTCATATCAACCGGACCTTCCAGGACAATGAGAGTGGCTGCAGTCAAATCCAAATCGGCAGCAATGCTGGCAGAGGGCAGCGTTGTACTGCGAGAGGAGAAAGTCGATACATCGTTTCGTTCTACGCGGAACTCACCGGATACCTTAATGATGCCTGCGGCTTCTTCCAGGCTCAGGCTGGCAGCGAGTTCCAGAGAAAGATTATTCAGGTCCAGTTCCACTCCGCTGTGCAGACTGGCACCACTACGAATCAGCATGTCGGCCCCGGGCTCAATGGCCCCTTCCGTTCCTTTCACGAATTCATAGCCTTCGGCGGCAATTTCGATTTGGGGGGTGCTTACAGTGCCGTTGATGGTAACCCGGCGGTTGCCAGCATCAGCGTGATCATCGAAGAGCACTTTGCGGCCCTCCAGAGCATAGCCATGGTAGTAGTCGTGATGCTGTGAATCAATGTTGTCGCCGTTCACCAGCACATCCCAGCCTGTCGTTTCATCGGCAATGTTGCTATCAACCACATCCACCTGTTTTTCCCAACTGCTGTTGGTTCCTTTGCCGTTCCACACAGCGGCTTCATCCAAACTGCGATATTCCGTCAACATGTTTTGGAGTACCTCCGGGGTGTTGATGTAGGAGACACCATCGATGTAGGTACTGGTATTGATATAAGGACTGCTATTGGTTCTGTACAACACCAATTTACCATTTACCTCCTTGATTATCAATTCTCGCAAGAACGTCTTCCCATCATCACCATCGGCAATCAGCACAGTGTTCAGCGTGCCGTTTGCATCCGTCGTGAACCCATAGCAGTTGAGCACGTGCCCGCTGAGGCTGAGAGCGGCCATCATGCCTTCCTGGGTCTGCACGTAGGAGCCATCATCTTGCCGGGTAAAACCGAGCCCTGCCAGGAGCGCTAGTTTGATGGCCTCGCGATCGTTGTAAGCAAAGGTGGAATTGGTGGCAGATGTTTGATTTGCGGCGCTGACAGTCACAAAGGCATCTCTGGATGAGTTGCCATTGCCAAAGTATTCGGAATAGTAACCACCGGGAGAACCACAGGAGAACGAGTCATCATAGTCCTTGCCGGGATGCGGTTGCGCGTAGGTCCACCGGCCGTCTGCATCCCATGGGTTCGTGGTAGAGTCCGCCTTGAAGAACCAATTGGCTGCATCGTTAAATGAACCACCTGTGTTTTTCCAGCTGTTGTAAAAGACCTTGGCGATATTGAGTTCACGGGCATTGCTGACATCTACGTAAGAGCCGCTTTCATATATATTTTCCGTACTGATGTATCCGTTGGGCAAATCACGGGCAGCATCAGCTCCGGTTGCGTTCTTGTTGCCGGTATCTTTGTAGAAAACACCGTATACATCCTGCCAATATTGGATGGCGTTGGTAGCCACATGCGTCCAGCACATGAGGCTGTCGTACTCCGTGCCATTAGAGTAGCGGCCAGTCCATGGACCTCCCTTATTACTGTCATACAGTCGCGTGGATTCCGCCTGTACAACTGAGGTATAGTTCGGAGTTGTAGAGCCGTAATATGTTGATAACTTTATACCATCAATATGGTAAACCACTCTACCTGAGGATTCCAGACTATCCCCGACAACAGCGTAGACAGATGAAGCGGCAAAACAAAACACTGCGAGGAAAAGAGACCGTTTCATGAGTGGGTGTATATAACGTCAATCTTATGGCATATTTCGTTCGGAAATGCAAGCCGTTTTTACGGGGCAGACATGGAAAAGAAAAGCAAGCAGCCTCATTCTTGACACCTACCCAGCGTTTGGTACAATAGCGTCGCACATTAGACTTTCCCCCAGATATGGAAGTACGGCACTCCAATCACCCCTCAGCTGACTGGTGGCAGCTGTATTGCACGGCGTTCCCACCGGAAGAACGCAGAAGCAGGCACGCCCACGAACGCGCGCAGAACGATGCCGCGTTTCATACTGCCGGTCTGTATCATCAGAACCACTTTGTGGGCTTGATGGCTTGGTGGGAATGGAAGGAGATGCTGTACCTGGAACACTTGACCATCGTTGAAACAGAGCGAGGGAAAGGCTATGGACATGCGGCGCTTACCGCTCTTAAAGCAAAGGGCGCTGATATCATCCTGGAGATTGAGCCCGTGTGCCATGAACAGCAAGCACGCAGGCTGGCTTTCTACCAATCCCGCGGCTTCAAAGAGCTTCCCTACCCCCATATTCAACTGGCATACCAACAAGGATACCCGGATATTCCCCTGCTCTTGCTCTGCTACTCAGCATCGGGAAATGCTCTATCAGCATCCACGTGGGAGCTCTTTGAGAAGCACTTTGCCGATGGACCCATGAGATATCGTGATGAAAGAGGGCACAATTAGACCTTTTTTTGGTCGGTAAAACATGATAAAATGGCGGAGTCATGCGGAGGGGCGAAATCATCCTGTTGAGTATGGTGCTGGGTCTTTGTTCTTGCGAAAAGCAGGAACAGGTTGCACCGTACACCGGGAAAAGCAAACATTGGAACCAGCAGGAGGTCCCCATCTCGCTTCAATGCGCAGCTTGCCACCAAAAAGAATTCGAACAATGGGCCGGCAGCGACCATGCCTGGGCATGGCGCCAGATAGATGCCGCACTTGATTCTGAACCCTTTCATGGTCAACACATCAAAGCGCATGGCGAGGAGTTGAGTTTTCGCACAGATAGGCAGGGCTCCCTCTGGCTCAGGGATGCAGTCGGTGGGCAGGAATTTCAGGTACACTCCGTACTGGGGCGCCGCCCGCTTGTGCAATACCTGGTGAAAGGCAAAGATGGCGGATTACACACCCCCAGCGCAGCGTGGGATACGGAAAAGCGAGAATGGTTTGATGTCTTTGCCGGGGATGAACGCCTGAACCACGAAGGCCAGGCAGAACGACGAACAGGAGACTGGGGGCATTGGCTGGGACGCGGAATGAACTGGAACTCCCAGTGCGCATGGTGCCACATGACCGAGTTCCGCAAAGGCTATAACCAGGACACGGATACATATCACTCAGTTTGGAAAGAACCGGGTGTCAGCTGCATCCAATGCCACCCGCTGGCCGCGCAAGCGGATGCGAAGAACGGATGCCTGGCCGATGCCGCCACCCGCAAACTGACAAGCAAGCAGATTCATGACAACTGCGCCACCTGTCATGCTCGGCGAGAGGAGCTGGATGATACATTCCGCGCCGGGGATGCGTTCGATGAACACTTCCGTCTGGAACTGCCGCTCATCGAGGGTATTTTCCACCCCAACGGGATGCAGCGGGATGAAGATTATTGCGAAACAGGATTGAGACTCAGCAAGATGGGCCAAGCCGGCGTCACTTGTATCGACTGCCATGACCCGCATACCGCCGAGCTGAAACTGCCCCAGGAAGATAACAGCCTGTGTCTGCGCTGCCACGCCACCGGCACCTTGGTCAACAGCACACCAGCCCCCGTCATTGATATGAAAACCCACACACCCTGCCCGACTGACAGCTCAGGCGGGCGATGTGTGGAGTGCCACATGCCCACCAGCCCCTACATGGCAAGGGATCCCCGCCGAGATCATTCCTTCAATGCCCCCGATGCTCAGCTGAGCGCCGAGCTTGGCATCCCGAACGCCTGCACCATGTGCCACCGAGACAAGAGCAATGAATGGGCTGCAGAGCATATCTCCCGCATTTATCCCGGCACACTTCTCAACGCAACCAGGCCCCGGACGAGGGTCATAGCCGCGGCCTTGCAAGGAAAAGCCACGGCAGATGAGCTGCTGCGCATCCTGCAACAGGAAAAAAATCCCACTTGGCGCACCTGCATCCTGGAGCATCTGGCAGGCTTGCCCCGCACTCAGGCCATCATAAACGCCGCACGAGACTGTGCGCAAAGCCACCATGCCATGGAAAGAGCCGCCGCCGCCCAACTACTGGGAGCTGAAAGCAGAACCATGCTCAGCGATAAATCCCGACTCGTACGCCGCGCTGTTGCCGGGCAAAACATGAGGTGTCTCTACCAGCATCAGCAACAACCGGACGTACACAAGGCTCTGCAGGAACAGATGGCCACTGCCATGCACCAGGCAGATCAACCTACCGGCGCCATGCAGCTCGCCATGCTGATGGGGGCTGCCGGTAATCACGCAGAAGCCGAAAAACAATACAAACGAGCTATCCAGTTGGACCCCGGCAGTCCGGTGGCCTACATGGACTACGCCGTTTTCCTGGCCGGCAGGAACCGCCCGGTTGAAGCGCTGGCACAAATGCTTACCTGTGCTGGGAAAACACCGCAAAATGCCTTGGTGCAATATCGTCTGGGCCTTATTCTGGCAGAATGTGGCTATATCCCCGAAGCCATACACGCCATGCAAAAGGCTCTCCAATGCCAGCCCGAATATCGCGATGCTCAAGAGGCATTGAAACAGCTTTTACCCGCACATTCCCCCGCGAACTAACCCCACTTTTCAACCATGGAACCCACCCACCTTGCACTCACCGTTCTGGCCTGTATCATCGCGGCCATCGTCTTCTTTTCTGTGTTCAAAGGCGTTATCCGCATGATTTTGCTGGCAATCGCCATCATCAGCGCCATTTGCACCTGGATTTTCATCCAGCGCAGCGGCTTCACCTTTTTGTCATTCATCACAGCCAATCCCAAACCCTGGATGGTGCAAGTCACCGCCTGGGGGTTGGCTATTTTTGTCTTCACGGTCTTTTTCCACGGGATGTCCTGGTTCTCACATCTTTTTTCATGGCGCCGCGGAGGAGCCAGCACATGCGGTATCATCACCACGGTGCTGATGAGCGCCCTCATGCTCTGGATTGCCACACTGGGCATTTCCTATTATGGCAACATTTCGCTCATCAGCCATTATCAATCGCTTGCAGAAGCTCACATGAACCAGAAAAGCGCCCCGGCCATGCCCTGGTTCACCAAGATGAAGCATTTGCTCCGCAAGGCAGACAGCACCGGCTGGCTGGAAAAAATCGACCCCATGGATGACCCTGCTCAGGCCTATCTGGCCTGCTTAGTGGCATACGGCTGCTCGCTGGATGAAGCGCAGTACACAGCTTTTTACAATGAGCGACTCGCCCGCAGCGGCATTCCTCAGCCCACACGCCTGCTGGACTTGTTCCGCGACAAGGGATTGCGCACCTTGGTGCAAGAAAAACGCTTTGTTACCTTGTTGGAAAACGAACGGCTCAAAACTTTCCTGCAATTCCGCGATACCGAGGAGCACATGCTGCGCATCCTCCGTGGCACAACGGCTTCACCTCAATCCAAATAATGAATAGAAGGATAAGCGGGCATGAGCAACACTTCAGCCGGAGCCAATGCCTGCGTGTCCGGGAACAATGTTGCCGCAGAGGGCAGCAAAATGATGGTGCTCGCCCCTGTGGCTCGGATAAGCTCGGCATCCGCTACAGGCATGCGCTGATTCCTCCCCAGAATCAACACATCGGCCCGGCGTTCTGATGCCGGCAAGTTCTCAAAAGTGAGAAGCGAAGCATCACCCACATAAAGGACACGACTTTGGGCACGTTGCCATGCCACAATGGGAGCCACATTATCCATGGGCTTACGTGGCAAATCAGACGGTGGCGCGTAGATGCAGAATCTACCGGCATGTGTCTGCAATGTTGTTGTTCCTGCAAGTTTATCGGCATCCAGCACCTGCAAACGTGGCCACGTGGCAGAAAGCACAGCGGCCATTTCTGTTCTGCGGGCAGAGGGACGCGGCAACAACAAAGCAGATGGGGTAAACCCCGCGTGAAATATGGCAGGCTCAACGTTAAAACGAGCTGTCTGCCCATTCCCTGCGGCAATCAGCAAGCCGCCATTGCCCAGTTGACAGGCACTCTCACCATAACCTGTGGATAACAGAGCGATACGCTCGGTCGGTTGGGGGATTTGCGCAGGCAAATAGGCCGCGGGCATGGCCCCGCACAGCGCTACCAAACTGATGAGCCCCTGCGCACTATACAAGGCAAGCTGCGTGAGCATGGGCCCCATCCACGGCACACTCCCCAATATCATGGCGGCAAGCCCGCTCGACATTACCAAGGGCAATATCGGCGTAATGAGGATGTTTGTGATGAAACTATGCGCATTGAATGTATGGAACTGAGCCATAGTAATCGGCAGAGATGCCAGCCACGCCCAGAGGGAAATAATGACCGTGCCCCGCACCGCCAGTTCAAAAGCGGAGAAGCGGCGTTCTCCCGCCGTGCGGATACGGTAAGGAATATAGTCATCCGGGCCGAACCAGGGCGTTTCGCGCAAGGCCAATCTGGCCCCCACGCAAATGGCCGCATACACGACAAAAGACAACTGAAAGCCCGCATTATAAATCTGATACGGCTGAATCAGCAGAATCAGCAAAGCAACAAAGCTCCATATATTGAGCAGGCTGACGCGGCGATGCAACATGTTGCCCAGGAGAACAAGAGCCATCATCATGAACGCACGCACAGCGGGCACGGAAAAACCGGTCATCACCACATATCCCCCGCATACCACCAGGACGATGACTCGCGATACTTGCACGCCTACTCGGCATTTGCGCAGGATAAACCACAAGATACCCGCTAACAGGCCTACATGCAATCCACTCACGGCAAAGGCGTGCAAACAACCACCACGGCGAAAATCCAGCATCGTTTCATCCTCTGCGCGGCTTTTATCTCCCAGCACCAGCGCACACAACACCTGGCGGCGCGCATCATCTTCTGTACCGGGGGGCATGATACGCTGCGCCAATGACTCACGCACAGCTGAGGCCACACCACTAACCGCAGCCCAGGAAAAAGGATTCACCCCCATGTATTCCCCCGTCACCAGTTGCAAATCTGCGGCAATCCCCTGTTGCTTCATCCAACGCGCAGCATCAAACATGCCGTGAACCAAAGCCGGGCGAGGCGTGGAGGGCTCTGCCATCACCATCACGCGGGAGCCTTGCCGCCATGTGGCATTGTCTCCTCGCACAACAACGCGTGCCCCACCACGATTGGTATCAATCATGCAGCCGTTTCGCAGTTCACGCACCACCGTACCGGAGAATTCCACCACATCATGCGTTGCCAAATGCGCTTGCCATTCCTCAGCTGCCATCTGTTGGCGCTCTTGTTGCAGCCAGGCCAATGCACCACACAGCAGGCAAGCCAAGCCGATACGCCACAAGCGCAGCGCGGCAGCAAGCAATACAGCCAACACAGATAAACTCCAAAGCCAGGAGCCCACCAACGCCCCAACCACCGTGAGCAAGGGAAGAAACACCGGCGCGCGCAAGAACAAACGGCGCAGCGCAGCACCCAATGCCGCCGGGGCGTGCCCGTACTGCTCCGACCGCGTATCCATTTTATCTGTAGACCATGACCGGGCCTGTGCAGGAAGACTGAACAGAGCGCAACTTTTGCACGGCTTTGATGAACAGGCCGGCAGCGGTCTCTACTTCCTCCTGCGTGGTATATCGAGAGAGAGAGAAACGCAGAGATTCGCGTATTTCCTTATCGGCCAGGCCCATAGCCTTCAGCACATGGCTGGGATGCGGCTCGGCACTGGTGCAGGCAGAACCGGAGGAGCACAAGAGCCCCATGGGCTCCAGCAACAAGAAAAGCGATTCAGCAGCACAACCGGGCACTCGCATATTGAGTACATGCGGCAGACGATTAGCACTGGCTCCATTCACCACATAGTTAATTCCGGCTTCCTGCAACCTAGCCAGAAACAGATCACGCAAAGAAGCAAGGTGGGCGTAGGTCTCAGCTGCAGCCAAAGCCAACTCCGCAGCTTTGCCAAAGCCAATGATGCCGGGCACATTCTCTGTACCGGCCCGGCGATAATCCTCTTGGGCACCGCCGGTAAGCGAGGGAGCGCATGCTGTGCCGCGGCGCACATACAACGCACCTACACCCTTGGGGCCATGTAACTTATGTGCAGATAAGGAGGCAAAATGTATGGGTGCATCGTGCAGGTTCACGGGCACTTTGCCTGCGGCTTGCACCACATCAACATGCACACGCGCGCCGGCATCCACCGCCGCTGCACACATGGATTTAACCGGCTGCAACACACCAGTCTCGTGATTGGCCCAGGCAAAGCTGGCACCATCACACCCCTGCACTTGCTCTTTCCACTCGGGCAAGTCCACCACACCGTTGGACAACACCGCACAGGCGGCACCACGAATGGTGCGCAGCGTGGCAGGATGCTCCGTAGCCAGCGTCAACGCAGATTGAAATTGAGCCAAGGCAGTATTGCTGGCCTCTGTACCGCCGCTGGTGAAGATGATTTCATCTGGTTCTGCCCCCACCAAGGCCGCCACCTGCTCTCGTGCCGTCTCCATGGCGCGGCGCACCTGCTTGGCAGCATGATAGGCAGCAGAGGGATTGAAATACTGCTCCTGCAAATAGGGGAGCATGGCCTCCAGCACCTCCGGAGCCACACGCGTCGTTGCGTTGTTGTCCCAATATATCATGGCATTTTCTCCACAAGCATCTGTGCTTCCTGCCACTCGGGAGACTCCAGCTCCAGAGCTTCAATTCTCTTCAATTCTGCGGAAATCTGCTTTTTCTGCTTGCTTACAAGGGGCTCGCGCTTCTTATCCTCGGCCTCCATCGCCTCGCCTGTGGGGCGGGTCATTTCGCCAACCTCACCCAGAGCCGTTTGTTCGCCGGCGCTGCTTTCCAGCATCTTACCGAGCGCTTTGGCCGCCTTTTCGGCACTACGTTCATCTTTCACCTTGCGCAACTGAGCAATCACCTTTTTGCGGGTATCAATTTCATCTTTCACCCACGATTCAGCTGCTTTGCGGGCATATTTCTGCTCCTGACGCAATTCTGAGGGTTTCAGCTTCTCATCCTGACCGTAACCTGGCGTCACCAAAGCCATGGCCAGCAGCATCACAAGGCAAATCATTTTATTCATATCTGCACGCAAAGTAGCATGTACACCCTCACAAGTCAAGCGTGGATGCACTTCCTCCAGCCAAGAAAAAAGCTCCCTCACATCGAGGGAGCTTTGAAAAGTCTCTTGCACGGCGGCATCAGAACTCAATCGAGTCTTCCTGCTTGCGCTCGCGAATCTTCTTATCTTTCTTCTTCTTGGCGTCTTCCTTGCGCTTTTCACGATCAGCCTTGCGCTGCTCGGGGGTGCGTCTGGCGGAATAATTGCCCCAGAGGTCATGCAAGGCGGAAGCCCCGCGGCCAAACACCGTGTTCGGGTCGATTGCACCCATCTTCTTAATGTGGCCCTTGAGCTGGTTTGGCTGGATGGCCTCGCGGCGAGACTGGCCGATAAACGTCAGGTATGCAGCCTGTCTGTCCCATGTTCTGTAGGCGGGGTCTTCAATAATCTTGAAGCACTCCTTCTTGATCATATCGTAGTCCGCCTCGAAATCAGGCTTCAGGAAGCCATCCGACGTGTCGAAAAGCTTGTAGCGGAACTGCAATTCCACATGGCTCTGGCGGCGCACAAGCCCGGTCTTGTCAGAAGGGTCGGACATCTCCAACTCTTTCAACAGATGGGGGTCGATGTACGGAGGCATACTGTGAATGCTGCCACCGGGAATATAGAGCTGCAAATCCATGGCCTCGGAAATGAGCTTGGCACGCTCCGCGCCTTGCACGCTGGATGCGCCTTCACTCCCCTCAGCCAGACCCACCTTCTTCATGATTTCCTGATATCGCTGGAACTTGGCACGATAAGCGCGCATGTTCTCGCGGCCCTTCTCGCCTTCTTCATCGCCCAGATAATCAGTGCCGGGCAAATGGGCATACGCACGCCCCGTCTTATCGAGCATGACCACCAAGGGACACACGCCAAAGGGAGGTTCCGGGAATCCACTGCGAATCTCCGAAGCTTCAGCAGCCTTGGGGTGATTCTGATTCTCGTAGAACGGGATGGCCACCATCACCGCATTGCCCACGGCTGCCTCTGTTTCCGGATTTTTCCAGAAACTGTTGAGCATGCGAACGCTGCGGCGGTTCCAGTCGGGGCCATAGCAATACACCACGATGCCATCATCTCCGGCTTTCTCCAGAGCTTCGCTATACGTGGCGACACGCTGTGCCGACCAAACGGCAGAGAGAGACAGAGCAGCCAAGGCCAACCCTGCAACCACAGACTTAGTGAACTTTCTTGTTATCATATACCAGAAGAGCGCGGAAGTTAATACCAATCAGCTGACCCTCACCGGAATCGATGCGGATGAACTTGACCGTAGGATTATTTTTCTTAATGTTTACTCGGACGCAGGGGTCGGCAACTTTGTTCGGGAGCTTGGCCAGGTGCGTCCATTCCTTACCATCCTTGGAAACCTCGATGTTCCATTCATAGTAACCGGCGGCGCTGCCACCCGTGGGAATAATGACGATACCACCCAGTGTAGCGGCCTTCTTGAGTTCCAGAGTCACCGTCTGGTGTTTACCACCATCGGACTGGATATGACCACCGGCCGTTGTCAGAGCGGCACCATGGTAAATAGCCGAGCGGAAGTCCGGATGATACTTGCTGAGCTTCACCAAACCACCTTCGGACACGAGGTTGCCCCCCACAGGTTCAAACTTGGGCAAGGGCTTCATCTCAGCTTCCTTCTTCTTGATGTACGGCTCGCTGTATTGAGTTGCCAATTCGATATTGCCGACGGCTTCTGCACCGCGAATGATACCGGCCACCATGGCATCGCGGTCGGTTGTGGTTTCCATGGCCTTTTCCACCATTTTCAGCACATCCTTACCGAAATTCTTGTTCTCGGCGTAGGCCGTGCGAATGGCCCAGGCAACAGCCAGAGAGAACGAGGGGTGCTTGGACACACTGTCGAAGAGCTTTTCAAAAAATTCCTTCTTGAGCGTGCGGCTGCGGCCAAGGGAGGCGTACTGCATATCAAGCAGTTTGTCGATATCCCACTCAGCCTTTTCGTTCACGTTGAAGTTGGTGAAAAGAGCCTCGAACGCTGCTATCTTCTGTCTCGGAGCACGCAGCGTGGCCAACATGCTCGGGTAGATGTTCTCCGTGAGGAATGTAGCGCACATAGCAGGATGCTGCGGGGCCACGGAGGAGCAGATGAACTCATTCACACCAAGCCACTTGCGGGGCTGACGACGCAGAGACTTGGAAGCCGTCTCCATATACATGGCCCAAATGGGCTGGTTGAGCGGCTGCATGGTGGCAGAGAGCTCGAACAGCTTGAGGGCATTGATGGGGTTCTTGTGAGCGGCCAGCACAGAGCCCATGGTGGCGACCATCTGAGCATCGCGGGTGCGGGCGCCGTTCTGGAACATGGTCGTCATCATCTCGAAAGCACTCCAGGAGTACTCACCCCAGCAGCTCCAGTGCGGGTGGCGGTCCTCCGACACCGTGTTGGAGGGATGCCACTTGCCATCCACATACACAGCGTAGGCGCAGTGACCGGGTTCACCCATGGTAACAGCAGGCACACCATTTGCGCAAGCTGCAGATGTACCGAAGTGGGACAAACCACCACACACAGCACCGACGTCTCGCGTCATCTTGGCAAAATTGCCCGGATACTGGGATTGGAAGGGTTCGTAATACTGAGCAGAGAAAATCACGTCACCCGTCACGTTGAGCGGGAGATAGGGCACCTGGAAAGCCATACCCGTATAACGCATGGCCGGAGCGGCGCAGTTATCTCGCAGCCAACGCATGGTAGAAGCTGTACCAAAGTTGTTGTTGCCCTTCCAGCCACACACAATGTGCATCAGCCAATCCGGCAGGGAGGCGAACCCGCTGTGCAACAGCTCCTGGTCAGCACTTTCTGCAAAGAACTGATAGCGCTCACGAGCAGCCTTGAAATGGTCGGGCTTCTCCTTTTTGCCTCGGCGGCGGGGCTCACCCATATTACCAAGAATCTTCAACTCCTCAAGTTCTTCAGGGGTCAACTCGCGGCCATCGCCATACCAGCCATTGCGTGTGAACTGCACAGCCACGGCCGCAGCAATACGGCGCTTGAGCCCGGGCTTGGTATTACCCACATTTTCAAGGGCAGAGCCACCTTCATGCAGCACATCCTTGTCCATGTTCGGGTCATTCTGGCGGAAGTGGCGCACCATTGCAAGGGCAATCTCGGGCTTCACCAGCTGACCATCATACACAAAGGAGGACACCCAGGGCAAATCATTGAGCAGGAGTGCCAAATCTTCCGCAGTCTCGCGGTCTTTCATCAGCTTGCTCAATGCATCCATATCGGAAAGATGCAACAGCTCCCACTGAGCCAGCATGAGACGATTCTCCGGTTTCTTCAGGAACTCGGCTACCCCCTTCTGGTCAATCTTCTTGAGAGCCTGGCGCAGCTGGCTGGCAAGGCGGCGCTCCAGCATGGCGGGTTGGCGCCAGTTTGCACCGGTGAGCTTACCCTTGAACTGTTCTTCCGCCACCGGGGACATGCCGTCATCTTCCGCCACATAGCGCATCATCTTGCGGGGAGCGGTACCCTCGGGGTCTTCCTCCTCGGCTTCTTCCTCGCCATCAACAAAGGCATCATCCTCCTCAGGTTTCGGTTCCTCAGGCTTGGGTTCCTCGGGCTTAGGCTCTTCAGGCTCGGGCTCATCGCTGGGGCGATTCTTGTCAGCCAAATCATCCCATTCATCACGCGTGGGTGCAGGCTTAGCCTCTTTTTGCACGAGAGCCTGCAGGATGGGAGCCACGCTCGGTTCTGCAAAGTAGCCAACAACCACACCAAGCACCAAGGCAAGTAATAATGTGTGACTCAGTTTCATTCGTTCCTATTTATTAGCAAATACAGCCCCCTCTGTCAAGCAAACAGATGGCAAACGAGTACCTATTTCCCTTTCCTCTCGTATGTTAGAAGAAAATGGGAATTGAAAGGTATGGTGAATGATGTATGACGAGCAAGAAAACGCCCCGTTCCCCCCGGCAAAACGGAGCACCTTACTTACCCCTTCGGAATGACCGAGCGCATGGTGCGGGGCCTTTATTGCAACATGGAAAGAGCTCGCTCCGTAGCCTCCAGCGCGCGCTGCACATCTTCCTCAGTATTGCAGAGGGAGAAGGAATAACGCGTGGTGCCGGTGATACCGAGAGCCTGCATGAGCGGCTGGCAGCAATGGTGTCCCGTGCGCACAGCAATCCCCATCTGATCCAGCAGCGTTCCCAGGTCATAGTGATGCACCGTGGGCACCACAATGGACACAAGCGCTCCCCTGCCCACCTTGGGCCCCAGGATGCGAACACCGGGCATGGCCGCCAACCCATCGCACAGCATGGCGGTGAGCTTTTGCTCATGAGCTTCAATGGCGGGGATGCCTATCTTCTGCACGTATTTCAGCGCTTCGGCCAGCACGATATTGCCACAGATGTTCGGTGTACCGGCCTCGTACTTAAAGGGTAAATCATTGTAAGTGGTCCCTTCAAAAGAGACCTCGCGAATCATCTCCCCGCCGCCCATCCACGGGGGAAGTTGTTCCAGCAAGCCCTGGCGTCCCCATAGCACACCTGTGCCGGTAGGGCCATAGATCTTATGCCCGGAGAAGGTATAAAAATCAGCATCCAGCGCCTGCACATCAATAAGCTGGTGCCCGGTACTCTGGGCGCCATCCACCAGCACCAGGGTGTCCGGGCGGTTGCAACGCGCCGCTGCAATGATAGCTGCAGCAGGATTCACCACCCCCAATGCGTTGGAGATGTACGGGAATGCCACCAAGCGAGTCTTCGGCGAAAGCATCGACTCATAGGCGGCCATGTCAAAGGTCAGCTCCGGCGTAAGCGGCACGGGACGCAGCACAGCCCCTGTGCGCTGGCAAAGCATCTGCCACGGCACAATGTTAGAATGGTGCGCATCGGTGCTGACCAGAATTTCATCCCCGGGCTGCACCATGCCGGAGAGAGCCAGCGTCTGCGCCACCAGATTGATGGCAGCCGTACAGCCGGAGGTGAAGACGATTTCCTTGTCGGAAGCAGCATTCAGGAATCCGGCCACAGTAGCGCGAGCCTGTTCATGCTCCTCTGTAGCCAATCGGCTGAGGTAGTGCGCGCCGCGGTGAATGTTAGAGTTCACCTGCTCATAATAGCGCATTTCAGACTCCAGCACCGCGGTGGGTTTCTGCGTGGTGGCTGCGTTGTCCAGATACACCAAGGGGCGCTTGCCAATGCGAGTGGCAAGGATGGGGAAATCAGCTCGGCAGTCCATCAGATGTTGCCCTCCTTCAAGTGTTCAGCCATGCGGAATGCTTCCTCCGGCACATAATCCTTCCACTCCGCATCATCCTCGCGAATCATGCGCATGATGTCGCGGGGCGTGCGGAAAAGCAACTTCTGATTGAAATACGGCACCTCCACAATATCACCATTCTCACGCAGATGAGCATACAGCAGCTTATACTTCTCCGGCGCGCGATAGGTGCCGGCCGTCACAAACTCACCCGTCTTGCGGTTAATCCACGGGGTCACGTAGAACCGGGTCTGGTTCACAAAGATGTGCCCCATGCTGGCCAGAATACCACCCGGCGTATCAGCCCATTTTTCCTTGAACAACTCATTGAGCAAGCCAATGGAAAGAGTGATGGCAATCGGCTCCTTTGTAAAGTGATTCAGCAAGGTGGAAATACTGTGGAAGTGCGTGATGTTGGTCACCATCACCGTCTTGCCCAGCGCAGCCAGGGCATCCGCTCGGTCAATGAAGTCCAGCAAATCCACATCGCTGCCGCGCAGCAGGTTGGAAAGCGAGATTTCGCAGATGTCTATCGCGCGTTCACGGGATTCAGGCGACAGGCTTTCAAAGAACTTCGCGCGAGCGCTCTCCATCATCTCCAGATGAATCTTGCACAGGGGCATGAAACTACCACGCATCAGCACAATCGGGCGCTTATAGAGCAAATCCGCAGGCTGAGCCACCGAACCATCCGGACGGAACAGCGTGGCTTCCGAAAGGCCCAAACGCACCAGCTGCAGAGCCAGAATGCGGTTATCAAACATGCTGAAGCCATTGCCGGAGAAGCGCATGAAGTCCACCTCATACATGCTGCGGTCCAGGTTGTCGCCTACGCTCTTCACGAAATCTTCCATGCGCTCGCGCTTGTAGAAAAGAGCATACAGCAGGTTCACTCCCAGAATACCCAGCACACGCATCTGCATATCATGATCCGGCACCAGCAGACGCACATGCATCACCAAGTCGCTGGGCGGAGCCTCCGGTTTGAGCTGGAAACGCACACCCACCCAGGCAGACCACGGACCATTGTCGCGGTAGCCCTTGCATTTCACCGTATTGCAGAATGCAAAGAAGCACGTATCCTTGCCGCGCTTCTCACCCAGGCGGTTGATGAGCTGGGTGTATTCATAATCCATCATCTGCTTCAGGCGTTCTTCCGACACATAGCGGCGCACAGGCCCATACAGCGTGTCGCTCACCGTCATATCGTATGCAGAAATCGTTTTGGCCACAGTACCGGCCGCCCCGGAGGATCGGAAAAACCAGTTGGCCGTCTCCTGCCCCGCACCAATTTCAGCAAAAGAGCCGTACACGCTCTTATCCATGTTGATTTGGAACGCTTTTTCCTGCGTGGCTGCCAGGGTCTGTGTTTCTGTAGACATGGTATATCGGAAAAGTGTAAATTAAAGTTGAAGCGGAGCCACGGGCACAGTGCGCAGCGGGCGCGGCGCAGAAAGCTCAATGGCGGTATCAATGGCCGGCAAATCAATCTCCTCAGCCGAATCTTCGGTGGGTGTGCCCACTTCCTCAGCCAGACCGGCGGTCGCTTGTTGCAGTTCTTCCGCAGTCTTATACTTGGGGTTGAGGGTAAAATCACAGCCGTAGGGGTCTTCGCCGATGATGGGCGTTCCCTTGGGCAAAATGGACAACACAGGCAGCACGCGAGATGAGTTCATGCGGCTGGCGCTGGAGTGCATGAAATCACCCAGAGACATGCTGCCATCGCCGTGTACCGAGCACAGGCCCAGGGAGACGTCACCCTTCGGGAAGTACTCGCGGTACGTCGGGCGGGTATACACGGCCTTGCCATCTTTCATGCGGGTTTCAAAGCAGAAGTTCGTGGCAATCTGGCCGGAAGAGGTGCAAATCTCCACTTCTTCGGTATCAGCCGGCTGCTTGATGTCCGTATTCTCGAATCGGCCCTCTGCCGCAGCAAACACAGAGCCCAGAATCGGGGCGCAGGTATCGGAGGCAAAGGCCTGGGGATAAATGGGAGTATGATCGTTCAGATAGCCCATCCACACGCCGCAGGTGATGGCGCCATCGTACCCAAACAAAGCATTGTCCGAGAAATCATAATTCGTGCCGCTCTTCACAGCACCATTGAAACTGGGCGGCAGATAGGGGCGCACACGCACAGCAGAGCCACGCTCCATCGACCCCTTCATGATGGAATGCAGACGGAATGCCGTGCAGGGGGCCACGCTGTTCACCTTCTTGGGAGCCACCGCCAGCGGATTCTCCCAAAGGATGTTGCCATTGCTGTCCGTCACCTTGGAAATGATGTAGGGAGCCAGCGGGCGCGTGCCCATGTTGGGGAACACGGTGTAAGCCATCACCATCTCACGCAGGGAGACAGGCTCCGTACCCAGATACACACGGGGATAGTATTGCGGGCGGGCTTCCGTGCTGCCGGGAATACGCTCCGGCGGGGTGATACCCACTTTCGTCAGCGTGTTGATGAATGCTTTGGCTCCCAGCCCGGGCTTGGCACCCAAGGCAATACCAAGACGAGCAGATGCAGCAATCTTGGACCACTCCAGCGCCTGACGCACCGTCACCGAGTCCAGATAGCGCCCCTTCTCCACTTCCATACCCCATTCGCCCAGCACACCCTCCGAGCCGCCAATACCGGCCAGGCGATTGTCCATGGCATCATCCAACAAGCGGGAACAGGGGGAATAGCCATTCTCAAAGGCACACATGTACAAGAACGGCAGGAACGCCGTACCCACCGAGCGGCGACCATGCTCGATGATATCGAAATTGTCGCGGTCAAAGCTGCGGCCACCGATGTACACCAGCGTTTCGCCTGTAGCGTTGTTCACCGCATAGATGGCACCGTCCAGATAACGGTGCTGAGCACAGCGGGGGTCATCCTTCTGGTCAAAGCGGACATGCGCATAATCCGGGCGGTTTTCAATCGCCACAAGCTGCTGCTCCAAAGCTTTCTGTGCAGCATCCTGCATGCGCTTGTCAATCGTGGTATACACCTTGATACCGGCACTCTTCACGATTTCTTCGCCGCGTTCAAAGTTCGGGAACACGCTGATGGCGTGCTGCTGCACCAGCGCGTGCAGGTGGGATGTCTGGCGGCGCAGAGGCTTGGGATTCAGGCCCAGCGGCATCTTCTTGATGCGCTCAGCCTCCTCCAGCGTCAAGTAATTGAGGCGCTGCATGCGGTCAATCACGTCATTGCGCCAGCGCCAGTTCAAATCTGCATTGCGCAGCGGGTTGTAGTTCTCCGGGTTCTTGATGAGTGCGGCAATACTTGCAGCCTCGCGCACGGTCAAATCTGCCGGTTCCTTGCCATAGTAACCCAGTGAAGCAGAGCGAATACCATAATAACCGCGACCGAAATAAATACGGTTCAGGTAGAACTCCATAATCTGGCGTTTATCGTATCGCTCCTCGATACGCATGGCCAGGAAGATTTCCACAATCTTACGTTCGTAGCGGCTGCCACCGCGGGCGTGTGTACGCTGCTCCAAATCGTAGGCATTGCGGGCCAACTGCTGGGTAATGGTCGAGGCACCTTGATTGGCCTTCCCCCTGGCAGCAGCGGCTTCTTTGGCCGCGCGGATAATACCCATCGGGTCAAAGCCCTTGTGGGTCCAGAACGTCTTATCCTCCTGTGCCACCAAAGCATCAATCATGCTCTTGGAAATCTTGTCATAGGTCACATAACTGCGGTTTTCATCGTAGATGCGCCCTATTTCCTCGCCATTCCGGTCATAGATGATGCAGGGATGGTCCAGGTTGTTGATATCCTCCAGATTGAATTCATTGGCCCACTTCTGGTACTTGGATGTCAGCACCACAAAGCCACCATACCCTGCTGCCACCCCCAGGGCCAGCAGGATGAATCCCACAATAAACAGCTTGATAAAGAATCGCTTCCATGGACTCATGGTGCGATTCTTGGACTCCTTGCGGGCATCGTGTCGCCGGCGGCGCTTTTCGGCCTCCTTGCGCTTGTTCTGGTATTCATCAAGGTCGTCCATCTTTATGCGGAAAGATTAGCAGACTTTACGCAGAAAATCAAGGGGCAAATGCAGTCATGGAAGGAATGCGCAACGAAAAACAGCCTTGCGGCAGCCCCCCCTGCCCAAGCCCTCATCACGCTGCGTTCTTTCGCACACGCAGCAGGAACAGGCCAAGGCAAGCAGCGGCAACACCGCAGCCAATCCATGTCGACACCTGCAGCGGCAGGGCTATCATGCACTCCGGAGCATACAGCAGGAAGGTGCAGCAGACCGTTGTCATGAACACAGCGGGCAGCGTCGCCAGCCAGTGCAAGCGCCCCTTGCAGCGCAGAAAAACAGCTATGCTCCACAGCGTAAAGCAGGCCAGCGTCTGATTTGCCCAACCAAAATAGCGCCAAATCACGCTGAAATCCACCTGCGAAATCGCAATTACACCCACGAACAACGGCACAGCAATCATCAAACGGCTCAGCCAATGTTTCTGCTCCACATGCAGGGCATCCGCCAACATCAGTCGGCAACAGCGCATCGCCGTATCACCGCTCGTGATGGGCAGCACCACCACCCCCAACACAGCCAACGCGGCCCCCACAGATCCCAGAAGAGCCGTGCAGGCATGGTTCACCGCTGTGGCCGGGCTGCTCACAGTCAGCTCAGCAAAAGTGGCCAGCGACTGCCCGGCCTGAGCCAACTGCGGTGTCAATTTGCCAGCAGCGCTGCTCACCAAGGTGTAATCCGTAGCCAAATCTCGCAGCGTGAGCCCCACGGTGGCCCAAATCAACGCCACCAAGCCCTCGGCCACCATTGCGCCATAGAACACCGGGCGAGCCTTGCGCACATCTCCCAGGCAACGCACCATCATCGGGCTCTGCGTCGCATGGAAACCGGAAATGGCACCGCAGGCAATCGTCACAAAAATCATCGGCCACACACTCAGCCCCTGAGGGTGCAGATTTTGCGTCACATCGCAGTTCGGCAGCAGCTCCATGCCACTGAAAGGCAACGCCACAGCCAAGCCCACGGCCATGAAAATGAACAGAGCACCGAAAATCGGATAAAAGCGGCCGATAATCACATCAATCGGCAGCACTGTTGCCAGAAAGTAATACAACAGGATAATCACACACCACCCCGTCACCGAGATGCCATCCACCAGCGCATGCAGCATCCCCGCCGGTCCGCTCGTAAACACCACACCCACCAGCAGCATCAGCACCACGCACAACGAGCGCATCACATACCCTGCTCCGCGCCCCAGATAACGCTGCACCAGCTCCGGCAAGTTTGCCCCGCCATGCTCCGCTGACATCAACGCCGCCAGAAAATCATGCAAAGCCCCGGCCAAAATACACCCCAGCACTATCCACAACAGCGCAGCAGGGCCAAACAAACACCCGGCCAACGCGCCAAACACCGGCCCCAGCCCCGCTATGTTCAGCAGCTGAATCAGAAAGACTTTCCACGTCGGCATCTCCACAAAATCCACACCATCTGCCTGCGTCCGACACGGCATCAGCATCCGAAAATCCACCCCATACACACGCTCGGCTATCCGGCCATACACCGCATAGCCCAGCACCAAAGCCAACGCACATCCTGCAAATACAAGCATTCCCATCATATCTAACGTCTACCCCCAGACTACACCCCTATCCCCGAAAACTCAAGGCTTTTCCCCACGTCTCGTCCCCTGCTGACACAATGCCACACTGCGGAAATGCGTGCTCACAATTATTGATTTCATGATAACTCTATTTCATCCATCTCATTCTGGGAAGGCATGATGTTTTCATAAAACGGCGGGACAGAATCTGGAATAGCCATGAAAAAAGTTTGGGCCCACGCACCACAAGCCATGATGACCAGCACCACAACTGCCAGCCCCATCCATAAATTATAATCTTTCAGAGTTCGGCCTTCTTTATCATAAAAATTGTTGCTCAAGATGAGTACTAAATCGATGAGGGTCCACGCCCCCAAACCTCCAAGAGTGAACAGCTGCAATATCCCCGTCATCGTATGCCCTGTGTAAAAACGATGGCCACCCCACAAGCCAAAGAACAAGTGAAAGAATAGAGTTGCGCTGAAAGATCGCTGAGGTGGAAGCTCTAAAAGAGGATGCCGGAATGAATACGCCGCACAGGAACGAACAACAACATGTCCACAGTGCGGGCATGTTGTTGCCTGGGTTCCTATTTGCTTGCCACAATGATAGCAATAGGACATTTTTGTAGGGAAGTATGGGCTTACGAGAAAGGCACTCCCTTAGCATCGCGCGTCTGGGTGCAAATCTGAATCAAGATGTAAAGAGACTGCATACACAGCAGCAGGATGCCAAACATCGAAGCAGATGCCATTTCCTTGGCCCCCTCCATGCCTGGCTCCATCGCGCTGGCAACAGCTGTCATGCCGCCCATAAAAAGGGACATCCCGCCAAAGAAAGAAATAGCAATCTTCAGCAGACCTTTCCCGGCAAAACCGGCATAAAAGTCATGGATGCCTAATCCGCCAAAGAAGAAGGCAAAAATGATGTAAGCTGCTCGCGATTTGCCTTGCTGCACATAAATCACCTGCTGGGGAGCAGGTCCGGTCATGTTGTTGGTGTTGTTCATGTTTTGAGTTGTTTGGGTTGAGGTTATTTTTCAAAAGTGGCTTCGATGGGTTTGCCGTATTTAATGATTTCAGAACGAGATGCCTCTTTATCCCCCCACTCTGTTCCATTGTCATAGTAGACGCTGTAAACAAAGAGCTTCACTTTCTTGATATTTTGCAGCAAGAACGGACCAAAGGTCATATCTTCTCGCTTGCCGGAGGGTATCAGGTCATCTGTATAAAGACGTTCCTGGGTAAACATAAAGCTCTTGATTTCATCCCCATACACATCGTAGGGAATAGCCAGAAACTTGATGGCAGCGATATTCAGACCGCTCGTGTTGCGAACGGAGATTTTCAGCTGGGGGTGGTTGATGATATCGGAGCTCATGTGCGCGGTGGCTGTGATGCCGCAGTCTCCTATATACTTGGCCGATACCGGGGGCGGCTCAGGGGCTGGTGGAGGCTTGGGCGCCGGAGTCGGCTGAGACTTTGCCGCAGGAGCTGGAGTCGTGGCCGTTGTTGCGGCGGTATCTGTTTTCTTTTTATCCCCGGATTCATCTATTGTTCTGATGATGCCGGCAAAAATGCTAAAGCCAAACAAAATCAGAAAAGCATAAGCTATTTTCGCGCCACAGCCCGTTTTTTCTTGGGGCTGTGTCACATAAACGGCACGGGGTGCGGGAGAGTACCCGCACTGGGAGCATTGGGCGTTGCCTTCCGGCATTTCTTTTCCACATTGAGGACAGAACATAGTCGTGTAGGTGTTTGTAAGTTACATCTGCATAATATCTCTTTTTGAGATTCTGTCAACTATAAAATCTCAAAAAGAGAATTTACTTTTCTCAAAGCGAGTGCTAAAATGCAGGCACGCCTATACTGACCTATTGATATGAGAGACAAAGAAATGAACAAAGAAAACAAGCAACACCACCCCCAAAGAAGTGCGAAGCACACAGAAGGAGACAAGATACACCCCCATTCTCAAAAAGAGACACACAAAACATGTCTGATTCATCTACCCTTGGCTGATTATGGACAACTGGTGCAACTGGCGCTGCGCAGCGGCCGCACCCCGGAAGAATTGGTGGCACTTCACATTGAGCGCTTAATCAACCGGGATTGCACGTAAATACGCAAGGCTATTCCTTGACTTTAGGTTACTATATGATAAGCTAAAAGCGCATGGAGACAGGCAACGGACAAGCTGATTTCAAGAACGAGGTAAAACAGTGGCTCAAAATCCACCGGTTGGATTACCGTTGGATGGCGGACAGGTGTGGCGTGTCCGAAATCACCGTCCGCAACTGGATGAGCCAGAAAAACATCCCACCGCTCAAGCAGCAACTCATTGAGCGACTCATGGTGCAACTGCCCGCACCGCAATCCTCCGGCATCCAAACACACAGCATATCCGGAGTCTCTGTCGATGCCGCCCTTACCCTTTCCGTCAAACTGGCTCCGGATTTGTACAAAAAGCTCTCCGAACGAGCGATGAGAGAGGGCATGACACCCGAAGAACTCGTGGCTCGCACCATTTCTGAATTGGTACACGATGCCGAGGGTGCGGCACTTCGGCCGGCCTTAAAAATGCGCGAAGTTATCCTGCCACCCCAATCCACCTAACAGCTACCTGTGAATACCCCCGAGCAGATGGTTCCCTTGCCGGTAGGCACATGCCTGGAAAAATACGAAATTCAGGCCGTTCTTGGTCAGGGCGGCTGTGGCATCACCTACCTGGCGATGGATGCGCAGTTGAATCGCCAAGTGGTGCTTAAAGAACACTTCCCCTTGGGCTTGTGCCAACGCACGGCCCACAGCGCCATGGTCAAAGCCACCGATGAGAAGGCATTTGACCGCTCGCTGCATTCTTTTTTCAAAGAAGCCCGAGTACTGGCAACCCTGCGCCACCCCCACATTGTCGGCATTCATGAGGTTTTCGGCGCCTGCGGCACCGCATTTCTGGTGACAGACTACATCAAAGGCAAATCTCTGCAGGAATGGATGGCAGAAAAGCCCAGCGGCACCAACATACGCCGCGTGATGCTGCAACTGCTGGACACGCTGGAATACCTTCACGCCGCCAACATCATCCACCGCGATATCAAACCGGACAACATCCTGCTGCAAGATAATGACGAGCCCGTGCTCATCGACTTCGGCGCAGCGCTTCAGGGCGACCCCACCCATACCCTCACCCTCATCGGCACCCCGGCCTACGCCGCCCCCGAACAATTTCGTCAAGGAGAGCGCCCCGGCCCCCCGGCAGATATCTTTGCCCTGGGCCAATCATTCCTGCACACAGCCAACGCCTGCGGGGTAAAGCTCCCCTCCCGCATGCGCCGCACGCTGCAAAAAGCCACCCGCGAGGAGGCAACTCAGCGCTTTCAGAATGCCGCAGCATGGAAACGCGCCCTGACGGCCAAAAAGTGGATTATCCCTATGGTAACAACCCTTTTGCTGTGCATTGCAACACTCCTGACCTGCTTCTGTTGCCACGCAGAGGAGGCGCAGCCCAATCCCCCGGCACACCCCCTTCAACTGGTACGCCACACCTCCTCCGGCAAGCTCATTCGCCCCATCAAAGAAACATTGCCACCCCGCGAAGAAGAGATTGTCGTCACCCTCATGTCATACCAGCAAGAGCTCGACAAAGCCCTAAAAGACTTAAATCAAGAGCTGCAAGCCAATAAGGGCATGTCTGCCAAGGAATACAACAATCGCTCCTATCAACTTCATCAGCAGCGCAATGATAAGGCCATCGCGCTCATCGAACAATACCTGCAAAAGCACTTCGGCGGCAAAGATCCCTATGCCGAGTGGACCATGATTCTCGTCCAGACCGTCAAAAACTTGGTTGTGGAACAACTTCGCCCTTTCATCTAATAGCCCGCGCTCCGGAGCTCCATGTTTTCATTCCTGCGCCGATTGTTTTCCCCCGTCTCTCCACCCACCCGCCATGAGCGGTGGAAACAATGGCGCCGCTCCCTCCGCACCCGCACCGCAGAGCAATACACTCAACTCTGGGCGGCCGAACTCCTTCCCCAACCGCAAACGGATACCATTCTCCGCGAAGTGGCTGCCATCATGGGCCTGCGCCCTGCCCTCATTTACCCCACGGATGACATCTTCCTCATCCTCTACAACGCCAGCACCGACCTCCGGGAGGTCGAATCCATCATCTACTTGGAAGAACATCTCTCCGCCGACTTCGAACAACTACACAACACCTACTCCTCATCAGGCCTCACCGTGGCTGAATTGTTCAAGATGACGATGGCCTGAAATAAAAAAGCACGGCGTACCGCGAGGGGCGCCGTGCTAAAAGAGTTACTCCGGAGAGCGAAAGTCTTAGTAATTGAGCTCGCCGGAAAGAACCTTCTTCTCAAATTCATCAAGGCGGATGACCTGGCCGGTGCGGCGGGCATGCTCCACAGCAAAGGCAATGACATGGGAGTGTGCGGAAGCCTCAATGGGGGTGGTCATAAGGGACGTGTCGGCTACGGTGCGCATATCATCATAGAGGTTGCTGACAAGGCCCCAGTCACCACCGCCGTGACCGGCATAGCCACCGGCACGCTCCTCGACCTCGACCTGACGAATCTTCTTGGAGAAGTGCTCGGTAATGGTGATTTCGCCGGGGCCGTTTTCCTTGTAGAAAGCACCGGCGCGGAGCTTGGCCTTGGTACCGTAGATTTCAATGTGGCGACCTTCCTCGAAAGCGGTCATCGTGAAGGTACCGGTGATGCCGCCCTTGAAGTTCATGATGGCGACCTGGTGGTCGGGCTGGTCATTGTCTTCGCACTGGAAGGCATCGCGCCCCCAGGGGGAAGTCTTGAGCCATTCAGTAATCTGCTCGGGGGTGGCTTCATCCACACCATCCATCACCATCTTGAGCCAGCGAGTGCAGGTTTCATCGGTGATGTACTTGCGGGCATCCCAGGGGTCCTCGCCGATGGGGGTGGTCCAATCTGTGCAGCGCACGGGGCGGGGTTCCTTGAGAGTTTCCTTGCGGAAGAAAGAGAGCTCGCCGAAACTGGAAACCTGTTCGCAGGGGCGGTCGAGGAGCCAGTGGAGGATGTCCATATCATGGCAGCACTTGGCAACAATCATGGGGGTGGAGGTGCGGCTGTTGCCCCAGTGACCGCGCACGAAGGAGTGACCGAAGTGCCAGGCACCCACGCCTTCGTTGGCGTTGAAGGTCATGATATCGCCGAGCTCGCCGCTGCGGATGATATCGCGGATGGTGTTGTAGAAGGGGGTATAGCGCAGCACGTGGCAGATAGCCACGCGGCGGCCCAGCTTGGCAGCCAGGTCGCGGAGCTCGAGAGCCTCGCGCAGGGTCTTGGCGATGGGCTTTTCCAGAAGGACATCATAGCCGAGCTCGAGAGCCTTTTTGCAGGGCTCGAAGTGGTAGTCATCCTGAGTGCCGATGATGACCATATCAGCCATCTTGGGCTGGGAGAGGAATTCCTCTGCATCCTTGAAGATGCGGATATTGGCACGCTCTGCCTCGGGGGCGAAATCACGCACTTGTTCGGCACGAACGCGCACGGGATCAGCAGCCGCCACAATTTGGAAGCGGTCGGGGTATTCCATGGCCAATTTCATGTAGGTACGCGTGCGGGAACCGCAGCCGATGCCGGCGATAGTCATTCGGGAAGCATTCATTGCAAAATCAGACGTTCTGTGGGTTGAGGACAGATTCCAGTATGAAGAAAAACCTGCTGCGCGTAGTTTAGCCAAAAAGCTTGCTTTATCAAGTCTTTTTTGATACAACGCGGGCGAATCCGAGCGTTTTTACCTGATTTTTCAAAGCTATGTTCATGAAAGCCACCATCTTGCTGGGCTGCGTACTGTTTGTGTATGTGCTGTTGAGCATGATAGCACCGCTGCGCCTGCGTTGGTGGTGGAAAGCCCTGCTCTGCATGCCGCTAGGTGCCGTGGCGTTCAAGTACCAGTTGTTGTACGGTCTGTGGGGCGGGCATTTTTTTCGACCGGCGGTGCCGATGTGGCTGGAGCTGGCGACGCCTTGGCTTTTCATGAGTCTGCTGATGCTTGTCGTAGTGTTGCTGGTTGTGGATACGTGCGCCCTGGTAGTGTGGTTGTGTGTGCGCAAACGGGTGAAAGGCTTCCGCAGCGGTGTCAACAAGCTGCATCTGGCGCTTCTGCTGGGGGTGCTACTCTGCACAGCCTGGGGGATGCACCAGGCGTTTGCCCTGCCCCGTGTGCATGAAATCACGGTGCAGTTGCCGCAGCTGAAGCAACCCGTTCGCCTGGCAATGCTTACCGATTTGCATGCAGACCGCTACAAGCAGGCGCCGTTTTTTCGCGAGGTGGTGGAGCGCACCAATGCGCTGCAGGCCGATGCTGTGGTCATCACCGGTGATTTTGAGGACGGCTCGCTGCGAGATTTGGGGCCGGCGCTGCACCCCCTGAGCGGACTGCGCTCCCGCTGGGGCACCTTTGCCGTGCATGGCAATCACGATTATTTTTCCGGGCATGCGGCGTGGGAGCGCTACCTTAGCAGCTTGGGCATACGCTTTCTGAACAACGAGTGGGTGCTGCCCGGCAATGGGCAACTGGTGCTGGCCGGTGTGCCGGATTTGGCTGCCGGGAGAGACAATGGCACGCCACCCAATCTCCGCAAAGCACTCGCCGGAGCCCCTCAACACAAAGCCATTGTGCTGCTGTGCCACCAGCCCAAGTTGGCGCAGACCGCCGCGGAGTATGGGGTGGATTTGCAGCTCTCGGGACATACACATGGTGGACACGCCCCGGGTGTGAAACAACTGATTGCGCGCTTCAACGATGGTTTGGTGCAAGGCTTGTACCGCCGCGGAGACATGCAGGTGTATGTCTCCAACGGCACCTCGCTGTGGTCGGGCTTCCCCCTGCGCCTGTTCACCCCGGCAGAAATCACGTTGATTCATCTACAACCGCAACAATAACAGAAAGCACGCACCCTGTATCCCCCAGGCTACGCACCTTGTCATGCGGTCGGCCATGATGTATCAGGCGGCGCTTGACGCGCGGGCATGCGTGTGGTAGAGTTGGCAACACGATAACACCATGGCCGACTCCCTGTATACACGAATGGCTGACACGCCCGTCACGAGCTACGAACTTTCTCTGCGCCCGCCCGCTTTCAGCGAATTCTGCGGGCAGGAAAAAGTCAAGGAACGACTTCTGTTGATGGTGGAGGCCGCCAAGATGCGCGGCGATGTGCTGGACCACGTGCTGCTGAGTGGCCCGCCCGGGCTGGGCAAGACCACGCTGGCCAATATCATCGCCAATGCCGTGGGGAAGCGACTGCACACCACCTCCGGCCCGCAGATTGAGAAAGCGGGCGATTTGGCGGGCATTCTCACCAATGTGGAAAAGGGCGATGTGTTGTTCATCGATGAGATTCACCGTCTGCACCCGGCGATTGAGGAGTATTTGTACCCCGCCATGGAGGATTTTCGTCTGGATATCATCATCGACCAAGGACCGAATGCGCGCTCGATTCAGCTGAATCTGCCCAAGTTCACGCTGGTGGGTGCCACCACACGAGCCGGTATGCTCACAGGGCCGCTGCGCTCGCGTTTCGGGCTGGTGAACCGCCTGGATTACTACTCGGCCGATGAATTGTGCCAGATTCTGCACCGTTCTGCGGGTTTGCTGGACATTGAGCTGGAGCGCGGCGGAGCCATGGGCATAGCCCGACGCTCCCGCGGCACCCCCCGCGTGGCCAATGCTCTGCTGCGCTGGGTGCGAGACTATGCCCAGGTGAAAGCTGATGGCCGCATCACCGATGACGTGGCCGAAGGCGCGCTGAGCATGATTGATATTGATGAGGATGGCCTGGACGAAATGGACAAGCGCCTGCTGGAGACCATGATTTACAAGTTCAACGGCGGCCCGGTGGGCTTGGCCTCGCTGGCAGTAGCCGTGGGCGAGGATGAATCCACCATTGAGGACGTACACGAGCCCTTCCTCATCATGCAGGGCTACATCAAGCGCACGCCGAGAGGCCGCGAAGCCATGCCCGCAGCGTATCACAAGATAGGCGCCACTCCCACCCGTGGTCAGGGTGAGCTGCCGCTCTGATACCATGCCCCGTTTTACCATGAAGAGACTACTTATCGCGCTCAGTGCTGCGGCTACCCTGTTGATGGGGGGCTGTGTGCAGCAGCAAATGCAGAAACAAGCTTTGGAATCCAATGTAGTGGTGCTGGATATCGGCCACTACTACCACCCCGAACGCGGTGGCCAGGGGGCCCGCACCCCCGATGCCCGCTACGGCGTGATTGAGGAAACGGATTTCTGGTACCGCTATGCCGGGTATGTGAAAAAGGTGGTGCAGGATGCCGGCTACCAGTGCATCATCTGCAACCGCGGGTCCATGCCCACCAATGCGGAGCTGGCAGAGGCCGCCCGGAAAAACGAGGTGGTACACGTGAACACCCCCGTGCCGACAGGCATATACCGCTCCAAGCACCACCCGAACCGCATGGCCGTGGGCATGCTGAGTGCAGACTACGCGCTGGACCAGCGTCCCGGTGCTGTTGTCTTCCTGCACCACAACAGCAACTCCGCCAAGTGGTTGGTATACAACAAGGGAGCTTTCTATTGCAATGAACGCGGCGTGCGCATGGCCAATACGATGGCCGAGGTGATGAACCGCGATATTCTGGACCACGGCATGCCCAACAATGGGGTGCCCTGTGGTGTGGTGCTGCGCAACAACGGACGCCAAGGTGGAGGCGATTGGCTCAACACCTGCAATGAATCCTACGTGCCCGCCGTGATTACCGAGGTTTCATTCCTCTCCAACCCCGAACACGCCAAATACCTTTCCAAACACGCCAACGCCATTCAATTTGCCGAAGCTATCGGCCGCGGCATTGTTGAATACATGAACAAACGCTGAGTCTTAACTCCATGGCCATTTCCCTTTTTCCCACGTACAGCCGCCACACGTCTGTTGTCTACCTCCACAATGGCAAACCCATTTTCGATGTGGTGCAGTTGCAGAGCGACACCACATACGAACGCCTCACCCTCAACGTGAGCTATTTCCCGGACTATGCGCAACCCCAGACCTATGAAATCACGGAATTAAAGGCCGGGGAGCCACTCTGCATTCGCTCCGGCAAGGCGCTGTATGATTTGGCGCGGCTCAAAGCCATCACCGAGGAAGAACCGGGGCAACTGACATTCACGCTCACCTGCCAAGGCGAAGTGCTGCACAAGCAAAGCTTCGATCTTGGCTGGATGCCGGGCAATGCCTGGGTGCTGGGTGAAGGGAGCCAGTACCCCGAACTACTGGCAGCGCTGGTGCAACCCAATGACCCGGTGGTGGATAAAATCCTGCATCAGGCAGGCGCTCTGCTGCAAAATCAGGGACTGAATCCCGCATGGGAAGGCTACGATAAGGGCAATATCTCCAACAAATTGAGTGCCATCTGGCACACCATTGCCAACTATGGCATCAACTATGCCCTGCCCCCTCAAGGTAACATTAACAGCGAGAAAGGTCTTTTCCAAAAGGTACGCACGCCCTCGGATATCATCCATGGCGGCTGCGCCACCTGTCTGGATTCCACCCTGCTTCTGGCAGCAGTTGTGGCACAAGCCGGGTATCGCCCCATCGTCATCACCACACATAACCATGCATTCCTGGGTGTGATGATGAAGGATGAAAAGCTCAAATCAACGAATGTCACCAGCATTTCTTACCTGCGCAATCTGGTAGAACTGGGTGAGATGATGGTCATCGAAACAACCATGCTGACCCGCAACGGCAGCAACCGCATTACTGATTTTGAAACAGCCCGCAAGACGGCAGAACTCAAGTTGGCTGAAACACAAGCCCTGCATGGTGCCTATGACATTATCCAACTTTGGGATAATGGTATCACCCCATTGAGCACGGAAAAACAGACAGACTCTGCCCCGGCTATCGAGCAAAAAGTATATGATGGGGACGATATCTCATTCGCCCCGGAAAAAACAGCTGCTGAGCTGGAGGAAGAACAATCTCTGGTCACCGCCCGCAAGCGCTCCCGCATGGAGAACTGGCAGCTGAAACTGCTGGATTTGTCCATGCGCAACAACCTGCTGAACTGCAAGATTGACAAAAGCCAGGTCATCCTCTGCCAGCACAACCCGGCAAAACTTGAAGATGATTTGTCAAATGGCAGCAGTTTCCGCATTACCGGACTTCAACTCAACTTTGTGCATGATGAAGCACAGAAAGCTCAGGATGAAGTTGCTTACCGCGAAGAAATCCGCAAACAAGCAGAAGCTTGCTACGAGAAGGGTGAGTTGCTGGCCGCTAAACCGGACAACGAAAAAGACCTGGAGAAACGCGTGCATAGCCTCTACCTGTCCGCGCGCAAGAATCTGGAAGAAAGCGGGTACAACACCTTGTACATTGCCTGTGGCTTCCTGAAATGGGTCCGCAAAGACAAGGGCCAGCAGGAGTTGCACGCGCCCTTGCTGCTCATCCCGGTGCGACTGACCCGCAAGAGTGTGAAGAGTGGATTCCGCTTGCAAACAACGGATGAAGAGCCGCGCATCAACCTCACGCTCCTGGAGCTGCTGAAAACGGAGTACAATCTACGACTTCCCGAGCTGGAGGGCGAGCTACCCACCGATAAATCCGGGCTGGATGTAGCCGGCATTTTCAACATTGTACGCCGCGGCATCATGGACTTTGATGGCTGGGAAGTGACAGAGACTTGCACGCTGGGCATTTTCTCCTTCGCCAAGTACCTGATGTGGAAAGACCTGTGCGACAGGCAGCAGGAATTGGCGGTCAATCCCATCGTGCAACAGCTCGCCAGTGAGCAACGCTCCACCTTCCCGGCGCAAGTGGGATTCCCCAACCCGGCAGAGCTGGACAACGAAGCCGACGCATGCAAAATCTACACGCCGCTTTCCTCGGATTCATCGCAGCTCTCGGCCATTTTGGCGGCCGGACGCGGCAAAAACTTCGTGCTCATCGGGCCTCCCGGCACCGGCAAGAGCCAAACTATTGCCAACATGATAGCTCACTGCCTGGGCCATGGCAAAACGGTGCTCTTCGTTGCCGAAAAGGCGGCGGCGCTCAACGTCGTATACAACCGTCTCAAGCGAATTGGTCTGGGGGATTACTGTCTGGAACTTCATTCCAACAAAGCCGTAAAAAAAGAGGTGTTAGCGCAGTTCAAGACAGCGCTGGACAGCATCACCCAGCCAGAGGAAAAGAGCAACTGGGAACAAGCCGTTGCCAACATGCTGCATGAGCGATTCGGGCTCAACCTCATGACCTGGGAGCTGCACAAGCAGTATGCAGACGGCACAAGCCTGTACGATGATATCTGCCATCTGCTCAGCGCACCCAAGCTGCCCATCTTCTCCCCATGCGAGGATGACCCACTGACCATGAGCGCGGAGAGAAAGGCCGAAATTCTGGCACAAGTGCAGGCGCTCATCCTGCATTACAGCCCAGTAGCAGCACTTTATCCGGGAGTGGCCGAGAACCTCTGTGTCACCACCTACAGCTCTGTGTGGGATGAAAAGCTGGCCACCGCGCTCACGCAATTCAGCAAGGCCAGCGCCCGATGGGACGAGCAATTCAAACAACTCTGCACCGAACTGGGACTGGATGCTGCCACCTATCGCAGCCATGCGGATTCTTTGTTGAAGTTGCTGGCGATTGCTGAAGACAGCACGGGGCAGGATCTCACCGATTTGCTCCCGGCCAGGGCCGATGCCGCGCTCAAGAGTCTGGAAGCAGCACTGGAGCAAGCAGAGAACTATCACACGCTCAAGACCGGGCTGACCTTGCCCTATCCCGAAGGATTGGAAGATAATCCCGGCATTGAAACGCTGTATCAGGAATGGAAAATGGCGCAAATTTCCAATTTCATCAGCCGATTCTTTGCGACCCGCCGCATCCGCAAGACATTGCAGATGCACGCATTCAGCCGCCAGAAACCGGATATTCGCAAAGATTTGGAGACACTCTTGGCCATGAAAGCCGCCAAGCATGCAGATATTCACCGCGAACCGAGCTTGCCACAATACCGCAAAGGCATTCACACTCAACGCGCCGATCTGGAAAAAGCCCGAGGCATTGCACAGACGCTGGCCTCGCTCAAGGGGGTGCTTGCTCTCGGCAAGAAATACCTCACCATTGCCGGGAATCCTGTACAAAAGGGAATGGACGCGGCCTTTGTGCTTGATGAATTGCAGGAAACAGGGCGCATCAAAGCGCAACTGAGCAATGACCTGCGTGAATTGACGGGAGCCCCCCTGCCCGCCATGGCCGATAATCGGGATGGTGCAGGCAAATGGTGGGCCGACGAAATGCTGGCGATACGCAAACAATGGCGCCACATCACGGTCTGGAACGAATGCGCAGACAAAGCGCAGCAAGCGGGTCTGGCCAACATCGTGCAAGAACTGGCCGGTGGCCGCATCGCCCCCGCTCAACTGGAGGCGGCTGTGCTCTTCAACCTGGCGCTCAGCCGCTTGGTGACCGCTGTGGATGCCAGCAAGACGCTCACCCAGTTCAGCAGCACCACGCATGAAGCCCGCATCGATGCCTACCGCAGCAAAGATGCAGACCTGCTCAATGCAGCCAGCGTGCATCTGCAACAGATTCTCAGAAAACAGGCTCTCGGCACCTATGATTATGGACGAGAAATGGCTGAGCTGCAACACGAACTCAGCAAACAACGCGCCCACAAGGCTATCCGTCGTCTGCTGGGGCTCACGCCGCATGTGAGCCGCCACCTGAAGCCGTGCATGCTCATGAGCCCGCTCTCTGTCGCTCAATACCTTGCACCGGATGCCGAGCCCTTCGACGTGGTCATTTTTGACGAAGCCTCGCAAATCCCGGTCTGGGACGCGATCGGCGCTATCGGGCGTGGCAAGAGCGCCATCATTGTGGGTGACCCCCGCCAGATGCCCCCCACCAGCTTCTTCTCTCGCGGACAATCGCAGAACGAAGAAGAGGAAGAAGACATTGAAGTGGATTTGGAAAGCATTTTGGATGAGTGCCTGGCCTGCGGCATCCCGCAGATGAACCTCACCTGGCATTACCGAAGCAAGTCCGAAAGTCTCATTGCGTATTCCAACCGCCATTACTACGAAAACAAGCTTGTCACCTTCCCGGCGCCCGTGGCTGAAGACACCGCGCTGCAATACCACTATATACCGGGCACATACGAGCGCGGCAAGAAACGCTACAACAAGAAAGAAGCCCAGGCTCTCGTGGACGAGGTGCTGGCTGTGCTGCGCCGCCCCGGGTTCGAGTACAATGAGCTGACAAGTATCGGCATCGTCACCTTCAACACGCAACAGCAAGCGCTTATTCAGGATTTGTTTGAAAAAGCCCGTGCCGAAGATGAATCGCTGGAACCCTTCTTTGCCGAAGAAAACCCGGAAGCCATCTTTGTGAAGAATCTGGAAAATGTACAGGGTGATGAGCGTGGTGTCATCTACTTCTCCACCACCTTTGGTCCCGATGAAAAGGGCAACATTTCCATGAACTTCGGGCCGTTGAACCAAACAGGTGGTGAACGCCGACTCAACGTGGCCATCACCCGCGCCCGCACCGGCATGCGGGTCTTCAGCTCGCTCAAACCGGAAGATATTGACCTGAACCGCACCCGCGCACAAGGCGTGGCCGATTTGCGCGGATTCCTGGAGTGCGCCCGCATGGGGGCATACCACTACTTCAACAACCGCAACAACATGAGCGGTGCCGTGGAGAGCGGTCTGCAGCAGTCTATCTGCACGGCGCTTCAGGACAAAGGGTGGAATTGCATCAGCAATTTGGGTGTATCCGGTTACCGCATTGATATTGCCATTGCAGACAAGCACAACCCCGGCAACATGCTGGCCGGTATCGTGCTGGATGGCCCAGCCTATGCCGGAGCCGCCACAGCCCGCGACCGCGATATTCTGCGAGAGAGCGTGTTGGAAGCCCTGGGCTGGAATCTGCTGCACATCTGGGCGCTGGATTGGTGGCGTGACCCGCAGGCCTATGCCGAGCAAATCAGCGCTCAACTGTGCAAATTATCCGCGAAGGCTCGCCAATAAGCGAGCCACGCGCGGACCGGGCAGATTTCCCAGCTCCATGCCGCGCATGACGTAGGCGAAAGAAAGGCCATTCTCCGAATCGGCCATGCCGAACGAGCCACCTGCTCCGGCGTGGCCAAACCCGTGCTTGCCAAAATAGGCAACGGGCTCACACATGGCACCGCAGGTGAAAGAGGTGGGTTCCAGGAGAGTGAGGTCTTGGCCGCTGCACTGCGGGGTGCGCATCCACTCCAGCACATCCGGGGCAAATGGAGCCCCCGGCAGCTGCCCAAGCAAGGCTTGGTAGAAAGCAGCCAGGCCACGGGATGAAGCCACCCCTCCCTTGGCGGGAGAACCGCATTGCCAGGCGGCAGGAGTATTCATTTCGCGGGCAGAGCCATATCCCACAATGCTGTGAAAGGCGCGGTGTACGGCACTTTGCTCATCAAAATACTCGCGATAAAAAGGCGTGCGGGGCATGGCACCCAGCATGCGAGCCGTACGCAGATGGGCCACACGGGGGTAATGCAACTCCGGCAGATGGCCAATGTAAAAATCCAGCATCAACGGCTCGCGCACGTGTTTTTCCCAGTAATCGCTGATGCGCATCCCTGTGAGTTCCAGCATCAGAATATCTACCAGAGGACCAAAGGTTTGCGGGTGGTAGCCATGCTGTGGGGGCGACCACAATGGTGTGCTGCGCTCAATGATGCGGCGGCATGCTTCCAAATCCTCGATGGGGGCGGTCTCCGCCAAGGCGGCCACCCCCACCTGGTGCGACAACAACTGCCCTATTGTGCAATGAGGCATGGGAAACGCCGGCCACAAAGCACCAATCTCCGTTTCCGGACCTTGGCAACAATCATACAAAGCTTGCAGCAAACACGCAGCAGCCGCAGGCTTGGTGGCAGAATAGACAGGTACCAACGTATCAGGCTGCCAGGGCGTTTCTGCACGGGCCTCGCCGGCACAAAGGGTGCAAAGCTCCCGGCCATGTTGCCACACGGAAACGGAACCACCGATTTCCAGCCCTTCCTCTACATTGAGGGCAAAGGCTGTGCGTAGCTTCTTCATGAGCGAACGGGAGAAATACCGATGACCACAGCCACACCGTCTTCCACTCGGAAGCTGACCTCAAACGGCAGAAAAACAATGTGGTACACACGCTCCGGGCTCTGCTGGTATGCGGGACGCGGGTCTTGAGCCAGGACCTCGCGCATGCCTTCCACCCATTCGGGCGTAACACCTGCGGGCAATGGAGCCGCCACGCGCACCTGAAGCGGTTCCCACGGGCGGGCCGTGAAGCCGGAAGCGGCCTCGGGGATGGAATCAGCGTAGGGGATGTAGGGCTTGATATCGTAAATGGGGGTACCGTTCACCATATCTGCCCCGGAGACTCGCAGTACTCCAGCTTCCACGGATACAAGCTTCACCACGGAAAGGCCCAGCGGATTGGGACGAAAGGGAGAGCGAGTGGCAAAAACACCCACGCGGGTGTTGCCGCCCAAGCGCGGAGGGCGCACCGTGGGGTGCCATGACTGGCCATCATTGCAATGAAAGCCCCAAATCAGCCACAGGTGGCTGAACTCCTCCATCCCGCGCAAGCATTCAGCTTGCGCGAACTCAGGCTCGAACACGATGTCGCTGATGACATGCGGAGCGAGATTGCCCTGGCGGGGCACACCAAACTTATCTGCAAAAGGAGAGCGAAGATAGGCTATGGGCTGGAGATTCATACCCCGAAGAAATCGCGCATCACCTGTTCGTACACACCGCGTTTGAACGCCGGCAGGCTCTCGAAGTCAAAATCAGCAGGCTGCACCCAGCGGTAGGAGCGGAATTCCTTGTTGTCCAACCACGGCTCGGCAGCATCGCTATGCATCTGGCACAGGAAATAGTATTGCTCCTGCCCGGCATAGGGAATACCACGCTTGCGGAACACGCGCTCGCGTTCCTTGGGCGGATAATCATAGCGATAGGGACCATGCTCTGCCACTACTTCATATTCATTGGGGCGGAAGCCGGTCTCTTCCATGCCTTCGCGGCAAGCGGCATGCATGGCGGATTCACCTTTCTTGATGCCACCCTGGGGGAATTGCCAGGCACCGGCGGGCTTCACGCGCTCGCACACGAGCACCGTGCCATCCGATCTGCGGTAGATGATGGCGGCATTGGGGCGGTAAAGGTCAGATGTACTATCCATGTGATGGGTGTTAGTGTGCCATGAATGGGCTCATTTGGCAAGTTTGTTTGATGCGAAGGGCAGAAAAACTCAACGTTGCATATTCCACACGGCACTGCAAGCATCTGTGGGCATGCGCCAATCCCCGCGCGGAGAAAGGGCGATGGTGCCGACCTTGGGGCCGTCGGGCACACAGGTGCGCTTGAATTGCTGGGTGAAGAAACGGCGCAGGAAGGTCTGCAAGGTCTTCTCTATCAACTCCTGGCTGTACTCGCCATCAAAGGCCAGCAAGGCAAGAGCCTGCAATTTGGCCGGGGTGGCACCATACTTGATGAAGTGGTAGAGGAAGAAATCATGCAAATCATAGGGCCCGAGGATATCCTCCGTTTTCTGGTCCATGGTGCCGTCATCCGAGGGGGGCAACAGCTCGGGGCTCACGGGGGTGTCATTGATATCACGCAGGGTGGCAGCCATTTCGGCAGAGCTTTGAGTGGCCACGTGCTCGATCAGGCAGCGGATGAGCGTCTTGGGGATGGAGCAGTTGACGGAGTACATGCTCATGTGGTCGCCATTGTAGGTGGACCACCCCAGCGCAATTTCCGACAAATCGCCCGTGCCGATGACCATGCCGCCGGTCTTGTTGGCCAGGTTCATGAGGATTTTGGTACGCTCACGCGCCTGCACGTTTTCATACGTATTGGTGCGCAGCGAGGGGTCGAACTCCAAATCCTTGAAATGCAAGAGGCAAGCCTCGCGGATATTGATTTCTCGGAAATCGGCACCGATATGGCGGATGAGCGCCACGGCGTTGTTGTAGGTGCGACCGGTGGTACCAAAACCAGGCATCGTGATAGCCAGGATGGTGGAGGTGGGCTTGCCCATCATCTTACATGCGCGCTCGCACACCAGCAAAGCCAGAGAACTATCCAACCCGCCGGAAACACCCAACACCATGGTGCGGGCCTGCGAATGCTCCATGCGCTTCACCAAGCCGCATGCCTGGATATTGATGATTTCCTCGCAGCGAGCAGCAGATTCTGCTGCTGCGGGCACAAAGGGACGAGAAGGCAGCTGCGCGTATGCCAAATCGCTGGCTGTGGCGACGCTGCCGACCTCAATACGGCGAGCTGCGGGCAAAGCAGCAAGGGCACGGCTATCGTGGAAGCTGCTCTCGCTCATGCGAGCTGCCACAATGCGGGAAAGATCTATATCAGCGTAGATGATTTCCGTGTCGCGAGAGAAGCGCTTGCTCTCCGCCACCACGCGCCCGTTATCGCCAATAAGGCAATGGCCACCATAAACCACATCCTGCGTACTCTCGCCCATACCGGCAGCAGCCAACACATACGCAGCCACACAGCGGCCACTTTGCTGGCCTACCAATCCGCGGCGGTACTCTGCTTTACCGGCTAATTCATCACATGCAGAGGGGTTGAAAATGACGCGAGCCCCCTGAAGCGACAAATGGCTGCTGGGAGGAATCACGCTCCACAAATCTGCGCCGATTTCCACACCAAATACCAGTTCGTCATCATCGGCAAAGACCAAATCTGTGCCCAGGGGCACCTCGCCACAGCCCGGCAGTGTCACAGCCGACACCGGCAGTTGGTGGGCTGCACAGAATTGGCGTTTTTCGTAAAACTCGCGGTGATTGGGCAGCACAGACTTGGGCACCAGCCCCAGCACACGCCCACCTTTTACCACAGCTGCCACATTGTAAAGAGCATCCTGTACCACCATGGGCAAAGAAACGATGCTCACCAGTTTGAGCCGGGAGGTCTCAGTCACATAACGGGCAAGGCCTCGGCGAGCGGCTTGCAACAGCGCCGTATGGTGGAATAAATCGGCACAGCTGCAGGAGGTTATACACAACTCCGGGAAAACCAACACCTGAGCCCCCTTTTCGGCGGCCTTTTTGGCTGTTTTCACCAGCTCGGTGACGTTGTACTCCACATCAGCCACGCGTACCTGCGGCGCGGCAGCAGCAAATCTGTAATAACCGTATGTGCTCATCGCTGAGACTATTCTGCCAGATTCCGGCCAAAAGTCAACTGCGGAAATGCGGCTTTGCCTACGCACGTGCGCGTACGTAGGCAAAACGGCATCCGGCGCGCATTCTGCACGATAATAGAATTTTTACCCGACAGAGGCCGGTTCATCATACCGATGGCGGGTATCAGAAGCGGAAATCAATCCCCAACGACACGAAAAGCCCCGGTTTGTAATGAAGGGTTGTCTCCGGCTCCTTTGAGGCATTGCGTTTGCTGAACTGAGCGGTGGAGACCAAGGTAGAACCCAGAGACGCCGTGATAATACGCTTGCGCTGCCCCGCTCGGGAAAAATCATACTCACCGGTGACACCTGCCACCAGAGAACGGAAGCGGAAAATCTTATCCCCGGCATCGGTGCTGACCATCCATGTATGATTATACCCGCTGACAAAGGGACCCACAGAGAGACGCTCATTCACCCGATACAAGGCAGAGAGCCTATTGAAAAGCAAGCTGACGTTCCAATCATCATTGGCCTGCCAATCAAAGCCCACCATGGGCACGAAGACGTAATATGCAAAACGAGGAGAAGCCCCCAGACCGAAGGAATACGAAAGAGTATCACTATGCTTGATGGTATAACTGGCCGCACCCACCACATCAAAAAAACGATTTGTGCCACCAAAATCAGAGGCAACGGCAGGAGCCAGCGTCAGAGCCAATCTGTTGCCGGAAGCGTACTGGCGAATCCAGGTGACGGGCAGCGAGGCACTGTACATTTCATTGTGTTCCAGTCTCAAGTGGCCATCTGTATCCAAAAGAGAAAGTCGCATATCAAACTGCGCGTTGATAGCCCAATCACCATGACCTGTCTGTCGCGGATCCGAAAGAGGCAGTGTCAGCTCAAATGTTTGCAAGCCCATACGAGACCCACCATGGCGCTCACCCATCTTTGAAACAAACGTATACGACCCATAGCTGGGAGCAACGCCCGTGTCAGGCAAATGATATCTCCAGACGTTTTGCTCAGCACCCACGGCAACCGATGCGAGTATGAATCCTGCAAACAAAGACCTCTTCATGAGACAGGAGTCTAACACACTTCCCTCAAAATAGCAAGAATGAAGGCGTGTTATTCATTGAATGTTATTTTTCTAGGGCAACAAAACAACCTTGATATAACTCTATGTTTGTATGCAAATACGGTTTTTTGAAACATTGTTGCTCCCCAAAAAAAGAGCCCCCCTTGCTTCGTTTAGGATTGCAGAGGGGGGCTTGATGTGTTAAAGTATGGTCGCGGGATTATGCAGGAAGAAATGACCAAGAATGAGGACCTCATTCGCGTGCTCCAAGAAGAGAAAGTCAAGGGAGCACGCGGGAATCCCGTCAACACTCAGCGCCAGCGCGTCAGCAACTTGTCCATCATCATGTGGCACTTCAGCGCACTGGTGGCCGTTTTCTTCTGGCTGATGCGACTTCTCGGCGTGGTAGATATCACCGCCTGAGTTTATTTGACGGCTTCGATGCTCACCACGGGGCGTGCAGGATAGTTGGCCGTTTCATCCTTCACATAGTTGTGGTGTACCGTCATGCGGACTTTATCACCTTGCTTGAGGGAAGAAATCATTTCGCGAACAGCAGGAGCTTGGCCGGGTTCATCCTTGAGCATATCAACCGTTACGGCGCCGCCCTCCATCATTTTATCATCACCATATTCCCCCAGCTTGGCGTAATCCTCATTCTTGATGATGCGGAACACAGCCACACGCGTAGCGTGGTCGCAGCGGTCAGGGCAATCGGCCGTCATGAATCGGCAGGGTATATCCACCATCTTTTCGTAGGAAGCAACCACCGTATTGCGAGCCAGCAAATCAGCAGGGGGCGCAGCAGCTGCGGAAGCAGAAGAATCGGGCGAACAGGCGGCAAAAGCCACAGCCAACAGAGAAAAAAGACTGTATTTCATATTAGTATAGGCGTTTCAAATGGTCAATTTGTTCAAAAAATCATGATTCCGGGTTGTATCGGAGCAAACACGAGAAGCCCCCTGCCCCAAAACCATGTTCAGGAAGCATACGGTAGGCAGGAAAAGGCGCCAATGATGAGCGGAACGATTCCAGTGCAGGAATCTCTACAGCAGACCACCCCGGTACACGCTTCAGTATATAAGCCACCACCTTTTCATTCTCATCCGGGTCATAGGTACATGTTGTATAAAGCAAATGACCACCCGGAGCCACACAGCGCACCGCTGCCAGCAAAATGCCTTTTTGGCGCTTGGCATTGCCATTCACCATCGAGGCACCCAGACAGCCGGGATTGCGTATCCCCTTAGCCAGCAATGACTGCCCGCTACACGGAGCATCTACCAACAATAAATCAAAGTGGCGATTGGCCTCCGCCCACTGATCGGGGCGCAAGCCAGTAACCTCCGTATTGGGCACGCCGCAGTGCTCCAGATTCTGGCGCAGGATGCCGCGGCGGGAGGCATTCACCTCATTGGCCACATGTTGCAACGGCAAATGGCGCGCCACCATGAGCATCGTCTTGCCTCCGGGCGCGGCACACAAATCCAAGCTACTGGTCGGTTTGGAAATGACAGCCAACGCGGCCGACTCCCAGCAAGATGATAAATCCAAAGAGTAGTAATAGCCGTTCTCGCGGTAATCTTCATGCGCCGTGGGTTTCACCCCATCCTGCGGCACAAAGACGCCCGGCGGCAACCACCCCCACTCGGTGGTGTCCACACAAGCAAACGGAGGCACATAGCCCTGTGGAGCCCGAGGGGTGAGCACCACGGCCTGGCGAGATGATTCACCCGCACGCAGAGCACGAATGAGCGCGGCAGAGGAGCTTTCACTCAACTGCAATCGGCTGCACAAACGCAGCTCTGCGTGGCTCGGCGAATCAGGCATCATCACAGACCTTTCGCCTCGTTGTATGCCAAGCGGGCAGAACCAATCAGGCCGGCTTCATTGCCGAACTGAGCAGAAAGAATCTTGATTTTTTCGTAATGCGGGCCATAAAGCTGGGCGCGCAGATACTTACGCAGCGGCGCAAAGAGCAAATCACCGGCCTTGGAAATACCACCGCCAATGATGAAGGCTTCCGGGTTGAGGATGTAGTGGCAATTCATCAGGCAGCTGGCAAGCTTGCAAGCGATGTCATCCCAAACCGCTGCAGCAACTGGGCACCCGGCCTTGGCTGCATTTTCCAAATCAAGGGGAGAGCATTCGTCCTCCGTGCGAGATTGACCGGCAGCGGCATACATCATTTGCGCCTCGGACGCAATCTCTCGGTTGCCGATGTAATCCTCGATAGCGCCACGGTTGCCATAGTAACCGATACGGCCCTTGTAATCGATAGTCATCTGCCCCAACTCACCGGCAGCCCCCAGGTGACCGCGCAGGAACTGACCGTTGGCAATGATGCCGGAGCCGATACCGGTGCCCAGCGTGAGACACACCAAATCATTCATACCACGACCGGCACCAAGTTTCCACTCTGCGTAGGCCATGCAGTTAGCATCATTATCCACGGCAGCGGGAAGCCCCGTCAGCTCTGTGAGGATGTCACGGATATGGATATTGTACCAACCGGGCACATTAGTGAGAGAATCCACCGTACCGGCGCGGTGATCCACAAAGCCGGGCAAGCCCATACCAACGGCACAAACGGAAGGATACAACTCCTGCAAAAGATGCAACCGCTTGCCGATTTCCTGCACAATAGACTCAGGAGTAGGAAATTCCTGCGTAGGAATCGGCTCACCTTTGTAGATAATCTCCGTATCACGCACTACAGCAAACTTGATGGAGGTGCCCCCCATATCAACACCGATAGAAAGCTCATCTGCACTCATACGCACGCTATGTTAGCACATTTCAGCAACCATTGCAAAGAATAAAAATGCGCTTTTCTGATAAGCAGAAAGATTGACGCTAAGAAGCGGGCATGATACACTTGGGCGAGCATGGCAGAGCAAGAAAACCAGAGTATCCGATTGATGGATGCCGTGTTGGCCAGTCAAGTGGCAGCGGGTGAGGTAGTGGAACGCCCTGCTTCTGTCATTAAAGAACTGGTGGAGAATAGTATTGATGCCGGGGCTAAAAGCATCCGAGTGGAGATTCGACGCGGTGGCATCTCACTCATCAAAGTAGCCGACGATGGTTGCGGCATGAGCCGTGAGGATGCTTCGCTGTGCCTGCAACGCCACGCCACCAGCAAATTGACCTGCTTTGAAGACCTCTTTGAAATCCGCCAGATGGGTTTCAGAGGCGAAGCCTTACCCAGCATTGCCTCCGTGGCAGAGCTGCGTATCTCCACCCGCCGAGCGCAGGATGTGGAAGGCACGCTGATAAGCTGCATGGGGGGTGAAGAATCCCCGGTGATGAACATTGGTTGCGCCCCCGGCACAGAGATAAGCGTTTCCAACCTCTTTTTCAACACCCCCGTGCGCCGCAAGTTCCTCAAAAGCGAGGAAACGGAAGCAGGCCATATTGAACACCAGCTACGCCTGCATGCGCTGGCTTTCCCGGAGATTCGCTTCTGCTTCATCAAGGATGGACAAACCATCTTTGATGTGCCCTCCACCCATGACATGCGCCACCGCATTGCAGCCTTTTATGGGCGAGACCTAGCAATGAATCTGCTGAGAATCAAGCCCACGCATACTGCCGGGGTGCGAGCAGAAGGCTATCTCATGCCTCTGGAAGCAGCCAGACGCAACAAGCGCATGCAATTTGTCTTCCTCAACAATCGCCCCATCGAGGACAAAATCGTTGCGCGAGCCATTCGCGATGGCTACGGCGGATTCCCAACCGGGCTTCACCCCTCTTTCTTCCTGTATCTGGAAGTTGAACCCGCCTTGGTGGACGTGAACGTGCACCCGGCCAAGAGAGAGGTGCGATTCCGCCGCCCGTCGGAGGTCACCACCGCCATTTTGGATGCTATCAGCAGCACGTTGAGTGCCCACGCCCGAGGCGAAGAAGAGCTCCCCGCAGCGCAGCCCACCCCAGCGCCCCCCGCAATCGAAAAGCCAGTAAATCAACAACCGGCCAAGCAAGCCATTACTCCCCAGCCTGAGCCGAAGCCCGCCATCCCATTCCAATTGAAACCGGTATTGGAACCGCAGCAGCGCTCGCTCAACTTGGAAAGCGCCACGCCCGTCCGGCAACCCAAAGCCGATGAATCGTCTCCGGCAGTGCCCACGGCCACAGCCGAGCCGGAAGTCCCCACGACGCACCCGGCGCCCCCCCCGCATTTCCGCTACATCGGTGTTTTCCATGACAACTACGCCATTTTTGAAAACAAGGAAAGCCTGGTACTGCTTTCCCCTCGGGCGGCGCGCGAGCGCATCATCTTTGAGCGACTGATGGAGAGCAACAAACGCCCCATTATGTCGCAGAGGTTGCTGGCACCGGAGCTGATGGAGTTCGATGTACGGGAACTCGGTACCATCTTGGAGGTAAAACCGCTGCTGGAACAAGCCGGCTTCCGACTGGAGCAATTCGGGCGCAACACCATGCGCATAGAAGCGGTGCCGGCCATGTTGCCCCTCTCCCGCACAGCGGATTTCTTGCAGGAACTCATTCAACTGTACTCCTGTGGTGAGCAAAAACACCGCCGAGCACGCCACCCATTCGAGCCGTTCGCTTGCCAACTGGCCAAGCAATACGCCATGCAGGAAGACATGCAACCATGGCTGCGCTCCGCCCCTGCTCTGCTGGCTGATTTGATGCGCTGCGAGATTCCGTACTGCACCCCCGCCGGCAAGCCCACAATGCTCCCCTACACCACCAACGAAATAAACCGTAAATTTCAGGCTCAATGACAGTCTTTTTGCGGGGTATGTCTTGAAATGACGTTTCCTTGCTGCCCAACTTGGCATACAATAAGAAAAAGCACACATTCTGCCCATGTCGGAACCCAACAACAACAAACCAAACGGACTCCCGCCCTCACCCAATCCCGGCAACCAACCCAACTGGGGCCTGTGGATTTTGATGGCCGTCATCTCAGGCATTTTGTTCCTTGCCTTCATGTTTGACGGTGATATGGCTGGTTCTGCCCGCACGGTGAAGCTTGATGAGTTCCAAAAAGATTACCGTGATGGTCTTATTGTGCTGACCCAATCTCGTGAGTACCCCATCGAGGTTATCACCAATAGCGGAGGCTCCCAGGGCACCATTACCGCTTACAAATACCGCGTAGCCCCCAGCTACGAAGTGGGCAAGTTCTACATGCCGTTCACCAGCAGCGAAGAGATTAAAGCGCTCTGCAACCGCTATGGTATCACCACCACCCAGGTGAATGCCCCCGGCCCCGCACCGGCCGAAGCTGACCGCGTGTGGTCCACAGATGATTTCCGCAAGCTGGGTGAAGAAGGCCGCATCATCCTCAAAGATAGCCCCACCATCTACGAAAGCAATGGCCAGGGTGTCATCATTGGCTCATACCGCAAGAATCCCTCCGGTACCATCTCCAGCAAGGATGTAGAACCTGTCGTGGTGGATTTCAGCCCCGTCTTCCAGGGCGACAAAGTGCGCGATTTGCTGGGCAACCACGCCAGCTACAAGGTTGAGAACAACACGTGGGAGCTCATCCTCATCAACTGCCTGCCCTTTGTTCTCTTCCTGCTGATTCTTATCTTCTTCTTCCGCGCACAAAGCGGCGGTCCCAGTGGCGCGATGAAGTTCGCCCGCAGCCGCGCTCGCTTGCTCGACCCCGGCAGCAACAACATCACCTTCAAGGACGTTGCCGGTATCTCCGAAGCCAAGGAAGAAGTGTGGGAAATTGTTGAGTTCCTGCGCAATCCGCAAAAATTCCGCAATCTGGGTGGCACCATCCCCAAGGGTGTGCTCATGGTTGGGCCTCCCGGCACGGGTAAGACCTTGCTTGCCAAGGCCATTGCCGGCGAAGCCGATGTGCCTTTTTACACCATTTCCGGCTCTGATTTCGTGGAAATGTTTGTAGGTGTGGGTGCCAGCCGCGTGCGAGACATGTTTGCCGAGGCCAAGAAGCACTCTCCCTGCCTGATTTTCATCGACGAAATTGATGCTGTGGGTCGCCACCGTGGTCATGGCGTGGGTGGTGGTCATGATGAGCGCGAGCAAACGCTCAATGCTCTGCTCGTGGAGATGGACGGCTTTGCCGCCAATGAGAATGTCATCGTCATCGCAGCAACCAACCGCGTAGACGTGCTGGACCCCGCCCTGCTGCGTCCGGGCCGTTTCGACCGCCAGGTGGTTGTCAACCTACCCGATGCTGCCGGGCGTGAGCAGATTCTCCGCGTCCATGTGCGAAAGATTAAGCTGGCACCCGAAGTGGATTTGGGGCCGATTGCCCGCGCGACCACCGGCTTCTCCGGTGCAGAACTGGCCAATCTTGTCAATGAAGCCGCCCTCATCGCAGCTCGCAAGAATGCAGCTTCCGTCACGCAAGCAGATTTGGAAGAAGCCCGCGAAAAAGTGCGCTGGGGTCGCGAACGCCGTTCTCTGGAAATCTCCGACCGCGAGAAGTACATGACCGCTGTGCACGAGGCCGGCCATGCACTCTGCCTACTGAAGACAGAGCTCGCTAAAACGCTTCCCCTGCACAAAGTCACCATCATTCCGCGTGGCCCGGCATTGGGTGTCACCATGATGCTGCCGGATGAGGACAAGCACAGCGAATACAAGAAAGAGCTGCTGGACTACATCGTCATGGCGATGGGTGGCCGCTGCGCAGAAGAAGTGGTATTCAATGACATTTCCGGTGGCGCCCGCGGCGATATCCAGCAAGCTACATCCATTGCCCGCAAGATGGTGTGCGTGTACGGCATGAGTGAAAAGCTCGGCCCCGTGGAATATGGTTCCAGCCATGGGGAGGTTTTCCTGGCTCGCGACTTGACGCAGACCACCCGCAACTTCTCGGAACACACAGCTCAAATTATTGATGAAGAAATCCGCCGCATTGTGGAAGAGAATTACAACCGAGCTCTCACCATTCTGCGTGAGAACAAGGAACGCCTTCTCCTGGTGGCAGATAAGCTCATGGAGTTTGAAACGCTGAATGGCGAGCAGATTGCAGAACTGGTGGACAAAGGTGAAATGACCTCTCCTCCCGTTCGTGAGCTGCCCCCGGCCATTCCCCTGCCTGAAGATGCACCTACAGACCTGCAGACGCCTGATGATCAGCCGCCGGCGATGGATGACGAGCAGCAGGAAACACAAAGTGCCCCTACCCCCTTCTCCTGAACCAATTAACCAACTTACCTCAGTCTCCCGATATGACCAACCAAGAACTTGCTATTGCCTGCGCCAACGCAGCAGATGACGCCAAGGCCACCAACATCGCCATCTACGATTTGCGCGGCACTTCCTCCATCACCGATTTTGCTATCGTGTGCACGGCTACCTCCACCCCGCACCTCAAAGCCATTCTCGGCAATGTTGATAAGGACATTACAGAGAAATACGGCATCGAGCCCGTGTACTCCGAGCGCACGCCGAATGCGCTCTGGTCCGTTCTGGACTACATCGACGTGATGATTCACGTGATGGCCGAAGAAGTGCGCGAATTCTACGGGCTGGAAAACCTGTGGAAGCCCGAAAACCGCATGGATTGGACTCCCGGTGAGTAAGGTATCTTACTTCTGAATCACTTTCACAAAATAGAATTCTCCGCATTCATCCACGACGGAGAATTCTATTTTTTTGTTCCACTCGCATGCGGCAAGACGCGCCAGCATGCTCAATGCACCTACGTGGCTCGGTTTATGGGTAATAATTACCGTGGACGGATGAAAGAAGGCCTCCTCAATGGATTTGAAACCACGAGTCTCCAGCGCAGCTTGGTATGCAGGGGTGTAAAATGACCATCCATCAGCTATCGGCAGCAGATTCGTCTGGCAAAGCCATTGCTGAGAATAGCCGGCAAACCCGAGCGGATACAAGCCCAAACCTTGCTGAACAGTTGTAAGAAAGAGATTTTGCGGATGAGCCGCACAGTAGTGCGCAGCCCCTTCCTCTCGTGGGAAAATGTTCCAGTGGCGGATGAAGAACAATACACAACACAGGCAGAAGGCGGCACTTGCACCACACACAAGCCATGATTCTGTGAACCTGGTCTTTCGGGGCGGAAGCAGCATCATCCACACAGCACCGGCATACAATACGGGGTTCAGCACTCGGTCAACCATGCGCTGAAGCATCAACAAAACACAGATATAAAACACGATTGCACACACCATCCCCGCCGCCGGAAGAAGCGTGCGCTTCTGCATTCCTATCACATAAAGCATGCTCATAAGGAGCAGTGGCACCCACGGAGTAACAATGAAGAAAATGCTTGGTCCCTTATCGAACTGCTTGAGAACGGAGCCATTCAGGAGGCCTTTATCTGCCAAAAATTGACTATCAAACAGGCCTTTACGACCATATTGGTGTACAGGAAGACACTTTTCAAGCTGAGCCAAATCAGCCATTGAGGGCGTATAAACAAACGAACGGAAGAGTGAAAAATGTTCCGGTGATACACCGGCTGCTTGTAACTGCGAGCTTTTGTCTATGCCGGAATTGTCGGGGGAATCAACAATTTTAACGCGCATCGCGGAAAATTGCCGTGCTACATTCCATTGCGGTTGATTCTTGTATGCCCAGGCATCCAGTGCGTGCAATCCCCCCATGAGAACAGCAATCCCCACACAAACCAATATCACTTTTTTGTTGCGCCAATGCTTCAATAGAGCAACAGCGCCTATAAAGATGGCGGGGACAACAGATGATTCACGCAAAGCAAAGGCAGCCAACAATAAGCAGGCGGCAACGCACGAACGCTTCAGCCATGCACCCTCCTTATCTATCGAGCTGAGAAGCAATACCCCGCTGATTGCCGACCACACACCTACATAGGTGTATTGCGTTTTGAAAAGGCATGCTTCATTGACAACCAACAACACAAGCCACGAGGCAAAAATGGCCACACGCCCCAGCTTTCCGGACTCCCCCCAACGCTTGCTTTGCGCTTCTAACACAACGAAATTAACACACCAACATGCAGCCAATGCCAGTACAAACAAAAGCACCAAGTAGATATTGAGTTGTGGCAAGAGTATTGACAACTGACTGATAAGCCACCCCAATATATAGTTCGTGTACAAGCCATAGCCCAGAGCACCATCTGCACAGCCGCCGTTCATCAACATGAAGTATATCTGCATGTCATCATTGTGCAGCCACAGGGAACGCTGTGTCAGACAAATAACGGCTGCTACGACCGCCCATAATCCGGAGGCTATGACCGGGTGCTTTTGAGCAAAGGAAGCGATGGCCTTCATTTCTCTGATTCTGCCTGGAATCTCGCAATAGATTCATCCAAAATGGCGCAGGCTTTCTCTGCGTCAAAAAACTCGCCCACTTCGGTCTTCTTCTGCTGCAGCGTTTTGTAGGTTCTGAAGAAGTTCTGAATTTCATCGAGATAGTGTGGGGGCAAATCCTGAAGGCTCATCACATGGTCATAGCGAGGGTCCCCTACGTTGACCGCCAGAATCTTTACATCCGGCTCACCGCAATCTATCATATCCATCCCGCCGATGATGCGGCAATCCACATAACACCCGGGAAACGTGGGCGCAGAGGTGAACACCAGGATGTCGAGAGGGTCGCCATCCAGATAACGCGTATTCTCCACAAATCCATACTCCGCAGGATAATACACGGAAGAATACAGAACCCGATCCAACTTGATATGACCGGTCTTCAAATCCACCTCATATTTATTGCGGCTTCCCATGGGGATTTCGATACGCGCTTCAACCACTCTCATACGCCTGTATTCTAGCAGTCAGCCGCAGCGGCGTCAAGTTTCATTCGAGCAAAAACAGAACACAAAGCACCCGCAGGCGCGTTTGCGCTGCGGGTGCTGTAAATTGAAGATGGCTTCGGGTGTTACTTCTTCTTCATTTCGATGAAGCCGGAGCATTCCAGCCAGTGGTCATTGCTCTGGGCGGTCAGCCACACTTCCACCTTAGCATTGGGAGAAATCCCGGCAGGAACCGTCAGCTCCACGCTCTTGGTGTTGACATCGGGCTTAATGTTGGCAGTAGAAACAACCTTGCCATTCACAGCCAAACGATAGTTGCGCGTCACCATCGAGCCGTTTTCCATCGGTCTGAGGCTGAACACATACACACCGGGTCCCTTGATGGAGGAGGAGACGTTCACATGCCAATCCTTCTCGAAACGCAGCGTTTGATTGCCGCGAATATAGAAATTGGAATTAATCTCCGTCACCGACTTCGGGTCCCAATAGTGGTAGAACTTGGCAGCGCCTTTACCACATTCGGAATCCGGGTTGATGGCCACAATTTCCTTCAGGGTAGCAAGCATCGCAGAGCGGTCCTTCTTCTCGGAATTCTCCATTTGCAAACGCTGCACATAATACAACCCTGCAAGCCATTGCTGGCGGCGCTCGCCTTTGAGTTCCTTGTTGGCAAGAGCCTTGCGCACAAACTTTTCAGCAGCGGCAAAGTCACGCTTGGCGCCTTCAAGCTTACCATCGGAGCCACCCTTGAGAATGAGAGTCATCACAGCATACATATCCAGATGATCCATCCCATACACGGCACGATAGCCGCTCTCATCATTGGGGTCTTCCTTGTTGATGATTTTGCGAAGCTCCTGATTGAGCATAGCATCTGTCGGGCGCAGCATCGACAAAGCTTGGCCGGCAGCCTGGGCGGCCTCCACACCTTTGCTTGCACGAGCCTTGGCGGCAAGGCTCATGAACTTGGGAGCCTTGGACACAAGCTTGCTTACAGATTTCTTCAACAACTCCGTATCGCGAGTCACAGTCGGGCCAAATGTGGCCATGAACGTGCCATCCGGAGCCAGAAGAACAGACGTCGGCAAATTATAGCGCTCCAACGGGAGGATTTTTTTGCGGATTTCACCATCCAGCCCGGTTTTCTCGTCAAACTGGCCAAAGACCACCGGCAGGTCAGACTTTGCCAGCGCAGACCAATCGCGGCACAGAATCCCTGCATCGTGCAACCAATCGGAGCCATACCAGAGAATTAATGCCGGCTTCCCTTTGTCCTTGGCCTTTTGCTTGGCCTCCGGCACATCCGGGAAATTCACCGTGGCAGCCATACCGGGCAGCACAGCAAGAGTCAGAAGAGACAGCGTCAATAATGTTTTCTTCATATTGATAAAAAATTGAGTTTATTTGCTATAGACCACAAAGTGAGACAGGTGTGCAAAGTTTGGGGCATCCCCATTATCAAACTCTACCTTGACCCACTTACCTTCCGTACCGGCGGGGAATGTCACACACCATTCTGTCGGCATGTTATCCACGCTTTCCTTCTTCATCCATGTTGCACCATCTGCGCTGGTGTACACGGTGGCCTTCTTCATACGGTCTGTATTGCCATTGCTCTTGCGGATAACGCAGCCTGTCAATTCAGACTTTTTCTCCAACTCCACAATGAAACTGGGTGTCTTTTCCTTGTCGGTGTGGCACTTGCCACCCTCCAGCGTCATCACCGCCGCATGGGCAGAAGCCGTATCCCACTGGCAGGAAGTGGAAGTGCGGAACAGTACGGCAGGAGCAGGAGCACCGGCGGGCGTAGTCTTAAGCTCCAGCTTGCCTGCGGGTTGCACCGGGCCGGATGCCTTGATAGCGGCATCCACAAGCGCCTTGAACGCAGGAGCTGAGCGAGCCTGCTCCGCTGCCACAATAGCCTTGCTATAGGCATCGCGCATCTTCTTGGCCTTATCCTTATCGGCGGGGCCCTGGGCGGCAGGCGCAGACTCTGCAGCGAGAGCAAAAGCCTTGCCAAAGGCCTCGGCCTTGTCCTTCTGCACAAAGGTCTTCACAGCCCATTCAAGCACCTGCCCAAAGGTGGTGCCATCACCGGCATTGACATGTGCAGCCAAAGCCATGGCCAGGTATTTTTCCGCTGCTTCATCACTGGGCAACGTCGCAAGCTGCTTGTCCAGCAATTCTCCACAGGTCGTAGCCCAGGAGCTCTGCGTATCGGCAATCATGGCGTGCATCTGACCATAAATGGCAAGTTTTTGCTCATCCGTCATATTGGCCACCATCTTGTCCAAATCCTTGGCCACCTCTACTACGGCAAAACCATTGCCCTTGTAGAGCGGAATCATGTCCTGCAAATAAGCATAACACGTATCAGGATTCATGCCGGCAGCCAACATCAGGCGGTGCAATTCCTTGCGGAAGAAGGGATGCAGCGGAGACACCGCCAAAGCAGCTTTCCAGGCATCAATCGCTTCCTGCGTCTTGCCAACTGCTTCCAGCGCGCGGGCGCATACACTCATCTTATATGCCTCGCGCACCTTGGCATCGTCGGCATACACATCCTCCATCAGCAAATAGCCTGTGGGATAACGCGAAATGAAGATGTAATTGTGAGCGCCGCCATCCGGGCCGCCAAAGCCGCCCACCCATTTACCACGCTCGGTGCGCACGCCGTACGCACAGTGCCCCGGCTGACCTACCGTGTAGGCAGGTATACCATGTGCCATGGCCGCCACGGCACCCAAGTGAGACATGGCACCACACACGCCACCATTCTGGTGCGTAGTCTCGGCCTCGCTCTCGGCGGAATAAGGCAAATTATACATGCCGCTCTGCACAGAATCACCGAAACGGGAGGTACCCGTGTAAATGGCAGACCAGCATGCCTGGCCGTACTGATCCCACGGCAGGTTAATATGCTTCGCAGCATAGGCGTAAGAAGCATCATCCCAATCCTGCCCGGGAATACCCACTACGAAGCGAAGCTCCCAGGGTTGCAGATTCTTGTAATTGGGGTGCAAGAGCCCCTTCTCCGCCTGGCTTTGGAAGAACTGATAACGCCAAACGGGATTAAACCGGTTCGGGTTTTTCTTCTGAATGGCCGGATTGGGCGCCGTCTCGCCACCGCCCCACACAGAGGCCAGGGCTACCGCCAGCGGTTTATTCTTCACAATGCCCGGTTCAGCACGCCAGATACGATACAACACATCAATGCCAATATCTGTCTGGTACGGCACCAAACCGCACCCCAAATACAGCTCTTGCCACTTCATATCCTTGGCAAACTCCGCCAAAAACTTGCGTTTGCTCGGATTCTTGGCGTACTTCGTCATCACATCGGCTCCGGTCACGCGGATTACCTCCAGCAATGTCGCCATACGCAAGCTCTCTTTGTCCGCCGGTGAAATGGTGCGCTTTTCAAGAGCCTTCACCAATGCTGCATACACGGCCTTGTAATCCCCCTGCTCTATCCCCTGAGCTTCGCTCAGCACGGGTCCCGCAGTAGTGTTACCGGCACCTACACCCTCGGCCGCTACCGCCGGCATACCAGCCAGCAAGCCAAGCGAAAGTGTCCCAATCGCTAAAATGCCTGTTCTCATAGACATATCTATCTTTTACGCCCGCATCCCATGCAAGTCAAGCAAGAAAACGCTGATTTTACTGAATTCAGACATCAGCCACGCTTTCAAAACACAAAAGTCTTGCATATATCCAAAAATCTGCCAAACTCTTCACATCGGCTCATGCAGCACCATTAAAAGAAGCGTGCATGATGGTAGTTTCGCGGTATCAACCGCGCATTTCTTCTCCCAAATAAGCAACTTCACAGAATTTTTCACGAACTCTGATTTGCGATGCCTCTTCCCATCACCATATCTGTCACAGTTCCCGTACATAACACGGAAAAATATCTACCCACATGCTTAGACAGCTTGTTGGCGCAAACATATCCGCATTTGGAAATCGTCTGCGTAGATGATGGTTCGACCGATGGCTCGTTGCACATTTTGCAAGAATACGCAGCCAAAGATGCGCGTATCAAGGTGTATCACCAGGAGGCTGCCGGTGTATCCGCCGCGCGCAATACGGCACTTCTGCACAGCACCGGTGATTTTGTGACCAGTCTGGATTCAGATGATTACCTCGCCCCCGATACATACGAAAAAGCAGCAGCGTGCATCACAGATGAGGTGGATTGGGTATCATACGGCATACAGCTGGTGGATACGGACGGGAATCCGCTGCCTGATTATGATGGGTACTATGCGACACATTATGAAGGAACACTGGATTTCACGCCGGACATGGCCAGTAAAATGAATGTATGTATTTGGGCAAAGCTCTGGCGCCGTTCCATCATGGTAGAACACAACATGCTCTATCCACATGGTTTAGTGCATGAGGATGATGCCATCTTCTACATGTTTGCTCCCTTTGTACGCAAGGCAGCCTTCATAAAGGACATTTGCTACTATTATGTACAACGCCGCGGCTCCATCATGCATGATGACCGCAAGACCATAGCAGATGCTGAGCAATACTTGGGCATCCTGCGCTATGTCTTCGATTTTCACACAAAACAAAAGCTCAATCCCCTGCACAATGATTTCTTCCTCTGTCAATTTGGCAGAGTTTATCACTTGGTAGAACGCTATTGCCCCGAACATCAACGCCACCAACTGGCAGCCATGTTCAAAGCTCTGGCCCAAGAAACCGGGCTGGCTGCAGCTCACCCGAAAGATTGGCGCATCCGTAGCCTGAACCTTCCGGGGAAACTGCTCTCTTTCTTCATTAGCAGGCGTTCACGCAGAACGCAGTACCGTCTGGGGCCGCTACCGTTGCTGTCTCTGCACTACACCCAAGATTCAGCAACTCCGGCCCTGAGATTTGACCTGTGGCACACCATGCTCGCCATCCTGCGTCGTGGCACGTCTCTTTCCTCAGGGCGTTGATTCCCCAAGCAAAACTTTGAACACCGGCAAGAACGAACGACAAGCAGCGGAATGCCCATATTCTTCTGATGAATCTAGCAAATCCTCGTATCCTTGCTCATAAGCTTCTACGCGTTTTTTCTTGACTTTAAAATGATTCAGTTTAGACTCAACGTAGCAAATGAAACAACGAATCATTTCTTGGCTGATCAAAAAGAAAAGATTGAAGAAATATCCTTCCTTGCGCCGTTTTTTCTGGAAGCGAGGCACCATTTATCGTGATATGGAACGGCGCGCGGCTGCAATGCGCCAGAAAGATATTATCACCGTTGTTTTCATGGTGATTGATTTGCCGTGTTGGAAAAGTGATTCCGTTTATCAGATGATGAAAAACCACCCGCGATTTTTCCCCATCATCTGGGTTGTACCGGAGTTACAAGTGAAAGATGAAGACGAGAGATTGCGAAAACGCGAGGAAGCCATCAAACATTTCCAGACACTTCAATATACATGTGAGGAAAACTGTACATTGGAGCAACTGAGAGAAAAGTATAACCCGGATATTATCTTTTTGTCTAAACCGTATGATGGAATAACACCATGGAACAAAAGAGACTTTGACAAAGAACTCATTTGCTATATTCCTTATACGTTTCAAGTTGTAACATCTGATGGCATGTTGTATGGTGACGAAAACATCATATGGCGCAATTTTTACGCTTCCGCTAACATATGCAAAGAAGCTCAAGATTGCATGACAAATGCAGGTGCCAATGTGTATCAAGTTGGGGCGCCCATGGCAGATGCATATTTAGGTCATTCATGCTCAGTCCATTCCAAAAAGGTGTGGAAGGCCATGCCCGGACATTACAAACGCGTGATTTGGGCTCCGCATTGGTCTATTGGTAGCGTGTCATGGTTTAACGTCGCGACCTTTCTTGAAGTGGCAGAAGGAATGCGCGAACTTGCAGAAAAGTACAAAGATAGCATACAATTTGCATTCAAACCGCATCCTTTATTGAGAGATACGCTGTACCAGCATCCCGACTGGGGAAAAGAGCGTACGGATGCTTACTATGCTTTTTGGGCCAATTCGTCAAACTCACAGTTGGAAACGGGGACATATTCAGAATTATTTAAGCAGTCTGACGCCATGATTCACGATTGTGGCAGCTTTATTACTGAGTACTTGTTTGTCGATAAGCCTTGTATGTACTTAATGAGGGATGACGCATATACCGGCTTTAACCAGGATGCTCTACTGGCTTTAGATTGTTATTATAAAGGTAAAGATATCAACGATATTGATATTTTTCTTCAACGCTTATTGCAAGGTGCAGAAGACATCATGGCGAGTCCAAGAAAAAAATATCGCAAACAACATCTCGTTCCCCCGCATGGAAAATCATGCGCAGAAAATGTTATTGATCTTATCTTGAATGGATAAACGAGAACGCTACCTCCACTTGTGCTGCTTTATCGCTTGTAGTATTTCGACAAACGATTCGTCTTTCTGCAGGTATAGCGGAATCAAATAAAGAGACGTAGCAATACTTCCGCCTACCAACAGCTGAACAACACTCGCCCAGTCCGTATGAGTACATAACCATGCTGGATAACAGGCAATGGCTGCTCTTATGTAATATGGAAAATAGTCAATTTGTTGTCTCAACCAACTAAGATTTAATATTTTTTTCGAATAATAAGTGTTTATATAGATGGCGATTTGAGAATAGATAGCAGTCGCCCAGCAAATGGCTTCTACGCTGATGGTAGCAGCATAGAGAAGCATGGTAATAGAAATGGTTTTCTTGATGATTTCAAGACGAAGGAAAAGGTCCGATCGCCCCTTTACCATCAGCAGATTCAAATTAATGGACGAGACATGTTCCGTACCGAAAGCGATAGCGACAATTTGAAGGAATACTGCACAGGGCACCCAATTATCGCCGTATAACAGACGAATAGCCGGTTCTGCAAGAGAGATAGCAACGGCTGTAATAAACGCTATAATAAAAGAACTTACTCTTATATATTTACGATAAACTTTTTTAAGCCGCTCATCATCGTTCTGTATAGAGGAAAGAATAGGATATGTCACAGAGCTTAATATGCTCGTAATCGTCTGTGGACCCAGGGCTGCAATCTGTTCACCTCTATTATATAAGCCCAGTTGACTGGGGGAATAAAATTTACCGATGATGAATGTTCTGGCGTGTGTGTACAGAATATGCAGGATGCCGGAATATGCTAATTTGCTACCGAATCCGAATAAAGAGAGGAAGGATGCTTTAGAAAAGAGAAACCTTGGTTTCCATGGCGAAACAACCCAGACAATGGACAAAGAGAGTAATGTTGTGAAAATCCCTTGCCACATCAGAGCCCAGACGCCCCAGCCGAGCCAGGCCAGGCCAAGACACACCGGCATACCCGCAAGGGTTGTGACACTGTTGATAATGGCGGGCGTTTTAAAATCTCGTCTTGCACTATATAGAACCCAGTGAACACTGGAAGTGCTGCTGATGAACATGTTGATAGCCGAAGCACGGGTGAGCCACAAGAGCTCTGGCTGATTATAAAATCGAGTGAACCAAGGAGCCAACAGGAACAGGACAAGGCTGACGAGGAAACTCATGCCCACGTTAAACCAAAACATGGTGCTACAGTCCTCTTCAGTCCTATCAATTTTGCGAATAAGCGCAGAGCCGAACCCTGCTTGTGCCAGCTGACCAGCTACGGCAAAAAAGATAGCGGTAAGGCCAACAATCCCCATTTCTTCGGGGGTAATGAGGCGAGCAAGAACCATACCATAGACAAGCTGAAAGGGCTGCATGGTAAACTTCTGTAGCAAGCCCCATTTTGCTCCACTAATGGTCTCCTGCGTGACGCTGCTCATAAACGCAAAGATTGTATACTTCTCGAGATTTAAAGTCAATCTTCATCTCTTGAAATGAATAATCCATCAACAATGACTTATGAATCAATCCATTGATATTGGTACATTGTTGATCGAAAAGGGTTTACAGTTGCCATTTATCATCACAACCATGGCATGCAGAACATTCCACTATCGTGAACAAGTAAAAAATGGTAACTCTCAGGATATCAGCTTTTCGAGCCTCGGCTCCTGTGCATCAACACAGGAAACGATATACAAAAGAATCAAAGCTTACTCGTCCTCCAGCGCTGAAATATCGTACTTTCCTCAGAATTCATTTTTAATCTCCTACTTACGGAGGGTACCGGATATCAGCACGCATGAAGAGAATTTGGCCTGCAGCCCCAGACACACAAGCTGAGTTGTACACCCAGCCTATTTTCTATGTGCATAAAACAAGGCAGCTTGAAACCCCGTACACAACAAAGGATAATCGCACTATTACCTCCATTTCGGTGAAACACTATTATGAACTTCCTATAATACCATTCAGGCTTGCGTTGGTGGGGGGGAGATGGTAAAATGAATGGCGTGAAACTGGGATACAGTCAAAAAGCTTTATTAGGCATTGCAGCAGCGGGGCTGATGTGGTGTACGGCAGGTGTAGTTGCGGCGCAGGAGGCAGTGGCACAAGATGCGGTGGCTGAGGAAGTTGCCGTAGAGGCTGAGAATATCGCTGTAGATGAGGTAGAAGAAACCGTGGAGACGGTGAAGCTGGGTGGCGAAGACCGCATACCGGAACCCCAGGAAGGTGTACAGCAGGCCGACAGCTACGAACAGACGGCTGACCCCAATTCTCCCCTCAATGTTGAAATTGCGGATGGCACAGCAGACACGGAGGAAGATCCCACGGTTCCCATCATCGCAGAGGAAGACCCGACAGTTCATGACCCCTCGCGTGTGGCCTACGCCTCCACGCGCCGCAACGCACGCACGATGTCGCTGGCCGTGCCGGGCCCGCGCGGGCTTATCACAGACCGCAATGGGTTCATTATGGCCTGCTCAGAAATCGCCTACCAGCCTACGATTAATTTTGGGCAGATGAAGGATGAGAGTGAGGAAGCCATCGTGGCCACGGCTCGCAAGGTGATGAGCGAATATGAAAAGCTTGGACTGAAAATCACCGAGAAGAAGGACAGCCAACTGGTGGATCATTACCGCAACCGCCGCTGGTTGCCCCTGCCCATCGGCCCCACGGTGCGCGTGGGCGAGATTGCAGCCATCCGCGCCAAGTTGGATAAGATTGAACACGGGCACATGATGCCCATGTACATCCGCAACTATCCGTCCAAAATGTCGGCCTGCCACATCTTGGGCTACACGGGTGCCAAGGCCAAATTACCGACGGGGCCCATCAACCACAATGACCCTATTTTTGAACGTCAGGAAGGTCGCTCCGGTCTGGAAAAGGAGTTTAACAAGCAGCTTACGGGGCATCCTGGTATCTGGCGTCTGATGTTTGATGAACAGGGCAACAAGATTCTTGACGAACTGCAAGTCAAACCGCGCCCGGGTGGAACCTTGGTGACTACGCTGAATCTGGACTGGCAAAAAGCTGCCGAAAAAGCTTTGAGAGAAAACACGAAGGGCCGCGGTGCATTCGCCATGGTGGATGTGCACACGGGTGAGGTAATCGTGTTGGCCTCTGTGCCGAATTTCGATCCCAACTGCTTTGTACCGGCAATTTCTCAGAAAGATTACGATGCGCTGCGCAACGATAAGAACACACCGTTGGTCTCCCGAGCCTTTGCCGGTGTGTACCCCCCTGCCTCGACCTTCAAGACCATCACGGTAGCGGCGGCCCTCCGCCACAATGTGATTCAGGAGAGCACCTACATCAACTGCCCATTCAGCGTGCGCATTGGTGGCCACACCTTCCGCAACCACAGCAAATTCACCGGTTCCATCAACTGCATCACGGCTCTGGTGCTTTCCAACAACCCCTTCATGTACCAAGTGGCCGCCACGCGCGAACCGCGTATCGGTGCAGCGAGGTTGTGCGACGTTGCTCGTCGCTTTGGCTTCGGCTCAACAGCCGGTTTGCCCATTCCCGACAAAGCAGGCAATGTGCCGGATGAGGCCTGGATGTTCCGCAACTATGGCCGAGGATTCATGGCCGGTGATGCAGCCAACATTGCCATCGGCCAGGGGCCTCTGCTGGCCACGCCTTTGCAGGTGGCACACGCTATCTCCGGCATTGCCAATGGCCAGTACCTGCCCAAGCTTCAGTTGGTGCGCCAGATGCTGGACAACAACGGCAATGTGGTCTTCCAGTTTACGCCCACAGTACAAAACAATCTCAAAGACATGGCAAGCGCCATGGCATCCGTACGCAAAGGCATGCGCGCCGTGGTCAACGGCGGTACGGGCCGCCGCGCTGCGCTGAGCTACGTATCCAATGCCGGTAAAACCGGTACAGCCCAGTGGGGCCGCGCTTCGGATGACTGCCGACTTGCCTGGTTCGCTGGGTTCCTGCCGGCAGATAATCCCCGATATGCCTACGCTGCGCTGTACGAAGGTATGCCGCACCAGCGTATTTCGGGTGGTCACATGGCAGCAGCCATTGTGAAAAACTTCTTCGAGAGCATCAAACCCAGCATGGAAGCCGCGCTTGCAGCCCCCACCAAGGAAGTGCAGCAGGCCACAGGTGCTTCAGCTGAGGCTCCGGCTGAGCAACCCAGCGAGGAAGAAGCTGAAGCAAAAGCGGCAGCGGAAGCCCAGGCACAGCAACAGGCTGCCGAACGCCGCAAGAAACAAGAGGCAGCCAAGCGCCGCCACCAGCAAAGTGGCTGGGATGATGGCCGCTCCCGCCGATAAAAACGCCTTCAGCTCAATGATTTGAGCTTACGAATCTTATCACGCAGCACGGCAGCGACTTCAAAGTCAAGCCGTGCTGCGGCTTCTTTCATCTCCTTCTCCAAACGGCGAATAGCGGCGGAATAATCCTCTTCCTCCGCGGCCATCAGTACCTCTTCTTCCTCCTCTTCATCGGGGGTATACAAACGCAGTGCCGATTGATCTGCGCGGGCAACGGTATGCGGCACAATGCCGTGCAATTCATTGTAAGCGGATTGAATACGGCGGCGGCGGTCAGATTCCTCCACTAGGCGGCGGATAGAATCTGTCACCACATCGCAGAAGAGTACGCACTCGCCATGCACATGGCGGGCAGCGCGGCCGGCCGTCTGCACCAGGCTTGTTTCATTGCGCAGGAAGCCTTCCTTATCTGCATCCAAAATGCATACGAGAGAGACTTCCGGCAAATCCAGCCCCTCTCGCAGCAGGTTGATACCCACCAAGATATCCACCTTCCCTGCTCTGAGCTTGCGCAGAATCTCCACACGCTCAATGGCATCCACATCTGCATGAATATATTCCACCTGCAAGCCGACATTGCGCAGATAATCCGTCAAATCCTCTGCCGTGCGCTTGGTGAGGGTGGTCACCAGCACGCGCTCGCGCACTGATACACGCTGGTGGCAAAGCTCGATGGTCTTATCAATCTGGCCTTCCAGTGGCAAAAGCGTAATCTTGGGCTCCAGCAGCCCCGTGGGGCGAATCACCTGCTCCACAATCAACGGCTGCCCCAGTCCGGTCGGGTTAAAGCTTGCCACGGGTGCAGATGATGGGTGCGGAGGCACGCGCAACTCTGAAAGCTGGTGGAAGAAGACACCTCGGAAGCCTTCCGGCGCGCGCGTGATGGCCTGGCTGGCTTCCTTGCTGCGGGCATGGGTGTTGCCCCGCTTGGCCTTAAGCACGGGAATGTATGAACGATTACCCGGTACGCAGTTCACATATTCAAAGGGCCCGGGCGTGGCGCTCAAGTACACGATTTGAGCCTGGCGCTGCATAAACTCATCAAAACGCAGAGGGCGGTTATCCAGAGCAGAGGGTAAGCGGAAACCGTGGTCGATGAGCACTTGCTTGCGAGAGCGATCGCCCTCGTACATACCGCCAATTTGGGGTACTGTAGCGTGCGATTCATCAATGATAGTGAGGTGGTCTGCCGGGAAGTAGTCCTGCAAGGTGGAGGGAGTGGAACCAGGGGCACGGCCTGCCAGGTGGCGGGAATAGTTCTCAATCCCCTTGCAAAAGCCAATCTCATTGATAAGCTCAAGGTCATAATCCGTACGCATCTTGAGGCGCTGCGCCTCAATCAACTTATTCTGTTTTTCGAACCACTCCACACGCTCTGCCAGTTCCTTGCGGATGGATGCAATAGCCGGCATGCGCTTCTCCGGAGAGGAGACGTATTGCTTGACCGGGAAGAAGAGGTAGCTGCTGAGCTTTTCGCGCACGCGCCCAGTAGCAGCATCTATCAGAGAAATCGCGTCGATTTCATCGCCGAAAAACTCCACGCGAATAGCCTCGCCATCGCTCTGTGCGGGGTATATTTCCACCACATCGCCGCGCACACGAAAACGCCCGCGTTGAAAATCATAGTCATTGCGCTCGAAAAGCAATTCGGCCAGACAGGCCAGCATCGCATCGCGATCCATCTCCTGCCCCACGTGGATGGAGAGCGTCAGGTTGCGATAATCCTCCGGCGCACCCAAGCCATAGATACAGGAGACACTCGCCACCACAATCACATCCTGCCGCAGCAGCAACGAGCGCATGGCATTGAGACACAAACGGTCAATTTCCTCATTGATGGCACTATCCTTCTCGATGTAGGTATCTGTACTGGCAATATAGGCCTCCGGCTGGTAATAATCGAAGTATGATACAAAGTATTCCACCGCATTGTGGGGGAAAAAGGATTTGAGCTCCGAATACAGCTGAGCAGCCAGGGTTTTGTTGTGAGAAAGCACCAACACGGGGCGATTCTGCGCCGCGATGATGTTGGCCATGGTAAAAGTCTTGCCACTGCCGGTCACACCCAGCAGGCATTGGTGTCTGTTGCCGGCATCAAGAGACTTCAGGAGCTTGCCGATAGCCTGATCCTGATCACCCGAAGGCTTGTAATCCGTAACCAGCTGAAAAATTGACATATTGCACTTGTGCATTGACAGGACGCCACAAATGGGGCATCATACCCGCATACTATGTACATCCCTACTCAAAAGGAAAGATACAGCAAAGTGGCGCAAATTACGCTTCTTCTTTGTGTCATGATACCAAGTGGTGTTGTGGCCTGGCTTGGTGGCATGGACGATTTATTCAGCTGCTGTGTAGCATTCCTGTGGCCAGTAGCCCAGCCGTTGGTGTACGTAGGCTTCACCAAGGCAGCAGCGCTGTGCCTTTCTGCGCTGGTGCAAGCCATCGTCTTTTTCTGGATGGCCAAATCCCGCAAACTCACAGCACGTGGCAAGCTTACCATGGCCGTGACCTGGGGCATGTCCTTTGCGCTCATCCTGCGCGTGCTGATTGCTTTTGAACTCTGGCGCACCGTGACCGGGCAATAAAAAGGCTTGCAACTCATTCCGAGCTGCAAGCCTTGCATATTGTGATTGATGTGGGGATTTATTCTTCCGCCGTGGCGCTCTTGCCATCATCCTCTCCATCCGTCAGCCAATCAATGGTGAACGGAGCAAACTTGATGGTGGTGATGGGGTGCCCATTCACCTCGAAGAGGATACCAGCCATGCCGGGCTTGATTGGGCACAGGGCGGAGTATGCAAAGGGGCCACTGCCCACTGCCTTTTCCACCGGCCAGGTCTTGCCGCCGTCATAGCTCATCTTGATGATGCCATCCGTGCGGTTGCCCTGGGTGGGGGTGGAGAACAGAATGCGGCTGCGATTGCCCATCTTGGCATCATCGGCGTGGGAATAACGCGTCAGGCCATTCTGGCAACCGGGACTGGGAAGCTCCGGATGCGCGATGATGGGGCTCCATGTCTCGCCGGCATCGGCAGAGGTCGTCACGCGGCGTCCACCACCACCCCAGGCGCGGGATACCACCAACACACCGCCGTCTTCTGACTCAACGGAGGAGATTTCGTTGATCCCCTTGCCAGCCTCAGACTTCTGGCCGACCTTCCAGGTCTTGCCATGGTCATCCGAATAGGCAGACGTAGCCACCCAGTTACCAAAACCGGTAGCTTCGTTGAAAGTGACAACCAAGCGGCCCTTGTGCTCGCCACGGGTGATTTGCACACCGGGGTTGGGGCCACTGCAGGTAATCGTAGCATCCTTGTGCTTGGTGAACTTGGTCACATCCTTGGGCTCTGTCCACTTCTTACCATTTTTGGAGAAGCACACAAAGTTGCGGATGCAGCGGTCATCATCCCAACCGGTAGGGATGTCGTTGGAGCGTTCTTTCACCCCGGCAGGATAACGCTGGAACATCAGCACAATCTGCTTGGTTTCCTCATCGTAAATCATGCAGGGGTTGTTGAACGTAGCACCCTTGGAGGCAGCTGCGACCACGGGCTTACTCCACTTGCGGCCATCCTTGCTGGTGGACACAATCAAATCGTTTTCTCCCTGGTCCGTATCCTTGTAGCGCCCTTCTGCCATAGCAACCAGCATGCTGCCGGCCTTGATGACACAGGGAATGCGGATACTCACATAGGGATTGTCGACCCCGGCTTCAAACACGGGTACGGCATTTTCATAGGGATCGGCCTTGGGGTCGAACTTGCCGGGGCGCGCAGGCTTCTTTTTCTTGCCCTTGTCGCGCTGCTCGGATTTGTCCTTGCGGCTGTCGCCGTAGGCTGGTGGCGCCATGGGGAGCGCCACCAGTACAGCAGCAGCACAGAGAATGAATGATGTAAACTTCATCTCAGGCAATCATTTGTCTCAGGCATTCTCCTTCTTGGGAAGGCAGAAGAGGATGATACCGCAAAGCATCATCAGGATACCGGCAAGGCTCAACACAGCAGACAGCGGAGTACCGGCATCCTTGAGCATACCGCCCAACCAGGACACAAGCGCACCGGCGCCCACGGAAGTGAGGTTCAGCAAACCATAGCCAGTGGCTGCGAAGCGCTCATCGATGGTGTTGCGGAGCACAGGCATGAGCGTGGCATCCATGGAGCCCTGGGCCACACCCTGCATTGCTACAAGAGCCAGCACGGCGGCCAGACCAATTTCCACGCCGAACACCATGGCCAGCAACACACACGGACCTGCCACGCAGAAGGCAATACCGGGCACATAAGCGCGGGCGTTCTTGTTGCGCAGGTACCAGCGGTCGGCAATCACGGCGCAAGCCAGCACAGAGATGTACTTGGCAATGTTAATCCAGAACGTAGCCTGGGGACCAGCCTCGGCCTCGGAAATACCGAACATATCCTGCAGCAGACGGGGATACCACCCCAGCAGGAACCAGTTGGCGAAACCGGCAAAGGAAATCATGAGCAGCAGCAGGTACATGCCACGACCGGTGAAAATGCTCTTGAGCATCTGGCCCAGCGTGAATCCGGGAACGGCTTCTGCCACAGCTTCCTTGACGGATTCCACAGCGGCAGCCACAGGAGACTGCTCAGCCTTCGGGTCACGCAGGAAGAAGAGCACGATGAGACCGTATGCCACACCAATGAAGCCGAAGAGCTCGAAGGTAAGGCGCCAGCCCAGCTGGCAGGGGTCGCCGGCCATCATGGCACCGCAACCGGCCAACACCTGACCGGCATAAATACCGCTCATGTGCAAGCCTGTAGCCAGGGAGCGCGTACCACCGCGATGGTAGTCGGTGATAAGAGCCAGAGCGGCGGGGATGTAGAAAGCCTCACTCACGCCCATCATGGCGCGCCAGAAGATGAGTTCTTCGTAGGTTTCGGACTTACCGGTCATCCAGGTCACCACGGACCACACCACAAGGGAGCACATGATGATGAAAGAGCGGCTGAAGCGATCTGCCAGGTAGCCACCCACGGGAGACAAACCGGCATACACAATAAGGAAGGCGGACGTGACCATACCAAACTGAGCCTGTGTCATCTCAATGCAACCAGGACCTTCGGTCATGGAGGTGTTGAGCACAGCCAACAGCTGGCGGTCGAAGTAATTGAGCATCACCACCACCCAGAGCACAGCCACTGCAATCCAAGCCCACTTACCGGGCTTGGTCACGGGTGCATTCTGAGGAATGGAGGGTTTACCGAGGCCTTTCTTGCAGGCGGCCATGATGGCCAACACAGCAATACCGATAGCCACCCAGGGGGTGAGATCGGCCAGGAACGACAGTACGGGATTGGGTTCGGGCATATGTGTATGTTTTCTTGGTTATTGGGAGATATTCAGGGTAGAGATGATGGGGGTACGGATGCCGGGATGCGTCTCGCCGGAGATGACGATGATAGCATCATCCGTGGCCACAGCGGGGCAAGTGGCCACGCCGATGGAGTTGTTGCCTTCCTTGCTCCAATCGCCAGTGGCGGGAGTGAAGGAATAGACAGTCTTGTTTTGCCCGGGGTGCTCTGCGGGAGCTTTGCCGGCCAGCGATGCGCGGTAGTAATTACCGGGATCACCACAGACCACATAGAGGCTACCGGCAATGGAAGGCAGCGGATTGGCTGCACCCACGATAGACTCGGGCATTTCGGGCAAATCTGTTGACCATGTGTTAGTAGCAGGGTCATAGCAAAGCACGCTCTTCAGGTAGGTGCGCTCGGCCTGGCCCTTGGCATCAGGATGCAGGGAGCAGCCACCGGCCACGTAGATTTTGCCATCTACCGTGCCGGCACCGGCCAGCATGCGACCATCGCCCGGCATGGGTGCCAGTTCTTTCCACCCGGCGTTGGTGTCCTCCAAATCCAGCACAAAGCTGCGGGAGAGGCAGGTGACGGAATCAGCCTTTTCCTGACCACCGAACACATAGAGCTTGCCATCTGCCACGGCAAAGGCGGGATACGCCACGGTCACAGGCAAATCAGGCAGAGCATCAGAGCGCACCTGAGAGCCAACCACGTCCACACGCGTTACATCGGCCAAGTGGCCCTGAGCATTGCAACCGCCGGCCACCACCATGCCCTTTTCAGAGGGAGCAAAGGCGGCATAGCCCACGGCATACGGCATACGACCGGCCTTCATGGGGCGGGATTCGCAAGCATCGCACGCGCCGGGGACAAACATGACGGCCACATCTGCGTGGAACATCTTTTCACCGCGCTCTGCCGGCGTCTTGGCACCGGGAATAGCAAAGGGGAAATTGGCACCACCCGTCATCACAATGACAGGCATCGTTCTATCAGCACCGGGCTCCAGAGCGACGGCGGCCATACCAGCAAGGCCAATCTTATCCGGTATGCGCAAGTCGCCGCCAGCCGGCGTCACAGCAGCCCAAGCAGGGGCAAGGCTGCAGGCCAGAGCCGTGGCAAGTATTGTTTTCTTCATCATAACATCAAGGAGTTATCAGCGAATTTTGGCACCCCACACCTCGTTGGAGCGCTTACCGGGACGCTGCTCGCCATTCACGATGACAGCCAGGCCATTCCACTCTGCACAAGGCAGCACGGCACGAGCCACAGCAATCTCGCCGGCTTCTGCCCAAGTATCTGTAGCGGGGCAATAGCACAGGCTTGCATTGTGGAAACCGGGGTGATTCTGCGGGGTAAAGCCCTTCACTGTGGCATCATCGCCACCCAGGAGGTAAATCTTGCCACCGATGACGGGTGCGGGCGTGGGAGCCGCAGCACAGAAGCGAGGCAGATAGGAAAGACGGCGCCAACCGGTTGACTCGGAGTAGCTCCAGGCTTCCGTCAGCATATCGCGCACCTTGCGGCCATCCTCACCATCCTGCAAGCCAATGCCACCAAGCACATAAATCGTATTGCCCACGGTAGCCATCTGCTGCAGGAATCGACCGCGAGCCGGCATAGCGGGGCCCTCCGTCCAGGTTTCGGCCACGGGGTCAAAAATCCACAGGCGGCTTTCTGCATCCTGCTCGCCCACAGCAATGCTGCCACCCTGTACATAGACCTTGCCCCCCATCACAGCAGCGGCATGGCCGGTCAAGGTGACGGGGAGAGAGGGCAATTCACGGTACTTCACCTCGCCATCTTCCCAGGTGAGCATGTAGCAATCTGCCACAGCACCGCCCACGTTGCTACCGCCAATCAGCATCATACCCTGGGGCAGAGAAGCTGTGGCACCATAGCCAAGCGGCTTGGGCAGCGGAGCACCATCCTGCCAGCCTTCGCCATGAGGCGGCATCACAAAGACGCGATCCGTCCAGCGCTTTGGGCCACCTTCCCACAGAGGTTTCTCCGGGAAATTGGCACCACCGGCCACGATGAGAGCGCCATTGCTAACACCAGCATACGACCCCGCAAAGCCCTCTGCATCAGGCAGATTGGCCAACGGCTTCCATTCGAGAGATAAATTGGAGCAGTCCATCACATCGCAGTCTACCATTTCCCCCCGCGGAAAGCAAGCGGATTCTACACTTCCCTCCAGCTTTTCAGGCTCAATGATTGCAATCGTGATGCCCGCAAGAGCAGCCATGCCCGTGTTCATGCTCGCCGCAATAGCATTCATGCTCTTCTTCGGGCACATAATCAGCATCCTCAATCTCGGGCGGCAACGGCATTTCACCGTCCATGGGCGGCATCAGCAGCTCGGCCAGTTCAGCATCCTGAGTTTCATCCACAGCAAGCTTTCCCTGGCTGTTGTGCAGAGTTTTCCGAGCGCCGGCAGCCAGCAGCATATTCACGATGCTCTTGTAGCCGTATTTGGCCGCCAGGTGCAGCGGGGGCTGCCCATACGCATTGCGGGCGTTCACATCCGCCCCCACAGCCAGCAGCAATGCAATCAAGCCCTCATCCGGCTCAATCCCCAAAGCTGCCATATCGGGAGAAAAATCAATTTCATCCTGCAGCAACATGGTGGCGGCTTGCTTCAACTCCTCGCAGTTCTCTGCACCTGCCAGTTCATCAAGAAAACGCTGCACGGGTTCATCAAAATCATCAGGATCCAAATCGGCCATCATCTCCCGCAAATCTTCCATCGATACGCGGGGCTGTTCTTCTTCACTCACCGTTACACTATTCCAACCAAGGTCGCTCATGCCGCGCATTATACACTACACCCACCACTTTGGCGAGGTTAATCTTTTTCCTTGACTAGGCAACACAATTTGCTAGACTGACACACTGTAGAAAACATCCCTCTTATTACCATGCGTCTTCGTACACTCCTCTGCTCCGCACTTGCCCTTTGCTGCACCCCTGCCCTCTGGGCTGCCCAACAGGTATGGGCTCCGGGTGTTTCTGCAGAAAAAGGTTGGTATGACTACAACAAGCAGGTAAAGGAGGGCGATTATTTGGGCGACACCGGATTGTGCTGGGCCTACTCTGCCAGCAATGTCATTTCCTGGTGGCAAGCACAAAACGCGGATACACTCACAGCCAGCGGTGTCAACGTTCCCCAAAACGAGCAAATTGTGAAGACCTTTATCGGGGTATTCAAGAATGTTGGTTGCTGGCCCAGCGCTGCCTACGAGTGGTACATCAAAGGCGGAGAAGACTGCGAACTGAACAAACATGCCGACTCGTACAAAGATTACGGGGTTCTCGATTTGAAAGACACCTCCGAAGTCGCTATGGAGCTTGGCCTGACAGGTTTTGATATCAAAGATTTGGCTGAAGGTGGCATATTGAAAGACGTCTTCACGGATAGCATGACCATCCTTTTTGGTGTCAACTACAAAAGCAATCCCTTTACTTTCGCCGAAAAAATCATTCAAGCTATTAAAGACGGTTATGCTCTGAGCTTATCTGTTGACGTAAACCACTCCTATACGCTCTGGGGGGTTGAGTACGAAGAAACAGATAAAGGCTTGATGATAACGAAGGCCTGGATTACCGATTCCGATGACGTTAACAACACCGGAAGCGGCTTGGTCGAAAAGAAAATTGCTTACTCTGAAAAGGAGGGGTCTTCCGGGTTGTACTTTGATGAAAACTTTGGCGCGGTCTGGGAAAACCTTGCAGGTATTCGTACCACGAACATCATCCCCGAGCCCGGCACCGCTACCCTCACGCTGATGGCTCTGGCCGGTCTGGCGCTGCGCCGCCGCCGAAGCTGAAGTCCCCACCTCAGCAGACATTGAGGAGCATCGTTATCGTTACTCTTTCAAATCGTATAGTACGCCGCAACGATATGGTATAAGCTTACCTTTCCTCTGCATTTCGTGCAATGAAACAAAACTGTATCCCTGCTGATACAGCACGAGCAGAGCCAACTCCAAAGCCTCGACCGTGCGATGGGAGGCATCGTGTAGACAAACAATACATCAAACGGATACAGGCCAAGGCCTGCGGTTTGTTTGATGTACGGTACTCGTTCTTGAAACTACGGCAAGTTCACTTCCTGAGACTTCAAAGAATGCACAAAACTTCTCGTACCTTCTACCAGCAAATCTGAAACAGACCCGTGGCAACACAATCTGCCAAACGAGCACACAGGAGCCTTGACCTCTTATTACCACGCCTCTTAGCCCCTGCTCTTCGCCGCCGATGGATGACTTGTGTTAGTTGAGTTCCTCTATGATGGAAAGCAGTTCTTCTTCTGTCCAATACTCTTCTCGTTTCAGCAATTCGGCAATATAGACGGAAAACCGCTGTCCTCCCTCTATGCTGAAATGGGCAAGAGTATCGGCATAAGCTGAATGATCTGTCCAAGAACCCAGATTTGGATCCTTCAAAACTTTTATCCCACGCTTGGTCAAATACAAGGCAAAATGCGCAGAGCGCCAACAAAGCCACTCGCGGGAATGCGTACGGGAGATGTAAACAACCGGGCGAATAGAGCGTTTGGCACAAACCTTTTTGATATCGTTGATAAGATGATCATTTAACTCAAAAGAGGGCGCTACACTTTTAGGAAGATCAATCATCAGGGGGGTGATTTTCTGCTCATTATCAAGAAGCACCTCAACTCTGCCACTGTTGCTGATTCTGGCATTGGCAGCACTGCTATACCTATATATGCAATCAGGGCGGGTTAAAAGACGCATTAAATGAATGCTATAACTAAAAGAATCCCCTACAAGCAAAGGGAATGTGGTATCATAATTAAACGGAATCATTCCATCTTGATACATAGAGACGCCCTGATGGCGATAACAAAAATTGACACCACCATGGCTCATATCTATCAACTCATCAAAGTTCCCTCTGAGAATAATGCTGATTACAAGTGTATCCCCCGGCTTTGTGTAGTCTAGTGCACTTTGTATATTACACCTCACACCGTTTGCAGCCTGAACACCGGCATTAATAACAGGAAGACCGCATTTTTCCCATACAATTTCCGGATCTATGCCCATTCTCACTTCTGAACCACCTGCAAAAACATAACAGGGCGTTTTCTTTTGCCGAATGACTTGCTCCCATTCCTTCGTTTTTTGCAAGCAATCAGAAAAGAATACGTTCTCTGGCCGAAAATACCTTTCGTACACTCTGTTGATACAGAAAGATACCACCAAGCCTAAAACAAGGAACGCTAATATCTTCTTAAGCATATCAGAACGCGAAATAAATGAATTGAGATTGTTGAACAGAATGGAACATGCAAATGAGAATCACCATAACCATCCCGGCCACAGGCGAAAGAAAAATGCTATAGGGATTACTGTTCTTTTTCAATGACACATACTCCAACAAGATGACCAGGAAAGACAAGCAAGTAAAAGCAAAACTATATGCAGACCTCGTTGGGGTACACTTCAAAATGTGCATATAGTCTGAGAAATTGTAACGTTCAAATGAAAACACGGTCATCACATTTTTACTTACTATGCTCATGTCTGTTTCATAAAAAAACATCCAGATGAACATCATGGTGACAAAAGTCATGATACAGCCAAGCACATGAGGGAGCTGGATCTTTAATTTTTTGAAATGGCGATGCACCACCATGCACACACCGCCCAATGTGCCCCAAATGATAAAATTCCATCCGGCGCCATGCCATATGCCTGAAATCAGGAACATGCAAATGATGTTAAACCACCAAAAACGCGTGCGACTCCCCCCCATTGCAAAATATATGTAATCTCTGAACCACTGCGTTAATGATATATGCCAATTACGCCAAAAATCACTTATATTACCGCTTGTATAAGGGCTCAAAAAGTTAAGCGTTATATTGATTCCCAAACATTTTGCAATGCCATATGCGGTCAATCCGTAACCGGCAAAATCAAAATAAATACGGAAACCGAATATAACATTATTCATCCATACAACAAAAGCATTGTGTCCGGAATACCCCGGATGCATACCCAGTGCAATATTATCAGCCAAGGCCATCTTGAAAAACAAACCAAGAATGACATACGGTATACCTTGACTCAAATGCGATGCAGATAATCGCAAGTTCAATTGCTCCATTTGCGGGAGCAAATTACTTTTTCTCTCAATGGGACCAGCCACGATTTGAGGAAAGAAACTACAAAAATTTATATAATCAATAAATGGTGGTACCTGCTGATTATTGCGAAGTGTATCCAAACAAAAGGAGATTGTTTGAAAGGTGTAGAAAGAGATGCCAATCGGAATAACTAAATCGCGCAGAGTATTCCATTCGTAGCCGGCAACTTCCGCAACAACAAAATTGGCATATTTATAATACAAGAGCGGGAGAAGCAGAAGCGGAATCAACACGATCAGCAACATGCGTCGATGAGCCTCGCCCCATTTTTGGCCCAGTCGGCATCCCACATAAGCAGTAATGACCACAAAAAGAAATATGGCCAAGGTTTCTGCACTTGCAAGATACAACAAAAACAGGCTCAACGACGTAAGCGCCAGTTTATCAAAACGTATCTTGGCAGTTCCTTTTAAGAAAGCGCCTACCCCATAGATGATTGCCATCATGGGAATCATCGCAATCCAGAACGTCCATGTAGAAAAATCCATCTAAAAAAATACGTCTTAGGCAGTCTATCAGGCACACCATTATCAGTCAAGAGAAATCACTTTCGCTCATCTGAACATTGTCATGTGATTTAATGCTCGATATTCCGGTGTAGATTAAGAGTATGAAAATGCAACATTACAACAAGCCCACGTCCCCCATGGCGGTGCGGATGCGCCAGTTGTTCATGTTGCGGATTTCCTTATCCGCTGCATAAGGAGATTGCTCACCCACCTTGATGCCCCAGTTAAACTCACGGCTGATTCGCATCTTGCACGTTTGCGTCAGGAAAGACAAAAGCGGCTCACCATGAGCATGCAAAGTGGCGGTATGAACACGCCCGCGGAAGTAAAGAAGAGCCTGCAAGACAAGCAAATGCTCAGGCAGACGTTTTTCGTCTTTTGAGCCCCACTCCAACACAACACCTCGCTTGATATCAAGGCGTTTCCCTTCGTGCTGGACGGATTCCACGCCTTCTTCCGTTAAGAAAAAGCCTATCATTTCATCCCCATCATACATGGCGTGGAACTTGCGTCCGGATGCTGCTTTGTAGATAGGAAAGTCCTTAATCCATTGCAAATACTCGTGCCCGTGCCATTCGGCGTAGGGATGCGTATCGGCCATCAACACAGCATCGACCTCTTGAGGCACTTCGGCACACTCTACCACCCGAGACTTGCGCAAGGGCTTCAATTTCCCGGATAAAAGCAAGCGATATGCCCACAAGGCAGCATCAACGAACGGTGCGAGAATACGCAGTCTTCCTTTCGCTACAAAGCGAAGTTTCACAGCACTCCGCATCAGCATCGTCAGCTGCTTTACTTTTCCAATACTGGTGCCACAATATTTGTAGAGGGGCTCAGCCATGGATGAAATGCCATGAGCCACAAAAATATCGCTATCAATGTCGGAAAAGAAATCCTCCATCAAGTTAATACCCACGCCATATTTGCGACTCTTGGGGGATACGTAAAGGTCGGAGCCGGAAATGGCATCAATCATCTGCTCCCCGCAGCGTAAACGTATGGGAAAAAGGCCCAAATGCCCCACTACCTCATCCCCCAGCAGCGGAAGATACTGCCAGGAGAACTCTCGCCGGCCATAGGGATTATGCCGGAAGCAGTTCAAGGTATGCCCCGGCAGCGCAGCCAGTTGTTCTTCATCAACAGCACCTTCGGGCAACACGGAGTCCGCCACATCATCCAAGGTTCTGCGCAGTAGTGAGTATTTCTTCATACCAACTGAGCCCCCCCATCAAGCACCAAAGATGAGCCGGTCATCCACGAGGAAGCATCGGACAACAAGAAGCACACCAGATGTGCAACATCCTCCGGCGCACCAATACGCTTCAAGGGATAGCCCTGCGCAATCACTTCCAGCTGCTCGGCATCCATCATGCCGGCCTCTGCCATTTTTGTTTGCACCATCGCGGGCAAAATGCAGTTCACGCGCATTTTCCGCGGTGCTACTTCCAGAGCCAATGCCTTGGAGTAGGCTTCTAACGCTGCCTTGCTGGCGCAATATACCGCCTGCCCCACGCTGGGCTTAAACGCAGCCTCAGATGAAAGAAAAACCAAAGATGCACCGGGAGCAAGCTTCTTATGCTTCATCAGTTTGCTCTGCAACATGGCCACACCCGCAAAGTTGGTCTGCAATGTGTCTTGCAGGTGGGATTCCGTCACCCCCTTGCAGAGAGACCATTGCAAAATGCCTGCGTTATAGACCACGCCATCCATTTTAGGAAGGGATTCAGCCAACACGCTCAGGCTCTGCTCATCGCACATGTCAGACACCACGAAGCTGTGTTCCTCGCCCGGCAAGCTCCGGCACAGGGATTCCAACTGGTCTGCCTTGCGCCCAGTCAACACCAGTTTGGCTCCACATGCAGCGGCCATTCGGGCAGTTGCGCTGCCAATGCCGCCGGTTGCCCCTGTAATCAATACAGTCTTTCCGGAAAGAGAATCACTTGCAAAAACACTCATAACTCCTGCAATTCAGATATCTTACAATCAACCAGTTTAATAATGGCGCTCCCCCACGACATGCCGATACCAAAAGCGCTGATAAGCAGCGTATGCTCACCTTGGCAGACAGCATCCCGCAACTCCGACACCATCGTCAACGGCACAGAAGCACCACCTGTATTACCATACTTGCCCAGAGAAGTCGGCACTTTGTGCGGGGGGAATTTCAACTTCTTTGTCAAATAATTATTCATGTAGGCATTCGCCTGGTGCAACACAAGAAAATCAACAGCTTCCTTGTCCAGATTGGCAAAGGAAAGAAGCGCTTTAATGTCAGAAGGCACATTTGCCAGCACAAGCTGCAACACCTCGCCGCCCTTCATCCAAGCCTGCTCGTCACTTCGCTTGTTGCCGTATTCATCCACCACCTTGCTCTCCATCGTGGCTGCGCTGCTGGGTAGGCGGCTACCACCTGCCGGCTGCATAATGTAATCGCTCGATGCGCCATCTGTGTTGATAGAGAAATGACTCTCGCCATATTTCTCATCCTTTTCTATCAACATGGCGGTACCGGCATCGCCAAAAATGTAAGCCGCTGTGCGGTCCTCCGGCGAGTAGATGCGGGAGTTGGTGTCGCCTATCAGCAAGAGGCCTTTTTTCATGCCGGGAGCCTGCAACATGGAGTAAGCAATGCTCAATCCATACAACACGGCAGAGCAACCCATCGTCACATCAAACGCAATGGTGGATTTGCTCAACCCCAGGCGTTCCTGAAGAATGGTCGCGGTGGGCGGGAATTTATAGTCCGGCGACACCGAAACAAAAATCAGCAAATTGATATCATCTGCGGAGAGATTGTTATCTCTCATCAGTTGCTTGGCCGCAGCGCAGCACATATCAGATGCGCAAACGCCCGCTTCCGCGAAGCGTCGCTCATGGATGCCAATTTTTTCCACCAGGTTTTTAACCGCATCAACACCAAAGATATCTGTCCGGTAGTGTTCATTCACCACCGTATTCTTTGGCACTACTGCACTCATGGCGGCAATGCCTACTCCTCTGTATGTGACGACGGCCATATCCCCGGGATGTTATGCGCTTGCCAGAGCAAACAAATCTGCAATGGTGGAGCAATTACGAATGTCGGATACCTTGTAGGTCTTGTCGAAAGATTCATTCATCAACACAATAAGCTCCATCATGGACAAGGAAGACCAATCCTCCAATGCCATAAACTCCGTCTCAGGCGTGATGGCGGCATCAATCTCCAATTCTTCTTTGAATGCGGCTATAAATTCCTCGATGTTCATAATTCGTTTTTCAAGTTGTTGACAATAATGTTTCGATAAGGTGAAAATTTGCTCATTTGCTTCATTTCGGCCAACGAAACAAAGCGATATCCCTGCTCTAGCAAGCTCGGCAAAGCCATCTCCAACGCGGTCACCGTGTCCACGGATGCATCATGAAGACAGACAATGGCGCCCGGCATCATATACCGGCACAGGAAAGAAGCCAATGCATCAGGCGGCAGGTGCGTCCAATCCATAGGGGTGATATTCGCCTGCACGATGAGTTGGCGGCAGGTCAACCACATGACAAAAGCTTCCCATTGGGTAAAGCGATGACCGGGGGGGCGCAAGAAATCCACCTTTTCGCCCGTGATATTCTCCAGAATATCATTTGTTTTGCGGATTTGGCGCAGCATCTCGCGCGTACCAACCTGATCATACAGCGGGTGGTCATAACTATGATTACACACGCTACACCCCGCCCCGTGCGCGTATTTGACGATATCCGGATACTGCTCTGCATGATTTCCCTGAAAGAAAAAGCTGGCACGCCCCTGATACTTGGCAAATAAATCAACCAAGCGGCGCGTTGTATCGGGCGAAGGTCCATCATCAAAGGTAAAAGCTACCACTTTTTCGCTCACCTGAGCAGAAAACACATGATTTTTCAGGACAAAACGGGATACAAGTTGCTTGCTCCTGATTTTTTCCAAGATATTACTCATGCGCACAGAGGGTGGTCATTTCGGCAGCCTGGGGCAGCCCACATACTCAGCTCATTGTAGCGCATTCAGCGGTCGATGTACAGCCTTTTTTACCCACGCGCCTATACTCTGTCGCATCGTCGTTGCAGAATAACCAGCAAAGCCTCGCTCCACTCGCCATTGGCAGAGGAAATGGAGGTCATCTGGCAACTGTGTACATGCCATCCCTGGCGAGAATGCGCGTTGAGCGCATAGGTCAGCGCATCGGCATCAAAGCGCCCGCCAAAGCATGGTTCTTTCAGGCTCAGCACCTTGTATTCCAGCGGCAAAGGACCTTTGGGCTGTGCGGCATCGGCAGGGGGCGCCACAGGCGTGGCAACTTGTGCCTTGGGTTTCTCCTTGTTTGCCGGGGGCTTTTGCACGCAATGCTTCAGCAAAGAATGCTCGGGGGCGGTGAGCTTGGGTTTGCGGCCGGCGCATGCGCGGGCCTGAGCCACCGTCAGCATCTGGTTGGTTGCCGCATCTGCCAGCAAACATTCGTCCGTTATACCTGGTTGAGCCAGAATACTGTGCAAAGACAAAGCCTGTTTGCTCCAGGAATTGCTGCCGGGGTTCCAAAGATAATAGCTTTTCATCGGGGTGGGGGTGCATCTCAATGCGTCCTCATTCTTCATCTACCAAAGGCTCCTTGCAAGTTCGTTCTCCAACTATTAGAGAGCTTCTTGGAAAGATACATGCCCCATGGGCGGCATGCGGAAAAGCTCTTGCGCCAAAACGCCAAGGAGTGTACACTGGGGGACATGCAGATACATGTGCTCGCAGAAAACACCAGCTGCCGCCCGGAACTGGAGGCAGAGCACGGATTGAGCCTGCTGATAGAGGCCGGCGGCAAGCGCATTCTCTTTGATGCTGGGGCCTCCCCCCTGTTTGCCACGAACGCCGCCCGGTTGGGTCTGGAGCTGGCAACAGTGGATATGGCCATTCTTTCCCACGGACACTATGACCACGGCGGCGGTTTGCCCCACTTTCTGGGCATCAACACCCACGCTCCGGTTTGGGTGAGCCCCCACGCGTTCGACGCTCATTTCAACGCGCTGGGCAAAGACATAGGGCTTGCCCCATACCTGCAGCAGCATCCGCGCATCCACACCGCGCCGGAAAGCATCACCGCGTTGGCACCGGGCATCACGCTGCACCCTGCATGCAGTATGCCCTGCCCCTATCCCTCCACCGGTGCAGGCATGAGCGCTTGTGTGCTAGGCCACACCGTCCCCGATGATTTCCGGCACGAGCAATACCTGCTCATCGAAGAGGACGGGCGGCGCTACCTCTTCAGCGGATGTTCTCACCGCGGCATTCTCAACATCGCCACCCATTTCCGGGCAGATGTCCTCATCGGCGGCTTTCATTTCATGAAGCTGGATACCCACGCCGATGCACCCCTGCTCACCCAGGCTGCGCGCGTGTTGCGCACCCTGCCCACCCGCTACTACACCGGCCACTGCACCGGCGAGGCGGCGTTTCTCTTCCTCAAAGAGCATCTTGGTGACCAACTGCAGGCCATCTCTACCGGTCAAACACTCAATTTTTGAGAATTCAGGGTTCATTTGCCTCCCTCCGCGAGATTTCCTGCTTGCCACAGCATGAAATCTTTTCTATAATAGTGGGATAAAGAGACTCTTTTCTGCTCTCTTTTGACGTAAACGATTTTCTTCGCTTATGAAACTGCATCTGAAATCTCTCTTCCGCACACTTTGCTGTGCCGCACCGCTTCTTCTGGCAACCGCCGCCCCCTTGGCCGAAGCCGTCATCATCTACCCCCAGCCGCAGCACAATGGCATGCGCTCTGTCACCACTCAGGTGCGGGACGTACAGGTCATCATGCGCGACTCCGGCGATAAAAGTGATATATGGAAACGCCTCCCCAATGTACCTGAGGGCTACGCCATCAACATCACTCCCGGAAAGCTGACGATTTACGCCAACGATGAGACCGGCGTGTACTACGCCCGCCAATCCATCATCCAGATGCTCTACAACGTGCAAGATGCCACATTGGCACACAACGATGTCTTTGCGGATAAAACGCTGCGTGAAATCACCCGTCTGGGTGAGCTGCCCATGGGTCTCTTGGTAGACTGGCCGGATTTGCCCGCGCGTGGCGTGGTGGAGGGCTACTATGGCGCCCCCTGGAGCTTCGAGGCGCGTTGCTCCATCTTCCGCTTCATGGGTCGCAACAAGATGAACACCTACATCTACGCCCCCAAAGATGACCCCTATCACCACGGCCACGGCTGCTACCAACCCTACCCCACCACCAAGGCCAATGAACTGCGGGACTTGGTGAAATACGCTCACCAGAACCACGTGCGGTTCGTGTGGGCCATCCACCCCGCCAATACGGTACGCTGGGCAGATAACGGCGGCAAAAAGCAGCTGGATGCCCTCTGCAACAAGCTCCGGCAGATGTATGACCTGGGCGTGCGCGACTTCGGCGTGCTGGTGGATGACTCCAGCGGCGAAATCGGCAAAGCCGAGCGCCAGGTGCAGCTCTGCAATTACATCTTGGAGCATTTCATCCGCAAGCACCCGGACGTGAACCAGACCCTCATCATGTGCCCCACCGGCTACAACCGCAGCTGGACCAACGAGCAATTCCTCAACACCCTGGGCGATGGGCTGGACAAGAGCATCCCGGTGATGTGGACCGGCGACACCGTGGTGCACGATATCACCTTGGATGGCCAGAAATGGGTGAACAAGAACGTGAAACGCCCCACATTCATCTGGTGGAACTGGCCCTGCAATGACTTCAAACGCAGCCGTCTTTCCATGGGGCGTACTTATGGACTAGACACCGATGCCGACATGAAGAACCAGATGAGCGGCTTCGTGGCCAACCCCATGGAGCATGCCGAAGCCAGCAAGGTGGGGCTCTTCGGTGTGGCCAACTACACCTGGAACATCGACAAGTTCGAATCGCACACCACATGGAATGCCGGTTTGCACCGACTCTACCCGCTCCACCGCGATGCCATGCGCGTGTTCTGCTCGCACAACTCCTACCTTCTGCCCAATGGCCATGGCTATTTCCGCGAGGAATCCGCCGAAATCGCTGATACAGCCCAGAGTTTCATTTCCAGTCTTTCCGCAGGCAAGCCGGATATGAAAGCCGCCCAGCTGCTCCAGCTGGAGTTCGACCGTATGGTCACTGCCGCACGCGAACTGAAGCACACCAAAAACCCCGTGAAAGGCTTGTGCGAGGAAATCCGCCCCTGGCTCGACCAGTTTGAACTGGCCGGCGTGGCCGGTGCCTCCATCATGACCGCTCTTGCCACGGAAGATGCCTACCTCTTCCACTACTTCTTCGACACCGTGCAAGCGCTATACGACATGCGCTCCACCACCCGTGCAGAATGGAGCATGCAGGGCGTGCGCCAGGTGGATGATGTGGAAGTGGCAGCCTACGCCATGATGCCCGTGCTCAACGCCACCTTTGCTTACCTGAATGACCGCGTGTATGCCGATATCTCCGGCAAAAAGCGCAGCACGCCCAAGTTCACGGCCTCCGTCGGCAACACGAAGAGCAACGTAGCCAAGCTCATGGACGGCCGCCCCGGCACATTCTGGTCCAATGACCGCCGCCAGGAAGCCGGCCAGTGGTACTGCCTGGATCAGGGTTCCCCCGCCAATATCAACAACATCTGCCTCATCATGGGCGGTTCCCGCCACAATGATTACCCTGAATGCGTGCAGTTCGAAATCTCGGATGACGGCGAGCATTGGTATGAAATCGGCGAGCCACAATATGGCAACCAGGCCATCCTCAACCTCGCCAAGGAACCAGCCCGCGCACGCTACATCCGATTCCAGATTATCAAGCCTCGTCCCAACTGGCTTTCCATCTGCGAGTTCTCCATCAACAAATCGCTCCCGCCCTACGTCTCCACCAATCTCACGGGCTGCAGCCTCTCGGCCTACAGCAACACAGGCGATATCGGCATCAACCGCGTCATGGAGGTCGCTACCATCAAGCCCCAGCAGCACATCACCTTGGAGCTGCCCACTCCCATGAAGCCGGAGTGGATTGAAATCAACCTCGAAAACCAGAATCTGGAAAAATGGGGCAACATCCGCATGACGCTTGAATCCGGCCAAACCGTCCCGCTGGAAGGCAAGGTCGACAAAAACCGTCTCTACCTCAAGAAGGGTGAGTTCCCGGATGAGCGCATCACCTCGCTCAGCGTCACCAACCAGAGCCAGGAAGCACAGGAAATCAAGGTAACCATCTTCCGCGTCGGCATCACGGAAGATGCCTTTGCTACCGATACCCGCTGCATCACCGACACGGATATCGCCTCCTCCTACCTTTGCGCCAAGGCCCCGCTGGATGTCACCCTGCCCGTGCCGGAGGGCACCACCACCCTCATCACGGTGGGTAATGCCAAGTGCGAGGTCACCAACGCCACCCTCACCAGCGATGGCGAGCACCTGCGCTACTTTAAACTCACCCCCGGGGCCACATCCGTACGCATCACGCATCCCCAGCAGCCCCATACCTTCCTCAATGAAGTGATATTCAAGTAAAGGAGACTCTTCCCCAAAGCCGCAATCACCCGTGATTGCGGCTTTTTGCCACTTCATCACATGGACACCACCACCGCCATTCTCCTCTTTTCCAGCGCATTTCTGGCGTTGTCCGCCATGCTGTTTCCGGCCATACGGCAAAACAGCCACTCGTTGGCATTCGCGCTTTGCTGTCTGCCGCTCATGGCGATTCCCTGCGGCGCGGCAGCATCGCATGCCGTGCGTATATCGCTGGGCGTGGTCAGCATCCTGTTTGTTGTCCCGCTCTGTCTGTATCTGCTTTCCCTGAGCAAAAAGGATGCAGCGGTCCGCAAACGAAAAAAGCGCAAAAAAGATTGAGTTTTCGCGCCATTTTGCTATCATTTCAAGGTACGCATTTCCCCTTTGATTATGAACCAAGTCCCCGGAGTCAGCATCGTCATCACATGCTACAATCTGGAATCGTTCATCGAAGAGGCCCTGCTCTCCGTCTTCGCTCAGGATTATGCCGGGCCGCTGCAAATCATCATTGTTGATGACGCCTCCACAGACCGTAGCGCCGAGGTCATCGCCAACACCATCCGCCACCACGGTCAGGGCAAAGACATCACCTTCCTGCGCCAGGATACCAACCTAGGCATCGCCGGGACCACAGATAAAGCCTGGGCTCTGGCTAAATACGATTGGATTATCGAAGCCGATGGGGATGACATCCAATTCCCGGACCGATGCACCCGGACCATGGCTCTCGCAGCACGGTACCCGGAAGCCGGGCTCATCATCATGTCCCACGAATGCATCGATGATCAAGGCATCCCTTTCCGCACGCGCCACATGATTGACGATGAAGATGCAAGCGATTTCGTGGCACAGGGGCCAGCCATGCGCGCCGCCATCTATCTGGAAAAAGGCGAGGCATTCCCCGTGTACAAGGATGCTTATGGCTGCAGCATGGCCATCCACAAGCGGCTCATCACCCAATGGGGGCCACTCTCCGCCGGGGACGGACACTTTGCCCAAGACCCGCCCTGGCAGCAGAGGGCCTTCCTCTCCGCGCCCGTGGTGTGGAGTAATGCTCTGGCATGCCAATATCGTACCCATGCCACCAATATCCTCAACAAAGCACGCGCTTTCAACACCTTGCAGGATTACGTCAACTATGAACTGGATGTGTGCGCATACGATCACAAAGCGCTGCTGGCTATCCAATGCATGCTGCAAGATGCCCAACGCTCCAGACAACAAGGCCTGACGGACTGGAGCCCCTCCGACGTGGACACATGCATCACCCTGATTCAGCAATACCACACCGCGCACACCATCCGAGCCCATTGGTGGAGCACCCCTTTCATCAAGCGCGTCTACCTGGTGCTGCGGCATTACAGCCACTTCCCCATCCGCTTCAAGCGCTATTTCCTCAGCCGTCTCCTTCCCCTGCGCCTCGTCGCATGGAGAAACAAGCGCAAGCACTAGCCCGAGTCTTCCAGCGAGCCCGTTCCACGCTCGCTACGCTTGTGTCACCCAGTGGGAGCTCAAAACTTCGGCTCGCTCCACTTGCCCCGCCGTGGCAGTCTCCTGCTTAAGCGGTCGCGAGCAGAGCGAGCCGAACTTTTCAATTTGCAACTTCTTTATTTTCGACGACGGCGGGCGGCCAGAGCAGCCAGCGCCAGTAAGCTGAGCGTCGTTGCCTGTCTCGGCGAAGAAAGCGAGCTTTTGCGAGACTCGAAGCCGGATAGTCGGCTTCCGGCTTCGCGTCAGGCAAGCCCCTTTCGGGGCATTGCCTGCTTGCTACGCCGAGACGGGACGCCTCCGAACGGCTTATTTTCGACGGCGGCGGGTGGCCAGAGCAGCCAGCGCCAGTAAGCTGAGCGTCGTTGCCTGTCTCGGCGAAGAAAGCGAGCTTTTGCAAGACTCGAAGCCGGATAGTCGGCTTCCGGCTTCGCGTCAGGCAAGCCCCTTTCGGGGCATTGCCTGCTTGCT
>JAZRRO010000070.1:0-40486 GCA_045650805.1 Akkermansia sp.
ATGAAATAAAAGTAAAACAAGCAGCTCATCTCGCAGCTCTCCCCCTCGCTTGCAGAAAAAGTCATCTCCATCAACGAACGAGGCTTGACCTCTGCGGATTGGGTAGTGTATAACAATAGCACGAAACGCACCCGCTACAGCGCTGTACCTACATCGGACATCACCGCTGAGACGGTGGTGCTGGATGGCCGCCGCGCCACCAAGAAGGTGACCACCAACGGCAGCGTAACGCTTCATCAGCGCTACATTTACCGCGGCTACCTGCGAATCGCCTGTTGCGACCTCACCCGCGCAGCTCACCCGGCCCTCTGCTTCATCACGTGGGACCCCGCTCAGCCCATCGCCACCTGCCCCCATGCCATCCGCAAGGACGGCACCTGGTACGCCTACGGCTGGAACCTCACCAAGAACATCTAAAATAAATCTATTTATTCTACGCTTACAATGACAACAATTAGCATTTTTCTGATTTATTTAGGCGCTCGCACACTCATATACATTGTTAGCGATATTGTTAATAATGATAGAAAAATGGATTATTGTGCGTATGAACTACTTATTCTTGGTATTGCTGGTATTATCATTCCATTAGCATGTGCTTTATCTGATAACGTATCATTGATTCCATACCTTATTATCATATTATTATCCATTATAAGATTGCTTATGCAGTATATTAAGGGGCGACAATCAACAAATGGCGAGTTGTCTCAAAAACTCAACAAACAGAAAGTATACATTTTTGATTATTATACACAACAATTGTTTATCTATGGTATTATTGGTGTAATCTATGTTACATTGGCCCAAATATTAAAAAATAATGATCTACTCATTATTTCCATTATCACCTTTGTTGTTGTTGTTTACTTAGAGCTGTACTATTTCAAGAATAGGAAACACGCAAATGAGGAGGAGGCTCAAGAAAATTGTCAATCTAGTAAAAAAACAACAAATCTATCCCTCACTACAGAGCGCAACGTTTCCTCTAATAAAGCATTTAAGAAACTTAACAATAGAAAGATACGATGCGCTCAAATGAGACATAGAAAAAAATAAAATTCGAAGTGCAGGAAGCGACCAAATAAACAATTATACATCTCCTATAAGTAAAATGAAGTATCAAACAAATCTTATGATAAAGTGGCTGTATTTTGCACTACTTCACGTAGCTGCATTTATTCTATTGTTGACATTTGTATCACAGAATCTGCAAACGAAAGGGTATTTTTATATTCTTTCATCCCATATGGTTTCAATCTCAGTTAATTACATAACAGCTACAGTTAATGAGAATACTGATGCCCCATGGGGGGATGGATTATATTTCACAACGGAAGAGCAAATAACGCTTCAAGAGGCCATCAAAGGAAGATTGCTTAACGATTGCGGTATTCAGTGTGAGTTTGTATGTGCCAACATTGAAAAGTCGCTCTGTCAAATTGTCCTTCACACTGAAGATGAGATACGACATCAATCAATGGCCATAAAAATCATCGATGAAGAATTTTGTAAAATTGCCCAAAAATATGTGGGAAAAGAAACAGCCCCATGGTTCTTTTCCGATTTGAATGATTGGAGTTATAAGGGAAGAATAACAGAAGACTATCCTTGCTTTGGCGGCTACTAACGCAATGACGTTCGCACTAAGTTATCCCCTTATCAAGAACATCCACCCGCCTACACCTATTCCCCCTACGGCGAAGTTAAGAAATTCACAACCAAGAAAAGAGCATGTTAGAGATTTCGTTTTCAAATCGAGGAGGAGGCAAAAGCCTTCTCCTCGATCAACATTTCTCTACAGATAGTCTATTTAATTTTAGATACTTTCTATAGCATAAAATGATTGCAACAATTACGGGAAAAAGACATTCACATAATATTACTAATATACTCCATACATCACAAGCCTTCCAGTAAAGGCTTAAATCCTCACTCCAGTTACAAAAAAAGGGTAGAGAGTATGAAAGGAATGGGATTGCATAAAAAAGTTTTTTTATCTTAGTAAACAAAAGTTCCATTACAATAATACCCGAAAGGAAATAAAGCACGGTGTTTTCAAAAGAAAACCACAAATCCATACCTACAATATACCAAAAAAGTTCGAAATCTTCCTTAAACAACGAAACGTCTACATGCTTAATTAGATTAATGACATACAAACATATACAAAAAACGAGACAACTGCAAAAAAGACGTTTCTTCATGCATGACATAGTATATGTAGCTATCCTCCTTTGTCAAGCAAGTTAACATTCTTTTCTTATTTCCAAAGCATGAATAAAGCTCCACAAGATTCCATTTGAGGCTATAGATCTTTGAGCTTTTGTAATTCTTCATCAAAACATGGGTGATTTGGAAATATGAGACACGTATCAATTTTTAACCAAGTTATACTTTTGGGCCACATCCACATATAATTAGTGCCATTCATATATTGTGTCTTTGTATTATACGAATATAAACCATCATCTAAAGAAGAAAAGCTCAACAAATTAGTACCCCTAGAAACATCTAATAGCAAATATCCTTTTTTGCCGACAGATAAACTTACCTTGTTTGCACCCAGAGCGCAATACACCATATCGTTTTTATAGTAAATACATTCGAAAGAAGGAGATATAGCTAGAGGCGTTAAACCAACGCGCAACCAAAAAATATTCCGTCCAGAAATCGTGTGACTACACAGGCATATATAACATGCAAAGAGAAACGTTAATAAGCACAGTACTCGAGTCTTGGATATTTTTATACAAGCCCATTTTTTCTCAAATCGCATCAGGAAAGATATACCATATATTACTTTCTGTTACAAGATTAAAGTTGATTGCTCATAGCAGAATGAGATTGTGCAGAAGCAGCTCATCTCGCAGCTCTCCTCCACGCTTGCAGAAAAAGTCATCTCCATCAACGGACGAGGCTTGACCTCTGCGGATTGGGTGGTGTATAACAATAGTACGAAACGCACCCGCTACAGCTCTGTGCCCACCTCCGACATCACCGCAAGGGCCAATCGGGGCGCAGGGCGCGGGTACGGTCATCGTGCAGGTCGATGATAGGGTGCGAGGGAACGGAGCCCACAGTATCGACCAGGCGGCAGACGGCGGTTTGTTCAGCAGCGGCGCAGTAGCGCTCTATCCAATCGAGGACGGCGGGGGAGGAAGCCTCTGCTGAGCACATGGGGCGAGGGTAGCGGGGCATGCCCACTTTGGAGGGCTTGGGGGTGAGGCGGGCGCGCCAGCATTGTTGCTTGGCGCAGAGGTGAGCATACAGGGCATCTGCATGCAGGGTCTCAAAGATGTATTGCATGCGCGCAGAGGCAGGAGAGAGAGAGGATTCGAGAGCCAGGATGCGCCAGCCGCGGGAGGTACGATACACGCGGGCTCCTTGCAGGATGCCACCGCTCACAAGGCTGCGCAGAGATTGGAGCAAGCGAGCCTCGGGCTCGGTGTTTTTGCCCAGTAAACGGAGCAGCCAGGCCATGGGAGGGGGCGGGATGCAATCCACATCGATGAAGCAGACTTCGGTGGAGTTGAGTACCTCTGCCCCGTAGCGATTGCGGGTGATGATGTTGGCGGCATCGAGCTGCTGCACCACGGGCTCCGGCATGAGCACGGCGTATTCGCCCTCTTCCACCGCATCCAGCGCGCGCCAGCGGCGGCGCATGCGCTCCAGGGCCGCAGCATCGCAGCCCGAGGCCAGGAACTCCTGCATGAGCTGAGCTTTGGTTTGCCAATGTGCTTTGGCCTCCGCCTCCGACACCCACGATACGCCCCGCAGGCGGTAGGTTTTATCGTTTATCCGGCATTCTGAGCGGTACCAAAAGGGAGGAATCTTCATCTTGCTTCATAACATAGCACAAAAGCCGCAGGATTGCAAATTGGGAATCGCGGAAAGCGCACAATCGGTTAGATTAATGGAAAATTGTTGGGAAATGAACAATGCACAATGAACAATGAACAATAAGGAAGTGCCCCGCGCCGCAGGCGCGGCTGGATTTGGGCCTACGAACGTGGGCGGCAACTGATTGTCAGAAACTCCACGTCAGGCGGCTCCGAGCCAGCGCCCATTGCGTGGGTTCAAAGCTTGCCGCGGCAAAGCTGCGGGGAATTTCTCATTGTTCATTGTGCATTCCCTTCGTCAAATTTCAAGTTTCACCTGGCAAGCTTCGTTTTTTTGCTGGAAAAAGGGCGGCATAAGTGGTACAAATAGCGGCGTTATGGCAACACCTCCCTTTGTCTATCAGGAAATGTTCCCCATGGGGGAAGATACGACCAAGTATCGTCTTATTACCAAGGATTATGTAAGTGTCAGCGAGTTTGAAGGCAAGCCCATGCTGAAAGTGGAGCCCGAGGGTCTCCGCCTGCTTGCCGAGACAGCCTGGCACGATGTGGCTTTCTACCTGCGCCCGGAGCACCTGCAGATGGTGCGCGACATTCTGGATGACCCGGAAGCATCTGAAAATGACAAGAGTGTGGCGCTGACCATGCTGCGCAATGCCGAGGTGGCCGCCCTGGGCGTGTTGCCGCTTTGCCAGGACACCGGCACGGCTATTTGCGTGGGCAAGAAGGGCCAGCAGGTGTGGACCGGCTACAATGATGCCGAATACATCTCCCGCGGTGCATATGATTGCTACACCAAGAACAACCTGCGCTACTCCCAGAACGTGGCGCTGGATATGTACAAGGAAATCAACACCGGCACGAACCTGCCCGCACAGATTGACCTGTTTGCCACCGACCACGGCATGGATTACTCCTTCCTGTTCATTGCCAAGGGCGGCGGCTCTGCCAACAAGACTTACCTGTACCAGGAAACGAAGGCTCTGCTCAACCCGACTTCCCTCAAGAAGTTCATGGTGGAGAAGATGAGCACGCTGGGCACGGCTGCTTGCCCGCCCTACCATGTGGCCTTTGTGGTGGGTGGCACCAGCGCTGAAATCTGCCTCAAGACGGTGAAGCTGGCCTCTACCAAGTACTATGACAGCCTGCCCACCAGCGGCAACGAACACGGCCGTGCTTTCCGCGATGTGGAGCTTGAAAACGAGCTGAAGAAGGAAGCCGAAAAGCTGGGCTTGGGTGCACAGTTTGGCGGCAAGGCCTTTGCGCTGGATGTGCGCGTGGTGCGCCTGCCCCGCCATGGTGCTTCCTGCCCGGTGGCTCTGGGTGTCTCCTGCTCTGCGGACCGCAACGCCAAGGCCAAGATTACGCCCGAGGGTATCTTCATCGAAGAGCTGGAGTATGACCCCGGCAAGTACATCCCCGCTGAGCTGCGCGAAACGAAGAGCGCCGGCGTACCCATCGACCTGGATCGCCCCATGAAGGAAGTGCTGGCCGAGCTCACCAAGTACCCCGTGAAGACCCGACTCTCCCTGAGTGGCACCATCATCGTGGGCCGAGACATTGCCCACGCCAAGCTCAAGGAACTGCTGGATGCCGGTAAGGACCTGCCCCAGTATGTGAAAGATCACCCCATCTACTACGCCGGCCCCGCCAAGACGCCCGAGGGCTACCCCTCCGGTTCCTTTGGTCCCACCACGGCCGGCCGTATGGATTCCTATGTGGAGCTGTTCCAGAGCCACGGTGGCAGCATGATTATGATTGCCAAGGGCAACCGCGCCCAGTGCGTGACGGATGCCTGCCAGAAGTACGGTGGTTTCTATCTGGGCTCTATCGGCGGCGTGGCTGCCGACCTGGCCAAGAACTGCATCACCTCCATCGAGTGCATCGAATACCCCGAGCTGGGCATGGGAGCCATCTGGAAGATTACGGTGAAGGACTTCCCCGCCTACATCCTGGTGGATGACAAGGGCAACGACTTCTTTGCCGATATCCGCGCCGGTTGGGCTTGCCCCGGCTGCGCTCACTAAAGAGCCCCCTTATGCACCGCCCCGTTGCCCCTGCAGCGGGGCGGTTTTGTGCAACCAGCCATGAACCAACTTTCGCCACGCGCACAGCGCATTCTCATCCAGGTAGCCTGCTCGGCCGTGCTTTTCTGCATAGCCGCACCGGGGCCGGTACTGTGGCTCACGGCCATCCTTGTCTGCCTGGGCGGGACAGGCATCTATCTTTACCAATACCACTGCATGCGGGAGCAGACTGCCAAGCGGGCATACCTCCTCATTTGCCTGCTCTGGCTCTGGGGCAGCACAGCTATCAACTTGTGGCCGGGCGAAGTGTACCAATGCGCCCCGCTTCATTTCTTCCTGTTAGCCTTAGCCGTAGTGCTGATTCAGGTGAGCGGAAAGCTGACACGTGAGGAGAGATGGGCACGCACCGGTGCGTTTTTCCTGCCTGTAGGGGTGCTGGCGCTGATTCCATACGGCCAGCGGGATTTTGAAAGTGGCTGCGTGATGGCATTTGTTGCCACGGTGCTGCTCGCGATTGACACCATTTGCAATCTCACAGGAGCCGCGGCTCCGCGCACACGGCAACATCCGCGATGGGTGCGCTCTGTGCTCATCGGGCTTTTCTCTATATTCCTGCTCGTCTCGTGCCTGGAACCCGGGTTGATACTGATTGCCGCCGCCATTTGCACCATTGCCTGGGGCGGCAAACTCTCCGACTACTACCACACGCGCTGCGGCATGCAAAACCCCATTGCGCTGTGTGCCATGCGAACTCTCCTGGCTCTTGCCCCGCTGGGTATCGCGAATTATCTTCTGAACCTCCTGGCGTTCCTCTCCTGGTAATATGAGCAAGCAGCATTGGCTGGACAGCAACGATTATCTGGAGCAGCAGGGGCACTCGGAATACCGCCGGGCATCATGGCTTTGCTGGGGCATAGCCCTTGTCTTGCTGCTTGTGCCGGTGCGGCAAAGTTTCGCCAAAATCTACTACATTCACGCAGCACAGGATACCCCCACGCTGACCGGCACCGTCCTGCAGCTGGAGCGGGACACCGGTACACGGCAGGAGCGCAAGTACCACGCCAAGGTGGAGATGACATACCGAGGCCGTACCTACCTCATCACCGAAGCCGGTTTCTGTTTCACACAAAGCATGTACGAGCAAGCTCTGGAGAGCGGCACAGTTCCCGTCTACCTCAACCCGGAACAGCCCGAAAAATCTGTTCTCAGCAAGGGTATCACGCTCAGAAACTACATAGCACCGGGCCTGTTCTTGTGCGGTTCTCTCCTCTTGTTTGGCGTGGGTGTCTACACCTGGCGCCGGAGCCGATAACATGCGGCACATCCACCCTGCCCCACCCCATGCGCGATAGATATCTTGCCGATACCGGCAAAAAAGCAAGTGCCATTCACACGACAAATGGGCATTAAAACATTGACAAAATCACATTAACAGCATAAAATCACCAGCGTAACACCTTGCAGCCGGAGAGAAGTCTCCCCGGCCCGCGCCAATCACACTTCCACACGTCCCTGCCTGCCATGACTCCTAAAGTAAAAACATTTCTCGAACGCGGATTCAGTACCATCGTGCTTCTGGCCCTGCTGGGTGGCACCGTGTGGTGGGACAATGCACTGGGCTACGCCCTGCTGGTGTGTGTGCTCTGCAACCTGACCAGCTACGAATGGTTCAACATGCTGCGTGAGCGCGGCCAGGAAGCCAACCGCAAGCTTGCGCTGGCTGCGGGGCTGGCATATCCCTGGCTCATGGCGGCCGGTGTGCTGTTGTTCGGCTGCGGAGAACCGCTGGCCATGATGGATGGTGCAGATGGCCCCACAGCCCTCTTTATTGACTTCAACTTCCACGGAGCAGCCCTCAGCATCCTGGTGCTGTATGTGCTGGTGGCCTTCTTCTGCGAACTGTACCGCATGGACTACAAGGGCAGCAATGGTGCCAAGGCGCTGAGCAGCATGGGTATCACCATTCTTTCTTTTGTGTACCCCGTGTGGTTGTTTGCTTTTGCGCTGAGCACCCTGAACGCCCCTGAGAGCATCTACAACCTGCTCTGGCTGGTGCTGGTGACTAAGATGAGCGATATCTGGGCGTATGTGAGTGGTGTGTTGATGGGTGGCAAGTTCTTCTCCCGCAAGTTCAGCCCGGTTGTTTCCCCCAAGAAGACGTGGGAGGGCATCATCGGCTCCTTCATCATCACCTCCGTATGCGGTTGGTACCTGTTGGGGATGACGACGTTCAACTTTGCCATCACCCCGGTGGTGTTCTTCTGTGTGCTGATGCCCTGCATCTTCATCCTGAGCGTGGCGGGCGATTTGGCGGGCTCCCTCATCAAGCGCGGGCTTGCTGTGAAGGACAGCGGCTCCTTGCTGCCCGGCATTGGTGGCATCTTTGACTTGATAGATTCGCCGGCCTTCACCGTATCATTCTTTGTAGCCGTGATGGCTATTCTCTGATACCAGCCTTTCCCCGCATGCACATCACCGTTCCTCTGCTCATCAACCCGAAAGCCGGCAGCTTGTTTCGCTCCGGGCTCAAAGGGTGGCTTGATGCCAACCGCGACGCATTCACCATCGTGCCGACCAAGAGCGCGGAGGATTTGACGGCCAAGGCTCGCGAGCTGGCCGAGGCAGGAGAGCCGGTGGTAGCCGCAGCCGGTGGAGATGGCACCCTGATGTGTGCCGCCCAGGGGCTCATTGGCACCAAAGCCGCGCTGGGTATTCTGCCCTGTGGCTCCATGAATGTGTTTGCCCGCGAGCTGGGGATTGGCTCTCGCCGCTTTGATGTGGCGCTGGACACCATCCAGAGCGGCACCCGCCAGGAGGTTGATATTTTCACCGTCAACGGGCGTCCCTTTTTGCAGATGGCCGGTTTTGGGCCTGATGCCCGCATCATCAAGCTGATTACACCGCGCCTCAAGAAGCACCTGGGACCGGCCGCCCACATCTTTACCGGCCTGCATGTGGCCATGCAAAATCACCCGATTATCAGCATGACCCTGCCCAACGGCAAGACCTATACAGGCACCCAAATCATTCTGGGCAACGGCAAGCGCTACGGTGGCGAGGCGCACCTTTTCGCCGAAGCACGCTACGATGACGGCTTGCTCAACGCCGCAGTCATCCACCAGGAAAGCATGCCCATCCTCTTTGAAATACTGGGCTGCATGCTCCAGCGCGGTGCCACCCGCCGCAATACGAGCGAGTTCACCCGCCTCTGCACCTTCTCCGAGTGCGAAATCTCTGCCGATGGCAAGCTGGATTACCAGCTGGACGGCGACTACGCAGGCACCCTCATGCCCGGCGAAACGCTCAGCATCCGCAAATTGCCACAACCCCTGCGCGTGTGCATCCCGCGCAACTATGTACCCGCCACTCCCATGGAGAAATTCATGGCGCACCCCATGGTGGAAGCCTGGCGCGCCACTATCCGCCAAGCACAGGAGTTTTAACCTCACCCCCAACAAAACAGCACTATGATTGACTTCCAAAACGGATTCTTCAAACTGTCTCCCATCGACCCCGCCAGCATCATCGACCGCGTCGGCCCGCTCTTGGTCGATGGCGAAAGCATTGTGGCGGCATTCAAGGCTATCCGCGACTCGGTGGTCTTCACCAACAAGCGCGTCATTGCCATCAATGTGCAAGGCATCACCGGCAAGAAGGTGGATTTCACCTCTCTGCCCTACAGCAAGCTGCAAGCTTATTCTGTGGAGACAGCCGGTACGTTTGACCGCGACAGCGAGCTGGATTTGTTCTTCAGCGGCGATATCGGCACCATCCGCTTCGAGCTGAAGGGCAACTGCGATATCCTCGCGCTCAACAGACTCATCAGCGGCTACATCCTGTAATAAGCTAAACAGGATTTGGCGCAACCACGCACCAATGAGGCGGCCCCACGCGGCTCTGCTGCGGCTCGCTGTTCCATGTGCGATTTGAAAGCCCGAATTTGAAATAAAAAAAGGCAGGTGAAATACTCACCTGCCTTTTTTAATTGATGGAAATCGCAGTGGATTAGTCCACGTTGTCGAAGATTTCCTCCGGCTTGAAGAAGCGCTTGATTTCGGCTTCGGCGCTCTCGGGGGAGTCAGAAGCGTGGCAGATATTGAGCATGCTGTTGGTGCCATAATCGCCACGGATGGTGCCCTTATCAGCCTTCATGGAGTTGGTGGGCCCGAGGATGGTGCGCACGCGGGTGATGACGCCGGGGCCGGAGAGGACGAGAGCCACCACGGGGCTGGTCTGCATGAAAGCAGAGAGCTTGGGGAACAGGGGCTCGCCATCAATCACCAAATCGATGATGTGGCCGTAGTGCTCGCGCAGCACGGCATCATCCAGCTGCATCATCTTCATACCACGCAGGCGGAAACCTTCGCCCAGAAGGCGCTGCAGGATGATACCGGAGAGGTTCTTGCGCACGCAATCCGGCTTGAAAAGAATGAGTGTTTTTTCGTCGCGGTTCATAAGATTGTATGATGTGTGTGTTGGGGGTATACATACGCCCTTGAGGGCGCTGTGTCAAGCAGAAATCAGAGAGCAGCAATGATGGCATCGCCCATACCGGTAGTACCCACGCGGATTTCGCCCTCGGCGCCGGTGGACAAATCGCCTGTGCGGTAGCCGGCGGCAATCACCTTGCGCACGGCAGCATCCACCGCATCGGCAGCGGCAATCTCGCGGCAGGTGTAGCGCAGCAGCATGCTCATGGACAGAATCTGAGCGATGGGGTTGGCAATACCCTGCCCCGCGATATCGGGAGCGGAGCCACCGGAAGGCTCGTAGAGACCGAACACGCTGTCGCCCTCGCAGCAGAGGGAGGCGCTGGGCAGCATGCCGAGAGAGCCACACACGATGGCCATTTCATCCGTGAGGATATCGCCAAAGGTGTTTTCGGTGACCATCACATCGAACTGGCCGGGGTTGCGCACCAGCTGCATGGCAGCGTTGTCCACATACATGTGGGTGAGCTGCTGATCGGGGTACTCGGGGGCCATGCCATTCATCACATCTCGCCACATGACAGAGGAGCTCAGCACGTTGGCCTTGTCCACGCTGCACAAGCGGCCGCTGCGGCCGCGAGCGGCCTCGAATGCCACCTTGGCGATGCGCTCCACCTCGCTCTTGCGGTAGAAGAGCGTATCGAGGGCCACCACCTCGCCATCGCGCTCGCCGTAGAACTTGGGCTGGCCGAAATACATGCCACCCGTCAGCTCGCGCACGCAGAGGATGTCAAAACCATTGGGGATGATGCTGTTCTTCACAGGCGAAGCATCCACAAGCTCCGGCAGGCAGATACCGGGGCGCAGGTTGGCATAGAGGCCAAAGTGCTTGCGCAGGGGGAGCAGCGCACCGCGCTCGGGGCGTTCATCCGGCGGCAACACATCCCACTTGGGGCCACCCACGGAGCCAAACAAAATAGCATCTGCAGCCTCACAGGCGGCCAGCGTTTCAGCAGGCAGAGCCTTGCCACAGTTATCAATGGCAGCGCCGCCCACAAAGCAAGACGTGCGCTCCGTTGTGAAACCAAACTTTGCTTCCACGGCATCCAGCACACGCAAGGCTTCATTCATCACCTCGGGGCCGATACCATCACCTGCCAATACAGCTATTTTGTATGAGTTCATGACTGCCGCGCATCATACACGCCACGCGGTGAAAAGTCAATCCGTTCTTGAGCCACCTATGCCATGCAAAGAGCTTGCAGCGAGACATGGAGATTGCTAGAATAGCGGCAATATGAGTGAGCATCCCTTTCTTGACGACACGCTGAACATCGAGTGGTCCCGCCTGACACCGGAGCAAGCCAAAACAGACATCCGCCTGGCGATTGAAGACGCCAAAGCTGCGGTAGAGGCCATCTGCCAGGTACAGGAGCCTACCTATGACAACACCTTCGCCGCGCTGGAAGAGTCCGGCGCCGCGCTGATGCGTGGCTGGCAGCGCCTGAACCACCTGCGCTCCGTGATGGATGCCCCCGAACTGCGCGAAGTCATCAACGAACTGATGCCCGAAGTGGTCATCTACTCCTCCAGCGTGACCCTCAATCCCCAGCTTTATGCCGTGCTGAAAAAAGCCGCCGGTATGCCCTGGGTGGAAACGCTCTCCGGCGTCCGCCAGCGTTTCATCCGTGAAACCTTGGCAGATTTCCGCGAAAATGGTGCAGATTTGAGCGATGCCGACAAGGTGCGCTACACAGAAATTTCCACCAAGCTGGCCCAGCTCTCCCAGCAATTCGGCGAAAAAGCGTTGGATGCCACCAACGCGTGGGAATATGTGACCGCTGATGAAGCCGAGCTGGCCGGGCTGCCGGCTTCTGCCCTGGCCAACGCACGCCAGGATGCCCTGAGCAAGGGCTACGGCAGCGAAGACGCCCCGCAATGGCGCTTCACCTTGCAGGCCACATCCGTGCAGCCGGTGCTGACCTTTGCCGATAGTGAAGCCCTGCGCAGCCGCGTGTGGCACGCCTTCAACGAGCGCTGCACCGGCGAATATGATACGCAAGCCATCATCCATGAAATCCTGACCCTGCGTGCCGAAAAAGCAGCAATGCTGGGGTACAAGAGCTGCTCGGATTACGTAACCAGCCGCCGCATGGCCGGCAGCGGGCAGACCGCGCTGAATTTCTCCGATGATTTGCATGATAAAGTGGTGGAAGCCTTCCGCGCCGAGCAGGAAGCCATCCGCCGCTTTGCAGAGGAGAAGACCGGGAGCGACATCCCCGTGATGAAGCCCTGGGACGTAGGCTACTGGAGCGAAAAACTGCGCAAGGAGCGCTACGATTTCGACAGCGAAGACCTGCGCCCCTATTTCCCGATGCAGAACGTGCTGGATGGCATGTTCGCCATCTACGCCGGGCTGTATGGCATCAACTTCCGCCAACGCACCACCTGGTGCGCCGCAGATGGCGGCACCCCCGCCGATGATGCCGTGGAAGTGTGGCACCCGGAGGTACTCTTCTACGAGGTGTATGATGATGAAAGCGGCGAGCATCTGGGCTCGTTCTACGCCGACTGGTACCCGCGCGACAGCAAGCGCGCCGGTGCCTGGATGGACTGCCTGCGCTGCGGGCTTCCCCCCATGAACGGCGCCAAGCGCGAGCCGCATCTGGCGCTGATGTGCGGCAACATGAGCAAGCCCACCGAAGGCAAGCCCGCTCTCCTCAGCCACTACGAGGTGGAGACCGTCTTCCACGAATTCGGCCACCTGCTGCACCAGATTCTGAGTGATGTGGAAGTGCGCTCTCTGGCCGGTTGCAATGTGGCATGGGACTTTGTGGAGCTGCCCAGCCAAATCAACGAAAACTGGACCTGGGAACGCGAAGCCATGGACCAATACGCCCGCCACTGGCAGACGGGCGAATGCATCCCCACAGTCCTGAAGGACAAGATGCTGGCCGCCCGCAACTATGGCGCAGCCTCCTTCTTCATGCGCCAGCTGAGCTTCGGCAAACTGGATTTGGAGCTGCACCTGCACACCGAACGCTACGTGAACCGCGACATCGAAGAAGTGGACCGCGAGATTCTGGCGGACTACCGCGTGCCGATGACGGAAACGGGCTACAGCATGCTGCGCGGCTTCTCCCACATCTTTGATGGTGGCTATGAATCCGGCTACTATTCCTACAAATGGGCCGAAATGCTGGAGGCCGATGCATTCTCGCGCTTTGCGGCAGAGGGTATCTTCAACCCCGCCACCGGCCGAGACTTCCGCCGCTGCATCCTCTCCCAGGGCAACAGCCGCCCGGCCGCAGAACTGTACCGCGACTTCATGCAGCGCGACCCCGACCCCGCCGCCATGCTTCGCCGCTGTGGCATAGCAAAATAAAGCAATTCAGACTTGCCAACAAGCAGAACCACGTGTATGCTCAAAGCCATGTTGATAGCACCTTCCATGCTCGCCTGTGATTTCCGCCGCATCGGAGAAGAAGCCAACCGCGCCCTGCAAGCCGGGGCAGACTGGCTGCATCTGGATGTGATGGATGGTTCCTTTGTGGACAATATCTCCTTTGGCCCGGATATCTGCGCGGCCATTCGCAACAGCGTGCCCGAAGGTGCCTTCCTGGATGCCCACCTCATGATTGATGCCCCGGACCACTACCTGCCCCGCTTCGTGAAAGCCGGCATGGATATGGTCACCATTCACGTGGAGCGCGAGGGGCACGTTGACCTGCACGCCACGCTTGCTGCCATCCGCGAGGCCGGCATGCAGTGCGGTCTGGCACTCAACCCCGCCACCCCCGTGGAAAAGGTGCTGCCCTATCTGGCAGAGGTAGACATGATTCTGGTGATGAGTGTAGTGCCGGGCTTTGGCGGCCAAAGTTTCATGGGCGAAGTGCTGGACAAGGTGCGCCGCCTGCGCGATGAGCGCGAGGCCGGTGGTCTCAAGTTCATCATCCAGATGGATGGCGGTATTGGCGCGGCGCAGGCACCGCTCTGCAAAGAAGCCGGGGCTGATTGCCTGGTGGCCGGTTCCTCCACGTTCAAAGCTCCGGATATGGCAGAGGCCATCCGCAGCATGAAGTAAGCCGCCATGGATGATGGCTCCAAAACATTCCTGAATGTGGTGCTCAGCGTGCTGGCACCCGTTCTTATTCTGGATCACTGCTCTACCGAAGGTCCCAAGCTCTGGGAGGTAGGCACCACCTGGGCTATGGTCATAGCACTGGCGCTGCCCATTGGCTGTGGTGTCTATTCCTTGATAGACAAGGGCAAGGTGGAGGTGCTGACCTTATTCGGCCTGATGGGCACCATCCTGACCGGGGTGGTGACACTGTATGCCACCACCGGCGAGGGCGAAGCCATCCGCCCGGATGCGCCGTGGTGGTATGCGGCCAAAGAAGCGCTCATAGCCCTGCTGCTGGCCGGGGCCATGCTGGTCAAATCACGGGGCAAGGCCTCGATGCTGCGCGTATTCATCTACACGGACTCGGTCTTTGATGTGCCGGGGATTGAAGCCGATGTGGCCCGCAACGCCAAGGAGCAGGAATATGATGCCCTGCTGCAGCGCGTCAACCGCATCATGGCGGCCTCGTTCATCTTCTCAGCCGCCGCCAACTTTGCACTGGCATTGTATTTCCTGCTGCCTGTGCTACAGCTTCCCGCTACTGAGCAGGGGCTGGCCTACAACTACGCCGTGAGTAGCATGACTTGGTGGGGCTACATCGCCATTGCTGCACCCCTGCTCCTCACGATGATTGCCCTCATCCGCTACCTGTTCCGCACCCTGCAGCAGCTCACGGGCCGCAGCTCCGAGCGCATCTTTGCCGCAGGCGTTGCCCTGCCCGGCAAGAAGTAAACACCGAGAGGCAGAACCAACAATCCTGTCATGCAGACTCTCTAAAGCATCGAAATCTCATATGCAGCCGCTGCCCCCATTTTATGCCTGTATTCATCAAAATCGAATACAGTAAAGAGCCCACAAACACTAAAACGGCCATAACGTCTACGCTTGATTGCTTCCACTGAGTCTCTGCAAGCAAATAATTCAGCTGCATGGCCACAAATATGTGAATATAATAAATATTGGCCGAATGACGCTTACCAATCCATTCCATTAATCGGCAACGAGGCGTCTTCCATTTAAGCGCCATGGAAAACAGGCTCACACCCAAGGGAATTTTGAGAATCTCCTTCCACATAAAGAGCTCTGGTTCATTAACCAAAAACTTCATGACAACATACGCAAATACAAAAATTAACGCATCACTCCACACAGGAGTCAACGTCTGATATTTAAACCAGGCAAGCGCATAGCCGAAGCTCATAAAACTCACGGCATGAAGAACACACCTGAGGACATTCAGCCACACCATAGAGGTATCCACATCAGTCCAGTAAAGCCACTCAACGACAAGCCAAGCGATGGGCGTCAAGCAAAGCAATATTCTGTTCAACTTTATCAAGATACCCATTACAATGAGTCCTTGCCACATGGCTGATAAATACCATAAGTGAATAGCATTAACACTTCCATCAAAAAAGAAAAGCCAAACATTGCGCCACGTCCTCATTTCTAAAAAACACAGGTAAAACAACCCGGTTGAGGTCAAGACGAGCAGCACTTTTCTCACCCACTTTTTTATCCGCTGCCATTCACCGCCTTCCGGAGCGCATAAAAAATACCCACTACACATGAAAAAACACGGAACGGCTACTGTCAACAGGGGTGACAAATGCCATGATCCGTACAAACCAGTATGAATAACAACCACACAAAACGCACACAAGCATTTCAGCGAATAAAGAGATGGCATACACAGAGCATTATATAATATTCATCCGGTCTAACCTCGTGACTCACCCCTTGCAAAGAGCTACAAGCAGGAGCTTTGCCTGAAACGGCTTCAACGCTCGGGGTAAAGGCTCTTGCGGCCAACAGAGTGGTACTCGAAGCCGGCGTGCACGGCATTTTCACCATGCAGGATATTGCGGCCGTCAAAAATGATGGGCAGGTACATCAGCTCGCGCACCTTCACCAAATTAGCCGTAGCAAATTGGCGCCATTCAGTCGCGACAACCAACACTTCGGCATCGCGCACGCACTCGTACATATCGGAGCAAATCGTCACTTTCACGCCTTCCAGCGCGCGAGCACCGGTTTCGGCGGCCTTGGGGTCGTATGCCGTCACGATGGCACCCTCCTCTACCAAGCGGCGGATGAGCTTCACAGCCACAGATTCGCGCACATCGTCCGTATTCTGTTTGAAAGCAATCCCCCAAACCGCAATACGCTTATTGCGCAGCACCCACATTTTCTCACGGATACGGTCAAGGAAGCGCTCAATCTGGCGAGCGTTAATCTGCTCCACCTCTTTAAGCAAATGTAAGGGGGTACCCAATTGATCCGCAATGTTGATGAAGCCCTTCACATCCTTGGGGAAGCAAGAGCCACCATAGCCCAAACCGGCGTTGAGGAAATGGCGGGAAATACGCTTATCCATGCCAATCCCCTGAGCCACTAGCTCCACATCCGCCCCGGCTTTTTCGCAAACAGCAGCCACAGCGTTGATATAGGAAATCTTGAGCGCCAAGAATGAATTGGCCGCATGCTTAATCAGCTCAGCAGAGGACAAATCCACCTCCACAATCGGCGCACTGAACGGCTGATACACACGCTTCATCATATCCATAGCCCGCTGCGAATTGGCACCAATCACGATGCGGTCAGGATTCATGAGGTCTTTCACGGCACTACCCTCGCGCAGGAACTCGGGATTGGATACCACATCCACCTTCACATCGCAGGATGCATAGCGGCGAATCACCTCCGACACCTTGCTACCGGTACTCACCGGCACGGTGGACTTATCCACAATGATACGATAACCGTGTTCCGAGCGCAGCGCCTCAGCAATTTCGTGAGACACGGCCTCAATGTATGAAAGGTCCACAGAACCATCGGCATGCGGAGGTGTGGGAACAGCAATGAAAATAATCTCACACTCATTCACAGCCGCAGCCAAATCCGTGGTGAAAGAAAGCTTGCCGGCAGACACGTTGGACAAAATCATGTCCTCCAGCTCAGGCTCATAAATAGGCATATGCCCGCCTTTGAGCATCTCTACTTTTTCATGGTCATTATCCACACAGATGACATTGTGCCCCACCTCTGCAAAACAGGTGCCTGTTGTCAACCCCACATACCCGGTGCCAATAATCGCCAAATTCATAGCCTGAAAGAATTTAAGAGGCATTATATATGACAATCCCGCCAATGCAAGCTTTTTGTCCCCCCCGGCACCTATGACTACTCAAAAAGGCACCGATTCGAACCTCTCAGGCCATTCGGAAAGCGGATTTCGGGGATTCCATGGATAGAAGTTCCCCCGCGATAAGGGATGAAAAAAGCTTGTCTTTTCATGCATCAATGCTACACTACAATGAAACGAGTCGCCGGCAATTCGCATATCATTTTCTCAACAATGAACAGTTCTACACAATTACCAGGCATGAGTCTGGTGATGACATGCTACAATACAGCAGATTATGCAAGAGAGGCCATTCTCTCCTGCCTGAAGCAAGATTACGCAGGGCCTTTGCAATTCGTGCTGGTGAACGATGCTTCTACCGACAATACTGCCGCAGTCATCAAAGACACCGTAGCAAGCTACCAAGGTGAAGCGGACATCGAAATTGTTGATTTACCTCAAAACACAGGCGTATCCGGGGCTACAGATGCAGGCTGGGCTCGTGCAAAATATGATTGGATTATCATGATTGATGGGGACGACATCCAGCTACCGGAGCGATGCCAACGCACCGCCGAGCTGATTGCCCGGTACCCCGAAGCGCGAATGATTACCCTCTCAGCTCAAAAATTCTGCGCAGATGGTGATTTGGACATCCAATCATACTGCACAGGCGATTATGATACAGCCCCGGAGGAATTGTTCCTCACATCCCCAAAAGAACTGGCAGATAACTATCTGCACCGGAACGCCCCATACCGAATGAACGGTTTTGGTTGCTCCATGGCTTTTCATCGTTCGCTGTATGAAACGTGGGGGCCGCTTCTGCAACAAGGAGACCCCTGCACGCGATTCCTCCAAGATACTGCATGGGAGATGCGCGCCATGCTCTGCGCCCCGGTCTTGGGATCTCGCAAGCTTGCCTGCCGCTACCGAGTGCATGGACAGAATGCGGTTAGCAGGTGGCTGACTACCACCTATAAGGGTATCATCAACGCTGAGTTGTTTTTTGCCAAAATGATGAACTTCCGCATTGGCACAATGACTCATTTATTACATGATTGGGAACGTGCGCGCAGCGAAAAACTCACAAACTGGAGCGATGCGGATATGGCAGACCTGCATGCTTTCCTCGTCCGCAAGCTCAACGGAAGCTACGCATGCGGTAATTGGTGGCAATGCAGTCTCTCAGAAAAAATACGCCGCATTCGCAAGTACCGCTACATTGCAGACCGGCACGTTCTGCGATGGGGGACACCGCGTCTCCTCCCCCTCCGCCTGTTTGCGGCAGTGTCCAAATTATGGAAACGCTAAACTGCCCGACAGAGGCGCACCCAGAATGCGTATGGGAATGATTTTTGACTCCGGCAAAGCAGCCAGCTAAAATTCCACCTTGACACAACAGGGGCGCATGCTATACTCGGCAATGATATGAGTAGCACGAACACGAAAGACCTCACTCCCGTCGTTCCGCGCCGTTTCCGTTCTATTTTCTTTATGCTGGTGAGCTGCTTTGCCCTGTGGGGCCTGCTCAACAACATGACGGATAACTTGGTGCCGGCTTTCAAAAATATTTTCACCATTCCCCAAGAGCAGGCTGCACTTGTGCAGGTGGCTTTCTACGGCGCATACGCCGTGCTGGCTATCTTTGCTTCCATTCTTATCGAGGAATTCTCGTACAAGAAAGGCGTGCTCATTGGCTTGGGCGTATACATTGCCGGTGCGTTGGCCTACATCCCGGCCTGTATCAACCAGAGCTTTGAAATTTACTTCATCGCCATTTTCGTGGTGGCCTGTGGCTGCTCCGTGCTGGAAACCACCTGCAACCCCTACGTCATTTCTCTGGGTCCGGATAAAACCGCCGTACGCCGTCTGAACTTTGCCCAGGCCTTCAACCCGGTGGGCTCCATCTGCGGCATTCTCCTGGCTCAGCAGCTTATCCTGAGCAACCTGAATCCCGCCACGGCAGATGAACGCGCCGCTATGCCGGCCGAACAGCTTAAGGAAATCGTTCACAGCGAGCTTTTCTGGGTCTGCGCCCCCTATGTAGGCCTGTGCGCCGTGGCTTTCCTTATCTGGATTTTCTTCCTGCGCGTGAAAGACACGCAAGTGGCAGAAACCACAACAGAACAGCCTGAGACAGAAGAGAAAGGCAGTGGTCTGCGCGTGCTGGTAGCTGCTCTTTTCGCCATTGTGCCGCTGACCGTGCTTTACTTCCTCTTCCCCGCTATGGACAAGGTGCACTGGGTACTCTATGGCACCCTGGGGCCGATTGTTTACCTGTTCCTGGTGGGAGATTACCGCTCCATGCTCTTCTCTCTGCTGAGCCAGCCGCGCTACTGGTGCGGTGTCATCGCCCAGTTCTTCTACGTGGGTGTGCAGATTGCAGCTTGGACCTACCTGAACGTCTACTGCTGTAAGGAACTGGGAGTCACCCCGGCCACGGCAGCCACCTACTACCTGATTTCCCTGGTGCTCTTCATCGTATGCCGCTGGGTAGCCACCTATTACATGAAGAAGTTCAACCCCGCCAGCATGATGAGCCTGTTCGCTGTGGCTGCTATCGCCTGCTGCGCCGGCACCATCTACCTGCCGTCCGACATCCTCTTCAGCATCGGTGGTCTGGGCTTCTCCGCCAACGTACTCTGCCTCATTGCCATGTCCGGCTGCATGAGCCTCATGTTCCCCACCATCTATGGCATTGCTCTGGGTGGTCTGAACCAGCGCGACGTGAAACTGGGCGCTGCAGGCCTCATCATGGCTATTTTGGGTGGTGCGCTCATCACCCCGTGGATGGCCGGCATCATCGGCGATGCCAACAGCTGCTGGCTGGGCCTCACTGCTGCATTTGACAACACCTGGGACACCAACTTGGGCACCAGCTCTGCTGCTGTGCGCGCCTCCTTCATCGTCCCCGCCATCTGCTTTGCGGTGGTGCTGGCATACAGCCTCATCTTCCGCAAACCCACCACTTCCTCTGAACAATAAACTAATTTAACCCAAACACCAAACGTATATGAAATACGATACATTACCGACCATCGGCATTCGTCCGACGATTGACGGTCGTCGTCTTGGCGTTCGTGAGTCTCTGGAAGACCAGACCATGAACATGGCCAAGGCCGCAGCCGCCCTCATCGAGGCTAATGTGACCCACGCCAACGGCCAGCCCGTGAAGTGCATCATTGCAGACACCACCATCGGTGGCCCTGCTGAAGCCGCTGCCTGCAACCAGAAGTTCGCTGAGAACAACGTGGGCTGCTCCCTCATCGTGACTCCCTGCTGGTGCTACATCACCGAAACTTTCGAGACCGATGCCACCACGCCCAAGGCTATCTGGGGCTTCAACGGCACCGAGCGTCCCGGCGCTGTGTACCTGGCCGCTGCTCTGGCCGGCTACGCCCAGAAGGGCATTCCCGCATTCTCCATTTATGGCCACGATGTGCAGGACGCTGACGATACCTCCATCCCCGAGGACGTGGCTGAAAAGATTCTTCGCTTCGCTCGCGCCGGTCTTACCGTGGCTACCCTGCGTGGCAAGGGCTACCTCTCTATCGGTGGCTGCTCCATGGGTATCGCTGGCTCCATTGTGGATCAGTCCTTCTGGGAAAGCTACATGGGCATGCGCGTGCAGGCCGTGGACATGACGGAGGTTCGCCGCCGCATGGAGCTGGGCATCTACGACAAGGCTGAGTTCGACCTCGCCATGGAGTGGGCTGCCAAGTATGTGAAGATTGGTCCGGAGCGCAACCGCCCCGACCTCATCCTCTCCCCCGAGGAGAAGGAACGCACCCTGCGTGAGTCCATCCTCATGACCATCATCTTCCGCGACATGATGCACGGCAACGCCAAGCTCAAGGAAATTGACCGCGAGGAAGAAGGTTTGGGCTTCAACGCCATCTGTGGTGGCTTCCAGGGCCAGCGCCACTGGACAGACTTCTACCCCAACGGCGACATGGCCGAATCCCTGCTGAACAGCACCTTCGACTGGAACGGTCCGCGTGAAGCTATCCCCTTCGCTACGGAAAACGATGCCATGAACGGCGTGTGCATGCTTCTGCTGCACCAGATTACCGGCCGCGCAGCTTGTTTCTCCGACATCCGCACCTACTGGAGCCCCGCCGCTGTGAAGCGCGTGACCGGCTACACCATGGAAGGTCTGGCCAAGGACGGCATCATGCACCTCATCAACTCCGGTTCCACCGCTCTGGACGGCAACATGCACGCCACCGCTGAGGATGGCACCCCCATCATGAAGAAGACGGGCGAAACCACCCAGGCCGACATCGAGGCCATGATGGGCGCCTCTGAATGGTGCCCGGCCAACCGCGAATACTTCCGCGGCGGGGGTTACTCCCTGCACTTCGTATCCAAGGGCAATGTGCCGATTACCATGATTCGCATGAATCTGGTGAAGGGCCAGGGCCCCGTGCTCACCATCGTGGAAGGCTGGACCTGCGACCTGCCCCAGGATGTGAATGACAAGCTCGACCAGCGCACCGACCCGGGTTGGCCCACCACCTGGTTTGCCCCCCGCCTCACCGGCAAGGGTGGCTTCAAGGATGTATACACCGTGATGGCCAACATGGGTGCTAACCACGGCGCCTGGCCCTACGGCCACATCGGTGCCGATATCATCACTCTGGCTTCCATGCTGCGCATCCCCGTGTATGCCCACAACGTCCCCGAGGACAAGGTATACCGCCCCGCCGCCTGGGACCTCTTTGGTACCGCCGACCCCGAAGGTGCAGACTTCCGCGCCTGCGCCAACTTCGGCCCGATTTACGGTAAGTACTAATAACCCCTCAACAGCAATCTGTCGGGAGCAATCCCGGCAGATTGCTTTTTTTATAACACCATGTCTTACGTACTTTGCTTAGACTGTGGCGCCACCAACGTCCGTGCCATTCTTGTGGACGAAAAAGGCCAACTGATTGCCAAGGCCAGTCAACCGAACTCCACGGACACCGGCGCCGAAAACGCCCAATACCACGTTTGGAATGCCGATCGCATTCTAAACCAGCTCGCCACCTGTGCGCGCGAAATTCTGCCGCAAATTGATGCTTCACAGGTCTGCGGCATCACCATCACAACCTTTGGTGTAGACGGCGCATTGGTAGACAAGCAGGGCGAGCTGCTTTACCCTGTCATTTCCTGGAAATGCCCGCGCACGGCAGAGGTTATGAAGAAGATTGAGACCTACATGCCGCAGAGCAAGCTCAATCAAATTTCCGGCGTGGGCGAGTTCGCGTTCAACACCATTTACAAGCTCATCTGGCTCAAAGAAAACCGCCCCGAACTGCTGGAGCAGGCACATGCCTGGCTTTTCATCTCCAACATCCTGGCCCACCGTCTCACCGGCGTGATGGCGACCGACCGCACCATGGCCGGCACCTCGCAGATGACAGACCTTGCCACCGGCGACTGGAGCGATGAAATTCTGGGGACGCTGGGCATCAGCAAGGAACTGTTCCCGCCCATGGTGAATGCCGGTGATGTTATTGGCACCCTCACCCCTGCCGCATGTGAGCTTCTGGGGCTGCCCGGAGCCGTTCCGGTCATCTCCACCGGTCACGATACCCAGTTTGCCCTCTTTGGCAGCGGCGTGAAAGAAAACCAGCCCTTCCTCTCCAGCGGCACCTGGGAAATCCTGATGCTGCGCACCGCCAAAGCAGGCCTGGGCGCCGATGATTATGCAGCCGGCGCCACCGTGGAATTCGACAGCAAGGCCGGCTTGCTCAATCCCGGCTTGCAGTGGATTGCCAGTGGCATCATCGAATGGGTGAAAGCCACCTGCTACCAGGGAGAATCTTACGATACGATGGATGCCGAAGCCGCCGCCATTCCTCCGGGATGCGATGGCGTCAAACTCATCCCCAACTTCCTTCCCAGCGACCCGGTTCCCGGCAGCATCGAAGGGCTCATCCTGGGTCGCACCCGCGGGCACATCTACCGCGCCGCCATGGAAGCCCTCACCCTGCGACTGAAGAGCCGACTGGAAAAGCTGGAGAAGGTGGGTGGCTTCAAAGCTACGGAGCTGCTGCTCGTGGGCGGTGGTGCCCGCAACAAGATTTGGACGCAGATGCGCGCCGATATTCTGGGGCTCCCCATCCTGGTAGCCAAGGTATCCGAAAGCACCGTATTGGGTGCCGCTATGTATGCCTTCGCCGGTGCCGGCACCTACCCCAGCGCCGAAGCCTGCCGCGATGCCTTTGGCATCGACTACGAAACAACAGTTCCGGGCGCTCAGCAGGAACTGTACGCTAAGCTCTGATTATACCATGACCTCAGCTCACCGCAAGATTTACACCTGCACCCCGGTGGCTTTCCACGCCAACGCCCGTTTCTTCACTCGAGACACTGGTCTGGTGAGCCGTATCTTGCGGGCGCTGGGGCATGAGAGCAAAACCATCATGCCGCTTCCGTGGTATGATGATGATGACGATGAATACATCCTCCGCGTATCGCCGGCACAGCTGCGCTCTGCCTCATGGTGGCGCAGCCGGGAACTCGATGCCGTAGTGCTGTATTCCTGGGGAGACCCGAGGTACACGCTCATTGCCCGCGCCATTCACCGCGCCGGCATCAAGTTGATATTGCAGCTTGATTTCAATGGGCATTTCCTGCCCTGCACCAAGTTCCCGCGTCTGCTGCGGGAATGGGCCGTCAACTTCTTGCGAGCAAAGCACCTGAGCTATGCTGATGCCATTGCCGCCTCCCCGGTAGCCAAGATTCACCTGCTGGGAGACAAACGCTACGGCCTGCCCATTGCCGACAAATGCCGCACGATGCCCACAGCCGTGGATTCTTGTTTCACCTATTCCGGCGAGACAAAGGAGAAGCGCGTGCTCTGCGTGGGGGATTGGGAAGACCCCATCAAGCGCCCGGCATTCATGCGCGAAACGGTGCAGCTGCTATTGGAGCAAGACCCACACGTCCAGGTCGATATCTGTGGCAACTTCGGCTCGGCCTGCGAAGCCTGGTGGCAAGCACTCCCCGCGGAGCAGCACCAAAGAGTCCACCTGCTTGGAGCTGTGAATCACGATGAACTTCCCGCCCTGTACAACCGCGCCATGGTCAGCGTATGCACCTCTGAAAGCGAGGGCACCCATGGCGTCTCGGCCGAGGCCCTGTGTTGCGGTTGCTCCATCGCCACAACCAACCGAGAGCGCCTGCGCATGGTGCATTGGTACACCACCCGAGACTCCGGCACCATCGCCAAGGGCGATACGCCCGCAGCACTGGCCGATGCCATCCAGGAGGAACTTTATGCCTGGCAGTGCCACAAAAGAGACCCGCACATCATTGCCCAATCCTGGCAGCAGGTCTTCCACACCGCCCAAGCGCTTCCGCGCGTGCTGAAAGCCGTGCTGTAAACGCACGATAAATCCATTTTTCGGGCTTTTTCCTCTGCATTCTACCTTGACTTTGCACGGGGCTTGCTGCATAATATGCAAGGTAAGCTTATCTCACTATGTCTTTCTACATTCAGAACATTGAAATCGGCGGCGCAAAGCCTTTTTATCTGCTGGGGCCCTGCTCTTTGGAAAAGGAAGAATTTGCCTGGGAAATGGCACGCAGCATCAAGGAAATTTGCACCAAGCTTGACGTACCTTTCATCTTCAAAGCCTCCTATGACAAAGCCAACCGCACCAGCGTCAAGAGCTTCCGCGGTCTCGGCATTCAGGAAGGCTGCCGCATCCTTTCCGAAATCGGCAAGGAATTGCAGGTACCCGTTGTGACCGATGTTCACACCGAAGAACAGGCAGAATACGCCGCTCAGTATGTTGATTTGCTGCAAGTCCCGGCATTCCTTTGCCGCCAGAGCGACCTGCTGGAAGCTTGCGCCAAGACCGGCAAGCCCGTCAACATCAAGAAGGGTCAGTTCCTTGCCCCCTGGGATTGCAAGAACATCTGCGAAAAGATGATTGCCTTTGGCTGCGAGAACTTCATGCTCTGCGAACGCGGCACCAGCTTTGGCTACAACAACCTGGTGGTAGACATGCGCGGCATGTACTGGATGAAGCAGTTCGGCTACCCCGTTGTGTTTGATGCCACGCACTCCGTGCAGCGCCCCGGCGGCCTTGGCGGCGCCACAGGCGGCGACCGCGAGCTGGCTCCCGTACTGGCCAATGCAGCTATGGCTGTGGGCGTGGATGGTGTCTTCATGGAAGTACACAAGGACCCGGACAACGCCATGAGCGATGGCCCGAACCAGGTGCGCCTTGACGATCTTGAAAAGGTGCTGACTAATCTGCAGCTGGTACGCAACGCATACAGCCAGATGTCCTGATTTTTCTCGACCATCACAACAACACAGGAGTGAAACACACACTCACCACATTTTTCAGCATCATCACAGCGGCTGCCCTGTTGCAGCCGCTGTGGGGCGCTGACCCGAAAGATGATATTGGCGCAAAGGAGTTCCCCGGCTTGCAATTTTTGCCGGAGGGCAGCGTTGTAAAGGGGATTGTCCTGCCCCGCTACGAAGACCACCGCGTATCAGCCCTGTTGATGTCTGATGAACTGCGGGTAGACACACGCTCACAGGTCAGCATGAAAAACATACGCGCTGAGCTGTATGATTCCTCCAGAGGCGTTACCTCCATCATCTGCCATGCTGCGCACTATGACTTTGCCAAATCAAGGCTCACAACAGACCAATCAGCCGCAGTAAAAGACCCCCGCTTCTCCGCCAAAGGGACCGGCATCATCTTCAGTCTCCGCACCAAACTCGGCATTCTGCAAGGCCCGGTGCGCACGACCTTCACCTCTTCTTCCTTCTCATCCGGCAAAGGCAAATGAGATACATCCCCACCATCCTCTTTCTGAGTTCCACGCTGCTCATGGCAGACACCATTGCGCCTTGGCAAACCCAAGCTGTGCAGGAACGCCATGCATCCATTCATTCCATACGCAACGTCTGCCGGGAAGTGGATGAAATTTTGCTGCATCTGGGCATCAACGACACACCGGACAGCTCGGCAGTTGAAAACAGCGCCATGCCGGAAGGTCATCCGGGTGAAACAGTAGCAGAATCCGATGGTGGCATGCTGTTTGATGCTGCAAATTCACGGATAACCTACATCAACAACGTACGCGTCAGCGATGCGCGCATCCGCCTGCGCTGCGCCAGAAGGCTCTACGTGCAGCTCCCCTCTGCTTCCTTACTTTCCGGGAAAAGCACCACCGCTGACACCCAGGCAGAGCCTGAGAAGCAGGAAACCACCGGCACAGAAGCCACTGGCGATGATAACATGGAGATTCCCGGCATCCCCGTAGCCTCTGCCCCGGCCACCATGGAGATGCCCGACAGCGAAGAGCCGCTGGACATCACCACCGATGAGGCCGTCATCGATACTCACAGAAACTGCATTTTGCTGACCGGCGATGCCAAGTCCTCCCCGGGCATTCTGATTCGCCGTGGGAAGGCAGAAGTGTCGCTCGCCCCGACGAGCAACGGTGAGGCCCCGCTCATCATGGCCGATGCCAATGGCGATATCCTGCTGCAAAGTGGCAAACTCAACATCACGTGGCAAGATAAAGACGGCAACGTCTCAGAATTGCAAACCGAGGCAGAAACCGTCTACTATCGAGCCGCAGAACACAGCCTTGTCATCGATGGCAAGGCCCGCATTGTCACCCCGCAGGGTACGCTGCAATTCGATAAAGGCGCCCACATTGCGCTGGAGCCCAAGAACCCGACCGGCAAAGAAAAGGATGGCTTCATGAGCCAATTCACCAATGTGAGCATCGCCGGCATCCTGCGGGCAGAAGCCTGGGGCAACGTCATGGCCACCACCCCGCACAGCGAAGCTCGTCCCGCAGGGGAGATTCAGGGCGAACACCTTGTGTATGATGCCAAGGCCGGCACCTGCCTGACCGAAGGCAAGAACTGCCGCCTAGTCTATGGCAAGAACACGCTGATGACCGACGGAGCGTTGCGGCTGGAGCCCAATGGCGATATCTACCTGAGCGGCTCCAGCATCACCGGCAGCTACGAACGCCCCGCCACGAAAAAAGATGCTCCCGCCATCTGCGGTTCATTCCACACCAAAGACACCTTGCATTTCTCTGCGGCAGATGGCACCATCACCGCTCCGCACGGCATCAGTCTGAAAGATGATTACAGCGATTTTTCTTGCTCTGGCGCGCTTGTTCTGACCCTGAAGAAAAACACAGCGGCAGAAAGCACAAGCAGACCGGGCAATCTGAATCTGGCTATCGCGCAGTACAACGATATCTCCTACGCTCGCGCCTCGGGCAATGTGGCCCTGCACCATGGCGAGGTGGCAGGAAAACCGGAGACCGAACTGCGCGCTTCCGAAGTTGAGCTGAACTTGGCGACGGGTGAGGCCACTCTCACCGCCGCAGGTGGCATGCCTGTGGTGCTGCGTTCCAAGGGATATGAACTTACTGCGCAATCTGCGCAAACACCCGCGCTGGTTGAATTGGCTGCCAATGGCGACATCCACATCACGGGTGAGCAAATCAACGCCGCCCTGCAAGACAAAGAAAATGGCGCGCGCATCCAGGCCAAAGAAAGTCTGCGCCTGAATCGCGAAAGCGGCGAATTGGCACTCGGCCCGCAATCCCGAATCACCTCACCCGATGGTATCCTCACCGCCAACGGTGCCCTCACCGCCAAGCTGAGCAAGAGCTCCGATACCCAGGCGAAACCGCTCCTTCCCCGCTTCCCCCACTTGGTGTACAACTACGCCGGGCTGGAGAAGGCATATACAAGCCAGGGTGGCACCATCCAAACAACTCAGGCCTCCATGCAGTGCAAGGGAGCCATCACGGTGGAGATGAATCCCAACCCGTCTGCCAAGGACAATTCGCCCACAGCTGCCATCAAGTTCGCCTCGGCAGAAGGCAGCGTGGCTCTGGCCGGCAAGGATTCCACCGGCCGCATCATGACCGCCACGGGTGATAAGCTCACCCTCAATGGCGCTACGGGTGAAAAACGCCTGACCGGCCACAAAATCACCCTGGCAGATGCCTACAACATCCACACCATCCAGGGAGCCGGTGCCAGCATTGTCATCGATAAGAAAAACAATGCCCGCATTTCCGGTGCACGCCACACGACCACAGCCACGCGCATTCCCGACCAGATTGAACAACAAAAGAAAAAATAACCATGTCTGAACCTACCAACGAAATCCTTCTTGATGCACGAGGCCTGTGCAAGTCCTACAAAGAACGCAAGGTTGTAGACAATGTGAGTCTGCAAGTGAAATGCGGTGAAATTGTGGGGTTGCTGGGGCCCAATGGTGCCGGTAAGACCACATCGTTCTACATGGTCGCCGGGTTGGTGCGCCCGGATTCCGGCGAGGTATCCTTCACCGGGCAGGATGTATCCGGTCTGCCGATGCACCTGCGCGCCCGCCTGGGCATGGGCTACCTGCCCCAGGAAGAATCCATCTTCCGCAAGCTGAGCGTGCATGAAAACCTCATGGCCATTCTGGAAACGCGCAAAGATCTCACCCGCAAGCAGCAGTTGGAAAAGGCCGATGAACTGTTGGAGCGTTTCAACATCACCAAGCTGCGCAAGAGCCAGTCCATCCAGCTCTCCGGCGGTGAAAAGCGCCGTCTCACCATCGCCCGAGCGCTGGCAGCCAATCCCCGCCTGCTCATGCTTGACGAGCCCTTTGCCGGTGTGGACCCCATTGCCGTGCAGGACATTCAGAGCATCGTCGCCTCCCTGCGCGAGACAGATGGTCTCTCCATCCTCATCACCGACCACAACGTCCGCGAAACGCTGGGCATTGTGGACAGAGCCTACATTTTGTTTGAAGGCAAAGTCATCAAGCAAGGCAACGCAGAAGAAATCGCCAACGACCCCAAGACGCGTAAGATTTACCTTGGCGAAGATTTCAAGATGTAACACTATTACTGTGTAACACCCACCCCCTGCCATCATTCCCCATGTCTACTTCTACACTTCGTATCGGCACTCGCAGCAGCGAGCTGGCACTTCGGCAGACAGAACTGGCCATTGCAGCCATGACAGCCGCCACGCAGGAGCTCACCGCGGAAATCATCCCCATCACCACCGCCGGAGATGCGCGCACGGATATTCCCCTGTGCAAGGTCAACAAGGCCACGCAGACGCAGGATAAAGGGGTATTCATTGCAGCGCTGGAAGAAGCTCTGGCCGAGGGCCGCATCGACTGCGCCGTGCACAGCCTGAAAGACATGCCCGGCACCCTTGATGAGCGCTTTGAGATTGCTGCCATCCTCCCCCGCGAAACGATTTGGGATGCGCTGGTCATCAAAGAAGGCGCCAACATGGATCGCCTCACCATCGGCACCAGCAGCGTGCGCCGCGCCAACCTGATTCGCAATTACTGGAGCGGCACGGCCAATACAGTCTCCATCCGCGGCAATGTGGCTACCCGCTTGCAAAAGCTGGTGGACACCCCCGAGATGGATGCCATCGTGCTTGCCAAGGCCGGCTTGAACCGCTTGGGCTACAACCAGCCGACCATCGACATCAACGGCACCCGCTTGCATGTCATCGAGATGGCCAAGGATTCGTTCATGCCCGCTTTCTGCCAAGGCGCCATTGCCATTGAAATTCGCAAGGGCGATGAAGCCACCAAGGCGTTGGTGGCCCCTGCAAACGATGAAGCCAGCGCCGCTACCGTACGAGCCGAGCGCGCGTTCCTGTCAGATTTGCAGGCAGACTGCTCCGTGCCGGTGGGTGGCTATGCCACCAGCAACCGCGATTTGATGATGTTCCGCGCCATCTACTACACGGCAGATGGCATGCCCATCCGCATCACCCACCGCGGTCCGTCTTCCGAGCCCGAGCGCATCGGCCGCGAAGCCTGCGCCATGCTCAAACAGCAGCTGGGCTGATTCCTCATTTCACATGAACATAAAACAACCCGCAGACCTCATGGCCTGCGGGTTGTTTGTGTTGTAGAATCTGAGATACGGATTACTTACCGGAAGTACCCATGGTATACCCGTTGAAGTCGCGGGTGTTGTAGAGGGGCTGACCTTCGGGGACAGCGTAGCCGATGTTCTTGCGAATAGCCAGGAAATCAGCAATACCCTCGGGGCCTACCTGGTTGAGCTTGCCGCCGTGCATATCTGCAAAGAGTACCATCTTGCAGTAGGCATCTGCATTTTCCATGAACCATTCAGCCTCTTCAATGTGGCGGGCACCGGCAATCACACCGTGGTTTTCCATGAAGACCACCGTGCTCTGGTGTGCAGCCTTGGCCACAGCCTCGGCCGTCTCAACAGAACCGGGCGTGCCGTAGGGAGCCAGCGGAATCTGACCCAGGAAAATATCAGCCTCGGGGTTGATGCCGTTGGGGGGCACAAGCCCGGCAAAGAGGAACGCATTGCAGCAGGGAGGATGCGCGTGGATGCAGGCATTCACACCTACTTCCTGCATCATGGCGATGTGCGTCTTCACCTCACTTGTAGCGGGGCGAATGCCGCATACCTGCCCGGCCTTCATATCGACCATGCAGATATCTTCCACAGTCATGAAACCCTTGGAGCAAAGCGTGGGAGAGCAAAGCACCAAATCCTTGGCAACACGCACAGAGAGGTTGCCACCATTGCCGTCCACATACTCGCGCTGCCAGAGGCGGCGGCCCATGTCGACCATGCGTTCTTTGATGACCTGAATCTCAGGGCTGTTGAAGAAAGCGTCAATTTCTTCACGAGTCTGCGGATCGTACTGCTCCCAAGGGAACACGCGATCAGGCAGAGCCGGCTTAATATATAAATCGGGATTAGCCATAGTTCACTTCGGAATGTAGCACAGGGCATAAAACATGTAAAGGAAAAAGCCCCTTTTTTATACCCAAATTCCTTGAAATACGGCAGAACACGAGCTTGACCATGCGGGGGTGAATATGCTAATGTAAAAGACGGACATCGAGGTCCCCGCACATCATCATGTACATCAACCGAGAACTGTCATGGCTGGCATTCAACCAGCGCGTGCTCAACCAGGCCCAGCGCAGGGATTTACCCTTGCTGGAGCGGGTGCGTTTTCTGGCCATATCGGCCAGCAATCTGGATGAGTTCTTTCAGGTGCGCGTCGGTGGTTTGCAGCTGATGATTCAGGAAGGCATCGCCACGCCAGACAGAGCGGGATACACCCCGGCAGAGCAGCTGGAGCTGGTGCGCCGGCGCACCATCGAAATGGTGCAGGCGCAGTATGATTTGGTGCGCCACGAGCTGCTTCCCCTGCTCCAGGCAGAGGGCATCGCACCCTCCCGCCTGGCCAAGCTGGGAGAGACCCAGCAGGCGGCCCTGGAGCAATACTTCATCGACAACATTGCCCCCTTGCTTACCCCCTTGGCTCTGGAAGACGAGGCCGCGCCCCTGCTCCCCTCGCTGAGCCTGCATCTGGGCATCGAACTGCAGCAGGAAGACGCCCCCGGGGAGACACGCTTCGTCGCCGTCACCCTGCCGGATGCCCTGCCCCGCCGCGTGCATTCATCTGCCCTGAGCAAGGATCAGTACGTGCTGATTGAAGACGTGGCCGCCACCTTCATCGGCCATTTCTTCCCGGGGGAAGAAGTGGTAAACGTGCATCCCTTCCGCGTGACCCGCAACGGCGATATTGCCGTGGCAGAGGAAGAAGGCGGCAACTTTGCCCATGACATGGAAGAAGTGCTGGTAGCACGCAAATTCTCCGCCTGTGTGCGTCTGGAAATCCCCGCCTGCACCCCAGAAGCCTTCGCCACCCGCCTTGCGAGCATCGTCTCCGCCCAGCCGGATACAGTCTACCGCGTGCCGGGTCCCCTGCGCCTGGTAGATTTCTCTGCACTGGTGGCAGATGCCGGCCACGAGCACCTGAAAATCTCCACCTGGGAGCCCAACATGCCTGCAGGTGTAGACCCCGGATTGTCCATGTTTGAAAACCTGGCAGAGGGGGATATCCTGATTCACAATCCCTACGAAAGCTATGAGCCGGTGGTCAAGCTGGTGGAAGAAGCCGCAGCCGACCCGGATGTGCTGGCCATCAAGCAGTGTCTGTACCGCACCTGCGCGCACTCACGCTTCATCACCGCCCTGTGCCGCGCTGCCGAAGCCGGCAAGCAAGTGACGGTGCTGGTGGAGCTCAAAGCGCGATTTGACGAAGGGCGCAACCTGCACCAGGCCGAGTTGCTGCAGCGCGCCGGTGTACAGGTCGTCTATGGAGTCAAAGGCTTCAAGACACACGCCAAGGTGCTGCTCATCGTGCGCCGCGAAAACGGCATATTGCGCCGCTACTGCCACTTTGGCACGGGCAACTACAACGAAAGCACGGCCCGCATCTACAGCGATATCTCCCTGCTCACCTGCGATGAAAATCTGGGGGCAGATGCATCACAATTCTTCAATTCCATCACAGGGCGCACCAAGCTGATGCGCTTCCGCAGGTTGCATCCCTCCCCCGCGTTGATGAAAGAAAAGCTTCTCTCGCTGATTCAGGCAGAGACACGCCGTGCGCGGCAAAACGAACGCGCAGAGATTCGCGCCAAGATGAATTCCCTGAACGATGCGGACATGATACGCGCATTGGATGAAGCCGCAGAGGCCGGTGTGCGCATCAGCCTGAACATCCGCGGCATCTGCTGCTGGCTCCCCGGTTCGCAGGCAGCCAGAGAACGCGTAACCATCGTCAGCATCGTGGACAGATACCTGGAACACGCCCGCATCTTCTCCTTCCACAATGGCGGCACACCCAAGATATACATTGGCAGCGCCGACTGGATGGGCCGCAACCTGGACAGACGCGTGGAGCTGATGATACCCATCGAAAACGCCATGCTGGCACACCGCGTTTCCGGCATTCTGGATGCCTGCTTCAAAGACAACGTGCAGGCCTACCACATGCAGGCCGATGGAAGCTATTGCGAGGCCGACCACGGCACCACCCCCTTCCGCATGCAGCAGCACCTGCAGCGCCAGGCCGAGCTGAACGCCCGCGCCCAGGAACGCGCCAACAGGCAAACGCTGGAACCCCACCTTCCCCGATAAAACGGACGCATGAAAGCACTCCTTGCAGGATTTCGCCAATATGCGGATTTTTCAGGCACCACAACGTGCAAAGAGTTCTGGGCCTTCATATCCATCACCCAGGTGATTCTCGTCATCCTGCTGCTCCCGGCCTGGATTCTGTTTGTACAGCTTTTCAATGAGCTCATCAATAATCCGCGCATACTGGATGCTCTTTTTTACATCTACCACACAGCAGATGCTGCGTGGGATTACGTATGGCGGGAGTTGACTGAAGCCGCCGCCGAAGCATGGGGGCCCTTTGTCGACTCCTTGCAGCATGACCACCAATTCAGCCTGATTTGCACGGCACTGGCAGTACTTTGGGGGCTCATCCTCATCATCCCGACCCTGGCCATCACCGCCCGGCGCTTGCTGGATAGTGGGCATAGCCGCTGGTGGCTGCTCCCGCTTATGATGATGTGCATTCCCCTGCCCGGTATTGCAGATTTGGGCTTCATCGGCAGCATCATCACCCTCATTTTCTGCTGCCAGCCCTCCGTCTCAAGCAAAGACAGCCCGCTGCCCCCCATTCCCGGGAGTTAAGACATGGCAAACAAGCGCAGGAAACCCGGGCACCACCGGCGCAACAAGCAATAGATGCCGATGCTCGCCATGGTGATGCAGAACGGTGCGATGGAAATTTCCCACGTGGCCATTTTGCCGCCGTATGAACCGGTGGAGACAAGCTTCCACAAGTGCAGCAAGGGGTAATGCGTCACATAAATGAAGAACGCAGCCTTGCCCCACTGAGCCACCCACCCGCAGAAGCGCGGCAGGTACTGCTCGCACAGGCAGCCCACGCTCATGGTCGTAGCCGCCCCCAGCAGCACCAGTGCACTACTCTGTACGGGCGGATAAAAACCGAACGCATACACCAGCGGCAGCAGCAGCAATGCCGACAACACCACCGTCCACGCATAGCTGCGCATAAACGCCGTGAAACGCTCAAAATCCGCCACTCGGCGAATCCACAGGCCCAGGGAGTAGAAGCCGAGCGCCAGAATGCTCTCATACAAGCGGAAGGGCAACCAACCGACGGACCAGCTCTTGTGGCTGCGGGCTGTCTCGGCATCGCGCGCGCACAGCACATCGCTGCCGGCAAAGCACAGGAGCACCACCACCAGCAACACTTTGTTGGGCAGCTTCTGCAAAATCGGGCAGAACAGCGCCAGCAAAATCAGCGTGCGCATGAACCACAAGGGCACGTTGTCAAAATCCCAGTAGCACCAGTTCAGCAAGCCCATCTCGCGGGGGATGAGACTCCAGTCAAACCAGCTGAAATCACCTGTCAGGGTCTGATTCCAGTGCATCATCAGCTGCAGGAGCAAGATGGATGCCACAGCAGTCCAAAACACGTATGGCAACAGCAATTTGCGCGTGCGCTGCCAATCCAGCCACTGCCCCGCCGTGGCCTTGTGTGCCAGGTAACCGGAAATCAGGAAGAAAAAGAAAATCAAGCTGCGGTAATTGAACAAATCCACCATGTAGTTCACACTGGTGTAGGGTCTGTCCACGTGGCGCAGCACCACGAAAAATGCCGTATACACGCGGCAAAAGTCAATCCATTGTACGCGTGCAGACGGCATGGTCTCGTGTGTGTGTGTGAAGGAATTATTCCTCGGTGTGTTCCTCTTCGTCGCCCACCACCTCAATCATGCGGCGCATGCGACGGGTCAGGAAGGGGCGCACCACCAACCCGTAGCCCAGGTAGCACACAAAGATGAATGCCGGGGCAATCCAGGGGAAGAAGATGAAAGCGCAAATGGCAATCACAGCCATGAGAATGGCCATGGCCGTGCCACGCTTCTCAAAGTTCACATGCTTGAAGCTGGGATAAATCACGCGGCTCATCATCAGAATGGCCACCACGGCCATGACAGCTGCCATGACGTATTGCCACACGGGGGGAATGATGAGATTGCGGTTGGAGGTCAGGTCGATGACCAGATACATGGTGCTGACCACCGCACCGGCAGCCATGGGCACCGGCAGGCCCACAAAGTCCATGCTCTGATTCGGCTTCTTGGGTGCTGCAGCCATGCAGTTGAAACGAGCCAGGCGCAGGGCTGCGCACAGCAGGTACAACACCGCAATAGCCCACCCCAGATAAGGAATCTCCAGATTGAACAGCACGGCCTGAGCCAGCAGCATAGCCGGAGCAATGCCGAAGGACACCACGTCCGCGATGGAGTCGAACTCGCGGCCGAAGGGACCATCGCTCTTGCACATACGAGCCACGCGACCATCGAGCAAGTCGAAGATACATGCGGCAAAGATGAGGTACGTAGCATGCTGGTAGTGCAGGAAAGCCTGCTCTGTACCGGGCTGGAACTTCATCCCTTCAAAGATGGTCAGGATGGCGAAGAAGCCGCACAGCAGGTTGCCTGCTGTGAGCATGTTCGGCAAGATGGGAATCTTGGGTTCGTCCGGGTAAACGGGAGGAGTCTTGGTCATAATCGTTGAGATGTAGGTGTAATGTTATTGTATTTATGCCAATGCTTTCTGAGCTTCGGAAAGCAGCTCGGCCGCAGCCTCACGGTTCTTGCCGGAACCACGGGCCATATCAGCCTTACCACCGCCCTTGCCGCCCACGATGGGTGCCAATGTGCGGATAAGATCACCGGCCTTCTTGCCGGCGGCCTGGGCTTCATCGCCACAATAGGCACCCAGGGAAAGGGCGGAACCATCGTCCACCACCAGGAATGCGGCACCCGCGAAGTGGCGCTTGCGCAATCCGTTGAAAAGCTCCGTGAGCAAATCGTTGCTGCCTTCTGCCTGCAGCACCAGGTTGCCATCGGTCAGGTTCTCCGTCAGCAGAGCATCGGCCATGCTGGCAGCAGCGGCAGCCTGAGCCTTCTTGAGACGCTTATCGGCCTCCAGCGCGGCTTCCTTGAGCTGGTCGCAATAGGCATTGTATGCATCCAGAAGGGTGTTCACCTCGCAGATATCGCGAGATTCCATCGCCTTCTGGCCGGGATGAGCATCATTGGTGGGCACGGGAACAACAGGCTGCCCCATGTCCGCCAGCTTGTCATTGGCGGCGGCCAGCTTTTCGAGCATTTCCTTGCTTTCCGGCAGGCGGGCTGTCACGGCATCGCGCACCACAGCCAGACCGGCTGCACCCACAGCAGCTTCAATACGGCGCACACCACTGGCGATAGCGCCCTCGCTGCGAATCTTGAAGAAACCAACCTTGCCGGTAGAAGCAGCGTGCGTGCCACCGCAAAGCTCCATGGACACACCATTGAAGCCATCGGCCTCGCCGCCCATCTGCACCAGGCGCACCACATCACCGTACTTATCGCCGAAGAACTGGCAGATTTCCGGGTGCTTCTTGATTTCCGTCATGGGGTATTCATTGGCGATGATGGGGAGGTCCTGCTCCACCCACTGGTTCACCAGCTCTTCCACGCGGCGCAAATCAGCCTTGGAGATGGCGCCGCTGTTCACGTCGAAGCGCAGGCGGTCAGCATCCACCAAGGAGCCCTGCTGGGCGATATCCTCGCTCACCAGCGTGCGCAGAGCCTTGTGCAGCAGGTGCGTGGCGCTGTGGTGAGCCTCCAGCGCGCGGCGGCGGTCCACATCAAGCGTCAGCGTCACCACATCGCCCACGGCGGGTGTCACACCATCAGCCACAGCAATCAGGTGAGCACGGGCCTTGCCAATCTGCTGCACACCCAGCACGGGGGCAGAATCACCACCGGCTGCCAGTGTGCCGCCATCGCTCATCTGACCACCCATTTCAGCATAGAAGGGGGTCTTGTCCGTGATGACGAACAGCATACCATCAGCCTCGTGTACTTCCGTCACCGTGGCATCGCAGGCATCTTCCGTGTAGCCCACAAACTCAGTCACCTGCTCTGTCTTGAGGTCGAGAGCGCGCACAATCTGCTTCTTCTGGGCAGCCTTGGCACGCTGGCGTTGCTCTTCCATGAGAGCCTCGAAACGCTCGGTATCAATGCTCAGGCCGCGTTCGCGAGCCATCAGCGCCGTCAAGTCAATCGGGAAGCCGTAGGTATCATACAGCTTGAAGGCAAAATCGCCGGAAACAGCGCCCGTGGCAGCCACTTCCTTGTCGAAAAGCTCAAGACCGCGGTCCAGCGTCTCGTTGAAGCTGGTTTCCTCACGCAGCAGCACTTCCTTGATGGTGGCAGCGCGGGCTACAAGTTCGGGGAAGACGCTGCCCATTTCTTCGGCAAGCGTGTCTACCAACAGGGAGAGGAAGGGCTTTTCCAAACCCAGGGTGCGGCCATAGCGCACAGCGCGGCGCAGAATGCGGCGCAGCACGTAGTTGCGGCCATTGTTGCCGGGCAGAATACCATCGGCAATGGAGAAGCTCAGGGTGCGGATGTGGTCGGCAATCACGCGGAAAGCGATGCTCTCCTTGAGCTGCTCGCGGTTGTCATCCGTGGCGTCCTGGGGATAAATATCAGCATAGGTGCGACCGGAAATCTCCTCAATCTTCTTAAAGATGGGGCGGAACACATCCGTGCTGTAGTTGGATACTCGCACGTTGAAATCCGTGAAGCCCTTGGTGCACTGCATCATGGCGCAAGCACGCTCAAAGCCCATGCCCGTATCCACGTGGCAGGCCGGCAGGTTGCGGAAGGTGCCATCGCTCTCTGCATTGTACTGAATGAACACCAGGTTCCAGATTTCGATGCACTGGGGGCTGTCCTGGTTCACCAGGCGGCCTTCCGTCTTGCCTTCGGGGGTCAGGTCTACGTGCAGCTCAGAGCAAGGGCCGCAGGGACCGGTCTCGCCCATCATCCAGAAATTATCCTTCACACCGCCATTGACGATGTGCACCTTGGGATCCAGCCCCTTGGCTTCGAACAGCGGAGCCCATGTATCGTATGCTTCCTGGTCAAACTCACCAGGATTGCCCTTGCTCTTATCCGGGCAGTAGACCGTGGCATACAAACGCTCTGCGGGGAAACCCCAGCGTTCCACCACCAATTCCCAAGCCCAGGCAATGGCTTCCTTCTTGAAATAATCGCCAAAGGACCAGTTACCCAGCATTTCAAACATGGTGTGGTGGTAGCTGTCCTGGCCCACATCCTCCAGGTCATTGTGCTTGCCACCGGCGCGGATGCACTTCTGCGTGTCCGTAGCGCGGGCGGGCTTCCACGGCGGGGTCCACACGCCAAGGAAGTAAGGCACAAACTGGTTCATACCGGCATTGGTGAACAGCAAACCGGGGCTCTGCGGCATCAGCGAGGCAGAGGGCACCACCGCATGCTGCTTTTCCTGAAAAAAGTCCAAAAAGCTCTGTCGGATTTGAGCAGATGTCATCATAAGTCGTGATAGAAAATAGATTATAGATTTTCCTGCGCTCCATTATACGCCTAACACGCGCACATGTAAAGGCAAATAAAAATGCACAATGAACAATGTAAAATGAACAATGAGCAAAGCCGAATACAGGACAGGCCCAGGGGCAATGCCCTGAGCCTGTGAATCATTGATATTGCGGAGTCGGTTTATGCTTCATCCTCGAGCGCGGCCTGAGCAGCGGCGATACGAGCCGTGGGCACGCGGTAGGGGGAGCAAGAAACGTAGCTGAGGCCAATCTTGTGGCAGAACTTGACGGAGGCGGGGTCGCCACCGTGTTCGCCGCAGATGCCCATCTTCATGCCGGGGCGGGTCTTGCGGCCAAGTTCCACACCAATCTGCATGAGCTTGCCCACGCCCTGCTGGTCGATGCTGGCGAAGACGTTGCGGCCGATGATTTCCAGGTCCTGGTAGGTACCGAGGAAGGCGCCGGAGTCATCGCGGCTCATACCGAGGCCGGTCTGGGTGAGGTCGTTGGTACCAAAGGAGAAGAACTCGGCATTCTGGGCGATTTCATCAGCCGTGACGCAAGCGCGGGGGATTTCAATCATCGTGCCCACCTTGTAGGAGATGGTGCGGCCTTTTTCCTCGAACACCTCGGCAGCAACACGGTCGATGATAGCCTTCTGCAGCTCCAATTCCTTGTTGAAGGAGACAAGCGGCACCATGATTTCGGGGCGAACCTCGATGCCGTCTTCCTCCTGCACCTCGATGGCGGCCTCGATGATGGCGCGGGCCTGCATTTCGGTGATTTCGGGGTGGTCGATACCCAGGCGGCAGCCGCGGTGGCCGAGCATGGGGTTGAACTCATGCAGCTCGGACACGCGGTGCATAATGAATTCCACGGGCATGTTGAACTTCTTGGAGAGGTCCAGCTGCTGCTCCTTGGTCTGGGGCAGGAATTCGTGCAGAGGGGGGTCCAGCAGGCGGATGGTGGCGGGGCGACCGGCCAGCGTCTTGAAGATACCCTTGAAGTCGCTCTTCTGGAAGGGCAGCAGGTTGAGCACAGCCTCGCGGCGCTCATCGATGCGCTGGGAGAGAATCATGCGGCGCATGAAATCAATGCGGTTGCCGTTGAAGAACATGTGCTCTGTGCGGCACAGGCCGATACCCGTGGCACCGAAAGCAATGGCGGCGGATGTCTGATCGGGGGAGTCGGCGTTCGTGCGCACCTTGAGGCGGGCCAGGCGGTCGCACCACTCCATCACGCGGGCAAAGTCGCGGTAGGTGCGGCTTTGCTCAGGCTGCATGCTCTTCTTGATGAGCACCTGCACCACCTCGGAGGGGGCGGTGGGCAGCTTGCCGGCATACACCAAACCGGCCGTACCATCCAGGGAGAGGTAATCGCCCTCGCGGTACACCACACCACCGATGGTGATGGTGCGTTCCTGGTAGTCGATGGCCATATCGCTCACGCCGCAGACGCAGACCTTGCCCATCTGGCGAGCCACCAGAGCAGCATGGCTGGAGAGACCGCCACGAGCTGTCAGGATACCCTCGGCAGCAATCATGCCGCGCAAATCTTCGGGAGAGGTTTCCAGACGCACCAGCAGCACCTTTTCACCGCGTTTGGTGGCCTCCAC
>JAZRRO010000071.1:0-11693 GCA_045650805.1 Akkermansia sp.
CAAGCTGTTGCAAGGCCGCCAACAGCCCCCGGAACACCGCATTTGCCCGCCGCAATGGACCCTGCACTGGCAGCGGGTGCGCCGCCGCGCGGGTTGGCAGCGGCGGCAGCATCCCTGGGCACCGGGTGTGCTGCGCCACACCTTTGCAAGCTATCATTTGAGCCATTTCCGCTCCTACGCTGAGCTGCAGCTGGAGATGGGGCACCGGGACAGCGCCCTGCTGCGCACGCGCTATGTGACACAACGCGGCGCGCGCAACGCTGCAAGATTCTGGACAGAGAGAGACCCGAAAGCGGATCCAGCCAAGGGAGCTTGAGCCCGAGGCTCAGGCTGCCAGACTCAGGAGGAGATACAGGACGGCAACAACGGCGGCAGCCAGCAACACCAGGCTGAGGCAAAATTGGAGTGCAGGTTTGAAGAGGGGGTGGTGTTTCATGATAGGTGCTGTTGGTGAACGCGCCAGACTTCATCTGCGATGCAGGTGAACAAGCCACGCTCATTTCTGATATCAAGCCAGGCAAACTGGCCATTGGGGTTGAATTCCAAAAAGACAAGCCCCTTGGGGGTACGCAAGAAATCCAGGCGGGCAAAGGAAAGGCCGGTTTCCCGCATCATCTCCACAATGCGGCGTTGCTCATCGGCGCTCAGCTCACACGGCACCCAACGCTCGGGATGCTCCAGCGAACTTGTGCGCGAATCCACACCGCGCATATCTGCTCTTGAAAACTCGCTGGCAAACAGTTTGCCGGCAACGTAGGCCACCGTCACATCCGCGCTGGCTTCGGACTCCATCTGTTGCAAGAACCACGGATACGCCACATCTACCGCTGCGGGGTCCACCTTGTTTACAGTCAACATGGTACCATTGCCAATGGGAGTAGCCCCATTCGTCTTGCACACCACAGGAGCATCCAATGTCACCGGCAAGCCGTGCAGCATTTGCCACTCCGGCACGCGAAAATAGCGCGCCGCATGGCGCATCTGCCGCCATTTGTACCAGGCCCCACTCGGTGAGGGATGGATAACGGCCAGCTTTCCTTCATGGAAGGCCCAATCCTTGAGGCTCGACCATATCATCTGCACTTCGCTGCGGAGCCAGGCTTCCTGGCTCCCGCCCGCCGGCTCATCGATACGCGGCGGGTTGAACATGACCTTGCGCTCGTATACCGCACCGGTCACCTGCTCTGTGCACAGGCGCCCCACCGGATCCTGCAGCTCGAACCCGTGGGCATGTATATTCCACTGATAATCCCGCCACAAGTCCATGTTGAAACGAAAAACATCCGCTCGCTCTTGCAGGTGCGGCAATATCAAATCCGTCGTTATATCAACACTGTTGCTGAGAAGCAAAATCATGGCGAGATGGAAAAGTGAGATATCTATATCGAAAAAAGGCAGTGCCGCCTCTATGTGCAGCACTGCCCTGAAAACGAGATACTGGTTTAGCCGAGGTACCAGTCGTCAACGCACTGCTGACCCATGGAACCGGGGATGAAGCTGAAAGAACCGCGAGCGTTCACGTCGAAGTCGCCCTCGGAGATGCTTTCAGTAGCGTTCTGGGTGGACCAGTTGTAAGCGGCCACTTCGTTCTGGGGCATATCAGCCACCTTTTCCTGGGCATCAGCCACCATGAAGGGGCTGAGAGTTGCGATGGTAAGGGTCGTAATCATGGTTGTGATAGTTTGGTTTGTTGGTAATTCAACCCGGTTGACAAGTGGTCATTCATGTACTACTGTCGTTACGGGTACTGGCATACATATATCGCTTTTGCTACAATTTGTCAATACCTATTTGTATCTTTTTTTAAATTTTATTTTACACCCCGTATAGCGCTGCTCCTATTTTTATCATCTTGCAATCGCTCCTTCAAAAGAAAGAAACATCGTCTTCATCAGGATTTTTCGGTGTAAAAAGGGGCATTTCCGCTTGATAATTGAAAGAAAGCGGATAAATTCCTTGCGGGGACGCGCCATTTCGTGTATATTATACGCGTATTATGGAAGCCGAGTACACGGAGGATGCAATTAAGACACTTGATTGGAGGGAGCACATCCGCATGCGTCCGGGCATGTATATTGGCAAGCTCGGGGATGGCACGATGGCCGATGACGGCCTGTATGTGTTGCTCAAGGAAGTCATCGATAATTCCATCGATGAGTTCGTGATGGGGGTGGGCAAAAAAATCATGGTGAGCATTCGCCCGGATGGCACCTGCGAGGTGCGAGACTTCGGGCGCGGTATTCCGCTGGGCAAGCTCTACGAATGCGCCGCCCAAATCAACACCGGCGGCAAGTACGATGGCGAGGCTTTCAAAAAATCCGTTGGTCTGAACGGCGTGGGTATCAAGGCGGTGAATGCCCTGTCTTCTGCGTTTGAAATCCAGGCTTATCGCGAGGGGCAGACCCGCCGCATTCAGTTCCGCGAGGGCGAGCTGGTAGAAGGCTCAGACGTGACCATGCCCACGGAAGAACCGGATGGCACGCGCGTGTGTTTCCTGATAGACCGCACCGTCTTCGCAGAAAACGCCGCGTACAATCTGGATTTCGTGAGCCGGATGTGCCGCTACTACTGCTACCTGAACACGGGGCTCACCATCAACCTGAACGGCAAAAACATCATCTCCCGCCATGGTCTGCTGGACCTGCTGAAAGAGGAGATGACCGAAGAGCCGCTCTACGAACCCATCCACCTGGTGGGCGATGATATCGAAGTGGCCATCACTCACGGCAACCAGTACGGCGAGGAGTACTACTCCTTCGTGAACGGCCAGCACACCACCATGGGCGGCACGCACCAGGCGGCGTTCAAGGAAGCCATCGCCAAGACCCTGCAAAACTTCTTCAAAAAGAGCTACGAGGCCTCCGACATCCGCTCCAGTATCGAGGCCGCTATCAGCATCAAGGTCATCGACCCCGTTTTCGAATCGCAAACCAAAACCAAGCTGGGCAGCAATACCATGGGCCCCGGCAAGGAAACCATCCGCACCTTCGTGCTGAACTTCCTGGGCAAGGAGCTGGATAACTACCTGCACCGCCACCCCGACGTGGCCGAGGCCATGGAGGAAAAAATCAAGGAGAGCGAGAAGACCCGCAAGGAGGTGGCCGGCATCACCGGCAAGCTGGCCAAGGAACGCGCCAAGAAAGCCAAGATTCACACCAAAAAACTGCGCGACTGCCGCGTGCACTACGATACCAAGCACAAGCGCGCCAAGGATACGATGCTCTTCATCACCGAGGGTGACTCCGCCTCCGGCTCCATCACCACCGCCCGCGATGCCGAGACCCAGGCCGTGTTCTCCCTGCGCGGCAAGCCCGCCAACAGCTTCGGCATGAACCGCGCAGCCCTCTTCGAGGAAAAGCGCAATGAAGAGCTGGATTTCCTGCACCTGGCGCTCAATATCGACCGCAGCATGGAGGATTTGCGCTACAACAAAGTCATCATCGCCACCGATGCTGATGTGGACGGCATGCACATCCGCCTGCTTCTGCTCACTTTCTTCATTCAGTATTTCCCGGATCTCATCCGCGAGGGGCACCTCTTCATCCTCCAAACCCCGCTCTTCCGCGTGCGCAACAAGCAGAAAACCATCTACTGCTACTCGGAAAGCGAGCGCGACAAAGCCGTGAAGCAACTCGGCCGCTCCCCGGAAATCACCCGATTCAAAGGCTTGGGTGAAATCTCCCCCGCCGAGTTCAAAAACTTCATCGGTGAGGACATCCGCCTGGAGGAAGTCACCCTCGAAAACACCCACAACCTCAAGGATATCCTGCGCTTCTACATGGGGGACAACACCGATTCCCGCCGCCAGTATATCGTGGACAACCTTCGCATAGAGGAGGATATTGTATGAAAAAACAACTACTCACATTACTTTGTTGCCTGCTGTCTGTAGGGGGCTCATCTGCTCTGGCGGAATGGGTTGAGACGCCCTATGGTAAATACTGGACAGGTGATGAGAATCAACCCGCCACCTCTTCCCTGAAGGGTACATTTTACGATTACCGCTACCGTGCAAACGGTAAACAACACCCAGACGTAGCCAAACAATTGGATAACTGGTGGGGGCTCATTAGTATCCGTTCGCTTGCCATTTGCACGCTGAATGATTTGCAACAAGGACGTAAGAAAAATTTATCACAAATTTATCGTATTCCTGGCAATTTGTATGCATCTCATTTTTATATTCCCTCGAGAGAAAAGGAGGACGTTACACAATTTTTGCCTATTGATAAAATCAAGCAGCACGAAGTGACGGAAGAAGCAAGTGATTTTATCACCAATGATACCCCGAGAGGAAAAGGTATCCCTGGTGGATGGATTGCTGTTTACAAGGGAAGAGTGAAAGCTCCAAAAAGCGGTAACTTCCGATTTGTTGGCACCGCAGACGATTGTATGATTGTACGATTTTCCAATCGCATGGTATTGGAAACTGGTTGCACGGTGCCCAGCAGCATCGACAAGAAAAATAACGATTGCATCTGGAATGCTGCGGATTTGGGACTCTCCACGAAATATCATCAGGAAATCCTGTTAGGTAGGGATTCTGTTCATCGAAATTACGATCTCTTGAAGCTCAAAAGTACGCCTAAAATCAACAAAATTACCGGTGGCTTCATGGCCGGCGCGCCTTTTCACGTGAAGAAAGGAGAAGTCTACAACATCGAAATTATTTTGATGGATGCTGTTAACTCGGCCCGCTTCTTCCTTTTGATTCAGGAGCTCCGTAAAGATGGCAAATTGGCTCCATTGCAGCTTTTCCGCACAGATGATGTCTTGCCGAATTCACAAATCCAAAACATGAATTTTGAAAAACCAGACTACGAAGAAGATTCCCTCATCTGGAAAGTTCCATCTGACAAGAAGAACTAACATTTTTCTCATAAATTACTACCATCTCAACAACAACCTAGCTATTTTACGATATGAGACCAAAAACTTGTATTCTTATCCTTGCTGTCATGGCTGCCCTGCCCGCCTTGGCTGAATGGGAACCCCGCGGGCTTTGCCACGTATGGACGGGGGCAGAAAAGCCCACGGCGCCCGAGGACATGCTCGTCGGTTCCTTCTACGACTATAATCGCAATCCCCAAGGGGAATTCTTTACTTATTCCGGCGTATATGACAAGGGAACCCCCGCCTCCGGTATCGGCAGAAGCTTGAAATCCGCCCAAAAGGTCATCCACACTGGCGCCAAAAATCCGACCAACAGCCCCGATGTACACGGGCAATGCGCCCAGATTCTGAAAAGCCTCATGCAAGGCAAGAAAGCCATTCTGAGCAAGCTCTACAAGTACAACTTCTATGTGGCAACACCGCACATCTACATGGCTCCCTCCAGAACAACCGACCCGGAAAACATGCTGCGAGGCAAGATCGCGAAGAATTCTGACTTCATTGCGGATGCCAACACCAACAGTACCAAGGCAAAAGGATACAAGGACCATGCCTCGTGGATTGGCATTTTCCGAGGCACCGTCATCGCTCCGCAAAGCATGAAATTCCGTTTCTGTGGCGCAGCAGATGACTCCATCATCGTGCACTTCGACAAAAAGATGGTGCTTGAAACCGGCTATTTCCACCCGGAAATGTATAAGGGCAACGGCATCAAAGACCCTGGCTGCAACTGGGAGGAAGGCGCTATCAGGGACTACCAGAAAAAACTGGCAGCAGGCAAAATCAACGGCCGCAAGGGCTATGATGTGCTGGCTCTTCACAGCGCACCATACACCAACAAGAAGTTCAACGGCATCACCTGCGGCATCCCCATCACCGTAGAGGAAGGAAAAGCATACCCGATTGAAATCATCATCGCCAACAACGGCGGCACCGCCATGCACTACCTGTTTACTCAGGAAGTGACATCCGGCGAGAAGGCCCCGTTGCAACTTTTCCGCACCTGTGATGCGCCTGTCACCCGTCCCTATGGATCCCTGCACGGTTCACCCGAATATGAGTCTGGTCCCTCCTACGAGGCCGACTCCGCCATCTGGCAGGTGAAGGCAAAGAAAGCAAAAAAATAAAACGCATACCCATCATCTCCTACCGCGCTAATGCACAAAAAGCCCCGCCCCTTCACAGGCACGGGGCTTTTTGTTCAAGGGTCCTCAATGGGAGTTGAAATGCAATAACCGCGTATACTTGTTTAGTATCGAGATTTTATGATAACAACTTTGATATAATAAAGATATTTTTTACAAGACCTTTACTTTGTCAGCCATTTAAATAGCCTTCGAGCAACAAAGCGTATAACTATATGAAGAAAAATTAAAGCACCCCAAACAAAATAAAAATCTTTATCAAAAAAACAGTCCCAGCTTTTGGCAGCTATGGCGTAAATGAGACATAAAAGAGGAAGTGGACTAATCGCCAAAATATACATAGAGCATCTTAGCAATGGATTCTCTGAAATAGCAGAAACAATAGTCCCTATAACCAAAGGAAAGAAAATAAGCGCTCCAAATATTACAAGCATACTTATATGTAATCTTTTATTTAAAAATAATGTAACACACCCTGTGTGTCAAGTCTTATTGGCGTCAGGGCAAACGCATTCCACATGTGTCCCAAAGGTTTGGGAAGCGGTGATTTAGCGAATAGACTATACCACCTTTTATTCTGAAGAGTACCTTTTTTGTGCCCTCATGGTGTCGCATTTAATTTTGCAACTTTCAAAGCCCGGTCTCAGGGTGTTTTTTCTTTGACAATCCGCCCCCGGCTGGTGTAGTATAATCACAATACCATTTCTACTATGAAAACACTCATCATTGCCCGCCACGGCAACACTTTCCGCAAAGGCGAAACGCCCACCCGCGTAGGTGCCAACACCGACCTCGAGCTCGTTGAAGAAGAGCGCGGTCGCGGTGTCGGTCTGTACCTCAAGAAGCTCGGCCTCATGCCCACCCGCATCCTGGCTGCTCCCCTCAAGCGCACCATGGGCACCGCCGCCCTGGCCGCCGAGGCTCTGGGCTGCACCTGCCCCGTGGAGCCGGATCACCGCTTCATCGAGGTCGACTACGGCCCCGATGAAAACAAGACGGAAGACGCCGTGATGACCCGCCTGGGCACCGATGCCGCCAAGGCCGAGGGCACCGACCCCGCCACCCTCACCCCCGAGGAAATCATGGCCAAGGGCGAAGCCATCATCGACCTCTGGAATGCCAAGGCCATTGTGCCCCCGGGCTGGAAGGTGGATGTGGACCAAATCTGCGACAACTGGCAGGCTCTCACCGCTGAGGTGAAGGACGGCGAAACGCTCCTCTGCGTCTCCTCCAACGGCACCATCCGCTTTGCTCCCTGCATCACAGGGGATTACGATGCTTTCTGCGCCGAGCACGACATCAAAGTAGCCACCGGCGGCGTGTGCAACTTCACCAGCGAGGACGGCTCCACCTGGACCTGCCGCGAATGGGGCGTGAAAGCCTTCAAACACATCTGATTTCTCAACCCAAAACACACCTGCTATCATGATAAAAAAACTCAAACCCGCCTGGGTCGACGAATTCAAGAAATTCGCCCTCAAAGGAAACGTCATCGACATGGCCATTGGTGTCATCATCGGCGGCGCATTCGGCAAAATCGTCACCTCTCTGGTGAATGATATCATCATGCCCGCCTTCTCGATGCTGACTGGTGGTGGCAAAAACCTGGCAGAGCTCAGCTATGCCATGAGCACAGAAAAAGGCGCCCCCGTCATCAAGTACGGCCTCTTCTGCCAGACTGTGGTGGATTTCATCCTCATCGCGCTCACGATTTTCTGGGCCATCCGCATCGTGTGCAAGCTGCGCGCTCGCTTCTCCAAGCCCGCCGAACCCGCACCGGCCCCCGAGCCGCCCCCCACGCCCGAGGATATCCTCCTCCTGCGCGAAATCCGCGATGCGCTCAAGAACAAGTGAACAAAAAACAACTCATCGCCAGAGTCCAGCGCTATATGGGCTCCGGCACCACCCGCAACACAGCCTCTGCAGCCGTAGAGGCTGTGCTTGCATCTATCCTTGATGCTGCCGCCCGGGAGGATAAGGTGCACATCCCCCACTTCGGCACCTTCCAGTATGTCTCCCGCCCTGCCCGCCAAGGCTTCGACATCAACACCGGCCTCATCACCACCTACCCCGCCCACGCCAAGCTCACCTTCCGCCCCTCCTCCGGGTTCTCCCCCAAGTGAGGCGCGACGCCTCCCCACGATTAAAGTAGCAGGGTATACCATTCATCATCAATCCATGCTGTATCTTCTTATCCTCTTTGTCCTGTTGCTGTGTTACCGATTCTTCTTGTTCAAGCACTTGGGCAAGTGGCGTTTCAGCATCACTTTTGCTCTTTTTGCCCTGGGTGCAGTGGCCATGGGCATCTGCTGGTGGCAAGAGCTGTACATAGCCTTCTTCATGGGGCTGCTGCTGTGCATCTTCATGGTGGGCACCTTCCTCAATGACATCGAGGGCTGGAGCCAACTGCGCCGCCGCAACAAATTGGCGACCCTGCCCGCCCGCAAACTCAAAAGCAGCACGCTGGACTTCCCCCTGAGCCATGAAGACTTGTTGACCAACTTCCGCGAACTGGCTGCCGAAGACGAGCTGGCATGCTACACCCCCGCCAAGCGCTTTCTCTCCTGGAACGATGGCGCCGGCCACATCATCCAAATCCACCTGCTGCCGGATACCGAATCCTGGGTGGGAATCTTCTACGCCCCCGATGCTTCAGAGTTGAGAGACAGCGAAATCACCGCTGCCTGCCGCAAGGCCAACCTCCCATGCAGCAAGGCCTTGCTTGGCATGGCCCCGCAGGGGATAGCCATCTGCCAACAGGGGCAAATCACCATCACCCCCGCCGGACAGCAAAAACACTTTGCCCCCTTCCTCGCGACGGTTCTCGCACCCCGCCCCGATTTCACCGCCTGGCTGGCCGAATATACGGAAGACGAATGATTCCCCGCCCAGCGCTGAAAGCCAAGCGCAACAAATGCCCCCAAGGCTCATGAAAACGGCGAGCAACACATCCTACCCTTTGTATCACAAGTACATAGCAACGCTGCTATGTATCAGCATTCCTGCTCTGGCGGTGCTGGGGTTCGCCGTGTGCTGGCTCTATTTCCTTGCCCCGGAGCAAGAGCGGGAGAGCATCGCATTGCTGGCGTTCGGGGTTCTTGCTCTGGCGGTGATGGTTTTCTTCATCCGTTTTCACTACCTGCGCTGCCCGGCATGCGGACACCACAGCATGGCCATGCAGAGCGAGCCTGTGGAGGTCACCTCCCTGAGCTTTGTCCACGCGCACGTCTCCGTCTCGTGCAGGCATTGCGGCTGCACCATGGCATCGGATTTGGCGCTCAAATCCAATGCCATGGTTAAAAGCATCCCTACCAGGGTCCGGAGGGGCAAGGCATAACCCGCCCCCCGCTGCCGGGGTCAGCTCCCGCGCTCCGTGTCACGAATCTCCTGCGTGAGCTTCATCGCGCAGAAATCCGGGCCGCACATCGAGCAGAAATGCGCCTTTTTGGCGTTGGCATGCGGCAGGGTGATATCGTGGTACTCGCGCGCCTTGTGCGGGTCCAGCGAGAGGTTGAACTGGTCCTCCCAGCGGAACTCAAAACGAGCCTTGGCCAAAGCATTATCGCGCAGCTGTGCCCCGGGGTGTCCCTTGGCCAGGTCCGCAGCATGGGCGGCCAGCTTGTAGGTCACCACGCCCTCGCGCACATCTTCCCTGTCCGGCAGGCCCAGGTGTTCCTTGCGCGTCACATAGCAAAGCATGGCGCAGCCGCGCTGGGCAATGATGGCCCCGCCCAGCGCACCGGTGATGTGATCGTAGCCGGGGGCAATATCCGTAGCCAGCGGCCCCAGCGTGTAGAACGGCGCCTCGTAGCACCAATCCAGCTGCTTGCGCATGTTCTCCGGCACCAGGTGCAGCGGCACATGGCCGGGGCCCTCGTTCATCACCTGCACCCCCTTGGCCCAGGCGCGCTTCGTCAGCTCGCCCTGCACCTCCAGCTCGGCCAGCTGGGCAAAATCATTGGCATCGGCAATGGAGCCGGGGCGCAAACCATCCCCGATGGAGATAGCCACATCATACGTGGCCAGGATATCGCAAATCTCATCCCAATGGGTGTAGAGGAAGTTCTCCTGCTTGTTGATCATCATCCACTTGGCGATAATACTGCCACCGCGGGAGACAATGCCCGTGGCGCGGCGCGCCGTGTGGTACACAAAACGCTCCAGCAGCGCGGCATGAATCGTCACATAGTCCACACCCTGGCGAGCCTGCTCGATGAGCGTATCGCGGAAAATGGGCCAGCTCAGGTGCTCCACACGCCCGCTGCATTTCTCCAGGCTCTGGTACATGGGCACCGTGCCGATGGGCACCGGGCTGTTGCGCAGAATCCACTCGCGCGTCTGGTGAATATCCTTGCCGGTGGACAAATCCATCACCGTGTCGGCCCCCCAATGAATGGCCCAGCGCAGCTTCTCCACCTCCTGCTCAATGCCGGAGGAAATCGCAGAATTGCCGATATTGGCATTGATTTTGCACAGGAAATTGCGGCCGATAATCATGGGCTCCACCTCGGGGTGGTTGATATTGGCGGGGATGAGCGCACGCCCGGCAGCAATTTCATCGCGCACAAACTCCGGGGTGAAAAACGCCGGCATGCGGCCCCCGCGCTGCTCTGCCGGGTGCTGGTAGTTCAGCTCCGCGCGGCGCTCCAGGCTGCGTGGCGAAAACCCGGGCATGGCCTCCAGCTCGCTGGGGCGCGGCATGCCCGTGCCCAGCTCATCCAGCAGCTGCTGCGCCTCCTGCGGACGGGATTTGGCGCTGGGGAACTGATCATAAATCGCCTTGAACGCCGCCTCGCGCCCCAAATTCTCGCGGATGGCCACATACTCCATCTCCGGCGTAATCATGCCCCGGCAAGCATACGCACGCTGGGTCGGAGGCGTGCACACCGCTGCGGCGCGCAGCGTACCATCGGCCTCCTGTGCCACATCGCCCCGCCGTGCAATCCACTCCTCACGCAAACGCGGCAGCCCCTGCCCCACATCGCCATGGAACGCCTCATCCCCCCACGGCCCGGAGCAATCATAAATACGCACCGGCTCGTTGGGCTCCGTCGTGCCATCCGGGAACACCGAGTCCGACAACGTCACCTCGCGCATGGCCACCTTCACCTCCGGAAACATCGCGCCCGGCACATAAATGCGGCGCGAACCAGGATACTTGAGCTCGTCTGCTTGCATAGCCCCATTCTACGCAACCGCACACCCTTTTTCAAATCTAACAGCTAAGAATATGACAAAACACCCCGCGCACGCCGCATCATCCGGCGCCCATCAGCGAGCTATCCCGCAGCGGCGGGCGCACTCCTCCCAGCTCACATCGCGCTGCAGCAGCTCGCCCAGCCAGGCATCCTCGCCAATCCTGGGCGCATTGTTGAACGCCGCCGGGTTGGTAATACGCGTGAACACCACCCGCTTGATATCCTTCTTCGCCACCGTCTTAAAGCCAAAGCCCCCGGGCTCGCCATCTCCCCCCATGTTGGACGACCACACCCGCACACTCTCCCCCTCATCGCGCACCAAAATCACCAAGTGCCCGCGCTCGCTGCGGCCAATCTTATCCGTCCACCAAATCTTCATCACATCCGCCGGGCGGGCTCGCCGCCAATCCGTGAAACTCACCCCTGCCCCCAGGCGATGCACCAACACCGCAAAGCC
>JAZRRO010000072.1:0-33015 GCA_045650805.1 Akkermansia sp.
GTAGTGCAGGGCGGTGTTGCCCTTGGTTTCCGGCAGGGTGATATCCACATCTGCACCATGGCGAATCATGGGCAGGAGGGTGAGCAGACGCTTCTGGTACAGAGCGGAGGTTGCTTGTTTGCATTTGAGCGCAGCCATGCGGGCAATGAGCGGATCCAGGCTTTCCCGCCCGTTGGTGACGGGTTGGGGGGCTCTTGTGATGCTGGGTTGTTCTGCAGGTGGCGGAGTGTAGCTAGGTGTAAACGGCTGTTCTGTTGTTTGCTGCGGAGTGGAGTTGTTGTCCAGAATGGAATCCAGAAAGGCATTTACATCGCCGTTGTTTTCATTTGCAACGGCATTTTGCGCCAACAGGTTGCATGCGCCGGCGCTGAGAATGAGAAATAAGGTTTTTCGCGTAAGCATGGCTGTTTCAAAAAATTGTGTTTATCAGTTGGCGAGGGCGCTGATGATTTCCGGTTGAACGGCATAGTCAATCGCGCGTTTGCCTGTGGAATCTTGCATGTTTTTGTTGGCTCCGGAGTCGAGGAGAAGTCTCACGATGTAGGCATGACCATGCTGCGCTGCCAGCATGAGTGCTGTCACTTTTGCGTGGTTGGTGGCGTTGACTCTTGCTTTGCCCCGGAGAAGCTCGATGACGACTTCATGGTGACCTCTCATGGCGGCCAGCATCAGGGCCGTAGTGCCCCATCGGGTGTTGGCTGCTTCAGTATTAGCCCCGGCTTGTATCAGTAATTTGGCGGAAGTGGCGCGGTCTTTGTAGGCGGCCAGCATCAGCGGGGTCATGTCTGAGCTATCGCGTGCTTCCAGATTGCGATGGTCGGACAGTGCAGCTTTGACCGCAGATGGCTTACCCGCCAACACGGCTGTATGCAGAGGGGTGTTGGATTGGTAGATGCTTGTGTCTGGCTGGGGTGCTTCCGTCTGAGGGGCGGCTGGCTGGGGTGATGCCGGCCGACTGGGGGCGGCTTGCTGTTTGTGGCCATCACCCATGCCGAGTTGGTCGAGCATGTCATCGATGGATGACGCTTGAGCGCATACTGCACCACCAACAAGCCACGCAATGGCAAGCAGGGTGCTGAGTTTGCTATGATAGTTCATGGGAAAAGTCCTTTAATGTCCAATCTGAAGACCGGGAGAAAAATCAGGCGCTTTCTTTGACGAGCTGTCATCCATGAAACCCTGAATGCGGCCGTTGGGGGAAATGAATAAGGTGTTTTTGCAGTATCCACGTACTGTTTTACCTGCGTTGTTGGAGCACGTGTAGCGGAAGCGAACTTCGACACGATTACCGCCCCAGGCAAAATCCAAAGGCTGGCAGGTGCGGTAAACCCACCGATTGATGAGATATTTGCGTTGGGAGTCCATCAATTCGTTCAGACTCATATACGTGCCATTTTTGGGGAGATGTACGGTAGATTCGTACCAATTCCACATGTAGGAGATATCGTTGTTGGTATAGTTGCTCCATATCCGCTCGGCCCACATGCGAGCCGTTTGGTTGTTGAGAATCCCTGTTTGGCTATTGTTGTTGGCTGGGGGGGTGATTCTCTGTGTATCGGCGGCAGACTTGTTGCCCTGTTTCGCCTGTGCGGAAGGTGCTGCAGGGGTGCTTTTTTGCTGGGGGGTGAGCAAGGAATCTAAGAAATCGTCAACCGCGTTATCGGTTCCATTGCCTTGTGCTTGTTGGATGCCAAGGAATGGGAGCACTGCCCAGAGTAGAAAAAGTACGTGTACTTTTTTCATTTGGTGTGAAATGAGATTATTTGGTGGTGATGGCTTTGTAGCCGGGGGCCAGAGCAGGGGCTGCACCTGTGACCACGCTTTCGCCAATGCCGTAGACGGAGGAAAGATCCTCGCTGAGCAGGACGGTGTTGATGTAGGATTCCCCTACTTTGTAGATGACTTGCAGTGCTGCACCCTTGGCGCCCATGGCATGGATGGTGCAGGGGGCGCCCCAGACCAGTTTCTCAGAGCTGAGAATCGGGGCCAATTCTTCCGCCGACAGCATTTTATCTGCGCTGATGATGGCAACCTGATGAGAAAGTACCTTGGCTTCGCCCGGCTCAGTCTTGCAGCGCTGCTCCATGTAGGCCTTGGCGAGCTTGGCGCGCAGTTCATTGTTGATGCGTTCCAAATGCACATCCATCATGGGGTTGTAGCCCTGTGCCTGCTTCATGAGCGCCAGCTCGGGGTTCTGTGCCATGATTTCGGGGTCGTGTAAGGCTCCGGTCAGCTTGGTTTCCTCTGCGGCCTTGACCACGGGGGTGGAGAACAAATCAGCATCATCGGCGCACAGAGCCTTGCCGGTGGAGGGAGACTCGTACGTCTCTTCGCTGGCAGCGCCTTTGCCCTTTTTACCTTTCTTGCCTTTGGCTTTGGCTTTTTTCTTCTTGCCATCCTTGGCCTTTTTGGAGGATTTTTTCACGCTGGCCTGAGCCAGGAAAGTTGCGGATGCGGGGAGGGCGATGCTTGCTTCTGCGGGGATGGGGAGCAAGAGACCGGCAAAAAGAAGGGAAAGAAGGATTTTTGAGTTCATGGTGTGCCTGTTATCGCGGATATTATACGTCAATTTCATAGCCAAAGCAACCTAGAAATGGGCGTGAGTGTGCTTATTTTCATCTGCTTCCCACCGATTGAAGCTTCGGTCAGACGCGGCGCAAAGATGAAATTGCAAAGTTTGCAATCGTTTGTTGGCTTATGTTGCGGTGGTTGTGGGCAAAAGTCGGGCAAGCCGTTGCACGGCTTCGTCCAATTCCCCGCTACGTGCGGCGATATCGTTCATGCTCCACCACGCCAGAGCATCGGATTCATCCGACAGGGCGAATTGCTCGTGCGGCGCGCGCAGCAGATAGCGGATATCGTAGTGCAGGTGTTCCGGTTCTCCTGCCTGGGGGCGGGCCGGGATTCTGTGGATATCGACATCGTATATTTCCCTCTGCGCTGGGCTGATGCCGGATATGCCGCTTTCTTCTGTTGCTTCGCGCAAGGCTGTAGCCAGCGTATCGCTGCATCCGTCTGCATGGCCGCCGGGTTGCAGCCAACGCCCCAGCTTGCGGTGCAGGGTCAGCAAGGCTTTGTTGCCATCCGGGTTCAACAACCAGGCTGAGCCCGTAATGTGCCCCGCGCGGTGGCTGCGGCAGAAGCAGTCCGGGGTGCTGCACACAAAGGCCAGGATGCGATGCGCGACGTCTTCCCGCTCGGGATGCGTCTGCCGGTAGCGTATCAACTCTTCGCAGAGTTGGCGGCGGTGGTCTGTCGGTATCTTCACGTGCCGTAAGGATGCTTCGGAGCTAAAAGAAAAGCCCTCGCTTGTTCAGCAAGGGCTTTATCAACTTGATGCTCGAAGGGGGACTCGAACCCCCACGGATCGCTCCACTAGATCCTTAGTCTAGCGCGTCTACCAATTCCGCCATCCGAGCATTGGTTGTTGCACTGGGTGCGGCGCAAATATACATGAGTTGGGCATGGATTGCAAGTCTTTTTTTTCGAGAAATGCACATTTTTGCAAAAAAGTGCAAAAATGGGGGCAAAATCAGAGGACTTGGGCGCCGATTTCTCCCTTAGCCAGGAGAATTTGCAGTTTTGTGCCACTGGGAAGGTCATCTGCATTGCGCGCAAGCATGCCGTTGGGCTGGCGCACGAGGGCAAAGCCGCGGTCCAGAGCGTTTTGGGGGCTGGCTGCGGTGAGGGCGGCTTCTCGCTCTTTGAGAGCCGCTTGTTTGCGAAGGATGGCATTGGCTGCTGCGGAGAGCAGGCGTTTTTCCTGCGTGGTAAGGTGCTGGCGAGAGTTTGCCATTTCGGAAAGTACGGCGCGAGGAGAGAGTTTGGCTGCGCAGATTTCCAGATTGTTGTGCATCGCTTGCAGGCGCAGGCGGCATGTTTCTTTCAAATCATCTTCCAATTCATCCAGCCGCTGGGCGAGGGGGGCAAGCAGTTCTTGCGGGCGTCTCAGTTTGCTTTGCTCTGCCAGTTGCAGGCGCAGCCGGGCTGTTTCCAGCGCGCGTGTCAATCGCAGGCGCAGTTGGCGTTGCGTCTGCTCAAAATAGGTGCTCAGTGCGGCGGCATCGGGCGTGCTCAGCTCGATGGCGGCTGTGGGGGTGGGGGCGCGCAGGTCGGCCACAAAGTCTGCGATGGTAAAATCTGTCTCGTGGCCGATGGCGGAGATAACCGGCACACTACACGCGGCAATGGCACGCGCAACAACTTCTTCATTGAAGCACCAGAGGTCTTCCATGGAGCCGCCACCGCGGGCAACGATGATATAATCGACCCGTGGCAGCCCGTTTTCTTCGGGGGTGCTCCAGCGGTTGATGGCCTGGGCAATGCCGTGTTCCGCGCCTTTGCCTTGCACTTGCACCGGGAGCAGGTAGGCGTGTATCCAGGGCGCTCGCTGCTCCAGACGGTGGCGCATGTCCTGGATGACGGCCCCGGTGGCAGAGGTGATGAGCCCCACGCTTTGTGGAAACTTGGGCAAAGGACGCTTGCGGGCAGGGGAGAATAACCCCTCGGCTTCCAGTTTGCGCTTGAGTGCTTCAAATTGCTGTTGCAGGCTGCCGGTGCCGGCCTCGCGCACGGAGGTGACAACAAATTGCAGCGAGCCACGTCCCTCCCATACGGTTGCTTTGCCGGCCAGCTCTACTTGCATGCCCTCCCGCAGGCGAACACGCGCGGCGCTGGCCTGGTAGCGATAGAGCACGCATTGCAGCTGGGCGGTGGCATCCTTGAGCGTGAAATACACGTGCCCGCTACCTGCCATTTTGCAGGAGCCAATTTCCCCGGCAACTCGCTGTTCCCCCACTTCCGATTCCACAGCCCACTTCAGGCGTGCCAGGAGTTCTGTCACGCTCTGTGCCATGGCATCAGTCTTCCTTGGGCTTGAGGTTTTGGTTGGGGTCGGGCCAGTTGGCATCGTAGCCCTTGGCGTAGGAGAAGAGATCGCGGTGGATGTACTCGTAGTACAATTCGCGATCGGCCGCGGAGAGTTTTTCCCAGATGGCGACGTTGAGGGCACGAGCGACTTTCTGCATCATCTTGAGGGTGAGCTGGCGCCCCTGGCGTGCTTTCTGCACTTGCTTGTGGGTGAGCTGCTCGATGGATACAGTAACAAGATCATGGTTTTCAAGCCCCCAGCGCTGCATGATAGCATCGATGCGCTGGATGCCGTGGTTGCGTTCGTTTTCTTCGTTCATCTTAAAGGGAATGTATTAGTAGCCAGGAATGTGGCGTACTTTGAAGCCACCGCAGGGACGGGATTTTTCATACCAACGGGGGCCTACGCGGCGTCCGCTGCCGGAGGTGTCGAAACGGAGGCCTGCTACCATCAGGAAAACGTGGCCTCGCTTGGTGTATACAGTAAGCCATTTGCCGAAGCCCGGTCGGCCCCAGCGCAGGAAATCTCCGGAGGAGGGGGCTGCGCCTTTTTTCAGCATGCCTGCCTCACGCAGGACGAAAGCGACAGAGCCTGAGCAATCGTAGGCTGAGTCTACGTGGTTCTTGTGGCCGCCACCCAGGCGATAGGGCTTGCGGATGATTTTATTGCCGGCAGCGATAGCACGCTTGATGCATCGCGGCGCATGAGGCGGCGCGATGGCTCGCCCGTTGCGCAGGATGGCGGTGTACCCCTTACGGTACACATAGGCCGGCGTGCGGGCGTTCTGCTGCATCTGCTGTTGCTGCTGGCAACCGTCCAGCAACAAAAGAGCGCATGCAGCAAGGATAATGTGGTATAAGTGCTTCATATATCAGCTTCCAAAGGAATGGTAACAATATATGAGGCTTTTGACAAGTAAAAAGTGTCATAATTTTGCGCTAAGTGCTGTTATGTTTGCAACATAGCGCGAATGCAACGTTGGGCTACTTGTGCCCAGGTGGGGTAGTCGGGGCATTGGGGGCCGGCGGTGGATGAATAGGCTGCATTCATGGTGCGGATGAAGGATGCTTCATCCGCATTGTCGAAGAGGTAATCGGCGGGGATATTTTCGCGAATAGGGGGGATATCTGATGAGACGCAGGGGAGCCCGGCACGCAGGCATTCGACGGGGGGCATGCCGAATCCTTCGTATGCGGAGAAATAGACTGCGACGCGGCAGGTGTCAGTCATGAGTTGCTGCAATTCCTCCTGGGGGATGCGGCCGTGGTGAATCCAGCGCGCATCAGGCAGTGTGGTCTGCGAGGGTAACGAACCGATGACATGGATGCGGATGTCTTCCCCTCCCGGCTGTTGTTGCAACCAGGCCTGCAGGCGCAGGATACCCGGATTGGTGAGTTTGTGGGGGAAGGCAGAAGAGAAGAAGAGGATATCTTTGCCGTGCGGGGGCAGGGTGCATGGCTCGGAGTCGAACCCAATGCCGACCACACCAACATTGGCTTTGGGGGCGTAGGTGAGGTAGCGGCTCTTGTTGAATTGGGTGGAAGTGAGCACCAAATCAGATGCCGTAAGCGCCCTGAGCGCCAAAGTGCGGAAGTATGCCAGTTCGTGTGCCGGGAAGGGACTATCGGCCGAGCGTCCCATGCTTTCGTAGTATTCCCAATTTACATCATGCAGGTAGCAGGCCAGCTTTGTTTTGCCGAGGCAGGGGAAGAACGGGGGGTACCCCTTGGGCAGGATGGCCCAGTCCGGTTTGATGCGACGAATGGCGGCGGGGAGCCCGAATTGATCCCAGAATACGCGACCGAAGCGTCGGGGGACCGGGCGGGTAAGCTCGTGCAGGTGCACATGGCTTGGGCAATGTTGGAACGCAGCGGAGCATTCATTATTGCCCAGGATATGAAGTTCTTTGATTTCGGGGCAAGTCATCAATCCGCGTGCCAATCCCATGGATACATTGAAAATGCCTACGGATTTCGTGGCGGCAAAACTCTGGTCGGTGAGGGTCAGCAGCAGCTTCATGTCCGGAGCAATTTGACATATCGGGTGCGGTGCGTCAAGAATAAATAGCATCTTCTCCTTGCGCTGCCGGATTCTATTTGCTATCCTTGCGCCATGCCTGAGGGTGTTGTCAGAAAGCGTTTTGTGGAAAGCATTGTCGGGAAAGTGGCCGGTGTGCTGCTGGGGGTGTTGTGGTTGGCTTCCATGTGTACGGTAGATTCACATGCTTATTCTGCGCTTCCGTATATGCTGGGGCTGGGCCTGGTGTTGGCGCTGGGGATGGGCGGGTATGTATGCGGCTTGAAGTTTGTGCGCATGCCCTTTCTGGCCTGGTGTTCCCTGGCTGTGGGGGGATACTTTTTTGCGCGCAGTATGCACAGTTATGCCGTGGTTGAGTCTTGGAGAGAGCAGGCGCTTATCCTGAGCTGTGCTGTTTTTTACGTGGCCGGGGTGTATGCCGGGCAGCAGCAGGGGGATAAAGGTATGCTGTGGTGGATTGGCCTTGGGGTGCTGGTTAATATGGTAGCGTTTTTTGTGATGCTTCATCCTGCGGCCGATGCCACGTGGTTGGGCCGACCCGCCATGAGCTTGACCGGCCCTAATTCTCCCGGCGTGACCTTGTTTGTGTACAAAAATTTTGCTGCTTTATTCCTCAGTTTGTCCGGTTGTGTGCTGGTATGGCGCGCGTTGTGGATGGGGCAGTGGTCCGTTGCGCGTGTGGGTCAAGTGATATGGGGCCTGGCTTCCATTGTCCTTTCCTGTTTTTGTGCTTCACGCGTTATTTTGGTGGTGGTAGCCGTGGCCGCATTGGCCGGATGGGTGTTGTGGTTGATTTTGCGCTTGTATAGTGGGCGCCGCGTGGGGGGCTGGACGCTGTTGGTCGGTGTGTCGATGGTCACATTACTGGGGATTGGGCTGTATGATTTGTTCTTTGGAAACTTGTTGTCATTTTTGCTCACCGGTGTGGATACACACTTGCGCTACCTGATTTGGAGCAATTTGTGTGATGTGATACCCAATGCTCCCGTGTGGGGATATGGAACCGGTGCTTCTCAGTGGGAGATCGTGCCTACGTTTGATGAGTGGAACACCCCCAACTATGCGCACAATGAGTATCTGCAAGCCTGGGTGGATTATGGGGTAATCGGGGTTTTGCTCTTGGTGCTGGTATTATTGGTACACTTGGGGTGTGGCTTGTTGTCCATTGCATCTGAACGGGTGGATGAAGCTCGCCGGGCTAAGTTGGCAATGGCATGCCTGGTGCTTGTCCTGATGGCAGTTGTGGCTGGCACGGATTTCGTGTGGCATGATTTTTCGCTGGCCGCTATGACCGCTTTTTGCTGTGGCGTGTTGGTGACGCCCCGCCCCCGCGCGGAGTTCTCGCTGAAGAATTGGGGGAGGAAGTGGGCTGCCGGGCATGGCCCTCGCGTGGTGCCTGTGCGTGCTCAGGGAGTGGTGGGTGGCATTGCGTTGTTGTTGGTAAGTGGTGGTATTCTGTTCGGCTGTTGGCAACTGTGGAATCGCACATCAGCAGCTTGGTGTGCTCAATGGCAGTATGATGCTATGGTGCAACGTGGTGCCTCGGCTGATGAAAAACGAGCCTTTTTGGGGCAAGTGATGCAGCATTATCCTGATCCCGGGGTGATGGATTGCTATGCACTCCTGCCTTATGTCGCTGCTCCGGATTGGAGCGAGATGGAGGGCTTGCTCAAACTTGCGTTGCAGGGCAATCCCAAGCAGTTGTTTACTGTGGTGATGCTGGCAGATGTGATGGACCGCCAAGGGAAATGCGAAGAGGTGGAAAAACTGCTGCGCCGTTCGTACGTAGGGGATGGAATGAAGGAGACAATGCTTACGGCCTGGCCTTCATATTATTCCATGAATCTGCTTCAATGGGCTCAGCTGGAATGCCGAAAAGGAAATCTTGGGCGCGCCCGCTCCATGTTTAACTACGCTTTTCGTGTGGGGCAATTCAAGACGTTGACGGCTTGGCGCCGGGGTGAACGCACATGGACGGAGGGTGGCAGTATTCAGCGTATGCAGTTTGTGCAGTTGTGCCAGGCTGATGCCAAGATGCTCAACGATTTGGCCGTGCCTGAGGATCACTCTTGGCAGCACCCCCTGGAGCCGGGTGGAAAGCCGTCCCTGTATCGCCGATTGGGGATGCCTGATGAGGTAAAAATGAAGTGAAGAGAACTTCGCATGCGGGGTTGCCAAACTGTGCTGTTGAGTCATGAAAACGCCCAGCTTTTAGTTCTAGGGCGTGGAAAACGGAGTGCAGGGCTGTTTTATGCAAAAAAAATGCCTCGCGCAGGCGTTTTCAGCTTGCATTAGACGAAAAAAAATGCAATATAAAGGAAATCCGCTTTTGCGGTTATAGACTTTACTGACGCTATGAGCACACCTCCTCCGCCTCCCGCACCTGTTCGTCCGGTTGCCCCTGCCGCTCCCGTGCCTCCTTCCGTACCTCGCCCCGCAGCACCTGTGCCGCCTCCCGTGCGTCCTTCTGCTCCTGCTGCCCCCACCGCTCCTGTGGCTCCCGTGGCTCCGCGCTCCGCTCCGGCTCGTCCCGCCGGCGCTCCTGTGCCCCCCTCGGCTCCGGCAACGACTGTTCCGCTGGCTCCCTCTGCTTCTCGCCCCGCAGCTCCGGCTCGCCCTGTGGCTCCCTCCGTGCCGCGTCCCGCTCCCACGGTTCCGCTGAGCATGCCCGGCCGTCCCTCTGCTCCCGGCGCACCTGCAGCTCCGGCTATGCCCGCTGCTCCCACTCCTGCTCCGGCCCCTGCAGCTCCTGCTCCGGCTCCTACACCCGCTTCCAAGCCCGCCAAGCCTGAGGCAGATGCCCCCGCTCCCACGGTGTCTATGCCCACCGCTACGGCTCCCATCGGCAAGCCCGCCGGTTTTGCCAAGCCCGCCGGCTTCACCAAGCCTGCTGGTTTCAGCCGCCCCAAGGATACGGCAGAAGAGGATGAAGAGCCCCAGAAGACGCATCCCGTGCTGCTTGGTTTGGGCATTGTTACCATTCTTCTCATGGCTTTCCTGTGCTGGATGCAGTACAGCATTGATCAGACTCCCGGCCGCGTGACGGAAGGTCTCTTCGGCAAGCCTGTGGCCGGTGCCGCAGCTGATGCTGGCAGCGATTATTCCTCTGATGACTCTGAGGAGGCTGCTGAAGAAGAAGCCCCCGCCGAAGAAGAAGCCGGCGATGAGGAAGAAGCTGAAGAAGAAGAATAAAATTCAACAGAATTACGACTGAAGAGTCTTATATATACTATGGCATTACAGATTACTGAAAGCAATTTCGAGGCAGAGGTTCTTTCCTCTCCTGTACCCGTGGTGGTGGATTTCTGGGCTACTTGGTGTGGTCCCTGCAAGATGATTTCCCCCATCGTAGATCAGGTCGCAACAGAGGTCGCCGGTGTGGCCAAGGTGGGCAAGGTGAATGTGGATGAAGCTTCCGCTCTTGCCACGCGCTACAATATCCGCTCCATTCCCACGCTGCTCTTCTTCAAGAATGGCGAAGTGGTGGATACCATCATGGGCGCTACCTCCAAGGATAATATCCTTGCTCGCCTCAAGGCTTGCATGTAAGCTCTGCGATTCGTTAAAAGTCTAAATGAAAAACATCTCTGCTCACAAGAGCAGAGATGTTTTTTTGTGTGAATGAAAGTAAACTTAGGCAGGCTGGGATGAGCTGCTAACGCTTCATCAGAGTTTGCCGTGGCGGGCTGTGCAGCGGGTAATCACCTGTTCCTTGAGATAGTGCAGCATCTCCAATCGGCCATTGCCCAGTACGGATGCGCTGCAAAGGTGCAGATTGCATGCAGCGGCAGAGGCCAATGTCTGCTCGGTGGCAGATGTGTCTCGCACCCATATACCATCGGAAGCCAAAGCCGAGAAACGGCTTTCAAATTCTGTGCGGTTTTCTACCTGGATGGGCACACCCAGTTGCTCCAGACAGCGCGGCATCCAGGGGCGGAGCGTGGCGGTGCTGATTTGTACCTCGCATCCGGCTTTCAGGGCTGCCATGAGCGCGATGGAAAGATCAATGTCCGATGTGGCTTTGCCCACACGCAGGCAGAGCTGCACGGGCTTGTATTGCAGGGTTGTTTCCTGCCCGGGCTGCGGGTTGATGGTGCGGACAATACCAAACTCATTTTCCCACCAGTAGGAGATGGAATCGGCGGCTGTTGTGAGTCGCATCGTATCATCCGGGTTGGGTTTGGGGGAGAGTGAGTCCCAGGGGGCAAAGGGGATATTGCGTTGCTTGCCCCGGCGTTGAGAACGGCCTGTTTCCTGCCACTGAGCGAGGGTGGTCAGGTAGTTGGGGCCACCCGCCAGCGGCGAAGCACCATACAGTGCCGGGGCCCATGTGCCATTGGGTTGCAGGCCGGGTCTTGTTTGAGGACAGCAGTTGATGCTGAGGTTGGCACAATCAATACAGTTGCACCAGTATGCGGTTTCCTTATCGTCGTGCGAGTAAATGGCAGCAGCCTTACCGGCAGACACGCTTTGCTGGGCGGCGATCGCTTCTTCTGTGCTTTCGACGCGCACCAGACCAAGTATGGGCAGACCGGCCACTTTCTGGGCAAACTGGGGGGCAGAGGGGATATCAGAGCAGACACCCGGCGTCCAGATGCGGGAGTCAATCTCTGTAGCCATGGGCTGCGTGAGCCAAATCCACCCCTTTTTCTGGCTGCCCAGCGTTTTCAGGTCTTCCGGGCTGAGCTGGTGGGCGATGGGGCCCAAATCAGCACCTTCGCGGTTGCTGCTTTGGGCACAAATGCTACCGGCGGCATCCTTGAGCGCGTTGATGAACGCCTGGTTATCATACACCTCGGCATGAGCAAAGAGCACATGCGGGCAAAGGCTGCTCTGGCCGGAGCGGCGGGTGGTGGCGTGCAGGACATCGCGGATGGCTTTGTGCCAATCTGCCGTGGGTGCCAGGTACACGCTGCTGCCACCGGTGCCGGTACTCAGCATGGTGAGTGCGGGGGATTGCGCCAGCAGCTTGTGTGAAGCTGTTTGGTTGCCATTCCAGATGACACCGCCCACGCGGCTGTCCGAGAGAAGTTTCCAGGCAATCTGGTTGTCCAGACAGGGAATGATTTGCAACTCCGGTTCTTTGAAACCGGCCTCCATCATGAGGCTGTGCAGGGTGTTGGCCAGCAGCATGGTGGTTTCTCCCGGTTTGTAGATGACGATGTTGCCCATGACCCACGCAGCGGCAATGCCAGCCACGGCATCCGCGAGGGGATGGACGTGATTGGTGGACACAATCACGATGCCGAGTGGTGTGGGGTGGGTGCCATCCAGCAGCCCATCTTGTGCAGAGCTTTCTTCGTAAAAATAGCAGGCACCGATGGCATCGCGCAGTTCTGTCTCCGCGTCTTCCATGGTGAAGCCGGCGTCGCGCACCAGCACGGAGCTGAGTTTGGTGCGGTTTTTCTCGATAAGACGTGCCAGTTTCAGGACGTGTGTGCGGCGTTCATCCGTGGAAAGCTGGCTGTGTACGCTTGCGGCATCTGCATGCTGCATGATGGCGCTCACAACGGCGAAATCTGCGCTCTGGTATCGGTAATCTTCTTGCTCGGGTGCGGTGAGGGAGCGGTGGATGCAGGTGAGGGCCGTATCCGTCTCTCTGCCGAGGATGGACAAGGACAGGGGCTCTTGTTTGCGCTCAGCTTCGGCCTGCGCTGCTGCATAGAATTCGTCCACGTAAGCTCGCGTCATCACGTGGTGCAGTGTGGTGCGGTAGCTGGGGGCTGCGTGGTGGCGGTCGCTTTGTTCCTCTCGTCCGCTGAGTGCGGCCAGGAAATGCTGGCGCATGCGGCCCCAGCCAATGGAGTTTGCCTCCACCGCATAGCCGACTGTCAGGTAGCCATCCGGACGCGAAAGTTCGTTGATGAGGCTTTGAAGATAGGTTTCAAAGCCAGCGCCTTCATCCTCAGAGCTGACGCTGGTGGACAGGGTGACGGTGGCGCCTTCTTTGGCGAGCATGCGCCCGATGTGATTGCCCAGACCGGCGTAGAACACGAAAGGCGGGAGCCCTTCGCGCCCGCTGCGTGCCCAATCAAGCAGGGCGTAGGCAATGTCAAAAAGATTGTGTGTGCCGATGACGGGGCAGAGAGCTTTGGCCTTGGAGGCAATGGCAGCGTGCACCAGTTGCTTGTAGCGGGATTCCGTGTCCGCCTTGGTTTCGCTCAAATCCATGCCTTTGCCATATTGGTAGGCGCGGATTTGCTCTTCTGCCAGGTGGGAGCCCTTCACCAGCAGAATCTGCAAGGGTGCAGCACCCTTGGCGGCGCGGGCCTGAGCCCAATCCGTCAGGTCGCGGAGCATGGCAGCGCTTTCTTTCAGGTAGCCCGGCAGCTCCAGCATGATGTCTGCCTTGTGGAACTCTGTGCCGGAGAGCGCCAGTTTGAAGCCTTCCACCACGATGGGGAGGATATCAGACGTGCCGCTCTCGACAATCAGCTTTCGCTTGTTGGTCGGCTTGTTGGCTGCGCGGAGCAGCTTGCGCAGGGCTTCTGCAAAGTTCTTGGCAGAGGTTTCCGGCGCATAGGGCGACATGGTGGGGCAAAGTCTCCACGGTTGGATGACCAGTCCGGCGGATTCCTTGTAGGAAAGGATGGCGTGCAGGTTCTTGTTGTAGCGCTCGGCGCTCTTTTTGCCCAGCACATGCGGGGAAAGGGGATTGAGCGCGTGTCCCAAGCCATCTTTAGCGCTTTCGCGGATACGCTTACCCAGTTTTTCGACTTGGGTGGGCAGAGTCAGCTCCGAAAAGGTGGAGCGGAACACGCGGTGTACCTCGGCCATGGCCGCGCCCTGCATGCTGCGAGATGCCATGGAAGCTGCCTTGAAACGCAGCTTGCCGACGGTGCTGAAGAAGGTGGGGACGCCACCGAATTCCGCCATGAGTCGGCGCAGGTTGCTGGCTTGGGTCTCCGTGGTCGATGCGTGAAAGACCTGGGCACAAAGTTGTTGCAGGAACTGGCGGTTTTTCTCATCGGTTGCCAGGCGGCTCATGGCGCCAAGCAGGGTGCGCTCATCGGATTTGAGCTGCTTCAGGGATGCATGCAGCAGGTCTTGAGCCAAATCTGTAGCACGCTGCGCGAGGGCACGGTCATCCAGTTTTTTCTCTCTTGCCTGCTTGAGCCGTGCGCTGATTTCAGATTCCGCCATAACGTGCGGATATTTTAGCCTGATATCAGGGGGCTTGCAAGTTCAAAATACGGCTTCAAGCTCCCCGGCTCAGTTTTTAATGGCATCTTTGTTCAGGAGCTGGGGCGTGAGCTCGGAGATAAGTTGGCGCAACTGCTTGTCTGCCAATTCTTCACTGATGCCGGTGCCGCCGCCCCAGTAGGTGCCTATCTGGAAGTATGCCCAGCGCTGCACATAGCCATGCAGCACGCGATCGTTCATATCTTGCAGGGTGCGGCCCAAATGGCTGCTGCAGATGGTATCGTGCCCCACAAATACGTAGTAATTGATGTGTTGAAGCGCCGGTTTTGTGGCGTCTCGGCCCGGTGTGCGGGAGGTCAGGCGGGTGAATCCAAGATGGCTGCCATCGCTCAGCGCAATGTCTGCCTTGCTTCCCTGCAAATCGACGTGTCCTTGGGCGGGGAGACAGCGCTCCGGGCGGTGAATGGAGGCATTCATATCATTGCCGGAGTAGACGATGGAGGCCACAATTTCCGGGCCGCGCGGGTCTGTGAGGGTCTCTCTCAATTTGGTATAAGAGGCTTTGCTGAAGCGCGTATCCGCGGCCAGGGTGGTGCGTTCTTGCTCGGATTCCTGCAATTTTCTGCCGTACCAGCCGCTCAGCTCGTAGCCCAGCGGCATATCGGGTGAGATGGAGGCTTCCACCAGCCTGTCATGCTTGGGGAGCAGGAAAATGAAGCTCAGGATGCACGCCAGCAGCAGCGGGGGGAGCAGGGCTTTGATGTAGATGCTGTGTTTCATGCTTGTTCCTCCTCTTTGTTGGTGTTGTTGCGGCGCACAACCACGCGTTGTTTTCTCAGAAAGGGCATTTCTCCGCTCAGGAGCCCATGCAGCAGCATCAGACCCAGCAAACTTGCCGGGAAGAAGAACAACAGCCCCGACCAATCATGCCAGGTTTTGCCCGCAAAGGCAGGGTTGATGTATTCTGCGCACACAAAGATGCTGGCTACGCGGAAGGCATTGGCGATGATGGCCAGAGGAATGGCACTCAGCCCCAGAAGTAGTCGCTTCCACAGCGCCAGGTTGTCTGCCAGATAAGCCCAGGCGATGGATATCATGAGCAGGGCCATCAGCGAGCGCATGCCCGAACAACCGCCGGCTATGCTGTAGGCATCCCAATTACCGGTAGCGGAGCTGATGTTGGTGCCATCCATGATGGTCTCCACCCCCAGCAGTCCGGCGCCCCAGTGTGCGCCCTGGGTGGCCAGCAGCTGCATGCCCACCGTTGCTTGCTGGAAGCCGGGCAGGGGAATGCTCAGCCACAAAAAGAAGAAGGGGAATGCACTGGCCAGGGCTGCGCGCCCACCCCAGTAGCACCATACAAGCCCCACCATCAGAAAAGGTAGTGCGCCAATGGCCACGCGCCCTTGCTGGGTGCGTACCGCAAGGACGCACAGCAAGGCCCCCAGCGCGATGGACCACAGCCCATGCAGGCTTCCTGCTACACGCAGTTCATTTTTCATTTTCAGGGCGGCGTGTCGCAGCATGTACAGACTCAGCAGGGGAATCATCCACCCATGCTCATAATCGTTCTCTGCATTCCATGCGCTTTCCAGCCAATAAGCCGCACTTTGGCTGTTGCCCATGTAGGCCGGGTAAAATCCATAGAACCACACCACCAACAGCAAAAATGCGGAAATACCTACCCAAGATATTGAGGGTAAGCGAAATGTGTCTTTTGTGGCTCCTGCTTCCATATTACGCATGCGAAAAAATGTAAGAAAAATGTGCTTTTAGTATTGCTTTTTTGGCGAAAATGTCAAGAATAGTCGCGCAGTCAACACACTTCATACCATGAAAATTATCAGCGGTACCGCACATCCTCAGTTAGCTAAAGACATTGCCAACGTCATGGGGCTTCCCCTTTGCGACGCATCAGTTACTACTTTCCCCGATGGTGAAAGCTTCGTGCAAATCAATGAATCTATCCGTGGTACAGATGTGTTCATTGTGCAGCCCACTTGCCCCCCCACCAATCATAACCTCATGGAGCTGCTTGTGATGGTTGACGCCGTGCGCCGTGCCAGCGCCAGCCGCATCACCGCCGTGATGCCCTTCTATGGCTATGCTCGCCAGGACCGCAAGGACAAGCCCAGAGTGCCCATCACCTCCAAGCTTGTGGCCAACCTGCTGACCGCTGCCGGTGTGAACCGCGTGCTGACCATGGACCTGCACGCTGCTCAGATTCAGGGCTTCTTCGAAATCCCTGTTGATCACCTTTATTCTCTCCCCGTTCTCATCAAGCACCTCAAGGAGCACTACGTGGAGGATATGAAGAACCTCGTTGTGGTTTCTCCCGACATCGGCGGTGTGAAGAATGCCAAGAACTACGCTAACATCCTTGGCACCGAGCTGGCCATTGTGGCCAAGCAGCGTATCTCTGCCACAGAGGTGGATGCCCACGCCGTTATCGGCAACGTGCAGGGCAAGGACGTGCTCCTCGTGGACGATATGACCGAATCCGGTGGCACGCTTTGCGCCGCTGCTTCCATTCTGCGTGAGCATGGCGCCGCCCGCATCTTTGCCGCTGTCTCCCACGCTGTGCTCAACGAGAAGGCTATCACGCGTCTGGCCAACAGCCCCATCGAGCATCTCCTCACCTCCGATTCTGTGCCCATGGCATACGGCGAGCGTGTGGATACCGTCAGCATTGCTCCCTTGCTGGCTCAGGCTATCTCCAACATTCACAACAACGACTCCGTCACCCACCTGTTCGACGTATAAGTCGTTTGCCCCATTTTTCAAATGCACAAGCCGCGCCCCATTTTGGTGGCGCGGCTTTTTCTTGGCCTTGTTTCAGTACACGAAAAAGCCCGGTCTTGCGACCGGGCTTCCTTTGGAGCATCCCCACGCGGATTCGAACCGCGGTTCTATGACTGAGAATCATATGTCCTAACCCCTAGACGATGGGGACATGGATACTCGCGCTGACTTGCAGCACGCACAGAATAGCAGATTTGCCCCCAGAGTCAAGCCAAATTCAATAAAAAAGTTCATTTTTCTTCAAACAGCCTCGAATCCGCTGCCATTCGTGTGGGGGGCATTCTGCGCAAAGGAATCGGGAGAGACTGATGGCAGCCTCTCCCGATGGCGTTACTTCTGTGTTCTCCTATGCTTGTCCGGAGGGCTTAATCTGCCCAGGTCCAGGAAATCTTCTTTTCAACCGTGGCGGCAATAGCGGCGCCAACAGGGCAGCCTTTCACCGCGGCTTCCAGTACAGAGCGTTCCTCTGCCGTGGTGGCATGGGGCACTGTGATGTGGAAGGTGAGGGCCGAGAGACCGTTCTTGCCTTCCTCGTATCCGGCGGCGATGCTGATGCCTGTTGTGTTGATGCCGCGGCGTGCTCCCAGAAAGGCCATCATGCTGCCCATGCAGGAGGCTACGGCTGCGGCCAGTAGCTGCGCGGGGGAGGGCTGCTCACCCTTGCCGCCCAGAGCCGCTCCTACATCGGTGGTGAATGCGGCGTTGCCCTGTGCGAATTCTGTGCGGCAGCGCATGCTGCCCTCGTGTACGGTGGTGGATGTGTACTCGCTCATGCGTTGGTGTCCTTTCTATCTTGTTGCTTGGAACGATTCCAAATTATCACAGTTTGTAAGATGTGTCAATGTTAAATTCTATAAATTAGGTAGAAATATAATCGCCGTTGATGGTTGGGGTAAATATCAGGCTCGCAGTCATCTCGGGGACAGCGTGTTTTCAACAAAATCGGCTGCGCCTGGTGAGAGGCGCAGCCGGGGAAGAGGAATGCTCTGAGAGGGGAATGATATCAGGCTTCTTCGTTGGAATCGTTGGTTTCCTTATCGCTCTTGACGAGCTTGGTGCAGCAAACGATGAAGAGGCCCCATACGATACCGATGGAGAGCAACATAGTGATGATACCTGCAATAGTCATGATGATAAAGTGTTGGGGTTAGTCGTTAAGATTGTCGGGGTTGGTGTGTTTGTGGAACTTGCGGGAGGTGTAGATGACAAAGGCGAAGAAAAGGGCCACCATCACAACCCAAACGATGGGGAAGAGGGCACCGGGTTCGCCATTGAGGAGGTTGACCACCTGGGGGCTCAGCTGGATGAAGATGTTCTTGTAGAGCCAGGCCGCGAAGATGATGAGCAGGATGCCCGGGGTGACCCAGCGCAGCACAAAGCCCAGCCCCGGGGGCAGGGGGATGGCTGCACCCTGGCGCAGCTCTGCCAGACCATTCTTGGTGCCCCACGCATAGTTGAAGATGGTGAAGAACAGGCAAGAGGTGAGGTAGAGGAACATGGTGCCGAACCAGAAGTCCATCGTATCCAGCGCCATCAGGCCCTCTGTGAACCAACCGACCAGCAGAGTGCCGATGGTGACGAGGAAAGCCACGAGGGCAACGCTCTGCACGCGGCGCAGTTCCCAGAACTCCTCCAGGAAAGCGATGGAGGGCTGGAGCATGGAAATGGCGCTGGTGATAGCACCGATGAAGAGCAGGAAGAAGAACATGGTGCCAAAGATGGCGCCACCGGGCATGGCGGCAAACACCTGCGGCAGCACATTGAAGCCCAGCCCAAAGGTGCCGCAACCGGCAGCTGCCACCACGCCGAGGAAGGCCACGGCGGCGGGGATGATCATCATGCCGGCCATACCTACCTCGATAGCTTCATTGGCGGCATTAGCGGTCAGCGAGCTGAGGGCAATATCCTTGCGGCGGCGCACATAGCTGGCATAGGAGCACACGGTGCCGAACCCAATGGAGAGGGAGAAGAAGACCTGGCCTGCGGCTGTAATCCACATTTCGGGGTTGAGCAGGCCCTGCGTGAGCGAGATTTCTTTTTCCTCCACGGCCTTGCCGGGATTGGCAGCCTGAATGGTTTGCACCAAGGCGGCCTTGCGCTCGGGGGTTACGTTGGCGGGCACCATTTCAACCTCCTTGCCCTCGACCACGAGCATGGTCTTGGTGGGGTTCCACATGTAGCCCAAGCCCTGGTCCACGTTGCGCTCGGGGTGGGCAGCATCGGGGGTGCCCAGCGTGAGCACACGCACCAGAATGATGATGGCAGTGAGGAGCAGCACGGGCATGCTCCACTTGCAGAAGGTTTCAATACCCTTGCTGATGCCGTAGAAGATGACGTACAGATTAGCCAGGATAGCAATGGCAAAGAAGATGAGCTGGCCTTCATTGCCGGAGAAGATGGAACCATCGCCCGTCAGGCCCACGAATCGGGCGAAGAAATTGCCGTATTCCTCAGCAGACTCCAGCTGGAGGTTGCCCATGGCAGAGTGCCAGGCATAGCCGATGGTCCAGCTTTCCAGCGGGATATAGTACATAGCGATGCCGATGGTGGCAATCACACCGGCGATGCCCAGGTACTTCCAGCGGGTTTTACCGGTGAGAAGATAGAAGATGCTCACGGTGCTGTGGCCACCCAGGGAGCCGCCTTTGCGACCGATGGCCCATTCCACCCAGCTCAGCGGGATGCCCAGCAGCAGGAAGGCGGTGAAGTAGGCAATCATGAATGCGCCACCGCCGTATTGTGCGGCCAAGCCGGGGAAGCGCAGGAAATTACCGAAGCCGATGGCGCTGCCGGCCACAGCCAGCACAACACCCAGATTCGAGTTCCAGTTTTCTGTTTTTTGTTTAGTACTCACGTGATGATGTAGGTGATGAGGGGTTATTTATTGAAGCGGCGCGAGGTGGCAGCCACAATGCAGAAGAAAATGGTGATGCCGAGCGCCCAGAGGAGCGGCAGGATGGCACCGATTTTGCCGTCCACAATGTTGGCTACATAGCTGCTGCGGGTGACGAAGAGCTCTTGGTAAATCCAAGCGGTGAAGATGGTGACCATGATGATGGGCGTGACCCAGCGGATGATGAAGGCCGTGCCGCGCGGCAGGCTGATGCGGGCACCGTCTTTCAGCTCGTTCATGCCGTTGTTGGTGCCCCAAATCTGGTTGAAGAAGATGAGGTTGGTGCCCGTGGTCACATACAGGATGAGACTGCCCACCCAGAAGTCGATGCTGTCCAGCGCGAGGGTGTCCTTGGTGTACCAGATGATGATGACGGCACCGCAGAGCAGCAAGCCGGCAATGAGGGCAAGGCTTTGACCACGCTTCAGGTTCCAGTATTCACCCACAAAGGAGACAGCAGGCTGCACCTGAGAGAGCGCGCTCGTCACCGCACCGATGAAGAGGAGAATGAAGAAGAGCAACCCGAAGAATTGCCCGCCCGGCATGGCGGCAAATACCTGCGGCAGCACGTTGAACCCAAGGCTGAAGGTGCTGCTGGTGGCGGCTGCGGCTACACCCAGCAAAGCCACGGCGGCGGGGATGATGGTAAGCCCGGCCAGGCCCACTTCTGTCACCGAGTTGGCGGCACCTGCGCTCAAGGCGCTCAGGGCAATATCCCTGCGGCGGCGCACATAGCTGGCATAGCAGCAGATGGAGCCCGAGCCCACGGAAAGGGAGAAGAAGACCTGACCGGCGGCGCGCAGCCACATTTCAGGGTTGAAGAGGCTTTGCAGGAAGGTCACCTTCTTTTCTTTGATTTCTACCTCGGGATATTCGGCTTGCAGGCGGGCCACCAATGCCGTTTTATCTGTATCGGTGGCACCGGCGGGCACCATGCCGATGGTTTTATCCGTAGCGGCATCCACCAGCACAGTCTTGTCGGGGTTCCACATGTATCCCAGACCCTCGTTGACGCTGCGTTCGGGGAAAGCGGCATCTGGCGTGCCCATGGTGAGCACGCGCACCAGCAGGACGATGGCCACAATGAAGAGCAGGGGCATGCTCCACTTGCAGAACCACTCGATACCCTTGCTGATACCGCGGTAAATCAGGAAGAAGTTTGCGCCCATGGCCAGCAGGAAGAAGATAGGCGCAGAGGTCTGCCCGCTGAAGAAGTGGCCATCTTCCTTGGTGCCCACAAAGTTGGCAAAGAAATCGCGGTATTCGCCGGCGTTGTTCAGGTTCAAATCGCCCATGACCATGTGCCAGGCGTAGCCCAGGGTCCAGCCTTCCATGTACACGTAATAGACGTTGATGCTCAGGCCAGCCAGGATACCCAGGATGCCCAGGTATTTCCAGAGCGGCTTTTGGGAGATGAGTTGGAAGACCGATGCCGGACTGTGACCACCCAGCACGCCACCGCGGCGGCCGATGCTCCATTCTACCCAGCAAAGCGGCAGACCCAGCAGCAAAAAGCAGCTGAAATAGGCAATCATGAAGGCGCCACCGCCGTATTGCGCGGCAAGCCCGGGGAAGCGGAGGAAGTTGCCGAAGCCGATGGCGCTGCCGGCCACGGCCAGCATGACACCCAGGTTCGTTTTCCAGTTATCTGTGTAGCTAGAACGGCTCATGGTGCTTTACGAGAAGGGTTCGCGTTCGTATTTTGTTTCCAGTTCGGGGTTCTTCTTGAAGTGGCGGGAGGTATGGGCCACAAAGCAGAAGAAGAGCGTGACCAGTACTACCCACACCAGCGGGAAGATGGCGCCGATTTTGCCATCAAGAATGTTGGTGATGTGGTAGCTCTGCTTCACGAAGAGATTCTGGTAAATCCAGGACACGAAGATGGCGAGCATGATGCCGGGCGTGACCCAGTTGATGAGGAAAGCGATGCCACGGCCAATCGGCATGGCAGCGCCGCTGCGCAGCTCGGCCAGGCCCTTGTGGGTGCCCCATACAAAGCGGAAGATGATGAGGAACAGGGCGGAGCTCAGGTACAGACTCATGGTGCCCAGCCAGAAATCCAGCGTATCCAGGGCAATCAGCCCATCACCCGTGAACCAGACCACCAGCAGGGACCCCACTACCAGCAACAGGGCAATCAGGCTCACGCTCTGCACGCGTTGCAGGTTCCAGAACTCTTCCACAAAGGCTACAGCCGGTTGCAGAATGGAGATGGCACTGGTGATAGCCCCGATGGACAGCAACACAAAGAACAGGGTGCCGAAGAACTGGCCACCCGGCATGCTGGAGAAGACCTGCGGCAATACGTTGAAGCCCAGACCAAAGGTGCTGGTGCCGGCTGCGGCGGCCACACCCAGCAGGGACACGGCGGCGGGGATAATCATCATGCCGGCCAAGCCCACCTCGGCTACTTCATTGGCGGTGTTGGCAGTGAGTGAGCCCAGCGCAATATCCTTGCGGCGGCGCACATAGCTGGCATACGAACAGACAATGCCGAAGCCGATAGAAAGCGAGTAGAAAATCTGCCCGGCAGCGGTAATCCACATTTCGGGGTTGCACAGGCCCTTCAGCAGGGTGATGTGCTCTTCGTGAATCGTGGTGCCGGGGTTGGCTGCCTGCAAACGCTGGATCTGGTCGGCTTTTTCGGCCTCAGTGGCGCCGGCGGGTACCATATCAAGCACTTTGTTTTCTTCGTTGACAAGCAGGACTTTGTCGGGGTTCCACATGTAGCCGAGACCCTGATTCACGTTGCGCTCGGGGTGGGCGGCATCGGGCGTGCCCATGGTGAGCACACGCACCAGAATGATGACGGCTGTCACCAACAGGATGGGCATGCTGATTTTGCTGAACCATTCAATGCCCTTGCTCACACCGCGATACAGCAGCCAGAAGTTGGCCAGCACCGCCACCAGGAAGAAGATGAGCAGCGTGCTTTCACCGCTCGTGAAGACAGCGCCATTGCTGCCCGCGCCGGTGAACTTGGTGAAGAAATCGCCGTACTCTGCGCTGCTGTTCAGGTTCAGATCACCCACAGCGGTGTGCCAGGCGTAGCCCAGGGTCCAGCCCTCCAGCGCCATGTAGTACATGCTGATGGCGAGGGGCACAATCACGGCTACAAGCCCCAGGTATTTCCAGCTGCGGTGTTGCGAAAGCAGGTAGAAGATGGAGGCCGAGCTATGCCCGCCCAGCGTGCCACCCTTGCGGCCAATGGCCCATTCCACCCAGCTCAGCGGTATGCCCATCAGCAAAAAGGCACAGAAATACGCTATCATGAAAGCCCCGCCGCCGTACTGTGCCGCCAGCCCGGGGAAGCGTAAAAAGTTACCAAATCCAATGGCGCTGCCGGCCACTGCTAACACTACGCCCAAATTTGAGCTCCAATTCTCGTTCTTTGCTTTCTTACTCACGGCTGAATGACTCGCGCGAGTATATACTCTTTATAACACGTTGTCAAGGTAATTGGCCCGAGGCTTATGCTCGATTCAAATGCAGGTGTGCTGCGCCCATGCGCTTTTCCTTTTTGGCAAACGGGCAGCTCCCCGCAAATAGCCTTGACCCTGTGCGGTGGCTGGTGTACACTTACGCCCATGCAGCAATGGGAGATTATGGCTCCGGCCGGGTCGTTTGAATCGCTGGCCGCAGCTTTGCGCGCCGGGGCAGATAGTGTTTATTTCGGGGTGGGACAGTACAACATGCGCGCCCGCGCTTCCGTCAACTTCACCCCCGAGGATTTGCCCAAGGTGGTGCGCCTGTGCCATGCCTGCAAGGCCAAGGCCTACCTCACCTGCAATGTGATTGTGTACGATGAAGAGGTGGAGGGCATGCAGGCCTTGCTCCGCTCCGCCAAAGATGCCGGGGTGGATGCCGTCATCGCCGCGGATTTGGCGGTGATTTCCTATGCCCACAGCATCGGGCTGGAGGTGCACATCTCCGTGCAGGCCAACGTGTGCAACCTCTCTGCCGTGCGTTTCTTTGCCGCTTATGCGGATGTGATGGTGCTGGCTCGTGAGCTGAAGCTCAGCCAGATTCGCTACATTATCGATGGCATTCGCAAGGAAAACATTACCGGCCCCTCCGGCGAGTTGGTGCGCATCGAAATCTTTGCCCACGGCGCGCTCTGCATCGGCATCTCCGGCAAGTGCGGCATGAGTCTCGCTGCTTACAACCACAGCGCCAACCGCGGACAGTGTTTCCAGCTCTGCCGCCGCAAATACCGCGTCACCGATACCGAGACCGGGTTCGAGATGGATATTGACAATCAATACATCATGTCGCCCAAGGATATTTGCACCATCCGCGTGATTGACCAGTTGATTGAGGCCGGTGTATCTGTCTTCAAGCTGGAAGGCCGCGGCCGCTCCGAGGCCTACGTCTCCACCGTCACCTCAGTGTACAAGGAGGCGCTCAAAGCTTGTGTGGAGGGGCAGTGGAGCCCCGAAAAAGTGGCCGAATGGGAAGACCGCCTGTTGCATGTCTTCAACCGCCAGTTCTGGCACGGTGGCTACTACCTGGGCGAGGAATGGGAGACCTGGAGCGGTTGCTCCAACAGCCTCGCGCTCGAGCAGCGCCACCACCTCGGCCGCGTCATGCGCTGGTACCCCAAGGCCAAGGTCGCTGAAATCCGCCTGGAGGCCGGCCCCCTTTCCCCCGGCGATAAAATCGAAATCACCGGCTGCACCACCGGCATCGTTCGACTTGTTGTCCCAGAGGTCCGCTGCGACAACGAGCAGGGCGAAACCGTCCCCATGGACTGCGTGCCCAAGGGCAAGCGCGCCCTCGTCGCCATCGACCAGAAAGTCCGCCACGGCGACAAGGTCTACTCCATCACCCGCCGCAAACTTTCCTGATTATCCTAAGCCGCCATGCAGGACATGCTCTACAACGCGACGCAGGCCATCAGCCTGGAGACCCCGTGGCTGCTGCCGCTGTGCTTTGCCATGTTTGGCGCCTGCGTGGGCTCCTTCCTCAACGTGGTGATTTACCGCTTGCCGCGTGAGATGAGCGTGAATGAACCCCGCCGCTCCTTTTGCCCGGCATGCAAGGCTGCTATCCCCTGGTACTTGAATTTGCCCATCTTCAGTTGGCTGATGCTGCGCGGGCGTGCCGCCTGCTGCGGGGTGCGCATTTCTGTGCGTTATTGGCTGGTAGAGGTGCTCACCGCAGCGCTCTTTGCAGCCCTCTCCTGGAGCTTTTCGGATACCGACGTCATCACCCAGGCCTTGCTCTGCGCCTGGGGCGCCGCCATGCTGGCTATCTTCTGCATCGACTGGGAGCAGATGATTGTGCTCCCCCGCCTCACCTGGACGGCTACCATCCTCGGCGCAGCCGTGGCGCTTTTCTCCCCCTGGATTGTGGAGGGGCAGGCTCTCGATGCCTCGGAGGGTGTCATGTGGGCAGCTGCGGGGGCCGGCAGCGGCTGGGTACTGCTCAAGCTCGTTGCTTTGCTGGGGCGCGGTCTTTTCGGCAACAAACGCCACACCTTTGATACCCCCTGCGAGTGGACACTCCGCCAAAAGGATGATGATTTGGAACTGCGCGTGGGCGATGCAGCTTATCTTTGGAGTGATTTGTTCATGGAAAGCACCAACCGTGTGGAGCTGCTGCAAGCCACCGCCGCCGAGCTCAAGGCAGAGCAGGGCACCCTCCAATTCCGGGTAGACAGCGTGCTGCTGCCCGATGGCCGCTGCATCGACCTCGAAACCTGCGAACAACTTTCCGGCACATGCTCCGGCTTCCTCTCCCGCCGGGAGGCCATGGGCAGCGGAGATGCCCTCATCGCCATGTCCATCGGCGCCCTCTGCGGCTGGCAAGGCGTGCTCTTCTCCCTGGTGGCCGGCAGCTTCATCGGCATCCTCTGGGCTCTCATTGCCCGCATCGGCAAGGGCCAGCCCATGCCTTTCGGCCCTTCTTTCATCGCCGGTGCCTTTTTCTGGCTTTTCTACGGCCAGCAGCCCTTCTACCGCTACCTCGATTGGTGCAATAGCTGACCTCCACCAAAGGTGAAGGTTGCATATTACATGGCTGAGATGGGAAATGCTTTCTGCCCCTTACCCAAGGAAAACATCTCGCGTGCTGTGCAAAGAACTACTCCGGGTTGCATTTCGCAGGAGCCGGAAGGAATGCCTGCCACCGCCTTCAAGTCTGTGGCTGTCGGGCTGCTGCTCCGTTTTACTTCCATGGGGTAGAGTTTGCCCTCATGTTCCAGCAGAAAATCCACTTCAGCTCCATTGCTGTCGCGATAGTAGCTCAGGCGGGTTCTCATGCCACGGCTTCCAAGCGCGCGGTATAATTGCCCATATACCCACGTTTCAAGAATGGCTCCGCTCATGGCTCCACGCTGCAATGTGGCGGGCGTGACCCAACTACACAACCACGCGCACAGCCCCGTATCCATGAAATAAATCTTGGGTGTTTTGCTCAATCTCTTAATCGTGTTGGCCGTGTAGGGGCGCAGCAGGGAGACTATCCCGCTTGCTTCCAAGATGGATATCCAACTTTTTGCGGTATTCGGCGAGATACCCGCGTCTCTGGCCAAGTCGGAATACACCAACTGCTGCCCTGTACGTGCAGCTGCCGATTGCATGAGCGTGAGGAAGGCGCTCTGATCTCCAACTTGTGTCAGAGCTTGTACATCTCTTTCCATATAGGTTTGCAAATAAGCATCAAAATAGTGATCGACATTGCGATTCAAGTCTCGATGCAGTGCAGGGTACCCGCCTCTCCATATTCGGGCGTACAGTTCGTTGATGTCGCATGACCGGCGGTCCGGTGTCAATTCTCTCATACGTTCTGCGCTGGGAAAAAAATCGGGCAGATGTGCTTCCTTCAGCGCCTCTTGCTGGGAAAGAGTACTGAGTTCTATAATGCCCACGCGCCCGGCTAAGCTTTCACTGACGTCCCTCATCATGTGGAAGCGCTGCGAGCCGGTCAGCCAGTACATGCCCGGTTTGCCTTCTGCTTTATCTACCATCATTTTGATAGCTCTGAGCAGTTCCGGCGCATACTGTATTTCATCAATGCACAGCGGAGTGCCCATGTCTTCAAGAAATCCTATAGGGTCATTCTTTGCCTGCCTCAGATGACGAAAATCATCCAGTGTTACATATTTCATGTCTGCCGGCATTATCTGTTTCAGCATGGTAGATTTCCCTACCTGCCGCGCACCAGTGACCAGCACACACGGAAAACAGCTCGCCATCTCGCCCACTGTTTTTAATGCTTTGCGTGGAATGTAATTGTATTCTTCCTGCATCATCTCAATCCTATTCTGCCTTTCTTTTGTGTATTGTCAAGTTTTTTAGGGTGTGTTTCTATGCAAATCCGCAACACGATTGCGAAATTGCATAAAAAACGGTCAAATCCGGCTTGAAACTATGCAAATCCGCAACACGATTGCAAAATTGCATAATAGGTGGGTTGCTATCCCTGGGCTTCGGCCAGCAGCTCTTCTACCGCTACCTTGATTGGTGCAATAGCTGACCAGGCGGAAAAGGCACGATTTCTGCTCGCCTTTTCTGCTTGGGCGGGATGATGGGTGCGGGGGGATTATTTGAAAATATCATCCAGTTTTTCTTCCAGCGTACCCTCTTTGGCATAAGGGAGGGCATCAAAATGGCGAAAATTGTGCTTAATGTGACATTCCTCATCTTCAAAGCCCATGATGTATCTGAGAGCAATGCGGTAAATAATTTCAGTTGGGGCTAAGCCGAATACTTGTTGTTCGAAGATGTGCTTCAGTCGCTCTTTTCGATTGGGGTAGAGGGTCTTCAATGTTTCACTTCTGTACAATCGTTTCACAATTTCCGTGATATACAAGCCTGATTTCATGTACAAATCGATGAAGGTCTTATCCGGCGAATCAAAGCACCCAGGATTTTCTTTTTCCATCATGTCCACCATTTTTTGTACAACCTTTTTGGGCGTAAAAATCTGATTTGTTTTTTGGGGTGGAATATAGTCAAAGATGTCTTCCAAGCTTTTTTCATCGAAATAATCAGCCAGCCTTTTCTTGAGCCCTAAGAATTCGCGCACAGAATCATCGAATACCACCGGGTCAAACAGCTGTCCAGCAAAGTATTTGAGCTCATTCGTTTCCTGATCTCTATATTCGCCACCATCTCGCAGAAAACGGAATTGCTCCAGACTGATGCTGGTCACCTCCCGGAACACGTGGTCCGGTATGATGGTATCGAAATTGTTGAGCGTGACTTGGTTGTTTCCATAGGCCATCAGGAACGATGGAATGGTGCGAGAGAACCCACGCAAGTGATCGCGGATAACATCTTCCACGCTTGTTTTTTTGCGTTCCTGTACCTGAGTCTCAGCAGAGATGACGGCTTCCTTGCGCAAATCTTGCTGTAGGTCATTCAGTGCATTTGTGAGTCCTGTGAGGAAATGTTGATTTGCCTCTTCTGCACGCTCATCGAATTCTCGGTTAATGTCGTCCGTTGTTTGTCCAGTGTCAAAACGTGATTGAAGGGCATCTTCTCGCTTCTTTTCAATGAGTTGTTGGTTGATAGAGTGTTGCGCTTCCAGTTTGTTGATGGTTTCGTCTGTCTTGGTGGCGAGCCTTCTTTCTATCCGTTTTTTATCGTGATGCCGCAGCTGGTCACCATAGGCATGTTCCAGCGTATGCATGGTGTTTTGCACCATTGTGTTGCGTACGCGTTCCTTGAACTTTTGCATGCCCGAGGGGGCTATATCTTCGGGGGTAGGGGTGGGTGGTGTGTCCGGCGCAAGTTGATAAATCTTAGGACCAAATATGTCTTCTGTAAGCGTATTTATATCAGTAGGATTCAACGCCACATGGCCTTGTTCATCCAGTTGCAGACCTGTCATTTGCTCCGGGGTGATTGGTGCTGCTTTCTTGGGCTCTGATATAGGTTGAAAGGAGTTGATGATATCGAGCACTTCTTTGGGCGCTCCAAAAATGTTGCCAATATTTTGGAAGAGGAAATTGCTCATGAACCCACGGCGCACCACTTCTACCGAGCGTATTTTGCGCGGAATGCTCAGTATTTGTTCTGCGTCCAGCTCTATGAGTTCTCCTTGTTCATCTTCGCCAATCACCGGGAAGAAGTTCAGCAACTCGCGGATGTTTTGTTTCCGTTGTTCCAAGTCTCCGTTTCCGGCCACGGTGCTGGGAGATAGATCGTTGGCAAATTCCTCAACGATGCCCAGCGTGCGTACCGGGTCAAAGTCAAACACATAGGCATTCTGTTTCCTTTTATAGGTGGAGCCTTCTCTGAACACATGCGGGTTTTGCGCACGAAAAGCGGCTTGCATGTAGAGGGCCGGCGATTTTACATTGCTGAGCATGAGCACTGCACTCCATTCAGGTATCGTAACGCCAGTGGTTAATTGCCCCACGGATAGGGTGATGGTGCGCGCGTGTTTTGCTATGGTTGCTACAACTTTGTCGTATGACTTTTGGGTAGCTTCTTGGTCATCCAATTTTCCATCACCCGCAGCCAGTATAATCTCATAGCGGCTGAAAATCGGATGGTTTTTTAGTTTGTTGGCTAATGCTTTGGCGCTGTCCACTCTGTCCAATAACCATAAGGTGTGCTTGAGTTCATCTCGCAATTCCTCTGTGGAAAAGGGATATTTTGTTTGTGTGGTCATGGCATCCAAAAACTTGTCTACTGAGCCACTGTGCCGCATGCGCCCTTGCCCATCCGTCGCAAAAAATTCATTCAAGTCAAAGGCGTACTCCTCCGTTTCGCCTTCGATTTCTATGCCCTGCCGTAATTCATCCTTGATGATTTCCGACATTTGATAGGTGTACATATTCAACTGTGGCAACGCCACATAGGGGTTTTCTTCAGTTTGGCTGCTATCCCATGTGAGCTTGCGTTTTTGCTCATCAGCATACGTCCAGTGGTAGATGGCTTCATCCCTGAACTTCGCCCGCGCCAAGGCTTTGAACGGCGTGCCCGACAAATGCAGAGTAAATTGTCGCTTAATTTGCTCGAATGCCACATCGGTGCGGTAGGTGTCCACCCCCTCGTGTGCTTCATCTATCACCAATACATCCCATTTCAATACATGTACTTCGCTGAGTTTATCCAGATGCCCTCCAAAATATCGCGAGCCTTTCAAATCTTGCAGACTCACAAACTCTATGCAGTTCTTTGTATCTGTGCGGCTACTCAGGTCGATGTAATCGGCACGGTTAATGACTCCATGCCTATACCGCAAGGCTTCTACTTCACTCACAAACCAATACCCCGACTCCTCTCCCATGAATTGTTCGTAATCATCAAACCATGAGTTCGCAATCGCCGGCCTGTTCGTGACGATCAATACCTTTTTGGCTCCCAGCCTTTTGATGAAATCGTACACGGCCAAGGTCTTGCCAAAACGCGGCTTTGCATTCCATAAAAATTCCTTTCCCTGCGCTCTTTGCACGTAGTTCAGCGTGGTTTGCACGGCTTCCTCCTGCTCCTCTCGCAGTTGGTATGGTATCACTTTTCGTGCACCTCTCCGAACACCTCGATTTGCTCGGAAACGATGGAACAGTTCCTGTGATGTTTGCCCATCTATGTGAAACCATTCATTGCTTTTTCCTTCCTCTTGTTGTACCCCATTGCGCCGCAGATACGTATGAAAGTCTTTGTCCGTAAAACGCTCCCCGCTCCCATCATCATAGATGGCGTTCCCCTTCCATTCTAATTGCCACCGTATGTCCGCCGTGTGCGTTTGCTGCTTGATTCGCTCTTCGACCACTTGTTCTGTATACCCTATCTTTACCCACCCCTGATGACGCGCCACTTCCGGTGTGCTGTATGCATACAGCATGGGTACGATAGATTGTGTGGTCTTTATGCTCGGATATGTCATGGCTGGCTGTTATCTGAGGTTATCTACTGTTTCTTTGATATAGGCAAACTCTTCTTCTGATAAGTCCATCAGCCTGGTCATCTGTTTGTCTATGTCTTTGTGGAAATCCAAAAGATTGTTTTGTTCGTAATTGCCTAAGTCCGGCACTTTCAGCGCTAAGGTTGACAACGCTTCGTCGTTCATGAGAAAAGCGTAGCGTATAATATAGCTTGTGGCGTATTTGAAAAAGTTTTCTGCTTCTCTTTTCGTTTCAAACGCAGCCAGAGCAACTCGGGAACGGCCAAATGCTGAAAGATTGTCAATGATTTCTATTTGATTATCTCGCTTTTGCCCCCCCGCGTTGGCGCTGGAAACAACAACTTTCCATTTCGTGATGTATTCCTTGTTGGTCTTGATGATTTTTTTGTTTGCTATGTACCATTTTGCTCGTCCGGCTTTTCCTGCTTTATCGTTAGAGAATAATTTAATTTCAGAACGCTTGTCGAAGGGTGTGGTTGGGTTGTATTCTTTTACTTGGTCTGGATTTTTTTCTACAAAGTCACTTTCTATGCCAAACAGAGAGCGTGGTAAAATAGAGTCATGTAAATAGTTTAAGTTGTACTTTAATACAAAAGATTTAATCTTGTTGAGAATATTAAAATCAAGGGGATTGAGAGGAATTAGCTCGTTCCCAGGGTTGTCTACCTGTAATTTCCTTGATTCGTTTTTCTGATGATATATATATGTAAATCCGTTAGTTGTTTTCTTTTGCCTTTTTACTACAATTGAAATGCCATCAGATAAATCGGCTGATGCTCCAAAAATATCTTTGCTGTCCGGGAAGAAAGATAGCACGCTTAACCTTTTGTCATTAATTTGTTCAAGCCCAAATGATTTTAATCCTTTTCCCGATTGGTGAATCCATCGTCCCCCAGGATATATTAGTATTGAACTCAAAGTCGATATTTCATCAGCTTGAAGTTGAAAGTGATGGAAAATGTTTTTTCTCGGTTTCTGGCCATTTGTTTCTGAAATACTATCAGACTCTTCCTGGTATGGCGGATTCCCAATTACGTAATCAAATTTCATAATGTTTGTATAGAAATTGAATCTGAGAAAATGATGTTTTGCTTCGAACGCCAATTTCTGACGCGACAGCGGGGAATAAAGTTGTCAGGTGGTGTGGCAATCCCGGCGAATGCATGCTCAAAAAGCTCCATGGGGGCAGAGGTGCCGGCAGGGATGCTCTTACCCGTGACAACCATGCCAGTGAGACCATCCATTTGCCAAATGTTCCAGGCCACGCGTGTTGCAATTTTTTTGAGCAGGCGGAGATTTGGGGCTCGATTCCATTTATGCTGCATGTATTCCACAACAGTGAGTAGGATATTGATACGGGCTATAAGCAAATTATCTCCCTGGTATTCATAACCATAGATGCTTTCGACTGCGCGGATAGCCCAGGTGGCCCATTCATCCGGGGTGTGGGTGTTTTCTCCGACAATGCGCAGTTTCCTATCCAGCATGCCTATGCGCTCGTGCAGGGGGATGACGGTGCCGGTTGCGGCATCGTAGCGGGAGATGAGATAGGGAGCTTCGCCACAGGTGATTTCCAGGCGTTTGGAATCCACATAGCGTTTCCAAGACTTGCGCTTAGGAAAGTGTATGGGCGCTGTGAGTGTGTGCCAGGTTTTACCGGTTTCGGTATTGAATACCTTTTGCCGCCCAAACCATGCGGAATCGCACTGGTTGTTCATTTTATTACAGACCCAGGCCGGGGTGGCTACTTCTGCTTTGGTGTGCGTGCGTTCGGCCTGAGCTTCCTGTTTTTTACAAACGCGGGGCTGTATGGCATCGAATCCGATTTTTTGCAAGAGTTCGAGGGTGATGGGGGTACTGGCATCCAATGCTTTCTCGTCTGCAAAGTAGCCTTCTGTGGCCAAAATAATGTTGCGCTTTGTTGTTTTGTCTTCTAACAAAAGAGGAAGAACGGGGGCAATACACGGGTGCCTTAAATCAATGCGCAGGGGTAAGTCGAAGGCTTGGGGTACCTCGGAGTGTGCGTTTTTCATGTTTTTCCTCGGAGCCAGTCGACAGAGCCCCTTGGATGGTACAGCATTCTTTATGCAGTTGCAGTTTATGGCCCATTATAACTTGCTGGGCTGAAAATCAAACCTTTTAACGGCCCCATAAAACCACGGTGATGCGTAATATGATTTGCTAGGTGCACAACATGCGTTGGTTTTAGATAACTTGCTGATACCAATAAGATGGTGTACGCTTCTTTTTTGATGAATAACACCAAAAACAATCATTTTTAACTTGCAACTGCATAAAGAATGCACATCCACACAGAGACAAAAAATATGAGAACAGCGAAGAGATTGGTAGAAGAATTGCCATTGAAGATGAATGATATAGCGCGTTTGGTGTTGGAGGCCACGGAGGG
>JAZRRO010000073.1:0-20461 GCA_045650805.1 Akkermansia sp.
TGCTGATGGAGAAAATCATGAAGGGGATGTTGTGCTCGGCAAAGCGCTGGAACACGGCATCCAGGTTCTCCTTGCCACAGATGGTGGGCAAATCGAACGAGGCCCACATGTTGATGATGCGGATGTAGGCGTTGGCGTCGAATCGCTTAGCGAACTTCGTGCCTTGGTGCAGCATGTAGCTTTGCGTGCTTTGGGTGGGGGTGAACCAGGTCAGCAGTCCCTTGCGGTCGGGGGAGCAGCCCTTGCGGGCGCGCTTCTCCAGCCCGCGCTGGTAGACAAAGAACTTGTGGCTGATGGTGCGGGCCAGGGCAAGCCCACGGCGGGGCGGGTCGCTGGGCGGGTAGCGCCCGGCGCGGTATTTCTCATCCAGCTCAATGGCGAGAATCTGCTCAAGGGCAGCCAGTTTGTGTTCGATGGGCGGTTGGCAGGAGGCGCCGATGATGATGACGCTGCGCACGCGCTCCGGGTACAGGTGGGTGAAGGCCAGACTGAGCATGCCGCCGATGCTGGGACCGACGATGGCAAAGCGGTCAATCCCCCAGGAGTTGATGAGCTGAATCTGGGCGCGGGCCTGGTCATTGGGCGTTACCATGGGGAATCGGCTGCCCCACGGCTCACCATCAGGTGCCAGAGAAGTGGGGCCACTGCTGCCATAGCAGCTGCCCAGGAAGTTGACACATACGATAAAGTAGCGCTCTGTATCCAGCGGCTTGCCCGGTCCAATCATGCGGTCCCACCACCCTTCGTGGTTCTCCGGGCGCCAGAACTCCCCGGCTTCCGGTAAATCTGTATTGAGACCATGAGCATGGTGGCTGCCGGTCAGCGCGTGAAAGAGCAGGATGGCGTTGCTCTTGTCGGCATTGAGGGTGCCGTACGTTTCATAGGCCAGGCAGATGTCGGGCAAGGTTTCACCTGTGTCAAAGGTGAAATCGCCAATCTTGAAAATGTGGGTCCGAACTTCTACGCTCATGGTAACGAGGGGGGGAATGGAGTGTATGCAGCTTGTGAACGAAAAAAAGACCGGGGTTAAACAACGCCGGTCTATCTTTTCGGGCGGGGCAGAAAAGGGGTGAACCTTTACCATCCCCGAGCAGGCAATTCTTACTTAACGCCCTTCTTGCTGAGGCGGGTGCCGGCTGTCGTGCCCTGACGAGCCTTGAACTTGGGGTTGCTCTTGCAGATGACGTAGAGCGTACCCTTGCGCTTCACGATCTGGCAATCAGCGTGGCGGCGCTTCATAGAGGCGAGGGAGGAAAGAACTTTCATGATTCTCTTGTTGGTTATGTGGTTAATAAGATTTTAGTGCCGGGAAGATGGCGTCATCGGGAAGCAGATTATACCCTTAACTTTTCACTTGTAAAGACAAATTTGCGTATAGGTGCAATTTTTTCTGTTCAACAGGTGTCAGAACGGGCGTAATTTGCCGTAGTAGCCATTGTGCATGGCGCGGAAGAGGTTGTAGAGTCTGCGCACGGTCAGTTCATCTGTGAGCAACATGGCATCTACGCTCAGGATGATATAGAAGAGACAAGCTACCAGACGGTGCAGATAGGCGCTGGGGCGCTTGAGCCGCTGCAACCAGGCCCAGTTGCGTACTTTGTAGTAAGTGCGAGAGAGCGGAAGCCCCGGTTCGTAGAAGAATGAGTGCTTGCCGAAGGTGACATGCACCAGGGGAACGGCTGCGGAGGGATGCTCCAGCTCTGAATCCTTGACGGTGATGAAGGAAAAGCCTGCTTCGCGGACTTTCCAGGGGTATTCTTCATCTTCACCCCGAATGAAAAGCTCCGGCGTGGGGAGCCCGGCTGCAAGCCAGGCTTCGCGGGGGTAGAGAGCCCCCAGCCAGCCACCTCGGCTGGCGATTTCGTTGCTCTCGGGCAAATCCCGTCGGGTGAGCGCGTTTTTCCAGGGCATGCGCTCCAGCCCGGTACACAGGGTGAGGGGCCAGCTGAGTTCGTCTTGCTTGGTGGGGTCGATGACCAGGCTCATGCGCACAGTCTTGTCCGGCACCGCGACGGCCAGCAGGTTTTCAAGAGTTTGGGGGCGGGGCCAGGAATCATCATCCAACACCCACACAAAATCAGCTTTCAGGGTGCGGAACGCATGCTCCATGCCATGTGCGCAACCACCGGCATTGCCCAGATTTTCAGCCATCTGCAAGATATGCAGACATGGAGCAGGGAAAAGCGTGGCCGCGAGGGCTGGAGCCTCCGTTGTAATATCATCATCCGGGGTGCTGTTGTTGACGATGATGATGCAATCCGGCTTGCGGGTTTGCTGCGCCAAACGCTGCAGGCAAGTCAGGCTACGTTGCTTGCTGCCGTAGTGTGTAAAGATGGCGCAGATGAGGGGCATGCAGGGATTATGCCCCAAGATGGTGCCTTTTGCAAGTTTTTCTCGCTGCGGCAGTACAAGAAAACATTGACAAGCAGCTATTCTGTAGTGTATACATGGGGGCATGAGAATCAGGTTGGCATGGCTTTCTGTCGCAGCTGCTCTTTTAGCGGCATGTACCGGGGTGAATGAAACACGCATTACTGATGTGGCGGATTTGCCCGTCAAGTCTCACGATGTGCCCTCTCTGGAGTGGAAGAACAGCCCCTTGCGCGCCAACGCCATGTATGTCTTTCACGATGCCAACACCAGGGCTCAGCGTAAAGAAATGATGGGTGATTACTACTACGTGGATTGGTATGATGCTGAGCCTGATAAGCCTGTAAAATTGGTGATGCGTTATACGCAAGCAGCCACGGGTATTGATGTTAAAAGCCGGGAGGTCAGCTTGCCTGCCGCACGTGAGCATGCCGGTAGCCGCCAGACGGAGTTTTTCTTCACCGGAAAAGACCGACAGCTCAAGGGGGATATCATGTCCTGGCGCGTGGAGCTGTACGTGGATGGCAAGTTGAAAGATGCTCGCCAGTCCTATTTGTGGCAGTAATGCATACAGGCTGTTGTTGCTGTGAATATCGACAGAAATACGAGTCAGGCTGAACTAAGTCGCTTGTTTGAAGCCGTTGTTCGACGGGAGTTTTTGAAAAACACACCGTTGAATATCAAAACGTTTTTGCGCTACGCTCTGTTGTTTGCGCTTTTTCCCGGGATGCGTTTGGGTTTCCGCTGGGGCTTGTTGATAACGGCCACGTTTTCTGTGTTGCTCATGGTGCTGTTGCTCTGCGGTGCAGAGCAGTGGGCAACATGGGCCGTGCTGGCCTGGGTAGCGATTGGTGCGGTGGTGCTCACTTGCGTGTGTGTGCAGGTGGTGAGCGTGGCCTCGCAAACCCGCCGTGCGCGCATGGAAATGTTGCCGGCCGAAACAGGTTTGTCCAAAGGTGTTGTTTGCCCGGAATTGATGCCGCTGCTCTGGCACCGCGATAAAAAAGTGGAAAAACGCCACACCGCCTCGGTGGTGCTGGAAATCCCCTGCGATGGTATTTATGCTTTCATCCTCAATATGGACAAAGGCCAGCGTGAGTGCCGCGTGGTGACCCATGGTCGCCGTGGTACCTGTGTGGTGTATGCCCAAGGTGGCGGGAAAACCGGCGAGCCGTTCCAGGCGCTTGTTCTCTATCGTTTGGCTGCGGGGGCTCACGAACTGCGCTGGAGTGTGGATTCTCCCCGTGGCGTCCGCCCGCATGCCACTCTTACGCAGATGAACGTTGTCGCGTAAGCGCTGAGGTCCTGCCCGTGGGGTTCAACGTTCGCTCCAGTGCGGTTGCGATGAGGATTTTTCGCGTTGCTACAACTGTGTTTAAAAGCGATTTTTGTGGAAATAACATTGCAACATCGTGTTGAATATGGTAGAAAGAGTGCAAGCGGGTGTCGTGATGAACTTGGAAGAACGAAGAGCGTTGCCATGGTGGTTGCTGCCACATGCCTTGGGCTTGGATGTGTCCTTTGCCGTGTGCATGTGGATCTGGGCTTGCGTTGAAGGTTTGCAGGCTTCGTTGGCAGGCTCGGGGGTATGCTCCTTGCTTGTGGTGGGGGCGTGGCTGAGCGTGATGGTGCCGCGATTGATGAGCAAAACATCGCTCTGCAGTGCGTGGTCTCCTGTGTATCGTCTGTGTCTGTGGATTGTGGCTCTGGGTGCGGAGTTGTGGCTGATATGGATGATGTTGTATGAAATGGGTGCAGGCATATTGATGTATGTGTCGTATGCGGTGGCATTGCTGTGTTGGAGCTTGTGTTTTCGCTGGCGCTTGGTTCGGGGTGCCTGCTGGAGCTGGGCTCTGGTCATCATGTGCTATGGCCCCGTCATCAACTACACGATGACGTCGTATAACGGAGCTCTTCTCTTTTATTATCTGTCCATTTGGGGGATGGCCGGTGTCTTTTTCCTCTTTCTCATGCACAGGCTGGATGAACACAAGGGGAAAGGCCTCTTTTTGACGATTACGAGTACGCTGATTCTGCTGATGGCCCTGTTGCTGGGGATGCTGGCTCCTGCGGAGGAAAAGTCGATTTCGTGGCTGCTTGCCATGGGGGTGTCGGCTACTGTGATACTGCGTTGGTTTGTGCGTGGGCGGGGTGCCTCCGTTTGCGAGGCGCTGGATTGGCCGGTGATGGGGCTGACTGCTGCAGCTTATCTCTGCATTTTTGCTGTTTGAGTGGCTGAATGTCCCAAAATTGCGCATCTGATAGCAAAGGATGCTTGCAATGGGCTTGAGCTTGTGATACAAAGGAGTATGGTCTGAACAACGACCATTTCTGGTGCCATGAAGTCTCAGGTAATCGTATCGGTGTTTGTCGGCAGCTCTCTGATGGTGGGGGCAGAGCCGGTGTTGCCCGAAAGCGTGCCGGCAGAGCAAGTGCCGGCGCAGGTGATGAATCAGGATGCAGTCGTGATGACTGCGTTGCAGAAGCTGTGTGGCTCGCTGGAGCGTTTGGTGGCGATGTTGGCGTCCATTAAGGATAAGCCGACGGCAGAGTTGCATGCATTTGATGTGGGAAATCTTTTCATTGATTATGAGACCAGTCTGGCTGAGTATCAAACGGCCACGGCAGGAATGCGTGATGCTGATGTGGGGCGCATTGCAATGGATGATTTGCGCCGCTACAAGTTCTTGAACAAGCGCTTCCGTGTGCAGTGCCGCCGTTTGTCATGGGCAGACCATTATGACTGCCTGGATTTGCGCACAGCTATGGGCGAGGATGTGGCAGACCACGAGACCGAGCCGGAAAAGGAGCGCCCCCTGTTGCCGGATGAGCAGGTGCAACAGCTGGCGGCATCGGTGGCAAATGCCCATGCTCTGTACCTGAGCCGCAATCCCAATGTAAAGGGTGGCCCCGGCTTCTCTCGCGAGACCGCATGGGTGATGCTGGATCATAAAATGTCTGTCATCTCCCAGGAGTATGAAATCATGAAGCAGGTGATACGGCAGACGGCTGACAGACAGAGCCTTGTCTACGAAGGCGAGCGCTGGTATGACTTGCTGGAATATGATGTGAAGATGGATGGCGTAACCTATACGGTCGACCAATGGTTTGACATTACGCTGCATGCTGATACAATGAACGCCCGCGCTAAGGCGGCAGCTGCCCAGCAGCCGGCAGTTGCTCCAGCTGTGGGTGAGCCCGCGACACCGCCCCCGGCGGAAACAGCTGCGCCTGTGGCACCAGTCCCGGCTACAACTCCCGCTGTTGTGGCCCCGGCTCCTGTGGCGCCCGCACCTGCTGCATCTGCCGCCACGCCCGTCGCCACGCCTGCAACGGCTCCCGCGGTGGAAACAACGGCTCCTGTGCCTGCAACCAAGAAAACGAAGCGCAGCCGCAGCAACGCCGAGACTCCGGCCACCACGCCGGCTCCGGTGCCGACCCCCAGCCCCACAGCAACGCCGGCGCCTGCACCCATGCCTCTCCCCATCCCCTCGACGGTTTAAATTAACAACACATGAAGTATCAGCAAGCTATTATCACCGGTGCCTCATCAGGATTTGGTGCGGCGTATGCCCGGCGTCTCGCCGCAACGTGTGAACGTCTGGTTTTGGTGGCTCGCCGCGGCGAGATTTTGAATGAGCTGGCTGCTGAGCTGATGGCTGCCCACTCCGGTTTGGAGGTGCAGGTGAAGGTGTGCGATTTGGCCGAGCCCGAGGCCCGACAGAGCTTGATAGCTGAGCTGAAATCTCAGCTTTTGAGTGGCAAGACGCTGTTGATTAACAATGCCGGACTGGGGGATTATGGCGAGTTGGCCTCTGCTACGGCAGAACGCAATGCCACCATGATGCAGGTGAATATGCTGGCGCTTGTGGAGCTGTGCCATGCTTTTGCTCCTTTGCTCAAAGCGCAGGGCGGCTCCATCATCAACATCGCATCTCTGGCTGCCGATTTGCCCATCCCAGATTTTGCCATTTATGCGGCCAGCAAGGCGTTCGTCGCTTCGTTTTCGGAGGCGCTGCGCATCGAACTGCGCGCCAGCGGTGTGCCTGTTTTGGCGGTGTGTCCCGGGCCGGTGCATACGGAGTTTGGGCAGGTCGCGCGCCGCAGCGGTTGCTCTGATGGCTCTGCTCCGTTCAAAAAATGGTTTTATTCGACCATCCCGGCCGTGGTGGATGGTAGCTTGAAAGCGTTGGAGCGAGGCAAGGCTCGCTTTTATCCCTCCCTCAAAATCCGCATGGCAGGTTTGCTGGTGCGCAACACGCCGCTCCCTGTTTTGCGTTTCATTATGGGCATGCGCCCCCGCAAGGTCACAGCGACCCATCCTGAGTCATGAGTAAATCCACTTCCCGTCGTTCCGGTCGTTTCTTCACCTGGTTCAAGCTTGGCTTTTTGCTGGTACTGGGTGCAGGTGCCGCATCGTTGTACACGCCTTATCCTGAGCGTTTGGTGCGCGAACTGCGCGGCCCTGCGCGTGTGGCCATCAAGAAAGTGATGGTGAAGGAGGAAGCCCCGGTCAAGCCCGAGCCCGTGGCGCCGCCTGTGGTGGAGCCCCCTGCGCCCGAGCCGCCCAAGCCCATGGATGAGCTGCCGCTCACGCCCTGGAATCCGGAGAGTAGCTTTGCCATGCCGACCATTGAGCTGCCGCCTTTCCCGCCTGCGCTGCCCGAACGGGTAGAGCCCGGTAAGTTCGAGCATATCAACAACATTTCTCCCGGTGCGTCTCTCAAGAGCCACATCAATTTCAACCCCGGTACTACAGCGGCGCAGGACCGCACCAAGCGCGAGGCATATCAGGTGAATATCAGCATGGATATGTTCATGCCCCACGCAGCGCAGGGGGATGAGCTGCTGCATGCCAACCCGCAGTTGTCCAAGGTGCTGGCACAGTTCCCCGCGCTCATGGAGAAAGCAAAGGTTTCCCAGTGGTATCACGCGCTGTACCTGCACAAGCAGAACCGCATCCGCAAGAATGCCGCCACGATTTCCAACCTGCTGGATCGACACAATTTCTACGATACGGACACCATTCTGGAGATAGAAGCACCGCAATCTGCTCGCAAGGCTCTGTGGATTCAGGCGGATATGGATGTGGTGTCCGATGGCTCGGACGGTGACCGCTTGCCCACCATGCCGGAAGCCATCCGCAAGAGCGACCATTACCAGCCCTCTACCTCATATCGCTGGAAGAAGCGCACGGACCGTGTGAACCCGCTGCTGCCCGGTTGGCAGGAGCGCTACGAGCGCCTCCGCAAAGACCCGAAAGCCAGCAAAGATGCTGTGGAGCATGCCAAACTGGTGATTGCTGATTTGAAGCGCTACAGCTTCTTGTTGGCACAATACGATCCTTTCATTGTCATTCCGCTCACGGTCAAATCCGGTCATGATAATGGCTATCGCCCCGAGCCGGGGGACTACGCTGCGGTGATTGTGGAAAATCGCGTATACCCTGCCATCGTGGGTGATTTTGGTCCGCGTTTCAAGACGGGCGAGGCCTCGTTGCGCCTGTGTCAGGAGGTCAATCCCAAGGCGAAGGTGTATGCACGTGCTGTGTCTGATTTGGGGGTATCCTACATCGTCTTCCCGGATTCTGCCGAGGAAGAGAAGGGCCCCATTGATTACAATCGACTCAACAGCCGCGTGCGCGAGCTATTGAATGAGATGGGCGGCTTGGGCGCCGAAGCTCAGTTTGTGGAGTTGCACGATAAGGTGCCTCCTGTCCAATAATGACGTTGATTGAGAGCAAAAGGAAGGCGGAGGCTTGCGCCTCCGCCCCGTTTACATACACGTTACAGCACAATATCCACGAAGGATATCAGAAGGAGAGCACGCCCTGCACACCCACGAAGACGGCGTCGCTGTTTTCGCTGTCGTAGGCGGGATTAGCGATGTACTGGACGTGGGGAATGATTTTGATGTAATCATTCACCTGGAAGCTGTAGTATGCTTCCGCGACCAGTTCTCGGTTTTGCTCAGCAGGAGCGCAGGGCTTGAATACCCCAAAAGCGACACCCAACACATCATCCTCTCGGTGGGGGATGTTGTTGAAATTGGCGCCGCAGGAGAAATCGAAAGCATTGCCGTATTCGTCTTTCAGACCGAAACCGCTGCGAGCAAACACGGTGACGTTATCGTTGATGGTATACTCGATGCTGGCGGCCAGACCGGCATTGGTGCTGGTGGAGCCGTCCATGTCATCGATGTGGCGGTAGAAAGGATTGATGCGGAGGGTGGCGTTGCCATCGGCCAAGAAGCGTCCGTATTCACCCACGAGGATGTAGTTATCCGCACCGCCGGAGAAAGGATTATCGCCATAGGTGGTTGTTTCTCGGGACAGAGCCACCATGGCGTAGCTCTTATCATTGATTTCGGCTTGCACAATGGCGCCCAGATTAGCATCCGGCAGGTAGAGCACGGAAGAGTTGACAAATGCATCGTTGGTGAAACCGGAGAAGGAATCATTGGCAATGCTTACGGCATCAAAATAGTTGGTGAGGTTGACCATACCGGCGATGACGCATATGCGCTTACCGGCAAGATACTGCATGACGGAAAGCTCGGGGATGACCAAATCGTGTCCGCCGTAAACGTCCACGTGCGGGTAGGTCACGCTGTTGAAACCATCGGTCAGCAATTTGTCTGTTTGGGCAGAGTCATGGTCCAGCCCCCAGGAGCCGGAGAACTCTACGCGCAGCCAGGTGCCACCATTCACATTGTCTTTGATGAGACGCTGATTAAGCACGGCGTGGAAGAGCGCGAGATTGGCGTTGCTGTGGACTTCATTGGAAGCGTTGTGGCTGTGCCAATAGCCGTAGGCCAGGTCAGCATACCATTGGGTGCCATATTTCTCGTTGGCTGTTACTTTGTAGGCGGGATCTCCCTCCTCAGGCGTGAACATATTGATGCCCTGGAGAAGGTCTCCTGCCTGTGGCTTTGATGCGTCTTCCGCGATGACCGGCGTGGCCATGAGTCCGGCCATTGCCAATGCGATTATGTTCTTTTTCATCATGGTTGTGGATGGTTGGTAGATAATATGTTTTCTCCTTTTCATCTGGAGTCTGCGGCTAGGTTGCGTTATGGTTTGTTCTGCTTTTTGGGGCAGGACTTGCAGTTTCCGCCACATTCTCCGCAACCACAGCCGCCCTTGGTCATCCTGCGGATGCAGGAGTAGAGGGCCGCCGCCGCCGCGATGAGGAGAATCAGGATGATAATGAGGTCATTCATGGGGTGTTGGGTGGGGTAGGGTAGAATGTTACGCTTCTGTTGGCTGGTGGCCGCGGCGCACTATCATGTAGAGCAGGGCAGCGGATACCAGACAGGCCATCACCTGGCCGGAACCAAAGGCTCCGGTGCTGATCCAGGTGCCGAGCTGGTAGGTCAGGAATGATACCATGTAGGCCCACAGGGTCATGTAGCCAAGGGCAAACCAGGTCCAGCGAGAGCTGTTCATTTCATTGCGGATGGCCCCGCATGCGGCAAAGCAGGGGGCACAAAGCAGGTTGAAGAGCAGGAACGAAAGCGCGCTGAAGGTGGTGAAGGCCCCGGCGGCTTTGATTTGTGCGGCCACACCGGCTTCTTCTCCCTCTTCCTCTTGTTCGGCATCGCCGCTACTGCCTTCGGGCAGGGCGTAGGTGCTGCTCATGGCGCTACCGGCATCCCACAGGGAGACCACGGCATCGGTGCAGGCGGTGAGCATAGGCAGCAGGTTGGTGGTGGTATCAGCCTGGGGCGCTTCTTCATGGGGGGCTGTTTCTTCAGCCGTGGTTGCGTTGCTGTACAGCACGCCGAAGGTACCCACCACGTTTTCTTTCGCCACCAGACCGGTTACAGTGGCCACTGCGGGTTTCCAGTCTCCCCAGCCCAAGGGGGAGAAGATGGGGGCAAAGCTGTTGCCGATGGAGGCAAGCATGCTTTGCTCAATCGCGGCGGGCTCGTCATCTGTGTTCAGGTATTCCAGCTTCCAGTTGTAGTTACTGGTGAACCAGATGAGAGCGCATGCCAGGAAAATGACGGTGCCGGCCTTGCGGACAAAAGATTTGCAACGCTCCATAGCGCGCATGTTGATATTGGCCGCGCGCGGTGTGTGGTAGGCGGGTAGCTCCATCACAAAGGGTGTGTAGCTGCCGGCAAACATGTGAGTCTTGCGCAGAATATATCCACCCAGAATCACGGAGCCTATGCCGGCAAAATAGGCGATGGTGGCAATGTTGGCATTCTCGCCCACCAGGGCGGCAAAGAGTGCAATGATGGGTAATTTGGCACCGCAGGGGATGAAGGTGGTGAGGATGATGCTCATGCGGCGGTCTTTCTCGTTCTCAATCGTGCGGGTCGCCATGACGGCCGGCACGCCGCAGCCCATGGCCACCAGCAGAGGGATGAATGACTTGCCGGAAAGGCCGATGGTGCGGAAAATACGGTCCATCATGAACGCCACGCGTGCCATGTAGCCACAGTCTTCCAACAGGGCCAGCAGCAGGAACAAAACCGCCATCTGCGGCACAAAACCCAGCACTGCGCCCACACCGGCCACAATGCCGTTGGAGATAAGTGCAAAAAGTGTCGGGCTGCAGTTCATGGTGAGGGTGCCCAATGCGCCCACGCCGACACAGGCTGCACTGAGCAGGATGTACCAGGTGATATAGGTGATGCGGTTGATGCGACCATCCAGTTTGAATGGATTGAAACTGAACGTTTGAGGTGTGCTGCCGTACTTGTTGGCGCTCTTGTGCCCCGGCAAGGCCAAACAGGCCAGTTGCAGCAGGACATTGACGCCCAGAAGCAGCGCCATGATGCTGCTGTGCAGCATACCGGGCAGGTGCGGGCAGATATACTCCAGCACAAAGGGAGCAATAATGAGGTATACCCACAAGCCGTTGAGCCCCAAATCATGCAGACGGCGCAGAGTTATGGGGAAGATGATGCAGAGGGCCAGTACGGTGCTGAGCATGACCATGCTGCTGTGCGTGGCCGGGGTATTGCCGATGAAGCCGCCCAGCCAGTTGGGCACGACCTCGCCGAATAGCACATCATTGGCCCAGTCAGTGCCCCAAGCTCCAATGGTGGAGATGGAAATGTGATAGATGGCCCACATCACAGCCACGAAGATGGCAAGTCCTGCCACGCGGTGCGTCAGTACGGCATCCAGTTTGGTGGAGAAAGAGGCGCGCGCCTTGCCTTTTTGCACGGCCTCCGGTATCAGCTCGGTGATGGCGTCATAACGCCCGGCTGCGATGATGGAGGCGATGTCATCATCCTGCTCATGCTCCAGCTTCAGACGCTGTTCGGCAATGATGTGCTTAGCCTGAGCATCTTTGTCGGCCATCACTTCGGTGTCATTCTCCAGCATTTTGATGGCGGTCCAGCGGCTGCAGCCAAAGGCTGCCTGCAAGCTCGCGATGCTGCTCTCAACCGAGGAACTGAAGCTCAGCGGGGTAGGGATGCTTTGTTTATCGCTCAGGATTTGCTCCACCAGCTCATCTGTGCCGGTCTGGTGCAGGGCACTTACTTTGAGGACCGGACAGCCCAGCGCTTTGCTCAACGCGTCGGTGTCAATGATGTCGCCCCGTTGCTCAGCCAAGTCTATCATGTTAAGCGCGATCACCATGGGCACGCCGGTTTCCATCAACTGGCTTGTCAGGTACAGGTTGCGCTCCAGGTTGGTGGCATCTACCACGTTGATGACCATGTCCGGCTGCTTGTCCAGCAGGTAATGGCGCGTCACGATCTCCTCCGGTGTGTAGGGAGAAAGGGAATAAATGCCCGGCAAATCCAGCACCTCGATGGCTTCATGCTCCTTGAGTCGACCTACTTTGCGCTCTACTGTCACGCCCGGCCAGTTGCCCACGTATTGGTTCGCCCCGGTCAGTTCATTAAAAAGCGAGGTCTTGCCACTATTGGGATTGCCTGCAAGTGCGATTGTTTGTTTCATGTTTGATTAAGCTAACTTAGACGCCGAAAAAATCAGACCAATTCTATCCGCCCGGCCTCTGCTTTGCGCAGGGTCAGTTCATATCCTCTCACCGTCACTTCCAGCGGGTCGCCCAGCGGTGCCACCTTGCGAATGGTGACTTCTGTCCCCTTCGTCAGCCCCATGTCCAGGATTCGCTGGCGCAGCGAATCTGTCCCTGCAACGCGGGCTACTCGTACTGTCTGCCCGGCTTTCGCCTGGCGCAGGGTTTTCACATTGGAGTTTTCAGAAGTCATGTTAGGTCAAACTAATTAGGTTGGGGAGATGTTAATGTAGACTAACTTTACTGTCAAGTCAAATTTGTGAAAGTAAAGGAAAATTGACAAAGTTTTTGCGGCTTGCCGAAAAAAATGGGAATGCCGGAGGCAAGGCCGTGCAAGGAAAAAGGCAATCGTGTGTCTGCGTGTTGAGATAAAAAACTTGCAAACCGGGCGCGAACTGGTAGTATGGGCGGGCTGATGAGTGCAGAGCGGAAAGAGAAACTGGATTTGAAGGGCGGAGCCGATGTTGCAGGCCAGAGTGTGGTGATGCCGCAGGCTCCCGGGGTGGAGAAGAGTCTGTTGTCGATGATGACGATAGACCCCACAAACATCGTATCTCAGTGCATTTCCGACGGCATGACCGCAGATTATTTCTATGTGCCGGCGCACCGTATTTTGTGGGAGATATTCCGTGCGCGCTATGAGAAGGGTGTGCCGGTGGATACCACATCCGTGGCTCAGGAGCTGACGGACCGCAACCAGCTGGAGGCTGTGGGTGGCCATGCCGGGCTGGTGGATATTTTCACCTTTGCCACCACAACGGCGCTCTACAAAGTTCACTTTGAGACGCTGAAGGAGAAATTCATTCGCCGCGCCATCATACAGACAGCCAATACCGCCACTCAGGCCGCTTACACCAGCGAGGCCGAGGTTGAGTCGCTGCTGGACCAGACGGAACAATCTGTGTTGCAAATTCGCCAGAGTGCCTCCAAGGGCGAGGAATGGAGCCTGAAACGCGATATCGAGATGGCCGTGACGAATCTGGAGCGCATGATGAGCACGCGCGGTGAGATTCTGGGCTATTCAACAGGCTACCCGAAGCTGGACAAGATGATCAACGGCTTGAAAGGTGGCGAACTGTTTGTGATTGCCGCTCGTCCGTCCATGGGTAAGACCTCTTTCCTGCTCAATATCATTGAGCACCTGGCGCTGGATTTGAAGAAGCCGGTGCTGGCATTCTCTTGTGAAATGCCCAGCGTGCAGTTGGTGGAGCGCTTGCTCTATGCCCGCAGCGCGGTGAGCAAGCAGAAGCTTATCGCCCAGCAGGGCAAGCTCTCGCCGGATGATATGAAGCGTTTCAGCGTGGCGATGAATGAGCTGCGCGCCAGTAAGCTGGTCATTGATGATACGGCTGCTATTTCTATCTCTGAGCTGCGTGCCAAGGCTCGTCGCGTGATGCGCGACCACCCGGATTTGTGCGCCATCGGTATTGACTATCTGCAGCTCATGCGTTCCCACACCAAGCAGGCTCAGAATAGCCGCGAACGTGAAATTGCAGAAATCTCCGGCGGCCTGAAGAGCTTGGCCAAGGAGCTGAATCTGCCCATTATCGTGTTGGCTCAGCTGAACCGTGGCCCGGAAAACCGTACCGGTAAAAACAAGGGTACGCCCATGATGAGTGACCTCCGCGAATCCGGTGCTATCGAACAGGACGCCGACATGATTGGTCTGCTCTATCGTACTGCCTACTATGCGGAGGACGATGAAGAGCGCGAGAGCGTGGGCTCTGATGCTAATCTGGCCTTGGCCAAGAATCGTAACGGCCCCACGGGTGACGTGCCTCTTACCTTCATCGCCGAGCTCATGCGCTTCACCACGCGTATCCCGCGTGATGATGAGGAAGAAGGCTAACGCTTTTTGCCCCATTTTTGATAAACCCTTGTCACGCGGTGATGAGGGTTTGTTTTTTTGTATTTTCCTATACGAATGGTGGGTTGCAAAATCTGCGTTATCAATGTCTTTTGTGCTTGAATGGGGGGTGTTAGATGTTATGATATGAAGCATAAGGAAAGAGAGCTTTTTAATTATGAAATTGCGTGTGAATCTAGCGTTGAGACGCGCCTTGCTGGCCTGCATGGCAACGTGTGTATATTTTTCGACCGGCAGCACGGCGTGGGGGGGAGAGAGCTATATGGCAGAAGGGGTTAATGCACACAACCTCACAGCATCAGAACGCTTTTATGATAACGGAAAGGGGTATTATTGGACCTGGCTCAATTATACGCCATTTATGGGGGCATATTCCCTGTATGAAACTACGAGAAGCTATGACTTCTTGGGTGATTTGGCTTGGCGAGTCAACACGACAAGCGGGATTTCCTCTTCTACCTTTGCCAAGCTGACCAACGATGATAATACCTGCTGGTACAACGTAGCGTCCAACGTGTTGCAGTATTGGCAAAGCTATTATGGGGTGTTTGCCAAGGATATTGTGTATGGGTACACCTACAACAAGGATTATGCGGATGATTTAGGTGGCACACAGTCCTTGAAATTGGGCATGTATTTCTACGATAATTGGACCAACGAGGGCGGCAACTTGTTCATGGCGGCCAATTGGTATCTGGCCGGAGATGATTCATACTACAATTATCCCTATGCAGCTTCTCTCAAATACAGGGATAAGGGCGGTTTCTTTGCCGAGTATTTCGGAGATGAATCTGCGACTGTGTATTCTTATGCAGAGGATATTCATCCCACAAGTTTTGCGGATGAACTGGCTTCCCACATGGGGATGGAGAAGCAGAAAGATGGTTCGTACAAGTTGATTCGCAAGGGGCAGTTGGTGGATTTGAGCATTGTGCATGAATATTCCGGTGGTGCACAAGCAGGGCACGCGTTGACGTGCTATGGATTCACAGTGTCGGATTCCGGTATGATAGAATCGGTGCAGGTGACCAATTCCGATGACCAATCATTTAAGCTGATTACGCTGTATGTGAAGTATGTCGACGGGGCGTACCACTTATACGAGGACAAGGCCTGTACAAAACAATGGTTGTACTCGAAGCTGACATGGCAGGTCAGCAGTATTTCCAGCATTCGTACCCCCGAGATTCTGGTGCAGATGTATGACAGCTACACCGATGCTGATAATCCTTTGGTGTGGTCCGGTTCTCAGCAGTCTTGGTGTACGATTGAAACCGGGAAAACGGTCGATGCCATGCCGAATGCCTCCACAGGGTGGGAGGTCAAAGTGGGGAATGAATATTATGCCTCATATATTGAGGATGGCCGCAAAGTGCGTTTTGATGACCATGCCTCCAATGCGGTGGTGAAAGTGCGTGAGCAAGTCAGCACCGCGTCGATGGAGCTCGGCAATTCATCTCTTTCTTATTCATTTATCGGCAGCGGCACAACGGCTGCCATTCGGGCTGATAAATTGGTGACAACTGGGAGCGGCTCTGCTCTGTTTCAAAATGTGGCCGTGTCCGGCGCTTCGTTGCAGCTGAGCCATTATACGCTGGAGCTGGGCAAGGGGTGTAGTATGTCCTATACCACGGCCGGTGTGGATTCCGGCTCGGTGTTGAAGTTCAATGGCGGCACGGCTGCCTTTTCAACGCTGACGCTGGGGGCATACAGTTCATTGCAGTTTGCGGCAGATGCGTCCTTGTCTGCAGATGTGTGCCAGAGCGCCTCTTCTGTCATCTTTCAATTCAGTGCCCCTGGCGCGTTACTGACTTTTGATGGTTTGCTCGATGCGGCAGCCCCCATTCGTATTGATTATACAGGAAGTGCGGTAGAGGACTCCAGCTATGCGCTCATTCATTTTGAGGATGGCTTGAGTGATTGGGCGGATGTGTTCTATACCGGGTATGGAACGCTGAGTTATGCCAACAACACGCTCTACCTGGCTTACAAGGCCATTGAAGAAAAAATACATGGTGAGGATTTTACCGGGCTTGATTCCACCCTTGATCATACTGAAATTGTGCTGGATGGCCGAGCCTCGGGGCTTATGTCGGTCGAGGGGGAGGTGTCTTTATATGCCCTCAACGTGACGGATGGCTCCTATGTGTGGAAAAACGGCATCAATCCTGGGCAATTGGATGTGCTGGATTGCATCGTCATCAGCGGGGATGCTGTTGTGGAGTCCCGCCTCGCAACACTGGAGGGCAATCAGTTGGTGTTGAGCGATACGGCGCAGTTGATTTTGAATGCTGATACCGAGAGCAACATCTCGCGCCTGTCTGCTGCGCCTGGCACAAGTACTCGCGTGGCATCGGGGAGCGTTACCTTTGAAAATACGACCTCGCTGGGCAAATTGCTGGTGGATACCGGGGCTGAAGCTGTATTCTGCAACGCTCAAAATCTAGATATTGAAGGGCAGGTCACAGCCAATGGCTCGTTGACGTTTCTGAACGGCGCAGAGAGTGGATTGGTGACATATACCCTTGGGCAATCCGGCAATGTCCTCAACGCGGTCACCATTGGTGCAGCCGCTGTTGCCAGCCCGATTCGCGTTTCTTTAGCTGTTCCCGGTGATGTAAGCGGCATATTTGACATCAAGGGTGATGGTGAGTTGGTGTTGTTGGGGAACGGGGTGTTCTCTGCAACGGCCACCGGTTCCGGCGTGTTGACTGTGGCTCGTGATGCCGTCATGAATATGACGGTGAGTAATTTGAGCGCCTCCTTTGATTCTTCTTTGAGCCTGAATATCAAGGGTGATGCAACGGTGGGTGCTGATAATGCCTTGCTTGCCGGTAAAGTATGTTCCTCCGCTACGGTGAGCGGTTCTTTGTTGTTGAATGGCGCCATGAAAGAGGTGTCTCTGGATGCCTTGACCATGGAAGGCGGTACCTTTGCCATCGACAATTATTATTATTATAGTTTGCCGTATGCCAGTTTCAGGCGCAGTATTGGTCAGCTAACCGTTGCGGAACAAGGTGGTACACTTATCAGCAGACTGTGTGATGGGTACGCCCAATTCCATTCTATTACCGATATTGGTTCCCTTTCCGGGACGGGTAATCTGACCATACAGGGTGAGTCATTTATTTGCATGCATCTGTATCGTGTGGCATCTCTGGGCGAAGACGGGTATAGCGGCAAAATTACCCTTCTGCACAACAGCATGTCTTGGACATCCGGTTACAGCTATGACCAAGCTACGATTTTGGAGCTGGGCAGCATGCAGATGGAGGGTTCTGTTTATCTGAAAACATTGTATCCCTGCACGAATCCTGATGCCAATTCTATGTTCATCACGGCATTGGGTATTGATGGTGATGTGACATTGGGCGGTCTGGACTCCACGGAAGCTCCGGTCACACGCGTTTATTTGTATAGCGGTAATATGCGCGATTCCAATGACCCGCTGACGCATGGTCAGGCTTTTTCTTCTCTCATCACCAAAGAAGAACACACCCTTACGCTGGATGCGGATGATAATCATCGCTTTTCCGGCTCGGTTTGTGGTTCATTGAACTTGGTGAAGAAGGGAAGCGGAGAGCAGGCGTTCCTGGGGGATATGTCTGCCTTTGATGGGAGCGTGGATGTGCAGGGCGGTACCTTGATGATTCAGGAATCATTCTCGGCAAAGTCCGTGCGTGTCAACCAATCGACGTTGCATTCGGATGGTACCGTGAATAGTGGTTCCTTGCTGACCATGACAGATGGCGCATTGGAAGCGCAAGCTCTTGTGTGCACAAATGGGGCTTTTGCCGGTCATAACACCATAGAGGCTGATTCCGTATCGGGGACGGTGTGGACCTTGGCTCTCACGAAGGAGCATTTGGAGCAAGCTATTGTGACCATCAACGGCTCTTTGTCACTCTCTGAAATTGTATTGAAATATGACAGCTCCCAGATGTACGTTGCGGATTACGCTCTTTTGCGCTGTTCGGGGGATGTAAGCCTTGCGACGGAGTTAAGCAATGCTCGCTGGGAGACGGAAATGATTGATGGTATTCAGTACAAGACCTTGTGGTTCTCGCTGACAGATGGCGGTCTGCTGCTGCCTCGTACCACACCTGCTACACTGACGTGGACTGCACCCAGTGGTGTGTGGGCAGTAGAGCAGGGGCATAGTGCTGACACGTGGGCGGCATCGGTGGCTAATCGCAACTTCTATGATGGGGATACCGTCATTTTCTCGCAGGCGGCCACGGTTTCTTTATCGGGTGAGGTAAAACCGGCGACCATCACCATCAATCATACCAGCGGACAGCTGGTTTTCGAAGGTTCCGGCAGCATTACCGGCAACTCCCGCCTTACAAAATCCGGCGCTGGTGAGTTAATCATTCAAACGGCCAACACTTACAGTGGCGGGACGACTATCAATGAGGGTTCCGTCACGCTGAATCATGCGTCTGCGTTGGGGCTGGGGCGCGTATCGTTGTGTGGCGGCACGCTCAATATCAATAATCTGGCTTTGACCAATCAAATTGTGGTATCGGGTGATGCTACCCTGAGCAACGCTTCGCAATACCAAGGCTCCTTGGTGCTGGAATCCGGTTCGCTTGCCGGCTCAATCAACCTGGCTAAGGATGCAATGCTGCGAATCGGTACGGTGAATGCCACGCTGAGTGGCACCGGTGGTGTACAAGTTTCCGGCAGCGTGAGCCTGACCGCCGAAAATCACTATACCGGCGGTACAGAACTGAAATCCGGGCATTTGACCATTTCTCATAACAAGGCGCTTGGTACCGGTGATATCTCCAGCTCCGGTACCTCTGAATTGACCGTCAGCACGGGATGTACGCTTGTTTTATCCCACGCCATCAGCAATTCCGGCACTCTTACAATGTCCGGTGCCTATGATGTATCGGCTTTCGCTACAACGGCTTTGGCTCCTGTACACATCAATACTACCGGCGTTTCCGGGAAAAGCGGTTTCCTGGCATCCGGTGGTTATTCCGTGCAGGTGGTATCCGGTGGCCGCACCAAGGCCGAAGGCGCGTCCATTGTGTGGAAGGGTGAGAGCCTGACATTGGGCTCCAACGGGGTAGCGGTGCGTGCATCTGATACCGATTATTCTCATTATCTTCTTGCCGCCGGTGATGCTACCGGTGTCGCAGATATCAACGGCATGGCAGAAAAGAACGGCTGCTTTGTGACGTCCATTACAACGGATGGCGGTGTTCTCAAGCTGGATGCCGATGTGACCGGTGATTTAACGCTGGATGGCGGAGAAATTGAGGTGGTAGAGACTGGCATTGTGGTGAAAGGTCAGCTCGATTTGAAGTCTCATACTTCCATATCTCTGAGCGGTACCTACGATGATGGTGAAACATACACCCTCATATTGGCGGATAGCATCAGCGGTGATTGTAGTGGTTGGAGCATTATGGATACCCATCCTCGCCAGAGCTATACACTCTATGTTGATGAAATTAACAACGCACTCATGATGGAAGTTGTGGGAGATGTGGTAACGCTCACCTGGGCCAATGACAAAAAGGCCACATGGCAGGAAGGTGCCGGTGGTTGGGGAACTTCCGATGTATTCTGCACGGGAGACCATGTGCTGTTCCATGATGGAACGGCCACCATCGTGGGGGATGTGGCTCCCGGTGAAGTTATCATCCAAACGGCCAAGTCATTCACATTCAAAGTGAATAAAAAAGCACCGGGCCGTATCGTGGGCGAGGATGCATCCGTGCTCATCTCTGCCACCAGCGATAAGGCCAAAGTGACGCTGAACGATGGCAACACCTACGGCGGTGGCACCATCATCAACTCCGGCACGGTCAATGCCACGGGCTCCTCATCCTTTGGTTTGGGTGAAATCGTCTTGAAAGGCGGCACGCTGAATCTGGCCAGTAAGGGAATCAGCAATGATATCACTCTTCAAGGTGTTGCGGCCATCAAAGCCGGCAAGAACTACACAGGTTCCTTCACGATGTCTGGTGGCGAGTTGATGAAAGGTTCCTTGCTCAACATCGTTTCCTCTGCCACGTTGAGCGGGGGCAAGGTGAGCGGTACTCTCTCAGGCATCGGCTCTGTGATTGTGGATGGCGAGGTGGCGCTGGAAACCACCGCCAAATTGACAACCAATAAGCTTGAAATTACTGAAAATGGCATCCTGTCGGCCAGCTCCAAGGGGCTTGCCATGAATGCCAAGACCTCTGCCATCACCATCGAG
>JAZRRO010000074.1:0-3684 GCA_045650805.1 Akkermansia sp.
GGCTCTGGGCTAACGCCCGTCGCCGTTCAATCTGCCGTCCTCTACAGCATCGCAGTCGCGATGCTGCCCGGGCTCCTCATCATTTTTGCACCCAACCCTGGGTTCCGCCACTGCGTGGCTGCACCCCGGGCTAACATCTACCGCCCGCAGAGCGGGCTCAAAGCTAGCCGCGCCTACGGCGCGGGGAACTTTCCAAATGTGCAATTTGAAATGTTAAAATTTGAAATCCATTGTCGCGCATCCTGCGCGACAAATTCCCATTTATAGGTGTTGCGAGATGCCCAGCTTACGATTTCAGCTCTTTTTTGCTTTCTTTTTGCCGACCACCAGGAGGGTGATGGAAGAAATGGCGATGAAAATAAGGCCAAAGGCGGACAAGAAGACACCGGCACCCCACAGCCCGCCAAAGGTATCGGATACGGCTTCTTCCGGTTTGCCATCGGGGTAGATGACTTGCAGCTGTTCTCCCTTTTTCCAGGCAGGGGGATTGCTGCCCGTATTGCCCTTGACCTTGTGTTGGGTGCCATCAGGGGTATGGAATTGGAAGACGGGGTAGTAGTGAGAATCGCCCTCGCTGTCTTTTTCGATAATCAGTTTGCACACGGTGGCCTGGGTGCGTATGCCGTGGCGTTCCAGCTCTTTGGCCTCCATGATTTTGCCGCCGCCAAAGTGAAGCACGACACAACCAATCAGCATGAAGATGCTTGCCACCACGATGATGAGCGCTTTGGAGGGTTCCGGTTCTTTTGTTTCGGCTTGGGAGGGGATGGGGGGCAGGGTGGCGATGATGCGTTCTGCCTCGGCCAATTTGCGGGTGTGCAGGAAGCCGTAGGGCTGTTGGCGGGTGCCGTGCTTGGTGGATACGATGTTGTAGCCGAAGATGAGACTGCCTCTGTCATCGAGCTGAGCCTCTGTGCTCACTACCATGTTGGAGCCGGCGGGGTAGCTGGTAGAGCTTATTTTGCCGGTGAGCCCGGGGCGCAGGATGTGCGCATATTTGTTGGTCAGCACATAGGCGCTGTTTTTGTGGTAGCGGTAGATGAGGAAGGGCGCCACCAGCAAAGCAACACCCACCAGCGCAAAGGGGAGCATCCCCCAATCGACCCCGCAAGAACACATCTTCGTGAGCATGCCGCACCAGACAAGCCCGAAAATTCCTACGGGCAGGATAGCGGAGCTCCACCAGGGAATGAAGGGCCGCGCCATCCACAGCACTTCTTCGCCCTCTTCAAGCAGGAAACGCATGTAGTCTCGTTCTTTGGTCGTAAGTTCGGTGTCAAGAAGTTCCATGTGCGTATAATCTTTTGGTGTGGTAGAAAACAAGAGCTTGCAGGATGAGAATGGCACCGATGCCGCCCAGCATGGTAGCCACCAGATAGCCGCTGGTGTGGGTGGTTGCTACGCGTGCTTGCAGGGGATTGTGCGCCGGATAGGCAATGTCGATGCTCTCGCCCTCGCGATATTGGCCGCGGGAGCCCGCCAGCGGCACGCGGAAACAGGTGCCATCAGCCGCTTGCAGCAGGAAGGAGGCATCTCCGCCCGGTGTGCTGTGGGCATGCGCGTAGGTGAGGTCGACTCGGCGCTGGACCCAGCCCCGGGGCAGGGTGGTGGTGGCAAAAGCAGAAGCAGCGCCGGCCATCAGGAGGAGAATGCCCACCACCAGCTGCCGCAAGGCGGCGTTGCCTGTGTGCCCCACCGGGCGAGCTGCTGCGGACGTTGGCGTGAGCCCGTGGCGGCGAAATATCTCATGGTAAAGCAGCTGTTCCACCTGTGCTGCATCCGGTATATTGATGAAACCGATGGGCCAGGAGGCAAAGTGATTCCCACCCAGGTAGGTCAGGCCATAATCAAAGACAATGCTGCCCACTCCCTGCTTATTGGCGTAGCTATCGCGTATTATTTCAGCATGCAGGGGGTAGATTTGGTGCCTGGGACGCCCCAGCAAACGCGGAGATTGGATGATGGCGCGTTTATCCGTGAGCACGCAGACGGTGTGGCGGGCCTTGAAGCGCTTCCAGATGGGGAAGAGGATGAGAAAAGCTGTGAACGCAATGGCCAACATGCGTAGATAGACCTGCTCCCAAGGTGTATCCCAGCCCAGCGTCATCGTATCTGTGGCCGTGAGCGTCCACACGATGGGAATCCAAAGCAGCGCGGCCAGCAGGACGGCCGGTGTCCCATCATACTTGTACAATCGGGTGGGGCGACCCGCCCACAGGAGCTTTTCTTCTGCCGGGTTGATGACCCAGCCCAGCCATACTTCCTCAAAGGCGGCCAGGTCGACGTTCGGCAATTTCATGGCATCGGTACGGCCCTTGTGTTAGCTTTGGCGCACCGTTTTGCGGGCTTCTCGTGCAGCCTCCAGCCATTCCAGCACCCCTTGTTTGTCCTGGTTTTCCAGCAGGTCGCTCAGGTAATGCAAATCGCGGATGCAATCGGCCAGCACGCTGCGCACGGCTACGTCATTTTCCCAGAGAATATCGGCCCACATGTTGGCAGGGCCCTCACAAACGCGGGTCGTATCGCGGAAACCGGACGCGGCCAGTCGCTGCAAATCATTCATCGGGGTGTGGCCTGCCACCGCGCCGCGCGCGCAGAGAGCTGCCAGAATGTGCGGCATGTGAGAGATGCGCGCCACGGTTTGGTCATGATTGGTCGGGTCCATCAGATAAGTGCTGCAACCAAGTGTTTGCCAGAAGGCCGCCAAGCGCTCCACATGGCAATCTGCCGCCTTGTGCGGGTTGGTCAGCGCCACGGTGGCACCTTGCAGCAGGGTGGCGGTGGAATGCTCCAGCCCCTGCTTCTCGGTGCCTGCCATGGGGTGCGAGCCGATGAAAATGCGCCCGCGCTCCGTCAGCGTATCGCCCGTGGTGCGGTGCACATAGGCCTTGACGGAGCCAATGTCCGTCACAATAGCGCTGCGATCAATCGCCGGCAACATGCGGCGGGATAAATCCTCAAAAATAGCAATGGGCGTGGCCAGAATGATGAGCTGCGCGCCGCGTGCCGCCGCAATCGGGTCGGTGTAGGTCTTATCTGTGATGCCTTGCTGGCGTGCCAGCTCCAACGGCTGTTCGCGGCGGGCCCACAAGCGCAAATCGCAGGCAGGCATGTGCTCACGGATGGCTCGGGCAATCGAGCCACCCAACAAACCGGGGCCAAAAACGGCGATGCTGGTAAACGGAGCCTGCATGGTGCGGTGCAGCTATTTTACGGCACGTAGAAGTGGTAGTTGGTGCCGCGCACCTTCAGCTCCTTGCCGCTCGGGAACACATTACCATTCTTATCGATGATACGGATGGTTTTGCTCGGGTCCAGCGGGTTGTACACGCGGGTCGGGTCGCCCTCCACGCGGGTGGCTACGGGGATGGGACCATCATTCGTAATCTTGCTCGGGTCGACCCCGGCCATCAGCTTCTGAGCCGGTGTTCTGGCGGGTTCTTTGATGGGTGCCGGTGCGGGAATGGGGGCGGGGGCTGCGGCGAATGCGGCACTGCTGTGGAAAAAGGTGGGATGGGTGCTGATTGTACTGCTGATTGTCGTACAGGTCAGACAGTTCCGCGCGGCGTGGCTTCTGCCGATATTCGGCGCGGGTGTACGGGTTATTGCGGCAGAGTCGATTCCGAGTGCGGGAATGCTTTCGTTTGCGGCGGCAGGCTGGCTGTTGATGAGTCCCGAACATGA
>JAZRRO010000075.1:0-25288 GCA_045650805.1 Akkermansia sp.
GTGTGCCCGGCGGCCTGCAATGCCTGCGCCACCTTGGCCATTTCCTCCAGTGAGGGCGTAATCAGCCCGGACAACGCCACCAAATCAGCCTTTTCGCGCTCCACCGCCGCCACAATATCTTCCAGCGGCACCATCACACCGAGGTCCACCACGCGGAATCCGTTGCAAGCCAGCACCACGCCCACGATATTCTTACCGATATCATGCACATCACCCTTCACCGTAGCCAGCACCACGGTGCCGGCAGAAGCGCCCTGCCCCTGACTGGCTTCCAGCAGCGGGGTAAGCACAGCTACGCTCTGCTTCATCACGCGGGCACTCTTCACCACCTGCGGCAGGAACATCTTGCCGGCGCCAAAGAGCTCGCCCACCTGTTTCATGCCATCCATGAGCGGGCCTTCAATCACCGCCAGCGGGGAGCCACAAAGTTCCAACGCCTCGCGGGTATCCTGCTCCACATGGGTGCTGATGCCTTTCACGAGCGCGTACGCCAGGCGCTCCTGCACGCTGCCCGTGCGCCAATCGGCCACAGCGGGGGCAGCCTTGGCAGCGGGAGCACCGCCGGAGAGCGCCTTTTCGCGTTCTTTGGCGGCAGAAAGTTCCTGGGCGTATGAAATAAGACACTCGGTGGCATCCTCTGCGCTGTTGAGCAGCACATCATCCACCAGCTTGCGGCGGTGTGCGGGAATCTCCTCATAGCATCCCATGAGCGCGGCGTTCACAATGCAGATATCCAGGCCACCGGCAGCCGCATGGTGCAGGAAAGCGGAGTGCATGGCCTCGCGCACGGGATTGTTGCCGCGGAAGGAGAACGATACGTTGGAAATACCACCGGAAATGTGGCAATGCGGGTGACAACGCGTGATTTCTGCCGCCGCCTGGAAGAAATGCAGCGCGTGGTTGGCATGCTCGGCAATGCCGGTGCCTACTGTCAGTACATTGGGGTCAAAAATGATGTCTTCCTCGGGGAAGCCCACGCGGTTGACGAGCAAATCGTACGCGCGGTGGGCAATGGCAATGCGATCTTCGCGTCCGCTGGCCTGCCCCTGCTCATCAAAGCCCATCACCACCACCGCAGCGCCATAGCGGCGCAGTAGTTTAGCCTGGTGCAGGAACTCTTCCTCGCCATTCTTCAGCGATATGGAGTTCACAATTCCCTTGCCCTGCAAGCAGCGGAGCCCCGCCTCGATGACTTCCCACTTGGAGGAGTCAATCATGAACGGCACGCGGGCGATATCCGGCTCGGCAGAGACCAGGTTCAGGAAGCGGGTCATGGCCTCGGGGCCATCAATCATGCCATCATCAAAGCAGAAGTCCAGCACACGGGCTCCCTTCTCCACCTGTTGGCGGGCAATTTCCAGCGCTTCGGTATAATTTCCCTCGCGCACCAGGCGGGCAAACTTGGGCGAACCGGCCACGTTGCAGCGCTCGCCGATGAACAAGGTGCCATCCGCGCGGTTGTGGCTGAGTGGCTCCAGCCCGGATAAGCGCATGGTCCCCCCCGCAGGACGCGAGTGGATAGTACGCGGAGCATACCCGGCCACAGCCGCATGCATGGCAGCAATGTACTCCGGCGTAGTGCCGCAGCAGCCGCCCACAAAGTTCAGCAAGCCCTCCTCTGCATACCGGCGAATGATACCGGCCATGTGCTCCGCGCTGTGGGCATAGCCTGTGGGGCTGAGCGGGTCCGGCAACCCGGCGTTGGGATACATGCTGATAGCGCAATCCGCCAGGGCAGCCAGCTCGCGGGCGAAGGGCAGCATCAAATCCGCACCCAGAGCGCAGTTGATGCCAACGGACAGCGGTTTCGCATGGCGCACCGAGTTCCAGAACGCCTCCACCGTCTGCCCCGAGAGCGTGCGCCCGGCTTTATCCGTGATGGTGAAACTAATCATCACCGGCGGCAGCGGCATCGTCTCGCGCAGCTCATCAATGGCAAACAAGCAGGCCTTGGCATTCAGCGTGTCGAAAATAGTCTCCAGCAGCAGCACATCAACCCCGCCCTCCACAAGAGCCAGCACCTGGGCGCGATAGGCGCGGCGCAGTTGCTCGAAATTGATGGCGCGGTAGCCGGGGTCATTCACATCCGGGGAGAGGGAAGCCGTCACCGCCATCGGGCCGATGGAACCCGCCACCAGACAAGGGCGGTTCTCGCGTGCCTCCGCCGCCTCAGCAGAGGCGCGGGCAATGCGACAGGCGGCCAGGTTCATCTCACGCACCAGCGCTGCCAGCTTTTCATCCGCCAGCACGCCATCGTAATACGCCTGGTCATGCCGACAGGGTGCCGACTGGTGGAAAAACTCATGCTGGCCGATGCAGGTGGCAGAGAACGTGCAAGTGCTCACCATATCCGAGCCGGCGGCAAAGTAAGCATCATGAATTGTGCGCAGCAAATCGGGGCGGCTCAGCACCAGCACATCGTTGTTGTTCTTCAAATCACAGGGGTACGCAGCCCTGTCGGCAAAGAAATCGCCTCGGTAATCTTCCTCCTGCAAGCGGTGTTTCTGCACCATCGTGCCCATCCCGCCATCCAATATCAGGATACGCTGGCCCAATGTTTCTGCCAGGAATTGTTGACGTTCAGCTGCTGTACTCTTCATCTTTGCTGCTTTTACTTATTAAAAGAAAGAGGCTCTGCCGCAGTCTTGAGCTGCCGGCAGAGCCGAAAATCGCCTTTGTGGATATCAGGCTCAACCCAAACGACGGGGGGCCGGGTTGCGGTGCCACACGATTACGCCCTTTGCCAGCGCATACAGGTATGCCACCATCAGCACGGCAATGAACACAGCCATCGAGGCAAAGGCTGCACCGTTTTCCACCACAATATCCTTGAAACCAAGTGCCCAGGGATACAGGAAAATCACTTCCAAGTCAAACACCAGGAACAAAATCGCCACCATGTAGTACTTGATGGAGAAGAATGCCGGTGCACCATCACCCTCGGGCACGTTACCGCATTCGTAGGGGATGTGGGCGGGGTTGCGAAGCTTGGCGCGGCGACCAAAGATGACACTCAAGATAATAATCATCCCGGCAAAGCCAAAACCTGCCACCAACTGAATCAATGCTGAAAAGTATTCCTGAAGCATAGCGTACGCCGTTTCTTATAGCACCTTCCCCCCCGCCTGTCAATCCCATAATGCTCGCGCACGCGTAGCACGCCTTAAATTTCCGCAAAAAAAGCCCCGTCCGGAACTTATCCGGGCGGGGCTTTTGGAAAGTTACTTCAAACGAAGCGTGGCATCAGGCCTTCTTGCAGAAGTCCTCAAGGCGGTCAAGACCTTCCTTGAGAACGTCCAGAGACGTGCAGTAGGAGATGCGGATGGCGTTGTCGTTGCCGAAAGCGATGCCGGGGATAGCAGCTACCTTGTAGCGCTCCAGAAGCTTCTCGCAGAGTTCCAGAGAGCCCATGCCGAGCTCGGTGGTATCAATGAAGAAGTAGAAAGCACCCTTGGGCTCCACAACCTTGATCTTGGGCATCTGGCTGAGGCGGCCGTAGACGTACTGGCGGCGGAAGTCATATTCCTCGCGCAGGTCATCGATGAAGGACTGGTCGCCGGAGAGGGCCTCGATAGCGCCGTACTGGCAGAAGGTGGTGGCGTTGGAAGCGGTGTGGTCCTGAATCATCTTGATGGCATTGGCGATAGCCTCGGGAGCGGCAGAGTAGCCAAGGCGCCAACCGGTCATGGCGTAGCCCTTGGAGAAGCCGTTGATGGTGATGGTCAGGTCATAGAGTTCCTTGGAGAGAGAAGCCATGGACACGTGCTTCTCGCCGCCGTAGATGAGGTGCTCGTAGATTTCATCAGCCATGATGAGGATGTCTTCCTCCACAGCCACTTCACCGATGGCGCGCAGCTCTTCTTCGCTGTACACGGCACCCGTCGGGTTGTGGGGGGTGGTCAGGATAATCATCTTGGTGCGGGGAGTCATGGCATCGGCGAATTCCTCAGCCGTAATCTTCCAGCCGTTCTCAGCCTTGGTTTCCACGAACACGGGAGTACCGCCGCAAAGCTGCACCATGGAGGGGTAGCTCACCCAGTAGGGAGAGGGGATGATGACTTCATCACCCTCGCTGATGGTGGCACGCAGAGCGCTGTACACAGCGGGCTTGGCACCGGAGGTCACGCAAATCTGGTTGGGGGTGTAGTCCAGACCGTTATCGCGCTTAAGCTTATCGCTGATAGCCTTGCGCAGTTCGGGCAGGCCGACGGAAGGAGTGTACTTGGTGGCACCGTTTTCGAGGGCCTTGATGGCAGCCTGCTTGATGTTCTCGGGCGTATCCTTATCGGGTTCGCCACCGGCCAGGCCGTATACCTGCTCGCCCTTGGCTTTCATTTCCTTGGCGCGGTTGGTCACAGCAAGCGTCAGGGAGGGGGACAGGGCAGCAGCGTAGGTTGAAATAAAGTCCATTGCGAAGATGTATGTTGGATGTTGATGACTGGGCGGACGCGGTCATCTGGGAGCGCGTCCGGGGAATCATACTCCTACGCGCGCCAATATGCAAGGAAAATATGCACCCCTGACACGCTTTACTGTGAAAGGCATTTCCGCGTAAACCACCGCGCCACAAAGCACAAGGCACACGAAAGCAAGAGATGCAGTATACAAGCCGGGGCTCCCCAGAAAGGAACCACCAAAGCCGCCTGAGCATCTGTGGGCAGTTGCCGCATCATCTCAAAACTGAGCGGAACAAACGCCACCAACAACAGCGAGCAAAGGGCCACAGCTACCTGCATAGCTTTGTTTCCCCGCCAGGCAAGCGCGCATACCACCAGCAGCACAGCATTCACGCTCCCCGTCAACACAGAAGCAAAGATACTGCCCACCACAGGCATGCCCCCCGCTTCAGACTCCCACAGGATAAAATTGCCGAGGATGTATGCCAGCGGCAGCCAGGCTGCGGGGCAACGCAAAGCAAGAATCAGCCAATCCTTTTCCTCTGAATCAGTTTCCGACATAGTAACCGGCTCCAGCATTATTCCCTGCACCGCACCGGTTGTCAACATTCATTTTCCACCCGCCACTCCTTGCACACCACCATGATTCATGGGCAATCGTCATTTTTCCTTGACTTGCAAAGGGTATAGTGATAGATTTCCGCGGCGTTTGGCTCCAAAATGGGAGCAAAGCGCCGACCTACGCACCTTATTACAACTGAAGCCGATATGACTGCCATTATCATTTTTTGTTTTCTCTCCATCCTGCTTGTCAGCGGCAAACTGGTACGCGTTCTGATGCCGGTGCTGCAGCGTTGCTACCTGCCCAGCTCGGTGATTGGCGGGTTGATTGGCCTGGTTATTCTGCAGAACTTCCCGCAATTATTTCCCGAGGGGTGCATCGAAGCCATCAGCAAATTGCCGGGCTTCATGATTAACGTTGTGTTTGCCACCCTGTTTCTGGGGGTAGTGACCCCGCCCATCAAAAAAGTTGTGCAAGTGGCTTTTCCGCAGCTGTGTTTCGGGCAGATGCTGGCCTGGGGGCAATATGTCATCGGTTTTGCCATGGTGGGGTTCATTCTCATGCCCTTCTTTGGGGTGAACGAGGGCTTTGGCAACCTGCTGGAAATCGGTTTCCAGGGCGGGCATGGCACCGTGAGCGGCATGGCCGAGAGCTTTGAATCCTTCGGCTGGGAGGACGGAATTGCGCTGGGCTACACCGTGGCCACGGCCGGTATGTTGCTGGCCGTCATCGTGGGTATCATGCTGGTGAACTGGGCAGGCCGCAGCGGCCATGTGAAAAACATCCGCAGCTTTGACGAGCAAAACAAACTCCAGCAAAAGGGCATCTATGGGCACGGCGAACGCCCCAGCGCAGGCTGGCAGACGGTGTACTGCGACTCCATCGACTCCCTGGCCTGGCACATTTCGCTGGTAGGCATCGCCATTCTGGTGGGCTTTGGCATGCAAAAGGGCATCCAATCGCTGGAAATCTACCTGTTCCCGGAGAACGAAACGCGCCTGTTCAGCGGCTTCCCGCTTTTCCCCTTCTGCATGATTGGCGGTTTGCTGCTGCAGAAGGTGGCGCAAACTATCAAAGTGAATCACATGATTGACCACGGGCAGATGCAGCGCGTCTCCGGTGCAGCGCTGGATTTCCTGGTGGTATCAGCCATGGCCACCATCAAGTTATCTGTGGTGCTGGCCAACTGGCAAGCCCTGTTGATTCTGATTGTAATGGGCGCCCTGCTCTCCATTTGCATGGTCATCTTTGTGGCTCCCAAGTTGTTCCGCGAATCGTGGTTTGAATGCTCCATTGCCGAGTTCGGTCAATCGCTGGGTGTCACCGCCACCGGCTTATTGCTGCTGCGCGCGGTAGACCCCGAATCCAAAACCTGCGCCACACAGGCCTTCGGCTACAAGCAGCTGCTGCACGAACCCTTCATGGGCGGCGGCTTGTGGACGGCCATGGCCCTTACCCTGCTCTACAAGTTCGGCTGGGGTATCATGCTCACCATTTCCGCCTCGGCGCTGCTACTCTGGATAATTGCGGCTCTCTTCATCATTCGCCGCAATAAACGAGCGGAGCAACAATAATCCACCCTTTCCCGGCAGGCAGAAGACAACTTCTGCCTGCTTTTTTTATTACATACCTTGGCAAGGCTTGCACATGGCGCTCATTTAGTGTAAGCTAGGCGGCGCTATGTGGACAGGCAGATTTTCTCAGGCAACGGCAGATTTGGTATTGCAATACGGTGAATCCATCTCCTACGATTGGAAATTGTACCGGCACGACATCGCAGGCTCCATCGCACATGCGCGAGCCCAGCTGAATGCCGGCATGCTCACGCAGGAAGAGTTCGATGCCATTGAAAGCGGTCTCAAGAGCATCCTGGCCGATATTGAAGCCGGCAACTTCCAATGGAGCATCAAGCTGGAAGACGTGCACATGAACATTGAAAGCGAGCTCACCCGCCGCATCGGTGCCCCGGGTGCCAAGCTGCACACCGCACGCTCCCGCAATGACCAGGTGGCCACAGACACCCGCCTGTACTGCCGCGCCGAGATTGACACCACCATGCAGCTGCTGCAGGACATGCAGCGCGCCCTGGTGCTCAAGGCTGAGGAATATGCAGAAATCCGCATTCCCGGCTACACTCACTTGCAGCGCGCCCAACCTGTCACCATCGGCCACCACCTGCTGGCCTACGTGGAAATGCTGAACCGCGACTACGCACGCCTGGCAGATTGCCGCCGCCGTGTCAATGTTTCCCCGCTCGGTTCCGGCGCTATTGCCGGCTCCACCATCAACCTGAATCGCGCCGCCATCGCCGTGGAACTCGGCTTTGCCGGGGTCACGGAAAACTCCATGGACGCCATCGCCGACCGCGACTACATCATGGAGACGCTCTTCTGCCTCTCTGTCATCGGCACCCACCTGAGCCGCATGAGCGAAGACCTGGTGCTCTGGAGCAGCGCCGAGTTTGGCTTCTGCACCCTGTCGGACGCCCACACCACGGGCTCCAGCCTGATGCCGCAGAAGAAGAACCCCGATGTGTGCGAGCTGACCCGCGGCAAGAGTGGCCGTCTGTACGGCAATCTGGTGAGCGTGATGGTTGCCGTGAAGGGGCTGCCCCTCACCTACAACCGCGACTTGCAGGAAGACAAGGAACCCCTCTTCGATTCGTTTGAAACCATCAGTCTGGCTCTCCGCGTGAACGCAGAAATGGTGGCAGCCATGCGTATCAACCCCGATCGCTGCGATGCCGCCGTGTCGGACCCCCTGCTGCTGGCAACGGATTTGGCAGACTACCTGGTGCGCCGCGGCGTTCCCTTCCGCCACGCACACGAACTAGTAGGCAAGGCTGTGGCCGTAGCGGTGGGCAGCAATACCCCGCTCAGCCAGCTCACCCTGGAGCAGTTCCAGGCCATTTCCCCGGAATACGGTGAGGACGTACACAGCGTCTTCAACCTGGACCGCGCCTTCCGTCTGCGCACCAACCCCGGCGCTCCCAATCCGGACAATACTGCCCGCCGCATTGCCTACTGGAAACAGAAATTGGCCTAACACTGGCAACCATCTTTCCGGCAGCCCTCAGCCCACCGCTGAGGGCTGTTTTTACAGTCACAAATTAACACATTGAAACACACTTTCCGCTTGCCATGGCATGTTGGGATAATTATACTTGAACTATGGAATGGAACGACAGCTTTATGCAGCTCTTCAGGAATGCGGTGGAACGTTATCATGAACGCCCGCAAACGAGCATAGACCGCTTCTTTTTACCGGAAGAACTCAAGATTCTGTCGGACATGGGCTATCAGCCTGCCGAAATGCACGCCTATGTGCAGGAATACGCTGTGAAGGGGGACCCGAGCCCATCCACCATTTTGCTGATTGCCGCAGCGCGCCGCTCCTTCTTCCTGACTCAGCAGCGTGGTATTTCCGGCAATGCTCGCCCTGTGCGCGCCATCGATTTGCCGCCGGATACAGATGATTTCCAGGAGATTCCGTATCTTCCCCGCATCATCAGCAAGGCCGCAGCCAAGCTGTTTGGCACGCTGGATCCCTCCATCATGTACTACGATGAAAAGGACCGCCATTTCCTGCGCGAACACGGCAACATTCACCCCGCAGATTTCCTGTATCTGACTTGGCAAGCCCACGGAGATAAACAAAAACTGGTCTCCGCCGTACTCAATGCCATCCGCACGGCCTCCCAGCAGCAAACACCCCCGGCACCCCAGTCCACCCATCCCGCTGCAGCTCCGGCTCCTGCCATTCAGCGCGAATTCAACCTCGAATAATAAACAATGTCTCAACACGGGTTCAACGAGTACGGAGAAACAGACCTCGAACGAGTCTCCACAGAGCCACAGCGCCGCGCTCTGGATGCCATGTCGGAAGATTTGGTGCGCAAGTTGAACGCCATGGTGGCCGAACAAGAGGCCCGCGCCCGCGATTTTGCCGCGCACCAGCACTCCCTTTCCTCCCTGCCGCAGCTCAATCAGGAGCTTCCGCAGGTCAGCGTTCCCCAAGTGGAGCAAACGCCGCTGAAAGGCCTGCTCAAACAGCAGCGTCCCCAAAAGCAAGGCGGTATCACCAATGGCCCGCGCCCGGCCACGAAACAACAGCAGCTTCCACCGGCTGAGCCCATCTACGATTATCCCCCGGTAGATTGGGATGAGGAGGGCCACAATCAACCAGCCCAAGAAGAAAAGAAGGAAGCAGGTATCAGCGCCGGCACCATCATCTTCATCATTTTTGTCCTGTTCTTCATCCTCCGAAGCTGCAGCTAAATCATTTTCAGCATATCATCATGACACGAACAACCCTCATCGCCATGGCCCTCTGTGGCTGCACCATGGGAGTCCTCCTCCCATCATGCAGCAACGAAGGTGAGACCACCAGCCAGACACAGGCTGTGGGCATCAAAGTTTTCCGCATTCAGAAGCAAACAGTCACCGACACCGGTGATTGGTTTGGCTACCTGCGAGGCAAAAATGACACCGACATCCACCCCCGTGTATCCGGCTTCCTCATTGCACAAGAGTACAAGGATGGCCAATACGTAAAGAAAGGCGATGTGCTGTTCAAGATTGACCCGGAACTGTATGAAGCCGAATTGGCACAAACCAAAGCCAATCTGCAGGCCGCGGAAGCCGCGCTCACCTCTGCCCGCGCAACATGCGAGCAAAAGCAGCTGGATGTCACCCGCTATGAGCAACTGATTAAGACCAACGCCGTCTCTGAAAAGCAGCTCAGCGATGCCGTACACAGCCTGCGCGCGGCCGAAGCCAACGTGAAAGCTTACGAAGCCAGCGTGCAACAAAACAAAGCCTCTGTCGAAAAAGCGCAAATCAATCTGGACTACACCGTGGTGCGCGCTCCCTACGATGGTATTGTGGGCACGTCTCTGGCCTCCCTCGGTGATTTGGTAAGCTCAAGCACCAAACTGGCCAACATCACAGCGGTGAACCCGATCCGCGTTGATTTCTCCCTCAACAGCGATGCGCTCATCCCCTCCTTCCGCAAGTTTGGCAAGGTAGAATCAGCCAAGCGCAATGCGGCCCTCACCTCCCCCAACTTTGATTTGATTCTGGAGGACGAAAGCATCTACCCCCACAAAGGCACCCTGCTCTCCATGGAAAGTAAAGTGGAAAGCACCGGTCTCATCAACGTAGAAGGTGAAATTGAAAATCCTGACCAGATTCTGCGCAGCGGCATGCCCGTCCGCATTCGCATTCCCCTGGGCACCAAGGAAGCCTTGCTTGTCCCCGATGTGGCCATCCGCACCGTGCTGCGCAACAACTTCATCATTGTGGTGGATAAAGACAATGCCCCCCACACAGTTCCCGTTGTTTTGGCTGGCAAGTACGATGTGACCATCACCGAAGAAGACGGCTACACCTCTACCCAGAAATTGGTGGCTATCACCGATTACAGCCGACCGCTCGCGGACTATTTCCGCGAATTCGGCTACAACGATGCCTCGGAAGTGCCCGTGGTGGCGGATGACGAAAATGGTGTACGCGCCATGAACATCTCCTCCGACAACAGCCGTCTGGCCAAGGATGACAAAGCTGCCCGTAAAACGATTCAAACGGAATCCTTCACCTTCCGCCGCACCCTGAGCGCCGCCGAAAAAGCGGCCTTGGAGCAGGCTAAGTCCGGCGCAGCACCTCAGCAGGATGTCAAGGCTACCCTGCCCCCCTTCCCGGTGCAGGTGATGCCGCTGGTGAAGCAGGACGTGAACCTGCAGCATGAGTGGTTCGGCACTCTGCGCGGGCTGGAGGAAACAGACATCCGCCCCAAGGTAAGCGGGTTCATCCTCACGCAGAACTTCCGCAATGGCACGCTCGTGAAGAAGGGTGATGTGCTCTACACCATCGATCCCGCCCCCTATCAGGCCGCCTTGGCCGAAGCCAAAGCCAACCTGCTCTCCGCCGGTGCCGCCGTTGAACAAGCCAAAGCCCAGGTGGATATGAGCCGCAGCGACTATGACCGTTACCAGAAGTTGATTCAACACACCCCGGGCGCCGTATCCGAAAAAACGGTGACGGATGCCGCCACCCAGCTCAAGACCAACGAAGCCGCCTTGCTCAAAGCTCAAGCCACAGTCGAGCAGATGAAAGCTGCCGTCAACCTCGCAGAAATCAATCTGAGCTACACCACCATCACCGCTCCCTTCGATGGTCGCGCCGGCATCAGCAAGCCCTCCATCGGTGCGCTGGTGAGCCCCTCCGACCCCCAGCCTCTTGTCACGCTCTCCTCCGTGAATCCCATGCGAGTGGATTTCAGCGTGAGCGGCAAAGGCGCTCTGGCCGGCATTGAAATGCTGCGCCAAGGCAAAGTCACCTCAGAAAACCGCCCCACCTTCGAGCTGATTCTCAAGGATGGCTCCGTGTACCCGACCAAGGGCGAAATCATCTCCACCGATAATGCGCTGAGCACCTCCACCGGTACCTTCGGCATGGTGGGTCAGGTGGAAAACACCGACTCGGGGCTGCGTAGTGGCATGCCCGTGCGCGTTCTGGCTGCCATGGATACCATCAAGAATGCTTTCCTAGTGCCGGCTCGTGCGCCGCTCTCTTCTCAGGGGCGCGACTTGCTACTGCTTCTGGGCAAAGACAACGCACCCGATGCGCTGCCCATCACCAAGGGGCCGATGGTTGTGGTTCCCGTGGACGAGGGTGAAGGCAAAATCACCAAGCAACCCATGTACGTGATTGAAGCCGACCGCGCTTCCACCATCCCCCTGATTCTGGCAAAAACCGGTGCCAGCAGCCTGGATGCTTTCATCCTGGAGAAAGCCGGCTCCAAGAGCTGGGATGAATTGGCGCTGAAGCGCTTTGAGGTTGCAGACTTCAAGGCATACGCCGAGAAGCTGGCAGGCAAGGCGCTGCCGGATGACTTACCCCAGACTGAAGGTGCCACGGATTGGAAGGCCCTGATGCTGCAAAATCAAGGTGTCAAGAACACGAAGGAACTCCTCTTCAAGCAATGTGGCGCCAAAGACGCCCTGGACTATGTGGCCCAGCTCACAGGACACGGCTCGGCGCTTGAAATGCTGCTCAAGCAAATGGGCTATGAGGACATGAACAACGTGCCCGTCATTGTTGAAGGTACCATCATGGCTGCCAGCCAGACCATGGCTACCAACAAGAAGGCAAACACACGAGCTAATAAGCTGATGCCCACACGCTTCCACTATGTCGCCCCGCGCACCGTGGTGGAATCTGTGACGGCCAAGGAAGAACAGCAATCCGCTCCTCAGTACAAATAATCTCTACCCTTCACCATTCTTATGTCCCCATTTTTCATCAAACACCCCATTATCGCAGGTGTCATCGCCATCGTCACCACGATGCTCGGCGTCATCTGCATGCTTGCGCTGCCCATCTCTCAGTATCCGGACATTGCACCCGTCACGATTCAGCTCAGCGCCACCTACCCCGGTGCCAACGCTCAGGAAGTGGCCGACTCTGTAGCCACGCCGATTGAGTTGCAGCTCTCCGGTATTGAAGGGATGGATTACCTCACCTCCACCTCCTCCAACAACGGTGCCTGCACCATCAACGTGATTTTCGAGCCGGGCTCCGATGCCAACACCAACCAGCAGCTCACCTACATGCGATACAGCCAGGCAACCTCTCAGCTGCCTTCCACCGTATCGCAGATGGGTATCACCATCAAGCAGTCCTCCGGTCTGCCGCTGATGCTCTACGCCATCGACTCCCCCGAGGGGTTCTTCAACCCCATTGACCTTACGGGCTATGCCTACATCAACCTGGTGGACCCCATCAAGCGCGTAGCCGGTGTGGGCGACGTCATGGTCTTCGGTGGCCGCTATGCAGTGCGTATTTGGCTTGACAGCGAGAAGATGGCCCAGAAGGGGCTCTCCGTCAACCAGGTCTACAACGCCGTGTCTGCCCAGAATGACATCAACCCCGGCGGTTACGTGGGCGCAGAACCCATGCCCGATGGTCAGGAATTCACCTTCACCATTCGCAACAAGGGGCGCGTGGGCAGCATCGAAGAGTTCGGCGACATCATTGTGCTGCAAAACGGCACACAGTCCGTACGCCTCAAGGACATCGCCAAGATTGAGCTGGGCTCCCAGAGCTACTCCCTGGCCGGCCGCGTGAACAGCCAGCCCGCTACCTGTCTCGCCATTTACCAGTCCGCAGAAGCTAATGCTCTGGAAACGGTGGCCGCGCTTCGCAAGCTTTTTGCCGAAAAAGAAAAGGTCATGCCCGAAGGCATGCGCGGTTTCGTGGCTCTGGACACCACCACCTCGGTGAGCGACTCCATCAACGAAATCATCCACACGCTGTTCGAAGCACTGGTGCTGGTGGCACTGGTGGTATTCCTCTTCCTGCAGGGCTGGCGCGCTACGCTCATCCCGCTGATTGCCGTACCGGTCTCGCTGATTACGACCTTCTGCTTCTTCCCGATTCTGGGCTTCTCCCTCAACACCATCTGCTTGCTCGGTATGGTGCTGGCCATCGGTCTGGTGGTGGACGACGCCATCGTGGTGGTGGAAGCTGTGGAATCCCACATGGAAAACGGCATGAGCCCCCGCCAGGCCACGTTCGCAGCCATGAAGGAAGTGAGCGGCCCTGTGATTGCCATTGCCTTGGTGCTGGCCGCGGTGTTCCTGCCCTCTGTGCTGCTGCCGGGCATCACGGGTACACTTTTCCAGCAGTTTGCGGTGACGATTGCCGTATCCATGCTCATTTCTGCATTCAATGCATTGACACTATCTCCGGCCTTGTCTGCGCTCATGCTCAAGCCGAAGAAAGAGCACAAATCCCTGCTGACGCCGTTCTACAACGGCTTCAACAAGGTCTATGATTGGGTGGCTGAAAAGTTTGCAGCTATCTGCGGATTCTTCTGCCGCCAGCTGTGGATTTCCATGACCTTGCTGGCTGGTCTTACCGCGCTGATTGTGCCTGCCTCCAAGCAAGTGCCGGGTGGCTTCCTTCCCAGCGAAGACCAAGGCTTCCTGCTGGCCGGTGTCATCATGAAGCCGGGTGTTTCCCTGCAACGTCTCACGGAAGAAACCATCCCCGTGGAAAAAGTGCTGACCTCCGATGATGCCGTGGAACACGTGGTATCCATCATTGGTATGAACTTGATTCTGGGTGTGCAGACCACCAACTCCATGACTTACTTCGTGAAGCTCAAGGACTATGCAGAACGCCCCACCATGCCCAATGACAAGCACCCCACGGCCGACGATGTGTACAAGCGTCTGCAGGCTAAGCTCGTGATGTGCGGCGTAGACGGCACGGTGTTCGTCACCACGCCGCCCGCCATTCCCGGCGTGGGTACGGGTAATGACATCTCCCTTGTGATGGAAGACCGCGAAGGTCAGGGTGTGGCAGCCCTGTATGCCCAGATGCAGCGCTTCGAAGCTGCGCTGCGCGCCAATCCGGCCATCGGCTCTGCATCTGACATGATGCTCCCCGCCGTGCCCCAGAAGAGCATTGCCATTGATAAGGACAAGTGCCTGGCCCAGGGTGTAGACTACGCCAGCGCCAACTCTTTGCTGGCTTGCTTCAACGGCTCCCGCTTCGTCAACTACTACACACAGTTCGGCCAGCAGTGGCAGGTATACTTGCAAGCTGCCGGTGCCAACCGCGTCAATACGGACCAGATTGCCAACTTCTACGTGAGCAACAGCAAGGGCGAATCCGTCCCCCTCAGCACGCTGGTCACCATCAAAGACATTGCTGATACCGAGTTCGTGCAGCACACCAACAACTACAACTCCGGCCGCATCAGCGTGAAGCCTGCAGAGGGGTACTCCTCTGCCCAGGCCATGGCCGCCATCGAAAAGGTTTTCGATGAAACCATGGATAAGACCAAGTACGGCTTCTCCTATGTGGATATGAGCTTCCAGGAAAAGAAGGTGCAGGATGGCCTCGGCCTCGGTGCTATCTTCACCCTCTCCGGTGTATTCGCCTTCCTCATCATGGCTGCTCTGTATGAGAAGTGGACCCTGCCGCTGGCCATCTTCCTCTCTGTGCCCATCGCTGTGTTGGGTGCCTTTGTGGGTCTGTGGGCATTCGGTCTCACGCTTGACCTCTACGCCCAGATTGGTCTGGTGATGCTGGTGGGTCTGGCAGCCAAGAACGCCATTCTGATTGTGGAGTTCGCCGTGCTGCAGATGGAGCGTGGGCAGAGCCTGATGGATGCGGCCGTGACCGCCGCCCGCATGCGTCTGCGCCCCATTCTGATGACCTCCTTTGCCTTCATCCTCGGTTGCGTACCGCTGCTCACGGCAGAAGGCTCCGGTGCCTTGGCCCGCAATGCCATCGGCGTGGTGGTGGTGGTGGGTATGTCCATTGCCTCCTTTGTGGGTATCTTCTTCATCCCCTGCTCCTTTGTATTCATCATGAAGCTCTTCCGCTCCAAGGTACACAAAGCACAGCATGGCCCGGATCCTGATGAGGAAATCGCTTATGCCCGACTCGAAGCCGAGGAAGCAGAAGCCGAAGCAACCAACCAAGCCTGATTCCCCCTCAGCATTTCTTTAAAGCATCCCCCCGCTGCGTGAACACACACAGCGGGGGGATTTGTATAGGCAAAGATTTCAAAAAAACGCTGTCTCAGCCCTTCGCGACATCGCACAGCAGCTCCAGCGCGCGGAGCACCACACGCTCGCGGATGCTGCGGCGGTCCAGCCCGGGCAGGAGCAGCGTTTCTGTATGCATGGGACGCTGGGCGGCGCGGCGGCACAACGCCAGGCAGACGGTACCCACGGGGGGCTCGCCCTCTGCTGCGGTGGGGCCGGCGTTGCCGGAAACAGCCACCGCCATATCAGCCCCGGATTGGCGCATAGCGCTCTCGGCCATGGCGGCCACCACTTCTTCGCTCACCACGGTGTGGGCTTCAATCAAAGCTTCGGGCACATAAAGCAAGCGTTCCTTAGCTTCATTGCAATAAGTCACCCAACCGTAGCGGAAAACGGCCGAGGCCCCCGGCACCTCCGTCAGCGCGGCGGCAATAAGCCCGCCGGTACAGCTTTCTGCCGTGGCAACGGTCAACCCGGCAGCGCTCAACTGCTGCACCGCGGCAAAAGACATCAATTGGATATTCGGATTCATGAGACTTTACTCCTCATCAGGAACAAGCAGAGACACCGTAGCAAAAGCAGCCATCCCCTCACGGCGCCCCAGAGCACCCAACTTTTCATTCGTGGTTGCTTTGATACCCACGCGGCGGGGCTGAATGCCCAGAATGGGAGCCAGCGTTTCCTTCATCTGCTGCACAAAGGGCAAAATCTTGGGAGATTCTGCAATGAGAGCGCAATCCACATTCACCACCTTGCCCCCCTGCTCACGCAGCAACGAAACGGCCTTTTCCACGATGCGCAGCGAGCAGATGTTCTCGCAGCTGTCATCATTCGGCGGAAACCAGTAGCCAATGTCCGGCTCACCAATGGCACCCAGGATGGCATCTGCCAGGGCATGGCACAGCACATCGGCATCGCTGTGGCCTTTCAAGCCCTTTGTTTCGTGCACCTGCACCCCACCCAGCCACAGTGGACGCGGGGTGGGAGAAAACTGGTGAATATCGTACCCTAAACCTACAAGTGTTGTCATGATATGATGAATAACGATGATATCTTTACGCTACTCTATCACACTCACGCAGAAAAAACAGCCATTTTGTTTGACAATTCGCACAATTTTCCTACAATGGGCGTATCATGGAATCCAAACATAAAATTCTCGTTACCTCTCTCTGCAACGCTTTCGGTGACTGCATAACTGCCATTCCCTGCGTGGCATCTCTTCTTTGCTGGCTGTTCTGGAAGGATGACGCCGATGCCAATGTGGCTGATTACGCACGCCGCCGTCTCAATACTTCCATTTCCTGGGCTATCTGGGTCTGGGGCTCATTTTTCCTCTGCGCCGTGCTGATTGGCTATGTTTCCCTGTTCGTACTCTTGGTGTGGGGTCTTATCGCCATCATCAAGGACATCATCCGTGCCAGTTCCGGCGATACCAGCTACAAGTTCCCGCTGACCATCGAGTTCATCAAGGCCAAGACTCCTGTTCCCGGCAGCGAAGGCTAAACGTAAGTCTCTCTTTTTAACAATAAAAAACACCGCAGGTATCTGCGGTGTTTTTGTTTAATGGTAAAAGCGGCTTTAATGCGCATCGAGCCAGTTATCGGCCGTGTTGGCTTCCACCTCCAACGGGACGCCATGGGGAAGCGCCATAGCAGAGCGCATGGTGGTGGTGATGAGGGGGATGAGTTCAGCCTTTTCCTCGTGATGAAGGTCGAAGAGCAATTCGTCATGAATCTGCATAATCATGCGACTGCGGCGGCCTTGGAGCAGCTCGGCCACGCGAATCATGGCTATCTTAATCATATCCGCAGCTGTACCCTGAATCGGGGTGTTGATGGCGGTGCGCTCAGCCGCGGCGCGCAGGTTGAAGTTGGCGCTGTTCAAATCCGGCAGCATGCGGCGGCGCCCACACAGGGTCTCCGCATAGCCGCGCTCGCGGGCATCGGCCACCAGCTTATCCATGCATTCTTTCACGCCCGGGAACTGGGTGAAGTAGCTCTCGATGAGCGCCGCAGCATCGCCACGGGGGCAATCCAGGCGCTGAGACAAACCAAAAGCGGAGATGCCGTAGATGATGCCGAAGTTCACCGTTTTGGCAGCGCGGCGCATGAGCGAGGTCACTTCGCTGCGGTCTACGCCGTATATGCGGGCTGCCGTTTCGGCGTGGATGTCGCGGCCCTCGGTGAAAGCAGCAATCATGGCGGGGTCGCCGGAGAGCGCAGCCATGAGTCGGAGCTCAATCTGCGAGTAGTCGGCAGAAAGGATGCTGTATTCCTCGCCACGCGCCACAAAGGCCTTGCGAATAAGACGCCCGGCATCCGAACGCACAGGGATATTCTGCAAGTTGGGGTTCTGTGAAGCCAAGCGCCCCGTGGCTGTGACCATCTGCAGCAAAGTGGAGTGAATGCGCCCATCCTGCGGGGAAATGTAGCGAGGCAGCGCATCCAGATATGTGCCTTTCAGCTTGGTCAGCTCGCGGTAGCTCAGGATATCTGCCACCAGCGGGACGGAGGGAGCCAGCTTGCGCAGGGTTTCTTCATCCGTCACAAACTGCCCACCCTTTGTCTTCTTGGGCTTATCAAGCAGCTTCATCTCGCCAAAGAGCAAATCACCCAGCTGCTTGGGAGAATTGAGATTGATGGGGCGGCCCACCGTTTCATCGATGCGGGCTTTCACTGTCTCAATCTGCTCTCCGAGCGCAGCAGAGCTCTCCAGCAAAAGCTGCGGTTCCACGCGCATGCCTTCTGCCTCGATATCAGCCAACACCGGCACCAAGGGGAACTCAATATCGCGCATCAGCGCAGTCTGACCGGCCGCTTCCAGCTGCGGAGCCAGCAGATTAGCCAAGCGCAGCGTCACATCCGCATCCTCCGCTGCATAATCAGCCATTTGCTCCAGCGGCACAGCGGCGGTGTTCATCTCCTTGCCGGCAATCTCCTCCAGGCGAACCGTGCGGTATTGCAGCAAAGCCTCGGCCATATCATCCATGCCATGGCGAAGCTCCGGGTAAAGAGCTGTATGGGCCAACATAGCATCAAAGAATGGGCCATTCACCTGCACACCGGCGGTGCGCAGCACCTTGAGATCAAACTTCAGATTCAACCCCACCTTTTCAGCTGCACCGGCAAATGCCGCGCGGAAAACATCCAGGCATGCGGCAGACTCCACCGGCACATAATAGGCCTCGTGTGCTTCCAGACAGAAGGACATGCCCAGCAGGCGGTCCTGCAACGCATCCAATCCCGTTGTTTCGGTATCAAAAGCCCAGCGGGAGGCCTGTTCCAGACGGGCTGCCAACGCAGCACGCGCTTCGGGTGTCCGCACCAGCTCATAGCGATGCGGCGTGGTAGAGATATCCGCTAATGTAGGCGTATCAAAAAGAGCCAGCTGCACGGGGCCGTCCTCTGCCGGGGCTGTGGCCGCAAACAACTCACCCATATCAGCATCAGTCATTCCGAGCCGCTTCTCCAGCCCCTTGAACTCCAATTCGCGGAAGATACGGCGCAGCTCCGGTACATTGAACTCTTTGCGGGTGCATTCTGCCAGCGTCAGTGGCACAGGGGCATCTCGGCGGATGGTGGCCAGCTCGTAGGAAAGGCGTGCATTGTCGGCATTCTGCTCGATTTTCTCGCGCATCTTGCCCTTGATTTCATCTGTATGCGCCAGCATGTTCTCCACGCTGCCAAATTGCGTAATCAACTTGCGAGCCGTCACCGCACCAACCCCCGGCACACCGGGGATATTGTCGGAGGCGTCACCCATGAGCGCCAGAATGTCAATAATCTGCGCCGGCGTGCTGATTCCCCATTCCTCCAGGAAAGCGGCTTCATCCACCACCTCAAAATCAGCACCTTTCTTGCCGGGCTTGTGGAAAGAGCAAGTCGGCGAAAGCAACTGCCCCAAGTCCTTGTCCAGGGACACCATATAGCTATGCATCCCCCCCTGCTCATCGGCCATGCGGGTGAAGGTGCCAATCAGGTCATCTGCCTCGTACCCGGGTACGCGCACCACAGGAATCTGCATAGCCTTCAAGATGTCAATAATCCACGGGATGGAATCGCGCAGCTCCTGGGGCATGGCTTGGCGGTTTGCCTTGTACTCGGCATATCGCTCGTGTCGGAATGTGGGGCCGGAGGGGTCCAGACAAGCCACAACATGCGTGGGTTTTTCTTTCTCCAGCAAGGAAAGCACCGTATTACTGAACCCAAACATAGCCGAGGTGTTCACCCCGGCAGAATTGCGCATCGGTGCGTTGATGAATGCATAAAACGCACGATACATCAACGCCATGCCATCAAGTATATACAGTGTTTCCATTGCCCAAGATGATACCACCCACTCCACCCTCTGGCAAGCCAAAGGATGAGGGGTGGCACAATCGGCACTACATTTAAAACGCCCCGGTGACTTATTTTGCTAATTTTCGCGTGATGAGGCGATCCAGGCTGAAAGCGCCGCCACCGGTACACAGCAAGGTGCCATAGCACACCAGGTACAACAGGGGAAGCTCTACCTGCGCCCAGGAGGCCTCACTATCAAACACAAAGACGACTACCCAGAAATTGAAAACCAGCACCAGCGCGGAGAGGCGAGAAAGAAAGCCCAAGAGCAAGGTAATGCTGCACAAGCATTCGGCAAAGGTGCAGAGAACCAGCGAGGCGGTGGCACCAATTCCAATGGGATTCATCCAGGAGGGACCCTGCCCCTGCAGCAGCATCAGCAATTTGGGGATGCCGTGTGTAAGCATCAGCAAAGAGACCGACACACGGAGAAAGAGGATACCTATGTGGTATTGATACAACCACGGAGTGAGCACAAGAGAACAAGGCGGCTTCATCACAGGTGCTGATGCCCCTGCTCCGCACAGCGTTCACAAACGGATAGAGCGGCCTCAGCGGCGACGCTTGCGGGGCTTCCACTGCTTCTGCTTGAGCTCACGGATGTCGCCACCACGCTGGCGCAAACGCTGCGGTTCCGGACGCTTGAGGCGAAGCTTTACGCGGTGACGCCAGCCGCCGGCCCATGTACGCACACGCACCGTAGTGAAGCGGGATTGATCCGTCTCATGACCGGCACCGGCGGGAGAGGGGGTGGGAGCAGCCTTGGCATCCCACTTAATCTTGGACACCAATTCATCGTAAACCTGCTGGGGCGTAGGCTCTGCGGGCACCACTTGTTCCGGGGCAGGAGCAGGCTGCGGTTCAGTATTGGGAGCGGGAGTCTCCTGCTGGGTCGGAGCCGCGGCATCTGCCGGGGCCGGTGCAGGCTGAGGCTGGGGAGCATCCGGCTGCACGTTGGCATCGGCCTGTTGCTCGGCAGCTTCCTGCTCACGGTTGGCCAGAATCTTCTCCATTTCAGGGTCTTCCTTGCGGAGAATGGCGGCTTCCTCTTCCGGCTTCACCTCGGCCACCAAGTCCACACCGGGAGCCTTGGCATTATCCGGATGCGTACGCAGGTAGTTTTCAAACTCGGGGTCGGGCTCCGCGCCATTGTTCACAGCACGGTCGTATGCACAAGCCGCATCAGGAATCTGAGCCATCTCGGCATAAAGGCGCGCCATGTTGTAGTGAGCATCACCCAGCGTCGGCTTGAGTTTCACGGCAGCAGCAAAATGCTTGAGAGCGCGGTCAAACTGCCCGCTCACACCTTCGATATTGGCCAGGTAGAAGAAAGCCTCTGCATTGCCCGGGTCCAATTCCACCGTGCGCATGAACATTTTCTGCGCTTCCGGCAGCTTATCCAAGCGGTAGTAGCTGATACCCGTCAGGTAGTAGGTAATAGCCAAATCCGGAGCCAGGCGGGAGGCTCGCTCCAGGAATCCGAGGGACTCCTCGCACTTGTTGCGATACAGCAAAATAGTGCCCAGATTCACCAAACCTGCCACATGATCCGGCTGGCAATCATACAGCGTGCGGTACAGCTGCTCGGCAGAGGTGTAGCGGCCCTTGGCAAAGGCCTTGCCGGCCAACGTCGCCAGGGTTTCTACTTCCAGACTGCGGCGCACGGCATCTACACCCTCGGTGCCGGAGCCCATGCGCTCCACTTCTCCACCCTTGACGGATTCCATAATGCGGCGCTCAGCATCAGTCAAATCCAGCGTGCTTTCATCCTCCAACTTCTTGAGGGCAATAAGCATCGCCGGGTCCTGATTCTTAATCTGCATGTAGGTTTCCATCAGCAGCTTGCGGCCCTCTTCCTGCATGGCAAGAGTGCGTTTCTGTTTGGAAATCACCTCGCGCAACAACTTGTTTTCCTCGGCCAGGGCCGGGTCAACCACCGGTTGCTGAGATTGGGTCTCCAGGTCGGCTTCCAAATTGTTCAAACGCTCAGAAAGCTCGGAAATACGGCGGCGATAGCCCATATTTTCATCGTAAATGCCGCTCATTTCATCGCGCAGGCGGTTCGCCTCGTTGCGAGCTTCATCCAGCTGCTGAGCCAGCACCGTATTCTGGTCATCTGCACCGGCTTGCATGGATTCCAGCTGGGCAATGCGTTCCTGAGCTGCCTTGAGCTGTTCTGCCAGGGTCAGGTTTTGGTCCAGCAGGGCCTTGGTTTTTTCCGGGCTGTTCAGCTCCACGATAGCGCGCAGCTGTTCGTTCTCAGCTTTCAGGGCATCGCGTTCCTTGGTCACACGTTCCAGCTCGGCCTGGGTCTGGGCCAGCTTGCTTTCCAGCTCGGAAGCGCGGGTTTCGGCCTCCTTGCGGGCTTCTTCAGATGCTCGATACTTGGCTTCCATCTCAGCCAACTGCTGGGAGAGGGCATCCACCACGCGGTTGCCGGCGGCGCGCTCCGTTTTGATTTGCTCCTGAAGCTGGTTGTAGCGATCCTGGTACATTTTCTGGTCCAGCAGCGCCACGTTGAGCTTCTTCTGTGTGTCAAGGAAACGGGTGTTCAGGTCTTTGTAGGCCTCAGCCATGCGGCGACACTCCTCCTGGGCGCGGGCCAAGGCATTGTACATATCCTTGTCGCTGCTTTCGTAATCCGGCAGCTCCACAGGTTTGAAATCACTCTGGTATTCCAGCGGCACGGTAGACTTGGGGCGGTTCGGCAACTCCAGCCCTGACATATCCGTAGCGATGGGCTTGCCGGGCTGGCGGCCCGTGGGGATGGGAGCCTCCGCAGCCTTGCGGCGATACTCTGCCATATTCTCGGAAAGAATGCGGCGGCGCGTACTCACCAGATTTGTTTTCCAATGCGGGAAATCACGCACAATCACGGCCAGCACCTTCTCTGCTTGCTGCCCCTTTTTCAGGGCTGCATTATAGCTCTGCTGAGAGGCCAACATCTCCGATTCCTTGCACAGGCGATAGGCCGTCAGGTAATACTCACCGGGGTCCTGCACCGTGGCACGCCTGGAGGCTTGCTGCGCCGCTGGTTTTGCGCCTCCTGCCACAGCCCCGCTTTGAGCCATAAGTGGCTGCACCTGCCCCAAGGCTATACAAGCCATTATCAATGCGGTTTGTGTGGATGAAAGCTTCATGGAAAACAGGAAACATGATAGCTTGTCTGGCGGCCAAATCAAGCTCAAAGTACGCCAACACCAAGCATCTGCACAAGAATATGACACGAGGCATCATTCCACAGCTCCGCCCTGCCCTTTCAGCGGCCCTAATATGAGAGAAAAATAAACAGGGATGAAGTTAAGACTCGCATGCCATTGCCAAATCTGCTAAACGTAGTAGGCAAATATGAGCATCTACACCAATATCTCCGAACTGGTCGGCAACACCCCCATGCTGGAACCAATCAACTACGCGGCGAAACACGGGCTCAAAGCCCGACTCCTGCTCAAGCTTGAGTACCTGAACCCGGCAGGCTCCGTGAAGGACCGTATTGCCAAAGCCATCATCGAGGATGCCGAAGCATGCGGAAAGCTCCACCCCGGCAGCACCATCATCGAGCCCCCCAGTGGCAATACCGGCATCGGTCTTGCCGCCATCGCCGCATCCAAAGGCTACAAAACCATCTTGGTGATGCCGGATACCATGAGTGTAGAACGCCGCAACATTCTGAAAGCATACGGCGCTGACATCGTGCTTACCCCCGGAAATCTCGGCATGAAAGGCGCCATTGCCAAAGCGGAGGAATTGCACGCAGCCACTCCGGGGTCCATCATTGCCGCGCAATTTGACAACCCGGTCAACCCCGCCGCGCATTACGCCGCCACAGGCCCCGAAATCTGGCGCGATACGGATGGCAAGGTGGATATACTGGTGGCAGGCGTAGGCACCGGTGGCACGCTCTCCGGCACGGGTAAGTACCTCAAAGAACAAAATCCGGCCATCCACATTGTGGCGGTGGAGCCTGCACAATCGGCCATTCTCTCGGGTGGAGCCCCCGGTGCACATGCGATTCAGGGCATCGGGGCCGGATTCATCCCCGGCACCCTGGATACGGCTGTGTACGATGAAATCATCACCGCAGACAACGAGGTTCCCTTCCTCTATGCCCGCGACTTGGGCATCTGCGATGGCGTGCTCACCGGCATCTCCGGCGGGGCTGCGCTCTACGCGGCCACACAATTAGCCCGCCGCCCCGAACATGAAGGAAAAACCATCGTTGTCATCCTCCCCGACAACGCTGACCGCTACTTCTCCACCCCACTTTTCGGCTGATGCTCCCCTAAACACACAAAAGTCTGCTATTTCCCCAAAAAAACAGCTTGACTTATCAGGTGTCTCCCTTATACTTGAACCATACCATCACCATGAAAACGTTTTCCCTTCTCTCTGTTCTTGCAGTCGCTATGAGCACCCTTTCCTGGGCAGCTCCTGCGGTCAACCCGGTGGACATTTCTGAAAAGACTCTGCGCGGCATTGCCACTCCCCGCCAGCAGGCCAGCATCGATGAGCACAACGCTGCCGTCAAGAAGGCTGAAAAGAACCGCACCGACGCTATCAAGGAAGCCAAGGAGCTGACGGATCGCAATGACAATGGTCTCAAGAAGACCATCCAGAAGCGCCATCTCAACACCATGCTGCCGGCTTGCGAGCGCGAACCCGAGGTTCCCCGCGAACCCGGTGATTACGTGATTCGCTACTAATATCCCCTCTTCTCAAATCCTTTCAGAACAGAACGCATGGCCCAACGCCGTGCGTTCTTTTTTTGTTCTGGTACTGCAACGGCGGCCCCTCCATTTGCAAGAAAATTGGCTTTGACGCCGTGTCAAAAAAAATATACAATCTGCAGCACATCCCGAGCCCATGATTCGCGACGTATCACCAACAGATGCAGCAGCCATTGCCAACATCTACAACCACTATATCCTCCACACCACCATTTCTTTTGAAATGCTGCCGCTCTCTGCCGAGGTGATGGAGCAGCGCATCTCCTCCTGTTGCGTGGGGGGCTATCCTTTCATTGTTTGCGAATCGGATGAGGGGGACATCTTGGGATATTGCTACGCGCACCCGTGGAAAGAACGCGCTGCCTACGCCAAAACCTGGGAGGTCACCATCTACCTGGCTCACACGGCTTGCGGGGGCGGCACAGGCCAACGCCTGATGCAGGAACTCATTTCTCGCTGCCGCCGAGCCGGTTGCCGCGCCCTCATCGCCTGCATCACCGGCGATAATGAACGCAGCCGCCGCTTCCACATGCAAGCAGGGTTCCGCCAGGTCTCACACTTTGAACAAGTCGGCGAAAAATTGGGCAAAATTCTTGATGTGGATGACTTTGAGCTACTGCTCAACTGATACAAGCTCGCACCTTCAACACAAAGCGCCCTGTCCGAGCAACTCGGACAGGGCGTGTGTTATAACGTGT
>JAZRRO010000076.1:0-53720 GCA_045650805.1 Akkermansia sp.
CGCTTGCTCATCACGGTGTAGGTGATGTTCAGGCGGGAGAACTCACGCTGGCGGGGGCGGGAGGGCACGGGGCAGTTATCAATCACCCAGTCATAGAGCGGGCGATGATTCTCGAACTCCAGCGTGCAGAGGGAGTGGGTGATGTGCTCGTAGGCATCTTCCAGCGGGTGAGCAAAGTCATACATGGGGTAGATGCACCACTTGTCGCCCGTGTTGTGGTGATGATCGTAGGAAATGCGGTAGATGACCGGGTCGCGCATGTTCATGTTGCTGCTGGCCATGTCAATCTTGGCGCGCAATACGGCGGCACCTTCGGCGTAGTCGCCGCGCTTCATGGCCTCAAACAGGGCCAGATTTTCCTCCACCGATGTGTTGCGGTAGGGAGATTCGGTGCCGGGTGTCACGAGATTGCCGCGCTGCTGGCGCATGGTTTCGCGGTCTTGCAGGTCTACGTATGCCAGCCCGTTCTTGATGAGGTGCACGGCGCAGTCATAGTAAAAATCAAAGATGTTGGAAGCCCAGTACAGGTGCTCGCCCCAATCGAAGCCCAGCCAGTGGATGTCTTCCTGAATGGAGTTGACGAATTCCACGTCTTCCTTGCAGGGGTTGGTGTCGTCAAAACGCAGGTGGCACACAGCACCCAGATGCGCATATTCTCGGGCAATGCCAAAATCCAGGCAGATAGCCTTGGCGTGGCCAATGTGCAGATATCCGTTCGGCTCCGGGGGGAAACGCGTAATCGGAGCCTTGCAGAACCCCTCAGACACTTCCTGTGCTACCCAGTCGCGGATAAAGTCTCGTTTTTCCTCTGTCATCATGCGCGCAAGTCTACCCCTAATCCCAGCCGGAATCAAGCATTTTCCGGTAAATGACATAATGAAACACCGGGATATTTTGCATTTGTACTAGCTATAGGCGTTTGTCTGTGTTAGACTGCGCTCATGCAGAGAGAGGTTTTGGAAAAAAGTCTCGGGTATGTATTCACCGATGAAGTCTGGTTGAAGCAAGCGCTGACCCACCCCAGCGTGGACCAGAAGAAAAGCACGAATTTGGCATACGAGCGCCTGGAGTTTCTGGGGGATGCCGTGTTGGAACTGGTGGTGAGTCGCGAGTTGTTCACCCTGTATCCTAAGGCCGATGAAGGTTTGCTGACCAAGATGCGCGCAGGCATTGTGAGCCGCCAGCACCTGGCCCACCTGTGCGTGGAATTGGGGTGGATTGACCAGTTGGAAATGAGCCCCCAGTTGGAAAATACCGGCGGGCGCAACACGCTTTCCGTCCAGGCCAATACTTTTGAAAGTGTCATCGGTGCGGTGATGATGGATTCCAACTACAATGCCGCCCGCAAAGTATCTCTGCAATTGCTGCGCGATAGTCTGGACAAGGCCGAGAGCTTTGTGCAGGTGAATTCCAAGGGTGCCTTGTTGGAGGCTCTGCAAGCCGTAGATGGCTGCGGCCCGGTGTATCGTGTGGAGCTGGTGGATGCCGCGAAACAGGCCGGACCCTTCCGCGCGTATGCCCTGTGGCACGAGCTGGAAGTCGGTGTGGGGGAGGGGCCCAGCAAGCACAAAGCTGAGATGGCCGCAGCGGCTGATGCATTGCAGAAAAAGCTTTGGAATGAGAAAAAATAAGGCATAGGGCGCTTTTTCTGCTTCACATGCGCGCAAATCTGATTATAATGAGCCCGTTCAACTATTTTTTTGCGTATGAAGATTTGGTTTGATGGCAAGTTGGTCGATCGCGAGGAAGCCAAGGTTTCCGTTTTTGATCATGGTGTGCTGTATGGTGATGGTTGCTTCGAAGGCATCCGTTTCTACTCCGGCAAGGTGTTCCGGCTGGAAGAGCACATTATCCGTTTGTTCCATTCCATGCGTTATCTGATGCTGGACCTCCCTTGGAGCTTTGAGGAAGTATGCAAGGCCACAGAGGAAACAGTAGCAGCCAGCGGTATGGAAGATGGCTACATCCGCCTTGTGGTGACCCGCGGTTCGGGTGACCTGGGCCTGAACCCCCGCAACTGCCTCAAGGCCAGCATGTTCATCATCGTGCAGAACATTGCTCTGTACCCCAAGGAAATGTACGAGAATGGCCTGAGCATGATTACCAGCTCTTATCGCCGCCCGAATCCTGATGTGCTTTGCCAGCAGGTGAAGAGCCTCAACTACCTCAACGGTATTTCCGCCAAGATTGAAGCTGTGCAGCAGGGCGCCGGCGAGGCTCTCATGCTCAACCAGCGTGGCAATGTGGCTGAATGCACGGGTGACAACATCTTCATCGTGACCAACGGTGTGGTTGCTACGCCTCCCCTCACCGAATGCGCTCTGGGTGGCATCACCCGCCATGCTGTGATGGATATCTGCACCGAGCTGGGCATCCCCTGTGTAGAAAAAGTGATGAATCGCTTCGATGTGCTCAACGCCGATGAATGCTTCCTCACCGGCACCGCCGCTGAAGTGATTGCCGCCACCTCTCTGGATGGTCGCACCATCGGTACCGGAGTGGCCGGCCCCATCACCAAGCGCATTCTGGCTCGCTTCCAGCAGCTCGTGCGCGAGTAAATTCCCCCCCCTTTTTTAACAATCAACTTTCCGGAGCGGGTGAAGCCGACAGGCCACCCGCTCCCTTTTTCAGATGGAAACATTATACAGTGGTCGCTTCCTCAACATGGTGCGCGAGGGAAGCTGGGAATTCTGCGAGCGCGTGAACCAAACGGGCGCGGTGATGATTTTTGCACTCACGCCCGAAAACAAAGTGTTGCTGGTGGAGGAATTTCGCCCCCCTATCGGCAAGCAGAGCCTTTGTTTCCCCGCCGGTTTGAGCGGAGATGCCGGCCCGGAGTCCGAGGAAGCCTCTGCGCGGCGAGAGCTTCTGGAAGAGACGGGCTATGCCGCGGAGACGATGCAGTATTTGTTCACCGGCCCGTCCTCCCCGGGGCTCACGTCTGAAAGCCTGTCTTTTTACCTGGCAAGCGGCTTGCGCAAGGTCGCGGCCGGAGGCGGGGTGGACAATGAGAACATCACCGTGCATGAGGTGCCGCTGGCGGATATCGATGCATGGCTCATGGCGCAAGATGCCGCCGGTATTTCAATTGATCCGCGCATTTTTACGGGGCTGTATTTCATCAAGTCCCGCCTGTCTTGAGCGGGTGTTGTCTCAATTGGAGTTTGACATAGGTAGCATGCTCTGTTAGCATAGCTACCTATGAAATGGCCTGTACTTACGACCATGTTGTCCCTGCTGGCTGGTTATGCTTTGGCCCAGCAGGAGTTGCCCGCTGCCGGTGATGCAAATCATGCTCCCGTGACGGAGACGATGGATGAACGTGATTTGCGCATGGATTGGTGGCGCAAGGCGAAGTTCGGTATGTTTATTCACTATGGGCTGTATTCCGGCCTGGCGGGTGAGTTCAAAGGAACGCCCGGTGGTTCAGAGTGGATTCAGACAAACTTGGGGCTGGATACAGATACCTACGCCGCAGAGGCCAAGCCCTTGTTTGCCCCCGCACCGGGTTGTGCGGAGAAGTGGGCCGCTTTGGCCGAGGCTGCTGGTTGCCGCTACATGGTGCTGACCTCTAAGCACCACGAGGGCTTCGCTCTTTTCAACACAAAGACGAGCGATTATAGCTCTCAGGCACTGGTGGGGCGCGATATTGTGCAGGAGTTTGCGGAGGCGGCTCGCAATCACGGCATGAGAGTGGGCTTGTACCACAGCGTGATTGATTGGCACCACCCGGCATACGACAATACCATCTGCCCGGATTTGTGCTACCCGGTGAACCAGGCAAAGATGCTCAAAGAGAAGGGGATACCCCGCAATCAGGATGAGTATTGCACCTATCTGCATGCTCAGGTGAAGGAGCTGTTGAGCAATTATGGCACACTGGATATCATCTGGTGGGATTACTCGCAGGGCGCTGCGGAAGGCGAGCGCGCCTGGAAAGCCCCGGCGCTGATTGAGATGTGCCGCCAGGCGAACCCGAACATCATCATGAACAACCGCCTGTATTCTTTCTCTGGCTTTGATAAGAGCCGAGATGGTGTGCAGCTGGATTTGCGCTGCGGTGATTACACCACCCCCGAGAAGCGTATCCCCGAGAAGGGGTATCCCGGTATCGACTGGGAGTCCTGCATGACGGTGGGCGATAAGTGGGGGTATAACCGCTACGATGTCAGACTGAAAGAGCCGGCTGTCATTATTCGCCAGCTGCAACAGTGTGCTGCGCGCGGGGGCAATTTGTTGCTCAATATTGGGCCCAAGGCAGATGGCTCCATCCCCGAGGGGGTGGAAGATGTGTTCCGCCGCGTGGGTGCATGGATGGAAGTGAACGGCGAGGCTATCTACGAAAGCAAGCCTGTGCCTTCTGTTCACCTGCCCAAGGGATGGATGTGCAGCATTGTGTATGAGGAGACGTACATTTTCCCGCCCAAGATGCAGCCCACAGAGGATGTGGTGCTGCGCATCCGGGCGCACGAGATTGATACTGTAGCACCCTCAGTGCTGGGGCAGCCCGATTGCCACATTGAAATGGAGCGCGTGGAGGAACCCGGCAAAGATGAGCCCACCGCCTATATGCAATTCACCATTCCTGCTTCGGCTTGGGCCAATGCGGTGGAGGGGATGCCTGTGTTCAAGTTCTCCAACGCCAACTAAGCTATGTCGGACAATATCACCACCTACTCGCTGCCGCATTTGCTGGCAGGACAATATGTCTTGACCGCCCTGCGCAGCAGGGGGGCCGATGGGGTGAAATACACAGCAACCCAGAAAGATACGCAGCGAGAGGTGCTGATACGGTCCATGCTGGCAACCGGGGCAGATGATTGCGAGGCCCAGCACGCATTTATCGAGGATGCCCGCGCTTGCTCGCGAGTGCAGCTGCCGTATGTATCTGCGGTGATAGAGCTATTGCCGGCAGATGGTGCCTGGCACCTGGTGTTCGAGGGTAACGGCACAGATTCGCTAGATTTTGCCGCCGCTGCCGGGCAGAAGATAAACGAGCAGGCGATGTTGAACCTGCTGCAAAAAATCTGCACCCTTTGCCTTTATCTTGACGCGGAGGGTATCAATTCCGGTGCATTCCGCCTGGGCGGTGTGTACCGATACGGCAGCGATTTTATGCTGGATAATCCGGCTTGCTCCGGTAAGCGCCAAGCGGCCACGAGCAATCGGTATGTGATTGAGGCTACCAGGAAACTCCTGCCGCTGCTTGCCGGGCAGGAGTCTGCGCTGCGCCAGCTGATGCAGCGCGTGGCAGATATGCCGGATAGCTGTGTGCTGGTGGCTTCTGAGTTGCTCAGTGAACTGTCTCGTCTCCCGATGGGGGATGATGCCGAGGAGCTTATCCTCTGAGCTGCCGCCCCTCGCTTATTCAGCAAGCTTTGCCAAGATATCCTGCCGGCCTGCAGGCAGATGCTGGAAATGCTGCAGCAGGGCGTTGTAGGCCGGTATGACATCGTTGTACAGCCCATGCAGTTGGGCCAGGCGTTTTTCAAAGTGGTAAAGGATATTGCTTCGCGGGGGGGAGTCTGCAATGTAATCCAAGGCCTTGCTGATGAGTTGGTGCCATTCTGGTGCCGTGTCGCCTGCCTCAACCGTGGACAGCATCAATCGGGCACAATAACTGGCCAGTTGCAGCTTTTGTAAATGGCTGCGCAGGGGCAGGCGAGCATGGAGGAGTTCTGCTGCGTGGAGTGTGTGCAAATCGCCCCCTCGCGTGGACTCGGAATAGAGCAACTCGCACTGGTGAAACAAATCGATGCGCCCGGTGAAATCGCTGCCCGGCTTGCGGGCGTTGCGCGCAGCGGTCCGGATGATGCCATGCTGTGCCGTGCTCCAGGTGACAATGAGCCCATATTCGCCCAGAGGCGAGAGCTTCAGGATACACCCTTCATCCCGGATTTTCATTGCAGTCAGGGCTTCTTTTTGCTGATTTTATCGCGGAGCCCGGAGAGCAAGAGGTTTTGCTTGTAGCTGGGCAAGTGCCCATCTCCGGCAAAGATGGTATCTGCCGTGTTGAGTTCTCGCGTTGCTGTGGCGGTATCCCCCCGCAGCATGCAAAAAGCTGCCTCGCAGTAATAAAACAGGGGAGAATCGTCCATGGGAGAGATGTCGGCAATCAGCTCGCGCGCTTCCGTCTCTCTGTCCAGCATCAGCAGACACAGGAATTTGCGGTAGGTGAGGCTTCTGCGCGTACCGAACGTATCAGCCGTGAGCCCCATCCGGCGCAAAAGCTCATCGGTCTCGCGCAGAGCTGTTTGGTGGTCGCCCTCGGCCATGTGCAGCAGTGCTTTATTGAGCTTGATGACGCCGTTGTCCGGGTCCGTTTTTTCTGCTTTATCGAGGTAGAGTTTGGCTTTGGCGTACTGCCCCTGGCTGATGAGGACGCTGGAGCGCAGAATCCAGACGTTTGGGTTTTGGGTGAAATAAAGTTCGCAGGTGTTGAGGTAGGATTCGCATACTGCCAATCTGTTGGCTGCGTAGGCTCGTTTAGCCGCTTGGAACGCTTGCAGATAAGCGTTTCTATCCTCCTCGGACAGGTTGGATAATTCGATAACCCATTCAGGCGTAGCCTGATATTTGGGCTTTGCGTTTTCCTCCTGCTCCTCCTGATAGCCGGTCGTCGGCAGCAGCCCCTGGGCCAGCGTCAGTTGCGGCACGATCAGTGAAGCGATGAGCGGCAATAAGGCGAACTTCATGATGCTTTGGGTGCCAGTTTTGCCAGAATATCAGCAGAGATGTCTTCCACTGTCAGGCGGTGCTTTGCTCGCAGCTGAGCCAGGCTACCGTGCTCCACGAAAGCATCGGGCCAGCCAATGCGCAGAACCGGTGTGCTCAGCCCCAATTCACTCATCTTTTCAATCACGGCAGAGCCGAAACCGCCATAGATGGAATGATCTTCCATGGTGACAATCAATTGGCACTTGGCTGCGTATTGTGCGATGGCTTCGGCGTCCAGCGGTTTGATGAAGCGAGCATTCAGGTGCGCACAGCTCAGGCCGGCTGCTTTCAAGGTCTCACACACGCCGGTGGCCAGGCTGTTCATATTGCCCAGGGCAAGGATGGCAACATCGCTGCCATCTTGCAGGATTTCAGCCTTGCCGATGGGCAGCTCCACGGGAGTTGCGGGCAGCTCCACTCCCTCGCCACATCCTCGCGGGTAGCGAATGGCCGAGGGCTTGTCATTGATGCCGTTCATGGTGTAGAGCATGTGGCACAGCTCGGCTTCATCCTTGGGCTGCATCATCACCAGGTTGGGGATGCAGCGCAGCATGCTGATATCGAACAGGCCATGGTGTGTCGGGCCGTCATCCGGGGAGAGCCCGGCGCGGTCCATGCAGAACTTGACCGGCAGATTTTGCAGGGCTGCATCGTGCTGAATCATGTCCACACAGCGCTGCATGAAGGTGGAATAAATGGCTACGTAGGGCTTGAATCCTTGGGTGGCCAGGCCGCAGGCAAAGAGCGCGGCGTGTTCTTCTGCAATGCCTACATCGAAGAAGCGCTTCGGGAAACGCTCGCGGAAGATATCCAGCTTGGTGCCGCCGGGCATGGCTGCTGTAATGGCGGTGATGGTGGGGTCATCTGCCGCCATTTGTGCGACACTGCGGCCAAACACTTCAGAGTAGGTGATGCCGCCCTTGTTGGTGGGGGCTCCATTCTGGATGTTGTATTGCCCCACACCGTGGAACTGGGGCGGGTTGTTGGCGGCGGGGGCATAGCCCTGACCCTTGGTGGTAATCAGGTGGATGATGGCGGGTTCATTGCGCTTGGCGGCCAAGCGCAGTACGCGCTCCACGCGGTGCACATCGTGCCCGTCAATGGGACCATAGTAGGTCAGCCCCAGTTGCTGGAAGAAGCTCAGCGGGGTGACGATGGTGCGCGCAGCTTGCACCAGTTTGTGCGCTTGCTCCTGGATGATTTTGCTCCCCAGGCTTTCGATGAAGGATTTAGCTTTATCGCGCAGGACGTTGTAGGTATCCGTCTCCTGCAGGGAGGAGAAATAGCGGGAGAGTGAGCCGACGTTGCGGTCAATGCTCCATTTGTTGTCATTGAGAATGAGAATGAACTTGCGCGTGGTGGTGGCGAGGTTGTTGAGCCCTTCCAGCGTGGTGCCACAGGTGAAAGCGCCGTCACCCACCACCGAGATGACATGGTAGTTCTCCCCCAGTAAATCTCTGGCTGCAGCCATGCCGATGCCGGCAGAAATGGCTGTGCCGGCGTGCCCGGCGCCGTATGAGTCATGGTCGGACTCGCTGCGCTTGGAGAACCCTGATATACCTTCAAACTGGCGGATGCCGTGCATCTTGTCTGCTCTGCCTGTGAGCATTTTGTGCACGTAGCATTGGTGCGATACGTCGAACAGAATCTTGTCTTTCGGCGTGGAAAAAACGCGGTGCAGGGCAATGCTCAGTTCCACCACCCCGAGATTGGGTGCCAGGTGCCCGCCGGTGTGGGAGAGCGTGTCAACCAAGGTGCTGCGTATTTCCTGCGCAAGAACGGGCAACTGCTCCGGTGTCAACTTTTTGACATCGTCAGGATTGTTAATACTTGCCAGCAAGGGCGGAAGCTCAGAAGAGGGAGAAGCCATTGTCTCTGTTGGGTTGTTCGGGTGCACTCTCACTTGATTGTGGAGCCGGTTCGTTTTCCAGCATGTTGATGCGCAATTCTGCTTTGTTGAGCATTTCTCTGCTGCTGCGTATGAGTTGTAATCCTTCTTCCACCAGGGATATCATCTCCTCCAGGGCGGTATCCGGTGCGTCAATGCGGCGGACGATGTCATCCAGTCGCGATACGGACTGCTCAAAGGAAAGGGGCTCCTTTTTCTGTTTGGGGGCGGGAGACATGAAGGTGGGGTGGAATGAAAATTATTTGCTGTAGTAGACGATTTCCGTACCCAGCAGGAAGTGTCTGTTGGGGAATTGACCGCGGGAAGAGACGATGTGCCCCATCGGGATGGCATCCTTGCTGTTAGCTGTTTTTTCAGCGAAATAGTCGGCAAAGGCCATGTTGTGCTTGGGTACCATCAGCAGCAACTTGCCCTCCATGGCAAGGGGCGCAAAATCTCCCATGCGTTCGGAAATGCCCGTGATGCCACCGCTCTTGCCGGCCACAGAGTCCAGCGGTGAGTGGGAACTGGGGGTCACCAGGAAGCCTTGCACCGCTACACCGGCTTTCTGGAAAGCGGGTTGCAGCGTGTTAGCATAGTCATCAATGTAGAGCGGCATCCACAGCGCCTTGCGGTCGGCATACCAGGCCACAGCCCAGGGTTGGTCTGTCACCACGATGTCCTCTGCCGTGGTCAGATTAGCCAATTTGATGTTCAGGGCAGGGGGATAGTAGGGCGGGAAATTGGGTCGGCCACGGTCGCTCAGCCAGACACCTTGGTAAATGTCTTTGGGCAGGTTGAAGAGGAAGGGACCGGCAGAGATGAGCACCATCAGGAAGATGGCCAAACCGCGAGCCACGGCAAAGGTGCGATTATCCAGCTTGAGACGGCTGAGGGAGTTGAAAAGCAGCGCGATGCCAAAGGCGGTGAAGAGCGGCGCAAAGAGAATGGCGGTCTGCGCACCGTGCAGGGGGGTGTTGATGCCGAAGATACCCATGCCGATGCAGGCAAAAATCCACATGCAGAACGTGGCCCATTTGATGCCCTCTACCGCGGTGGATTTGTAGCGGTTGAGCAGCGCCAGCACGAAAAACGGCGTGACCAGAATGGAGCCCATGTTGACGTACATGGTGCTGAACTGGGAGCAGATATGGCCGAGCAAACGCAGGATGAAGCCGGAGCTGTTGAAGGGGATGTTGCTTTCGTTGGTTGTTCGCAGGATGAGCTCCTCGTTGCCACCCAGACAGTTGTAGAAATTGTAGTAGGCGTTGCCAAGGATGTTGTTGCTGAACTCCTTGTTGCCCAGCGTGGCAATGAAAAGAGTGAGCACAATCAGCACCAGCCCGGGGATGGCATAAGCGCCGAACGGGCGGAAATGGAAGGCACAGAAAACAATCAGTCCCAGTGCGCACCAGATGCTCAACCACCCGGCAAGGCACATCAGGGTGATGAAGATGTATGCCCCGGCTATGGAAAGAAGCAGGAACAGCGCATCGTTGCGCTCATTGGCTTTGATGGCGCTGAGCATGCAGTGCAGGGAGGCCAGCATGCAGCACATCATCAGTGGCTGCGGCAGGCCGCTGGCTGCATATTGCAGCATCAGTTCGCTGAGCGCCAGGAACACCACCGTGGCAAATGCGACAGTCTCGTCAAACATACGCGCCACTAGTGTGTACGCCAGCAGCATGGCCAGAATGAAAAAGACCATACTCGTGGCAGAAACAATGCGATCCGGTGCGTAGATGTACCCGCCACCTTCACTCATGCGCCCTTTTTCCACGTTGTCATGCCCGGCCATTTTCAGTGCAGCTGCGATGGCTGCAATGTTGAGCGGTGCGTGGTTTGTATCTTTGAAATTCTTGAAATCAACAGGTTTTCTTCCGGCTGCGATGCTGGCGTTCTTCACCTCCATGGGGCGCATGAAGTTGCTGGTGAATCCCTCTCCCTGAGCCACATTTCTGGCGATTTGGGCCTGGTCCATAGCCATGGGTTGGTCCAGTCCTTTGTAGCTTAATGCCAGCTTGAAGATGGCCATGCCAAGAATGAGCAACAACAGAATCCCTCGCGTCAGCCAGAGGGTTTTGTTGTTGGAGGTGATGCTGAGTTGAGCCATGAAGAAGGTGTTACGCTAAATACTGTTGATAAATGTCCTTGTTTTCTGCCATTTTGCGCTGTAAGGTGCGCCTGTTGATGCCTAACAGATTGGCTGCGGCAGACTTGTTTCCCTTCGTGATATGAAGAGCTTTGAGTATCGTCTGCTGCTCCACATATTGTAAATTAAGAGAGGGGGCAGAATCAAGCTCAAAGTTTGTGTTCAAATCGCTATGCCGCGGATTCGCCTCGGGTGTGGAGGTTTGCGGGTGGCCCATGTACTCCGGCAAATCCTGCACATCAATACCGGTGCTGTCGCTCATGACCACACCATGCTCGATGGCCGTGCGCAGCTGGCGCACATTGCCGGGCCAGGGGTAGCTGCGCAGCAATTCCAAAGCAGGGCGGGTGAGGTGTTTTTCTTCTTTGTGATTATCCTTGCAAAGTTCTTTGACGAAGGCATTGGCCATCAGCACAATATCTCCGCTGCGCTCTCGCAGCGGGGGTAGATGCAGGGAAATGACGTTGAGACGCTGGTATAAATCCAGGCGGAATGTTCCCTCGCGCACCATGGCTTCCAAATCTCGGTTGGTTGCGGTGACCAGTCGCACGTTTACCGGTATGGGGGTGTTGCTGCCCACGCGTTCGATGGTGCGCTCGGAGAGCACGCGCAGCAGCTTCACCTGGGTGGGAATGTCTATCTCGCCAATCTCGTCCAGAAACAGAGTGCCGCCGTCCGCTTCTTCAAAACGGCCAATGCGGCGCTGCATGGCGCCGGTGAAGGCTCCTTTCTCGTGCCCGAATAGTTCGCTCTCCATGAGCTGCGGGGAAAGCGCCGCACAGTTCACTGCCACAAACTTGCCTTTCTGTCGGGGTGAGAGGGTGTGCAGGGCTTTGGCGACCAGTTCTTTACCTGTGCCGGTTTCGCCCGTCACCAAGACGGTGGCTGTAGTGGGGGCCACCTGGCGGATGCGGTTGAAAATAGTCTGCATCTGGGGGCTATCTCCCAGCATGCGATCCAGCCCCTGGGTGGGCTGCAGCTTGGCGGTCAGTTCTTTGTTCTCGGCCTCCAGCACCGCGGTGTGGGCGGCGCGGTGCAGCAGCAGCTCTACCTCATCCAGGTTCAGCGGCTTGGTGACAAAGTAATAGGCTCCGTGCCGCTTGGCTTCGGCAGCCGTGTCCGGGCTGCCGTATGCCGTCATCATGATGCACTTGGGCGGCTTGGGTAAGCCCTGCGCAAAGTCTATCAAATCCATCCCGCTTTCTCCGCCCAGTCGCAAATCTGTGAGGAGAATATCCACCGGCTCGCTCTCCATGATGGCGCGCGCCGCTTTGCCATTGGCCGCGGCATACACTTCGTAGTCGTCCTCCAGCGCGAGACTGAGCGTGTCTCGCGTGGTCTTTTCGTCGTCGACAATCAGGAGAATCGGTTGCATGGGCAGAGAAAGTGGGGGATTTGCTTATCCGTCAGATAAGCCAGAGACCTTCCGTCTCGTCAAAGCCGAACATGATGTTGAAGGCATGCACACCCTGACCACCGGCGCCCTTGATGACGTTGTCCTCGGCGCTCATCAGCACGGCGCGGCCTGTGCGGGCATCCACCGCCCAGCCAATGTCCACAAAGTTGGTGCGGGTCACATTCTTTGTGTCGGCGGGCTTGCCGGCACCCATCAGGCGCACAAAGGGAGAATGGGCATAGGCGGCCTGGTAGCAGGCGGTCAGGTCATCCACCGTCACGCCGGGGGCCAACTTGGCCACCGTGGTGGTGATGATGCCCGTGTTCACCGGCATCAGGTGCGGGGTGAAGGTGATAGTCACCTTGCTGTTGGCTGCCAGGGAAAGCTCTTGTTCAATTTCAGAGAGGTGGCGGTGGCGGGGCACGCCGTAGGCTCGCATACTCTCATTGCATTCGCAGAAGAGCAGGCTCACATCAGCCTTGCGTCCGGCTCCCGATACACCGCTGCCACTGTTCACCACAATGTCCTCCGGCAGCAGCAGCCCGGCTTTCAGCAGCGGTACCAGCGGCAGAATGATGCTGGTGGGGTAGCAACCGGGAGAGCCCACGATGCGTGCCTTCTCAATCTCCGCACGGTGCCACTCCGGCATGCCATACACGGCCTCCTGCATCAGCGGAATGTCCGGATGCTCGTTGCCGTAGAATTCCTTGTACACCTCCGGGTCGTTCAGACGGAAATCCGCAGACAAGTCAATCACGCGAATGCCTGCTTCTACTAACCCGCGCGCGTACGAGGCCGATACGCCGTGTGGCAGCGCAAGAAAGGCCGCTTCTGCCCCCGTGGCGGCAATCGCAGCCACATCAGAATCCGTAAATTTCAAATCTGCACCCGGCACATGACGAAAACGTGTAAAAAGATCACAAAGCTCCTGTCCGGCGTATTGGCGGGATGTCGCACACACAAGCTCCACACCCTCATGGCGTAATAAAATTCTCAAAAGCTCTTGGCCTGTGTATCCACTGGCCCCCACAATGGCTGTTTTTACCTTTTTCATGGCAAAAAAGAGTGTATCATGAAAAAAATGTGTTGACAACTGCAAAATTTAATTGTATACTTCGCTCGTCGACCGCATCAAACGGTTAACACAACCAAAACGGGCAGTAGCGCAGTCTGGTAGCGCACTTGCATGGGGTGCAAGGGGTCGTGGGTTCGAATCCCGCTTGCCCGACTTGGAAAACCCGCTTCCGCAACAAACGGAGGCGGGTTTTTTGTATGACCTTGGAAGCGCCGGGCGGGAATCGAACACACGACCCCGCAGGGGGATCCGTCTCCGCCCGATACTCGGGCTTCGCCGGGACAGGGTGGGCGGCGAATGCCGGTGGCATGAGCCGACCCTGCGCCGCCGAGACACCTCTCGGCGGGTAGCCCGACAGGGCCGCAGGGGGCGGGTAGAATCCCGCTTGCCCGACTTGGAAAACGGGTCAAGCCCAAATATTGGGGGCAAGCCCAAACAATGTGGAACTTGGCCGATATGCGTACGAGCAAGGAGTTATCAGCTGTGGGTGCTGAGGTTGCTCCAGGCTTTTTGCAACAGTTCTCGCACCTTGGTCTCGGCCTCGTGCGGGGAAAGAGATGCCGCCCCGGCAATATCACACAGTTGTTGCCATTCTAGCGGAGTGAGTCGGACAGAAAACGACACGATGTCATCAAATTTAAGCTCCGGGCGGCGGGCTTGTTTCACAATAGCCTCAATGGCATTCTGCTTCAGCTTCGGAATCGTTCTCCCGGAGCTGAACCATCCATTCACCGTTGTAACACTCACCCCAAGCAATGAAGCAAGCTCAGGTCGACGGATTCCTGCCAATTCAACGGCAGACCTCAGACGTTGGTTTACTTCATTCATCTCTCGTATTCTAGCAAAAAAGCCTTGTTAAGACCAGAATGAAACCGATTCAAGCCGCAAAAGTTAGCATTATGCATATAAATAGCTACACATGCATACGAAATGCTTGCTTTCTGCTATCCGTCATGCTAAATTCGCAGCATCAAAATCGGTCATGCCCGTCATCACTCTCCAGATTCCGGTAAGCGACCTTCTTGAAACCATCCGACAACTTCTTGCGGATGGAAAGGATGTTCGCGAGGAGCTACTTAGCACTGCGATGGGGGGTATTGACTGCGATTCTCCCCTTAAATCTTCCCAAAATCTCCCTAACTCTCAATGAAACGATATTTACACATTAACTCGCTGTTTTTCTGTTTAAAAAAAACTGTTTTCGTTGTCGTATCATTGCTGCTATGTAGTGTTTGTTCTCTGTCTGCCGCTGATAATCCTTCGCCGGCTAACAGTCGAGCAGCGTGGATTCGTAGCATGAATGAGCAGGTGCGTGCCAAGGCTCGCTCTGACGCGTCTGAAGCGGCAGCGTGGGAGCGTGCTAATCATGGCGTATACAAGGGCGGTAGTGCTTATGATGCTCTGCGTGGTGCACTTTACTTCCAAGAAAAGGCCTCTGAAGCAGCGAGAAGAGGAGATGAAAGTTCCGCTGGGTATTATACTATGCTGGCTGACGAAAGCTTCGCAATAGCACAATCTAACTTGGAACGAAGTAGAAGAGAAGGCAATACATACGATATCGAAATGTATAACCAACTTTTTCGCGAGCAGGAGCCTTCTTCATCGAAGTTTCCCGTCTTTATTCCCATAGCAATCTTGTCCGCTGTTGGTTGTGGCGTGTTCTACTATGTCAGACGAAAAAAAGTAAGCAGACGAAAAAAAAGGAGAATAAAAAAAATTGACGGAAACAATTTTGATGCCTTTCCGCAGTATGATGAATCTACCACACCAGGTGTACCTTTGCCCAATACACCAACAGACAAATTCTACATATGTAAACCAGGATTCGACCAAGAAGGCCCTTATCCTGAAGAAATGGTGCGTAGCTGCTATGAACAAGGCATTTTCCCTGCTGATACTTTAATCTGGTTCGATGGTGCGGCAAAATGGATGCCTATTCAAAGTGTTTTTGCTACGTCGGGACAAGCTTCTTCAATGTCTTCTGCTCCGGAGACCTCCGTTCCGGCGCCTCCGTCCCCTCCACAAGAAGAAGCTGTCTATTATGTGGCTCAACCCGGAATGCAGCCGCAGGGGCCTTACACCAAATCTACAGTATTGGCTGATTATTACAAAGGAACATATCCTGCCGGCTCAATGGTCTGGGGGCCTGATACAGGCACCTGGATTCCTATCGAGAACTTATTGGGCTCCGCCTTGCATTCTTGCATCAAATCGGTTGTGGGGCATTTTCAAGGCTGGGGCAACGCTAAGAGTTGGAATCCCATCACTGCTTTTGTCAGTTGCATGAAGCGCTATGCCCAGTTCAACGGGCGTGCTTCGCGTTCGGAATACTGGTATTTCCAGCTTGCGTGGTCTATACTGTATATCCCCATTGTTATTGCTAAAGCTGTTTTGGCAGAATGCGATGCAGAGGGGGTGGGGTTATTACTGGAGCTCATCTTCCGTTTTGCAACCTTGGTTCCGATAATTGCAGTTGCTGTTCGCCGTTGCCATGACACCGGGCGAAGCGGCTGGTTTATGCTTATTCCCATTTATGGTTGGGTGCTTTTCTTCCTGCCCGGCAAAAACGAGAACAATCCATACGGCTCCTCTCCGCTACCTCCGGCCTGAGCCGTCCTTCCGCTGGAGTAACCATATTAACTTCACCATAACCCATTCATGCTATATATGAAAAATAAACTAAAATCATTCATTACAGCCATTACAGTATTTCTTGCTTATCTCCTGGTCAATGTACCAGCCTATGCTCAATTAGCCGGATTTCGGAAAAGCGCAGAAACAGCAAGAGACTACTACAGCACACACGATGTAGGCGATAACTCTGTGATGGATTTCTTTGTTTTCGTGCTGATTGTTGGTTTTATCATAGTCGTGTGGATGTTTTTCCGAAAAAAATAAACATCAGGTAATCATTTCTTTCGAGCCGGCTGTGTGCTGGGATTTTGTTCCATCAGCACCTCCCGGCATGCGAAAACAAGGTTTTTCTTTTCTATTATCCAGGAAATATGAAGCAGTACTATGTGGCTGAGCCCGGTGCATCTCCCCATGGTCCCTATGCCGAGGCCATGGTGAAACGCGCCTTTGAGCATGGTATGTATCCCCCTGGCACTAAGCTGTGGTGGGAAGGGTCGCCTGAGTGGGTGCCGATAGAAGCAATATTTGGCAGCAAAACGCAGTACACAGTTCCACCACCTCCTCCTAGGGTTGAACAAGCAAATTACACGCACTCTGTCAGGCCATCTTTCGGCTGGAACGTCATCAACGCATTCACCAGTAATATGAAGCGGTACACCTGCTTTGAGGGGAGAAGTTGTAAGTCTGAGTATTGGTACTATCAACTGGCCTGCCTGATAATGTGTATATTTTCCATGTGTTTTGGAGAAATCGGATTTGCCGTGGTATATATCCTGATGAATCTTGTCTTGTTTGTACCCAACATGGCACTCAGTTACCGCCGGCTACAGGATGCCGGTTACAACGGTACGGCTGGAGCTGTCATTAGCGGTATATTTGATGTGCTGGGGCTGGTAACTATTCTTGCTGAAGGCTTTCTTCCATCTGACCTAGCGGCTCTGGTTTTTGTTATCGTCTTGGGTTGCATGCCATCAAAGAATGTGAGCAATCCGCACGGAGCAGCTCCGCTACGTCCTATTTAACCCTTTTCCTATGCGATGAAACAATATTACGTCTATATTCCAGGCGATGATTCTGTGCAGGGGCCATTCCCTGTTGCAATGATTCAGAATGCCTATACTCAAGGCATCTACAATGATGCTGTTATGTTGCAGGATGTCAATGGCGGTGATTGGGTTAGTATCGGCTCGGTGTTTTCAAAACCATTGCCTCCCCCGCCTCCCGTACATGTTGCTGTTCCTGGTAACAATAATGACGGTGCTGAAAATGGCAACAACAGTGGTCTTGCATCAATGAAGTACGTTGGCATCCTGATTGTTGTTTTCATAGCGGTATTTGGACGCCATTTTTTCAGAAAAAACAGTTTTCATGATTTCCCCGTGTTCGGTTGCGTTGTCCTCATTGCGGTTATTGCAGTCATTATAGGAATCATAAAAGAGAGCTCTCGAAAAAAATAGTTTTCGAGAGCTCTTCCAATTTTCCAACGCGAATGTCGGCAATACTCAATCAATGACACCATGACCGTAGAAACAGCTTTTTCCTGAATGCCGGTGAAAAACGGTCGTTCCGGGGGCTATATATGCATGAGCGGGTTATTTCGCCCTCTCCTCATGCATTGAATGTGTGTACGTTCACTTTGTCCGCCAAAATACGGTACTTGTCGACAATGAAACGTTCCAAACGTCCTTGTCCGACGAAACCCCCGGGACAGGGTGGGCGGCGAATGCCCAATAATGAGTACCAGGGGGGTGCATGCGTGAGTATTCTGCCGTGTAGGGGCAAAAGCATTCGTTCATCAGATGCTTTGCGTGTCATTTCCGGAGGATGAGAAAGAGAATCAGTTGGACGAAGCTTGACAGTGAAGGGGCTGGCATGGTATGCTGTGCTTGTCATGAGAAAAGTTTTGTTGTTGCCCCTGTGTGCTGTGTGTACGTTGACCTTGACCATGTGTGAGCAGACGAATGGTCCGCTCCCTGCCGGGATGATACAAGCCGCAGATCCTGAAGCCGATGCATTGATGCAGCGAGCTGTGGAATACCGCAAGCAAGGCAAGCTTTCCAAGGCCAGGGGTGAGCTGCGCGAGCTGCTCTCGGAGCATGCTGTGGCGCCGAATGCGGCCCAGGCTCGCTTTATGCTGGCAGAGATTTACGAACAGACAAACGACCCGCGTGAGGCATTCAAGCACTACGGCAAGGTGGTGGAAAACTACCAGAGCAGCAATTTGTATGAGGCTGCGCTCAACCGCCAGCTTGCTATGGCTACGGCTGCCGCCAACGAGCAGCTGAAGACCCGCGTGTTTGGCCTGTGGGATGTGCCCATGGAATCCAGCGTGGTGATTGAATGGCTGGAGGCCGTCATCCGCAATGCTCCGTACAATGACATGTCGGCCACGGCTAATTCTGTGTTGGGTGATTATCTGGTCAAGCAGGAGCAGTATGAGTCTGCCTGCGCTGTGTATCGCCGCTTGGTCGATAATTATCCGGACAGCCGCTATGCCCCCGGGGCACAGATGATGGTGGCCAAGCTGTGGGCCGCCAGCCACACGCGTGGCGACCAGAACTTGGTCAACCTGGCCAATGCTCAGGAGGCGTATGAGGAATTCACCCTGCGTTTCCCGAATCATCCCGATGCCAAGAAGGCATACGCCGAGGCTAAGAACGTGCGCGCTTTGTTGGTGCAGCAGGAGTTGGAAGTGGGGCGCTACTATCTGGAGCGCGCCAAGGAATACCCCTCTGCCGTGTTCTGCTTTGAAAGCGTGATTCGCCAGAAGAAGGTGAATCCTGAAGCTGCCCGCGAGGCAGAGGCACTGCTGGCTCGCGCCCGTAAGGCCGCCACGGCCGGCAAGCCTGCTGCATAAGTCTGCACCCTGCGATAACATACTGTAACCGCTCTACTCTTATGAACAAAATCTCTCTTGTTGTAACCCTGGTGGTGTCAATGGTGTTAAGCTGCTGTGGCTACCATTTGGGTGGTTTGCGCAGCGACGCCATGAAAGATGTGCAAACATTTTGCGTGGATATGTTTGAGAACAAGACCTCGCATGCCATGGTCTCTATGCAGATGACGACGGCTCTGGTGGATACGCTCCAGCGCGATGGTACCTTCCGCTTGGCATCTCGCTCATCGGCAGATGTGCGCATTGAAGGCTCTGTGTCCAATGTTGAAGCATCGTCCCTTATCACCAACCCCGATGATTCCTACATCAGTACCGAAATCGGGTTGCGCGTCATCGTGGATTACAAGGTGATTGATTGCCGCACCAACAAGGTGCTGACAACCGGCTCGGTGAGTGAGGAGGGCAGCTTCTTCAACGACAACACAGGTAACATCCAGACGGCTCGTGAAGCCGCGCTTTCATACGCCACGCGCAAGGCTGCGGAGAGTATCGTCAATCGCCTGACCATTCCATGATCGAGTACCCTGTCAGCTTTGTGGGGCTGCCCATCGGGAACCGCGAGGATATCACCCGCCGCGCGCTGCAGGTGCTGGAAGCTGTAGATTGCGTGTGCTGTGAAGATACCCGCAACACGGGCTTGCTGCTCACACACTATGGCTTGCGCAAGCCCTTGCTGAGCTTGCATGAGCACAATGAAACGCAGCGCGCTCCTGAGATTGCCACCCGCGCCCTGGCCGGAGAAACCTTTGCCGTGGTGACAGACGCCGGCATGCCCGGCGTGAGCGACCCCGGATACCGTCTGATTCAGGAGCTGAAGGCTCGGAATGTACCGTTTACGGTGTTGCCCGGTCCCTCTGCTGTGATTACGGCTTTGGTGGGTTCCGGGTTGCCGAGCGATGCATTCTTCTTCGGTGGATTCTTGCCGGTGAAGAGCGGTAAAAAGGCGCAGATGCTTCAAGCTGCGGTGGAGGCTTCGCATACCAGTATTTTCTATGAGTCACCGTTCCGCATTGTGAAGACGATTAAGGCTTTGGCCGAGATAGATGCCGAAGCTCCGGTGTGTGTGGCGCGCGAGTTGACCAAAGTGTTTGAAACCTACCATCGCGGGACAGCCGCCGAGCTGCTGGCCGAGTTTGAAGCACACCCGCCCAAGGGAGAAATGGTAGTGCTCATCGGTGGCCAAAATGCCCGCAAAGGCGCAAAATAGTGGCGTTGGTGTGCCAATCCCGATGCGCAGAGCCCGTTCTCTGATGCGAATGAAATGCCGGTAAGACGTTGCCGGCATTTTTAGTAGGAAAGCTGCCACTCTAAAAATGTGAAAAGCAGCGTGGCGCAGCATGCGACCCCGGCGCTTTATTCTTGCAAAAAGTCGCGGTGTGTGCCAGAATGAGGGTATGAGAAGAGCTCCCATATCCGGGTTGGTGTTGGCAGATGGTTGGCTGGCGCCGTACGAACGAGAAATCCAGGCACGCTTGCGTTTGTATGATGCGCAGGTGGAGCGTTTGCGCCGCCGCTATGGCTCGCTGCTGGAGTGTGCCGCCGGGTACAAGCGCATGGGTTTTAACCGCGATGCGGAGACCGGCGAGTGGGTGTATCGGGAGTGGGCTCCGGGTGCACGTGCTTTGTATGTGATTGGTGATTTTAACGGGTGGAACCGCGAGAGTCATCCCATGAACCGCCGTGCGGATGGCGTGTGGGAGATTCGCTTGCCGCAGGATGCCTTGCAGCATGGCTCCCGCGTGAAGGTGCACGTGGTGGGGGCTGATAATGAGCACCGCGACCGCGTACCGGCCTGGATTCGCTACACAGCGCAAGATGCGCAGAGCTATGATTACTGCGGCATTGTCTGGGAGCCGGAAACGCCTTATCAGTGGAAACACACGCGCTGGAATCCATCGCAGGTGCGCGTGCCGTTCATTTATGAAACCCACGTGGGCATGGCCGGGGAAGAAGAGCGCATCCACAGCTACCGCGAGTTTGCAGACCACGTGTTGCCGCGAGTGGCGGAGCTGGGCTACAATGTGGTGCAGATTATGGCGGTGCAGGAGCACCCGTATTACGGCTCATTCGGCTACCACGTCTCGTCTTTCTTTGCACCGTGCAATCGTTTTGGCACCCCCGAGGATTTGAAGTACCTCATCGATACGGCGCATGGCATGGGCATAGCTGTATTGCTGGATGTGGTGCATTCCCACGCCGTGAAAAATGTGGCAGAGGGCTTGAACAATTTTGATGGCTCGGGCGGGCAGTATTTCCACGCCGGCGAGCGCGACAGCCGCCACCCGGATTGGGATAGCTGCCTGTTCAACTACGGCAAACCGGAGGTCTTGGAGTTCCTGCTCAGCAACTTGCGTTGGTGGCTGGAGGAGTTCCGTTTCGACGGGTTCCGCTTCGATGGCGTGACCAGCATGCTTTATCTGCACCATGGCCATGAGCCCTTCACGGATTTGGGCTGCTATTTCAATACGCAGGTTAATCTCGATGCGGTGACGTATTTGCAGCTGGCCGCCACCTTGGTGCAGGCGGTATGCCCGGGCGCCTTTGCCATTGCCGAGGATATGAGCGGTATGCCGGGCCTTTGCCGCCCGCTGGACGAAGGTGGTTTTGGCTTTACACACCGCCTGGCCATGGGCCTGCCGGATTATTGGATTAAGCTCCTCAAGGAAAAGAAGGACGAGGAGTGGAGCGTGGGCGATATGTGGTATACCCTCATCAATCGCCGCTATGGCGAGCCCAACATCGCCTATGCCGAGAGCCATGACCAGGCCTTGGTGGGGGATAAGACGATTGCTTTCCGCCTGATGGATGCTGAGATGTACACCCACATGAGCTGCGATATGCAGAGTGTGGTGGTGGATCGCGGTATGGCTCTGCACAAGATGATTCGCCTGGCGACGCTGGCCGCCGGTGGTGAAGGCTGGCTCAATTTCATGGGCAATGAATTCGGGCACCCGGAGTGGATTGATTTTCCGCGCGAGGGGAATGGCAATTCCTACAAGTATTGCCGCCGCCAGTGGAGCTTGGTAGACAACAAGCTGCTGCGCTACAAGGATTTGAATGCTTTTGACCGCGCCATGCTCAAGCTGGCCAAGGAAAAGAATTTGCTGGCCGCCGCGCCCGCGCGTCCGCTCAACATGGATGAAGATAACCAGGTGATGGCTTTTGAGCGCGGCGGCTTGGTGTTTGTGTTTAATTGGAATGGCAGCAAGGCCATTGCGGATTATCTGCTGCCGGCTCCCAGCCATGGTGCCTGGAAGGTGCTGCTGGATTCCGATGCAACGGCTTTCGGTGGCTTTGGCCGCCAGGATTGCTCCGTGAAACACTTCACCGATAAGAAGCAGAATCTCTCTCTGTATCTGCTCCCGCGCACGGTCATGGTGCTGGGGCCTGCGTATCAGGGGGGGCGGATGGGCTGAGGCTATCCGTCCATTCGCTGCTATCCTGGGTGAACCAGGCCAGAGCCCCGGCAATGGCCGCGATAGCTGTCAGCAGCCACTTCTGCCAGCCGGTCAGGCTTTTCGCTTTTTCAGCGCTGTGTTCAGCAATGTTTTTGCTGATGTGGTGTGTTATTTCCTTTTTGATCATATAGTAAACCCGGGCCGTTGTGTGGGCCCGGGGTTACTATGAGGCAAATGTGTGCAGAGCGCAAGAGATGCAGCGGCTGCGCATGTGCAGCACTCAGTCGTTGAGCCGGTGTGCGCTGGGGATGCGCAGCTGCTCTTCCGGAGCTGAGACTTGCAGCGTGAACGGCAACTGCGAGCGCTTGAGTGCAGAGCTGATGAGGCGGCGCTGCACCTGGCGAATCTCATTTTCCTCCAGCCCGAAGTTGTTTTCGCGGATGAATCGCCCGGCGCTCACGTTGCAATCGGCCAGGGCGTGGATGATGATGTCCTTCTCAGGTGCTTGTGGTTCTGCCAGCGTGCCGAAGAGGTCGCTGTGGCGCTCTTTGTATTCTTGCTGCAACATGTGCAAATCCATCTCGTACAAATGGCCCAGCGGTGCCAGCATGCCGCAGGATTCGCCGTACAGCGTGTAGTGGCCCAGCATGATTTCGCGGCGGCTCAGCGGGCAGAGCAGCAGCAGGCCGCGGCTTTCGCTGTGTGTGGTGAGCATGGCGGCGCGCAGGCGTGCCTGCAGGGCTTCTTGTTCTTCCTCTCCCAGCTGGGTGCCGGCACTTTGCAACACGGCCCGGTCATCCATGCTCTTGCAGGAGATGCCCAGTTTTTTTGCCATTTCCTCCGCATCGCCAAAAGTGACACCCTCCACATTGGCGCTCCCCAGGGCATCTACGGCCAATGCAGCCAAAAGGGTGGAGTAGGGGGCATCCAGGGATATACATGCACCGCCATAACCATATTGGCGCACCGTGTCGCGGATGCCTTGTTGCAGCATGCGAGCCAGCGTGCAGGCCTCGGTTTCCGGCTGGATGGCGGCTTCGCGATAGGGCGGCACAATGCTCGCCACGCGGCTCTCCGTATCGAACCAAGGCAAGCGCAGCAGGTTTTTGCCCTGCGGGTTGTAAATGCCGGAGCCACCGCCGAAGACTTCTTCCTCTGCCGTGCCCACGCAGGCGGCGTATACCACGGTGGCCTCGTTGTTGATGGCTTCGTTTTGGCGGCGGTGGGCTTCCTCGCGGAGCAGGGCAGTATGCCAGGGTGCAGAGCCTACGTGGATGATGATGTCGTAGGAATCCAGCCCCGGCTGCAAGGGGGTGTCATCTGTGGTGATGTATATTTCCTTGTCCTCCCATTCAAAGACTTCTCCGTTTTCAAGTTCCTCTACCATGTCATTTTCCAGCAGGTAGGGGGTGAGCTGCGTTGTGAATGCGCCGCTCTCTTCTTCATCGTCCATGTCGGGGGCAGTGCTGTAGGCACCCAGAATCAGTGGGGCATCTCCCAGCTCTCGGGAGAGCGTTTGCAGGGCGCGCTGCATTTGTTCCTGGAAGGAATCGCGCGATGCCAGGTCGTGCAGTCCCGGTCCACATAAGGCATGAGCCGATGCTATGACCAGCTCGGCGCCATGGTCCTGGCAGGTGCGGTATCCTTGGACAATGTGGCGCAGGTTATTTGAAAGATCTGCGGTGCGTGGGGCGTTCTGGATGATTCCGATTTTCATGTTGCTGAGAAGATGAACGAGATGTTGGAAGATGAAAGCCCCGGCTTGAGAGCGCCGACACCTCGGTGTCGGGGGGCATCTCCAGCCGGGGGCTATTGATAATGGGTTAGAAGAAGTTGATGGGCAGAGCTGTGCCGGTTTCGCCCAGGGTGAACGAAATGCCTACACCTGTTTCTTTCTTACCGCCGTTGTTGCGCAGGAAGAGGGAAGCACCCACATACCAAGGACCGGAACGGCGGAACACGGAGTACTGCTGGATGGGGAAGTGTCCTTCTTCAACATCCAGATACCAACGCCCGTAGAACGAATACTTCTCGTTGAAGCGCAGATTGGCCTGCAAGTACAACTGGCTGGCGTCTTCCTGGATGGGGTGGTTGTTGAGGTAGCGGTGGCCTACGCTGCCTTCAAACCAACGCACGGGACGGTATGACAAGCTCGTGTTGTACTGGCTGAAGCCATCACCCTCGCGGATGGTGGGCGTCTGGCTTTCAAAGGTCACGCGGAAGCGCTCTGTCGGGCGGAAGGTGACCGTGGAGAAGAGGTTGGAGAACGTGCTGGGCGTGTTGGGATTCTCTACGTTGTAATCAATGAAGATGTTCCAGTGCAGAAGCGTGTAGGGATCGCCGTCCACCGTGGTGGAGAATACGTTTTGTGCACCAAAGCGCCATACCGTCCAAGTGCCCCAGGCATCGATGCTGGTGAAGCCCAGCAAATCCAGAGACATGGGGTTGTTGGTGCTGTTGCCCACAAGCGTAGACCAGGTATCCAAGCGCGGTACCAGACGCTCGGACGAGGAAATCTGGCAGTGAGACACCGTGGTATAGGGGTGGAAGACGTGGGTGAGCCCCTTCATCCCCAGCTTTGGCAGACGGAAGCTCTCAAAGGTGCGGTGGAACTTGATGTCGAAATCGCAGGCAACGTAGCCCAGGAAGCGATTGTCAGCCCCCACTCCTTCCACATCATAGTAGCCGCTGTAGCCACCACCTGCTTTGGGCGTCACATTCAGGAATCGCAGGATGTTGAAGCTTGTTGCGAATTCGTGGGTGGTGTTGAAGCGGAAATAGGCATGCGTGTTGAGCATGCGGCTGTAGTAGTCCTTCAACTCCGGTGAACGCAGGTTGGCAATTTGCCGCTCGTACTCGAACTTCAATTCCGAGGGAAGGTACTGCTGCATGGCTGCCAGGCTGGAGCGCGTTTCGTAGCTGATGCGGCTGTCGCCGATGGTGCTGCGGACGCGGTAGTACGAGGCTTCCAGACGTTCATCCGTGGCATAGAAGTCATTGGGCGCAAAGCGGGTCATGAGCATGGCCTGGCTGTTGTTGGTGCGGCGCTCCATGCGCATGGTGTTATCCGGCTTGTCATCGTTGCGGCCAATATCCTCGAAGAAGTCGCGGAGCATGTATTTATCGCTCACGGCGTTGATATTGGTGCCCAGGGTCCAATGTGCTTTGTTGTTGATATCCCACTCCGGAGTGTCCAGCTGCCAGAGCGTTTTCATGGCCAACCTGTATCGGTTGTGTCGGGTTTGCTCTCGGGGTGTGGTGGTGGGGTTAATCATGGGGTCGGAGTCCGCTGCATAGTACAGGGAAACGCCCGTCATTTCCGGTGCTTCCTTGCTCATGCGCATGTTTTCCAATTCCAGCCCCAAACCCAGACCGCGGCGGGCGCGTAAATCCACATTGGTGGTCAGAATGTAATCAGCCACCGGCATGCCTTTCTCTACACGGCGATTCCCCAGCAGGAAACCATAGCGGTTGAGCAGGTAGGCACCCCAGATAGAGGTGGCACCCGGCTGCGGCAGATAACCTTCGCGAGGATTCAGTGAGTGCGAGAAGGAGAACCATCCCAGTACGGGGAAGGGGATGTCATAATCGCCGGAAGCCACGCTGAGACGGGTCAGTTGCCCGCGGTCGCCGGGGTAAACGGTCAGCTCGCCGGCGCCAATCCACAAGGAGGGATCCTGCACGTCTTCCGTGGTGACGTAGGCATCATGGATGCGCATGAATTGCTTGCCTGCATCATCCTTGCGGTATTCGATGTGTGAGCCGCGTACCAGCAGACCCTGCACCTTGGTGCGCACGTTGTATACATCCAGCTCTTCCTTCCCCCAATCGTAAATGCCCTTGTCGGCCATGGTCAGGGTTTCACCCTGGTATACCACAAGCGGACCGGTCAGCTTGGCTTGCTTGTCATTTAACCCCGCCTGAATGGTCTTTGCGTTGATGTCTGCTCCGTCGCTGGTGCGCAGTCGCACATTGCTGTTGCCCCCGGCGTAGGTGATGCTGCGGGAATCCTGGTCAAAGGTGATATCGCCGCCATTGTTTTCAATGTTGAGCGATTCAGGAATATCCATGGTCCCGAAACCACTGATATTGCGGATAGTTAAGTCCGTTAAATCCGTGATGGGGTTCTCCACCTGAGGTGTTTTGATAACCTCTGATGGCAGCGGGAGAAACTTTTCCTGAGCGAGAGATGGAGCCGCCGATATGCTCGCTGCGATGAGGCAGAGAACGCATCTGGCAGAGAAGTAGGTAGAGCTGTTTGTCACGCGTTACATTCTGCCCTAAATGCGCAGATTTGTCAAGCTTTCTGAAATAATCTCTATCAGCTTTCTTATTTTCCGCAGTAGCGTTTCAGAATGCGCTCGGGGGCCTTCTTCATGTCAACCATGACAAGGCAGTCCAACGTGCCGCCAAAATCGTTGTCGATGTTGAAAGAAAGCATCTTGCCGCCCAAGCGCAGATACTGGCGGAGCAGCACCGGAATACCCTTGCCATCGGGCTCAATGGCCGAGATGGTCGCTGTGAGCAGGCGCTGGTCGGGCATGCCCGCGGCTAGCAGACGTGCATCTTCGCTGAGCAGGTTGTAATCTGTCGGCGGGGTGGTGGCTTGCACCATGGGTGCGTATTCCTTCTGCATCTCATGCTCTTTCAGGTAGGAGAGGATGAGCGAGCGGGAGGTGTGCGTATACACGGAGGATACGCTCACGGTACCATAAAGATAACGGTATTGCGGGTTGCGGTTCAGGTAGCTGCCGATGCCCATCCACAGGGTGTCGAGCGAGGCTGCCAAACGCTGGTATTCCGGTGCGATGAATGCGCGCCCCATTTCCAGACCATACTTCAGCGTATCAAACAACTCCGGCTTGAAGTGGAAGAAGGCTGCGTTGTAGATGCCTTTGATGCCTTTTTTCTCCAGAATCTTATCTGTGCGGCCCATGCGGTAAGCACCGGCCAGGCGTTTGGCTTTGGTATCCCACATGATGAGGTGCAGGTAGTGCTCATCGTAGTCATCCAAATCGATAGGTGTGCCGGTTCCTTCTCCCACGGCGCGGAATGTGCGCTCGCGCTGGACTCCCATTTCGTGCATGATTTGGGGAATCTGCTGGGCCATGACGGCGTAGACGTTCAGCCCCGAGGTGGGGTTGGAGTAGTAGAGAGCATCCTCCGGCAGGGCTTCGATTTCTGCGTTGAGGACGTCCGCATCAACACCCTCGGCGATAGGTTGCTGGGGCGTGGCAGAGGGGCAGGTGTCCTGTTGATTCGGGTAGCGCAGCAGCATGGATTGCAGACGCAGGTAATCGGAGAGTCCTTCGTCGCTCTCCATCATGCCGATGGTGTGTGCTTGGATGGGCTTGCCGAGCTTGATGGTGTGGCGCATGCGGCCATCTCGCAGAATCTCGCGGGCCAGGAAGTTGGCGCGTGCTCCCTTGGCTATCGTGCTGATGATTTGGAAGAAAATACCCGTTCGCCCGGAAATATGCATGGGCACCACCGTGGCTTTGGTCTTGCGGATAATGGCTGCGATGTTGGCTTGCCACGGGTCATCAATCACGCGGCGGTCGCGGTGCGAATACGAGGCGGCCGAGCCGCTGGGGAAGACCAGAATGCAGTGTCCCTCGCGCAGCCATTTCAGAATCTCTCGCATGCCGGCCATGTTGGCACGCTTAGCGGCTTCGCCCCCGTATACGTCCACCGTAATCTGGTAGGGGCGCATGCCGCGTACGCAATGCAGCCATTCATTGACCACGATGCGCACGTCATCGCGTACTTTCATGGCGATATCGCCGAACATCAACCCATCCGACATGCCGTGCGGGTGGTTGGAGACAATGACACAGGGCCCTTCCTTGGGAATGTTCTCCAGCCCTTCCAAATCATAATTCAGATTCAGGTATTTGCAGGCCAGTTTGAAGAAGTTTTCCTTGCTCCCGGCATCCCAATCATCTTCAATCTTGGCGTGCGCTACGTTCAGCGCATGCAGCCCCAGTTGGCGCTCTCCCCAGTTAATCAGCCATTGTGGCAATTTGTGCCCGCCTTTAATTTGGTCTGCCAAATCTGCCATTTTGGGTCTCATACGTGTTTCTTGGGGGTAAGTTTTGAAATGAAAGAGAATATGTACGCTTGGTTTATACTAGCACAATGCTCGCATGGGGTCAAACGCCAAATGCACCAAAAATGTTACTTTGTTTGGCAGCGTATCATTGGCTGTTGAGCGCGCTTTTCCAAGCCAGTTCAAAGGCTCGCTGCGTGCTGGCGGCAGAGGCAATGCCTTTGCCGGCAATGTTGAACGCGGTGCCATGATCCGGACTCACGCGCAAGCGGGGCATGCCCAGCGTGGCGTTGACGGCGTTGTCAAAATCCAGCAGTTTCAGGGGGATGAGCGCCTGGTCATGGTATGGGGCAACGATGCCGCCGAATTGTCCGGCTGCCGCTTCGCGGTATACGCAGTCGGGTACACAAGGCCCGGTAAAATCTGCCGCCAGACCTTGCGCGGCCAGCAGCTTCATGGCCGGGGTGATGAGACGGGCTTCTTCATCGCCAAAGGCTCCGTTTTCCCCATTGTGGGGGTTGAGCCCCGCCAGGGCGATGCGCGGGCGGGAGATGCCGGTGCTGCGCAGGAAATCTGCCAAAATGGTTGCGGTGGATGCAATTTTTTCCGGCGTGAGGAGTCGGGGTACATCGCACAACGCTACGTGGGTGGTGCAGAGAGCCACGGTGAGATGCTGCCCCGTCAGGCACATGACAACATCGTTCACCCCCATTCTGTCGGCAAAGAACTCCGTCTGCCCCGGGTAGTGAAAGCCAACGCGGTGCATCGCTTCTTTGCAGATGGGGGCTGTTACAACGGCGTCAATCTCCCCGCTTTTCAGGGCTGCGGCGGCCGTTTCCAGCTGCTCCAGGGCTGCCATGGCGGTGTCCTGCGTGGGTTGCCCCGGAGTGCAGGCAATGGGCTTGCCCATGGGTTTGCAGCAAATAGAGCCGGGCAGGGCTGCCAAGGCTTTTTGAATCACTTCCGGGCCAATGCCCGCCTGGTCTCCCAGGGTGTAGCCGATGATGGGGGATTGCAGGCTCATGGAGCTACTTCCTCGGCGGTTTCGTCATCCTGAATGGCAGATGCAGCATTGGCTTTTTTTGCGGCATCTTGCGTTTTGTCGTCCTCTCGCTTGATTTGCGGGCGGTATGATCGGCGGGTGTTGATGTATTCTGCGTTGGCATCGCGCGGTTCAAAACGCAGCTCAGAGTTCACGGAGGTATGGTAGATGACCGTAGCAATCAATGCTACGATGGTCAGCATCAAAATCAATCCGCCGAGGCAACTTCTCATGCGTCCATTCTACATGCTTTTTGCGCAAATGCAAGCATGCTTTGTGATTTAAGCCTTACACCAGGGTGCGTTCCACCATGGCGTATGCGTTGTGGTTGTGGATGGATTCAAAATTTTCGGCTTCCACCCGGTACCAGCTGAACGCGTTGTATTTCTCCGTGGCCACAGCGATGTTGCGCACCAGGTCTTCAACGAAAACAGGGTTATCGTAGGCGTGGTCAGTCACGTACTTTTCATCCGGGCGCTTCAGGATGCTGTATACCTGGCAGCTGGCGCAGCCCTCGATGAGGTCAATCAAATCTTCAATCCACACGGCAGCTCCGGAAAAACGCACCGAGTAGGTGACGATGCCGCGCTGGTTGTGCGCCCCGTGGGTGCTCATAGCTTTGGAGCAGGGGCAAAGTGTGGTCACCGGCACTTTGACGGTGAGGGTGAAGGTGCCGCCTTTGTCGCGCTCGGTGTCGATGACGAAGCGTACTTCGTAATCCATCATCCCTTCCATGCCGGAAACAGGTGCTTTTTTGAGACGGAAGAAGGGGAAATCAATTTCCACGCGAGCGCGCTGGGCGGGCAATTTGCGCAGAAGTTGGTTGGGCAGGCGCACGGCTGAATGCACATCCAGGTAGCGGCGGTGCTCATGCAGAGCCTCTACAAAGCGGCTCATGTGCGTGCCCTTGTACTCCTCCGGCAAATCCACCATGAGGGCCAGTGTGGCAACGGTGGATTGAGTGCGCTGCTCTTTGTCGCTCACGATGATAGGATAGCGCACGCTGCGTACACCCACGCGGTCGATGGAAATCTGGCGGGTGTCCTTTTCGTTTTGCGTATCTTTGAGCTCTTTCATGCCGGGGCAGGGAGTAAATGAGGAAGGCGGATGCCGGAGAAAAACAGAGGGAGCTTGCAGGCCGACGGCATACAAGCTCCTTTTGATCAACGACAATTCGCCGTCGAGAACTCCTCCTTATGGGGAATCATCAGGGGAGCAGGTTCACGGCACGGGCGCGGCGGATTTCGCGCGTGATCTTGCGGTGCATCTTGGCGGAAACGCCAGTTACACGGCGGGGCAGGATCTTACCCGTTTCAGACGTGAACTTGGAAAGGAACTCGGGGTTGCACATATCCACAGCACCAGCGGGGATGTCAATGCGACGACGGGGCATTGTCTTGTTGCAGGTGCGGAAACGAATACGACGCTCAACGCTCTTGAATTCAGTAATCATAGTTGTGAGTCTGTTTATCTGGTGAGTTTAGCGCATTTCGCGGTGCAGAGTGCGACGCTTGAGGTAGGGATTGAACTTCACCTTCTCAAGACGGCCGGGGGTGCGCTGGCTCTTCTTGTTGCGGGTTGTCACGTAGCGGGAGGGAGTTTTACCTTCCGCCTTGGCTTCGGTGCATTCCAGAATGATGATGTCTCTAGGCATAATTGCGTTAATGTTGTCTTGCGGGCGCCTATTCTACACTATTCTTCGCTATCGTCAAGCGAAATCGCATTTTCTATGTCATTTTGTAGACCAGCAAATCCGACATGGTCGGAATTTTTGGCGCGATAGTTGGCATAGGAACCATATTTTTTCTCGTATTCTTCCTGGCATTTCACGGTCAGGCGGCAGAACGGACGCACGCGCAGACGGCCCTTGGGGATGGGGTCGAGGGAGATTTCGCAGATACCGTAGGTACCGCGGTTGATGCGTTCCAGGGCGGCGTCAATTTCAAAGAGCTGGTCGCGGTCTTTGTTCAGCAGGCTGATGGTGAGCTCGCGCATTTCTGCTTCGCTACCGGCATCGCCGATGTGCTGGCCGGAAGAGGAGGAGACGTTGGAGTCACCGCTGCGCAGGTGGTCGCGGGTTACGTTGTTCATGTTGGGTTCCAGCGTGGCGCGCAGGTCGAACAGAGCTTTTTTCTGCTCTTCAAGGAATGCAGGCCATTCCGGGTCAGCCTGAAGCAGGGCGCGTGTTTCCTTGAATTTGGCAAGGCGTGCCTTTTCTTCCGCGGTCATCACTTCTTTCTTGGGCTTGGGAGCTTCTACTTTGGCGGGGGCTGCAGCCTTTTTGGGGGCAGCGGGCTTCTCTGTCTCTTTCTTGGCTGCCGTCTTGGGCTTGGCTGTCGTCTTGGCAGGAGCCTCAGCTTTGGCCGTGCTCTTGGCAGGAGCTTTGGTGCTGGTCTTCTTGGGTGTTGCCATAATGCTTGGTTTGAGTCGGTGTTTAAGGCGCTTCGGGTCATGTTGAACCCATTGCATGAAAATGTTTGTCTGCTACTATCACAAGAGACGTGAGAATTCAAGTAAAAACTGCTGTTTTTTTCGTTATGTGTGACATCCAGATTTATCTTCTGAAAAAAATGCACAGGGAAGATGGTTTCTCATTGCTGCGAGGGGATGGTTGTGATAGATTGGCGCGAATAGGACTATGCTCAAGCGACGCTTTACAGGTGTGTTGATGCCGCTCTTTTCCTTGCGGCGTGAAAATGATGGTGGTATTGGCGATTTGACTGCGTTGGAGCAGTGGATTGACTGGGCTGCGAACCACGGGGTGGGCTTCCTGCAGCTGCTGCCGGTTAATGCGCTGGGGGAGGATGACGCACCATCGCCGTATTCGGCCATCAGCTCGGTTGCGCTGGAGCCGTTGTATCTTTCCCTGGAGCGCGTGCCCGGGATGCCGCTCCCTCTGCCGCCGTATCAGGAGAATTTGCCGCCGCTGCAGCTCCCGGGGGGCAGGGATTTGGTGGATTACGCACGCGTGCGCACGTATAAGAGATATTGGCTGGAGCAGGCCTGGGCCCGCTTCCTGACGGAGCCCTCTCTGGAGACTGAACGAGCTGCGTTTGATGCCTGGGTGCAGAAAGAGGGCCGTTGGTTGGATGATTATGCAACCTTCCGCGTGCTCAGTATTGCTTTTGGCACGACGGCCTGGTGGCAGTGGCCGGTGCAGGAGGCTGATTTTGCACGGCGACTGGCATGCGAGAGCGAACAGGCCCGGCAGCAGAAGCGCTACCAGCAGTGGTTGCAATGGCTGTGTGCCCGCGAGTGGGCTTTGGTGCGCGCGCATGCAGATGCCCGCGGCGTGATGCTGATGGGTGATGTGCCCATTGGGATTTCTGTGGCCAGCTCGGATGTGTTCTTTGAGCGCCATCTCTTTGATATGAACTGGAGCGGTGGCGCCCCTGCAGAAGGCAATTTTGCAGAAGATCCTTTCACGGCCAAGTGGGGGCAGAATTGGGGCATCCCGCTTTACCGCTGGGATGTGATGGAGGACGACGGCTTTGCCTGGTGGAATCGCCGTATTCGCAAGTTGGCAGAAATCTTCGGCATGTATCGCATCGACCACGTGCTGGGCTTTTACCGTATTTATGCCTTCCCATGGATGCCGGACCGCAACCCGGAGTTCTTGAATCTGACGCCGGATGAGGCTGCTGCCCGTTGTGATGGGCGGCGTCCGGGGTTCCGCCCGCGTCCCGATTGGGAGGCGGCCGACCGCCGCGCGAACCTGATGCAGGGCGACCGCTTGCTGAGCCGCTTGTTGCAGGCAGCTCCCGGACTGCGTGTGGTGGGCGAGGATTTGGGCTGCGTGCCGGATTATGTGCGCCCTGATTTGTCGCGCCTGCGTATTGCCGGGTTCAAGATTCCGCATTGGGAAATTGATGAGTATCAGCGTATTATCAAGGGGTCTACCTACAACCCATGCTCGTTTGCTACCTATGCTACGCACGATTTTCCGCCTCTGTGCAATGATTGGAATGAGTGGTTCGGCTATGTGCAGGCCGCGCGCGATGCGATGCAGGATGTGACGAAAAGCGGAGAGGAGCTGCGCTGTGCAATTCGCTCCGGCAAAGATTGCGAGCGCGTGCTGGCGTGGCTGGGGGATTATGCAGATTTGCCCTTGGATGAAGCGGTGCAGCCGTGGAATCCACGTATCAAAGATGCTTTGTACAGGGCGTTGTTTGCCTGCCGTTCCATTTATGCCGCGTTGATGTGGACAGAGTTGTTTGATGTGCCGGTGCGCTTGAATACTCCCGGTACAGAGGGTGGTTGCAACTGGCGCCCGCGCATGCCTTTCACCGCAGAGCAGGCTGCTGCCATGCCGCAAAGCGAGTGGATACAGGCGCTTTCTGCGACCTGCGGGCGCAGTTGATGCTGCCCATCGCAAAAAAAGCCCCCTCGGGATATAACCGAAGGGGCTTTTTTTGTGGGAAGATGGGTGTATCAGGCATCCATGGCATCCGGATTGTCCAGTAGACCGGATTTTTCCAGATAGTAATCGTAGCCACCGGCGTAGGGGGTGACGGTGCCGTTGCAGATGTGCAGGGTTTTTTCAGCCAGGGAGCGGATGAAGTGCACATCGTGTGAAATGAAGACGAGCGTGCCTTCGTAGTGCTTCAGTGCCTGGGAGAGCGCTTCCACACTCATGAGATCCAGGTGGGTGGTCGGTTCGTCCATCAACAGCAGGTTCGGCGGATTAACCAGGAATTTTACCAGACTCAGACGCGATTTCTCACCACCGCTCAGCACTTCAACGCGCTTTTCGCAGTCCAATTTGCGGAACATGAAGGAGCCCAACACCGCGCGGGCTTCTTCCTCTCGCAGTTCCGGGTCGGCATTCATGATTTCTTCCAGCACGGTGAAGTTGGGTGTCAGGTTCTCCGAGCGCATCTGAGAGAAATAGCCGATGCGCGTGGTTGTGCCCAGTACACGCTGGCCTTCGTCGATGGGAACCACACCGGCCAGAATCTTGAGCAGGGTGGATTTGCCGGCGCCATTCGGACCCACCAGCACAATGCGGTCGCCGCGTTCGATGAGTAGGTCCAAGTTCTTGTAAATGCGCTTTTCGCCGTAGCTTTGGCCCACTTTTTCCAGCTCCAGTACGCGCTGCATGCTGCGCGGCGGCTGAGGGAAGATGAACTTGAACATGCGGCGAGCTTGGCGAGGCTTTTCGATGCGGCGCATCTTTTCCAGCTGCTTCACTCGGCTTTGCACCTGGGCAGCCTTGGAGGCCACGGAGCGGAAGCGGTCGATGAAAGATTCGATGTGGGCGATTTCACGCTGCTGGTTGCGCCAGGCGGCCAGCAGAATCTCGTAGCGCTGTTCTTTGAGCTCCAGGAAACGGGTGTAGTTGCCGGTGTAGCGCACCAGTTCGCCGTTTTCAATATCGTACACGGTCTCCACCAGTTCGTCCATGAAGTCGCGGTCGTGCGAAATCATGAAGATGGCACCCGGGTAGTTCATCAGGTAGCGGCGCAACCACAGCAAGCTCATCAGGTCCAGGTGGTTGGTCGGTTCGTCCAGCATCAGCAAATCCGGTTCTGCTACCAGTAGCTGTGCCAGGTGAGCACGCATGACCCAGCCACCGCTCATCTCGCGGGCAGGACGGTTGAAATCCTCATCCTTGAATGCCAGTCCCTTCAAAATACGCTTGGCTTTGGGCTCCAGCTGGTAGCCATTGTGCGAAATGAAGGTGTCCATGGCGTGGGCATACTCATCGCTGGTGTTGTCGCCCTTGGCTTCGCATTCGCGCAGGGTGCGGATGGCCTCGCCCATTTCCGGGGTAATGCTGGTGGCAATCTCTAGTACGGTGCGGTCGCTGGGGTCGCCGGCTTCCTGCGGTAGATAGCCCACCACGCCGTATTCATCCATGATGATTTGGCCTTCATCCGGGCTGTCTTGCCCCAGAATCATGCGGAATAGGGTGGATTTGCCGGCTCCGTTGGGCCCTACCAGCGCAATGCGCTCGCCCCAGTTCACGATGAGCTCGGTCTCGTAAAACAGGGTGCGCCCGGCGTGTGCTTTGGTCAGTTTCTTGATGGTGAGCATGCGCGGGCAGTATACACCATTTTCTTCAAAAGGCAATGGAAAATGTGTTCGCTCCCTCATCTTGTCCCCTCTGCGCAGAAAAAATGACAAAAAAATAAAATTTGGATAATTCGGGGGTTGACCTTGACGTAATCTATGCTAATATGTTCTCACGTATGCACGGCGACCTAGAAAAATTTGTAAAAGCAGGTAAGATTCCTGCAGATTTCGCAGCACGACTTGATAAGTTTTCCCCGGGGCAGTATGTGATACACCCTGAGTGGGGCGTTGGTAAGGTAGAGGCTTGGTCTCTGCCCAAGCAGAAGGTTAAGATTCACTTTGAGAAGAACCCCTCCTATGTGATGGGCTTGAAGTTGGCTTTCAATCAGCTGACTCCCGTTCCCCAGGGGCACTTCCTGATTACATGCTATGATGACCCCGCCGGCTGCCGCGAAAAGGCAGAAGGCAAGGATACGGTGCTTGATTTCATCGCCTATGTGCTGGAGCACAATCTCTCCCTGCGCGAAGGTGTGGATGAAGTGCTGGAGATGCAGCCCGAAGATTTGGAGAAGTTCCTCAGCGGCCGTATCATCCCCGAGGAGAATTGGAAGAACTGGTGGGAGAAAGCCCGCATCGCCATGCGCGATACTCCTCGCTTCCGCCTGCCCACCAAGCGTGGTGAAACGATTACCACCCGCAATGCTTCTTCCGCTGCAGAGGCTCTGCTGCTGGACTACGAGGATGCCAACACGCTGGAATCCTGCGTGCGCATTCTCGATTTGGCTCACATGGACGCGCTGCAAGGCGAGTTTGACATCGTGGCTTCTCTTATCTCCAACATGGAGGAGGATATTGAAAAGGGCCACACCGAGCCCCAGCACGTGCTTGAGCTCATCATCATCCGTGATGAAATCCTGGAAATCGTGGGCAATAATGAGGAAGCTCGCGAGAAGCTGACCGTGGCTCTCGATGCCAAGGGCGTGAAGACTTTCGTCACGCTGGCCGAGAAGCTGCAAACGATTACCTCCGAGAAGCTTGTGACCTACATCGGTGAGCTTGCTCCCACCCGCCAGCGCAAGGTATATGATGCCCTGTGCGAGGCCTATCCCGAGACATGGCAGGCCTATGCCACCAACATCTTCTTGTTCGGTGGTGCCAAGGTGACGGCTCCCGCTGCTGATTTCATCATCGCCAAGGATGGCAAGGAACAGCTCTTTGCTGACATCATCAACGGTATCTCCCGCCAGATTCTCAGCCCCGAGGTGCTTATCTGGATTTGCCGCGAGCGTAACGGCCTGGCCAAGGAAGTGGTGGACCGCACCAAGATGGCTCTCGGTAGCGCTATCATCACCGCTATCGAACGCGACAGCGCCGATGGTGGCCCCAACCGCGCCCTGCGTCTCCGTAACCTGCTGGTGGATGACAAGGAATTGGCTCCCGACCTGGTGACTGGCATTTCCGAGCTGGAAGCTCGTCCCTTTGCCAAGTCTCTGTATGACTCCTCCGTGCTGCCGGATTTGGATCGCAACCTCTTGCTTGCCAACATGATGAAGGTGCACCCCAGCCTGCAGGAAATCGTGCTTTCCCGCACGCAGGTCAAGGAAAAGCAGAGCATGTTTGTGTCTCTCCGCTCCTTCGCTGCCCGCAAGGCTGAGTACGAGGATATCATCAACGTGCGCATTCCCAAGAACAAGCACGACCTCGAAATCACCCGCGCTGAAGGCGACCTTCGCGAAAATGGTGGTTACCAGGATGCCAAGGCTACTCGCCAGGTGTTGCTGCGCCGCTCCGAAGAGCTTTCCCGCTTGCTGGCTCAGGCCGAGCCGACCGATTTCCGCAACGTGTCTTGCGATGAAACCGGCATGGGTACGCAGGTTACCTTCGTGACCGACAAGGGCGAAGAAGTGGTCTACACCATCCTGGGTGCATGGGATTCCATCCCCGAGGAACACGTCATCTCCTACAGCTCCCGTCTGGGCTCCAAGCTTCTGGGCTACAAGGTGGGTGATAGCCTCCGTCTGCCCGTGACCATGGGTGGCGAGCAGGTCAAGATGACCATCAAGTCCATCAAGCCCGCTCCCAAGGAGCTCATCTACCCCGACAACGAAATCCCCTCCTGATTTCAGGGAAGACACCATTCTCTTCAACACCGCTTGGCCTCACCGCCAAGCGGTGCTTTTTTTGTGCGATGTGGGGCAATGAACTGCACAATGCACCCTACCACGTTGCCACAATTTGGCAATATTTTCGCTTACAGGTATTGGCTGAGCAATTCCTTGAGTTGCTGTCGGGCGCGGAAAATGAGGCTCTTGGTAGCGGAGACACTCGTATCCAGAATATGGGCAATGTCCTCGTAACTCATGTCCTGAAAGCGGCGCAGCTGGATAGCCATGCGGGCTTTTTCCGGCAGGGAGGCAATGGCCTTGTTGACCTGCTCGCTGAGCTCGCGCTGCAGCAGCGCATCATGCGGAGAAACGGCGTTTTCTTTGTCTTGGAGCAGGGCGGGTGAATGCTCTTCGTATTCGTTCAGCGAGACGGAGTGCTTTCTCTGGCGGCGGCGGCTCTCGTTGTAGACCAAGTGCTTCACAATCGTGAACAGCCAAGTGGAAAATTGCGCTTCCGGTTCGTAGGAATCCGCTGCTTTCCACACGCGGATGAAGGTACGCTGCGTCATGTCCTCTGCATCGGCGGTATTGCCCAGCATGCGGTAAGCAAAAGCAAACACAGCCTGTTGGTGGCGTGCTATCAGTTCGCGCATGGCTTGCTCGCTCTTATCTCGGCGCAGCAGGAGCATCAGCTCTTTGTCTCGAGCGTCATCGCTGTTCTGCACACCTTCTTGCATACCTTACCAATAAACCCCGGAAACGATAAGCTGTTGCAACAAAAAATCAGTTTGGTGTCGCAGATTATGGTTTGCTCTCTCCTTGAGCGCGGATAAATTCTACCTCTTTGCGCAGTAGTGAGCCCACTCGGTGCTTGGCCAGATACACCTGTGCAATGCTCACTCCCAACTTGCGGCGCACCTCGCTGGCGCGAATGCCACGCAGCACATTGTAATCAAAAATCTGGAATTGGCGGGGAGAAACCTTCATCTTCACGCGCTCGATGGCGGCTTTCATGATGTTGCTCTGCCATTCTCTCTCCCAGATGCTGTCAAAGCTTTCGTGCCCGGCATCGGGGATTTCATTGACCGGGTCATAGCCCGTCTCCGGCGCAGCTTGCAGCACAGAAGCGTCCTTCTTGCGGTTGCGGAACTGGTCATTGATACGCCAGCGGGTGATGTTCCAGAGCCAGGATTTGAATGAGCCTTTCTCCGGGTTGTACATGCCTTTGCGGCTTTGCTTGGCGATGGTCAGCACGGTTTCCTGCACCACATCCCAGGCCTCATGCTCCTTGAGCCCGGCCTTGATGGCTACGGCATAAATCAAGCGCCAGTAGGTGCGGTAGAACTCATCCCAGCTCTTCTGATCTTGCCAATCCTGCAAGCGCAGAATGAGACTGCGCCGCGTGCGCGCTGCATATTGCTCCAGCTCGCTTTCCGGTGCTAATTCAGTCTGCTCGTATGCGTCCTCCGACATCTTGGTTCATGCTATCATATTTTTGATACACTTGCAAGGCGGAAGAATGCACAGTTGCATGCCTTTTGGTTGGGGCATGCTCAATGGCCTGTCTTGTTCAAGTAAAAATGCAGTGCGAGCTTGAGCGCTGAGGTGCGGTCGATGTTGTGGAGGCGGACAAAGCGTTCCAGTCGGATGAAGAGTTCCGGGAGACAGCGGAAAGTAATCATGTGGTTGCGGGACATGCCTGCATTTTGCATGAAATTCCGCCTGTTTCAAGGCAAGTTAGACCGCAAGACACCTAATTGATGGCACGTCAGCGCACGTTGGCCCACTTGCACGCTCTGACGTGAGGGGGATTATATGCAAAGCGCAATGATGCAATGAATCATCATGATAGTAGAGACGATGATTTTGCACACTGCACCGGACAACACGCCCAAGGTGGCACCCAAGCCACATTTGGCTGCGTCTTTCACGTTTTTGCGGGCAAAGATAATCTCTGCCAGAAACGCTGCAAGATAGGGGCAGATAATAAGGCCGAAAGGGAAGAAAAACGCACCGATGAACAGGCCCAACATACTGCACCAGAAGGCGGCGCGGCTGCCACCGAGCGCCTTGGCACCCAGTGCTGTGGTGATATTATCCACAAAAGTGCCGAAGGTGGCCAGCAGGATTTGGACAATCCAGAACCCCCAGCCCAATTCTGCTGTAGCTCCGCTATCACCGGCTGCTACCAAGCACCCGCACCCCAGCAAGGTGACAAAGCAACCGGGGTAGGGGAGCACCGCCCCCACATACCCGGCGAGGAAGAGAATACCTGCAAGGACATACAGCCCGCCGGCGCTGCACCAGTTGAGGAAATCTTGCCACATAAGGAGTGTTCAGCTTCAGGATTGCTGCATCTGGTAGGCGGCGCGCTTGCGTGCCGTGGCATCCAGGATGCGCTTGCGCATGCGGATGAAGTGGGGCGTGGCCTCCACCAGCTCATCGGGTTCGATGTATTCGATAGCTCGCTCCAGCGAGAAGACGCGCGGCGGCGTCAGCTGGATGGAATCGTTCTTTGTGGCAGAGCGGTGGTTGGTCAGGTGTTTTTCGCGGGTGGGATTCACCGGAATATCGATGGGCTTGGGATTTTCACCCACTATCATGCCCTCGTACACCTCATCGCCGGGGGCAATGAAGAGCGAGCCACGTTCTTCCATGGCCTGCAGTGCGTAGGGGCGGGCAATGCCGCTTTCCATCGATACCAACGTGCTGCTCTGGCGTGTCACAATCTCGCCTGCATAGGGTGCATATTCCTTGAACAAGTGGGAGAAAATACCATGGCCGCTCGTCAGGTTCACCAGCTCGAACTCAAAGCCGATGAGACCGCGGGTCGGAATGGTGGCCTGGATGTAGGTACGCCCGGTGCCCTTGGTTTCCATGTTTTCCAGGATACCACGGCGGTTGCCCAGAATGCGCACCGTGCCGTTGGCGCATTCATCCGGTACTTCGATGTATACTGTTTCAAACGGCTCGCAGCGCACGCCGTCTATCTCGCGTGTAATCACCTTGGGGCGGGAGACCAGCACCTCGTAGTTCTCGCGGCGCATCTGCTCCACCAGAATGGCAATCTGCATCGTGCCACGGGCAGAGACCATGAACACACCGGCCAAATCCGTGTCTTCCACCTTGATGGAGATGTTTGTACGCATCTCGCGCATCAGGCGGTCGCGAATCACGCGGCTGGTCACATTCTTGCCGTCTTTGCCACCCAGGGGACCATCGTTGATGCTGAACTCCATTTGCACGGTGGGGGGCTCAATCTCCACGAAAGGCAGCGCTTCGCCCTCGGGGTCGCCCGTCAGCGTCTGGCCGATGTCCACATCCTCGAACCCGGAAAGGCCGATGATGTTGCCGGCGGAGCCCACGGTGGAGTCGGTGGTCTGCAAGCCGCTGTATTCAAAAATCTTGGTCACTTTGCCCGGCGTGCGGGTACCATCCTGGCGCAGGAGGTAGAGGGTGTCGCCCTTCTTCACACTGCCGCGGCTGATGCGCCCCACCGCCACGCGGCCCACGTAGTCATCCCAGTCGATGTTGGAGATGAGCATCTGGAACTGACCATCCGGGTCTGCATTCTTGGGTGCGGGGATGTGCTTGATAATCTGGTGGAGCAGGGGGGTGCAATCCACAGGCGGCTCATTCTCCGGGCTGTTCATGAAGTAGCCATCGCGGGCAGAGCCATACACAAAGGGAGCCTCAAATTGCTCATCCGTGGCATCCAAATCCATCAGCAGTTCCAGCACTTGATCGTGTACCTTCATCGGGTCGGCATGCGGGCGGTCAATCTTGTTGATGACCACGATGGGCAGCAGCCCTTCCTGCAGAGCCTTGCGCAGCACAAATCGGGTCTGGGCCTGCGGGCCTTCATAAGCATCCACCACCAGGATTACACCATCCACCATCTTCATCACGCGCTCCACCTCGGCGCCGAAATCAGCGTGGCCGGGGGTGTCTACAATGTTGATGGTGTAGCCATTCCAGTGAATGGACGTGTTCTTCGCCTTAATCGTGATGCCTTTCTCGCGCTCCAAATCCATGGAGTCCATCGCGCGCTCCTGCACTTCCTGATTTTCGCGGTAGGTGCCACCTGCCTTCAACAGTTGGTCCACCAAAGTGGTTTTACCGTGGTCTACGTGTGCGATGATGGCCAGATTGCGGAATTTGCTAGGATCACTCATAAGTTTTACCGGCGGTATGAACGGCCGCCACCCCATTCTACCATATTTCACCCCCAATAGAAAGCTTAATGTGAGCTTTGTATGGATGAAATGTTTGAACGTGCCCCTTGTTTTCCGCGTTTGTTGATATTCCTTGTACTTGTCATGTTGTGTGGACTATTTCCTTGACTTGGTGGCGCTGTATGTTAGACTTAATCATTATCTTTCGTGCGCGTGTATGCGCGCGCCAATCGCTCTGCCCAGATTCATTCAACACATCCTTTCTGTTATGCCTTATTATTACGAAGACACGACCATTAGTGAGCTCGTTTATGTATATTCCAATGTTGATTTCGGATATCCTGATTCTGTTGAGATATCCGGCGCTACTGTGACGGTAGAGGATGGTGGTTCTTTCTATATGGCAGGATATGATACATCGTATCCTACGTATGATTACTATTACTACCAGTACCAACCCATTCATATTGATAGTGATTCTGAGCTGATTGCGCACTTTACAACGGAGGCAAATCTCATTTATTCTGATTGCCCGTACGTCATGATGTCGGTAGGTGGTGCATTGGATCTTGTTAATGCTAATATCGTGTTAAATGCGCAGACTGATAATCATGAGCATTCTCCGTACTCATCTCCCTACTTTTCCAACCGAATATATCTTGATTCCGGTGCGTCCTTGTCCATGGTCGGCGGTAGCTTGGTTGTGGAACCATATTTTGAATACTTCACCTATGAAGGTATTGAAAGCTACGGCTCTATCTCATTGAATGGTGTGCAGGTGGATGCAACCATTTCGACATATGGTGATGTGACTTTTACGAATTGTACCGTGTGTTCCGAAACGATTATCAGCAATGGTGGTACATTGACTGCAACCGGAAACACATTTGACGGTTGTGTAACTGTACTGCTTGGCGCTGGTGAATCTTTTTCTGATAAGGTTCAAGGCTCTAATAATACATTCATCTTCAATCGGATGCTGATGCTGGATGACTATGCCGGGAGTTTTTCTGATGTATGGTCTTTCATCTCATCGGTTACAGCAAGTAATCCCTACATCGCTTTTTCCGTTGCTTCTAATGCTACGGTGACTACGATGGCTCCGCCTGACAGATTGGACCATGTCGGATACTTATACACCGGCGGTAATTCCGGCAGCGTATTGAATATCTCCGAAGGTTCGCAGGTAATGATAAGTTCTATATCCAGCGACCAGGGTTTCATCAAAGCGGAGTTTGAGTCAAACGCGGATGCTATCACAGCTTTGATTGGTCAATCGTGTTCCTGGAACAAGACTTCCGGTAGCATTCTGCTGGAAAATGCCAACATTAATTTGCTCGGTGCAACAACTAGCTCAATGACTTTGTCATCATCTGCGATTCTTGATATGAAATCCGGTGTGTTGGCCACAAAGAAAGGCGTAACCGTCAACTCCGGAGCAACATTGAAGCTGGATTCAATTCAGGTTGATGGGCCTGTTATTGTTAATTCTGGAGCGAATGCTAACATAACCAAGACGGATATCGAAGACTTACGAATTTCGTTGCTTGCCGGAGATGTGAATATTACCGGGAATGATTTTTCCAATACGTCCATTACTATTTTGGATGTGGATGCAGGCGGTAAAATCAATTTGTCCGGCAATAGCTGGGGAACAACATCCCGCGAGGTGGTCATGGCTCGTCTGGGCGATTTTGCTGATTATGTGTACCTGGGTGAGCTGGATGGCGAGTTTGCCGGCACGGAAGTATTTACCGTCACCAACACCAATGATAGTGGAGAAGGAAGCTTGCGCCACGTGTTAGAGCTTATTGCTGCATATTCCGGCCCCAATCGAACCGAGATTCGATTTGCCGAACATCTGGCGGGGCAAACGGTGCAGCTGGAGTCTGATGTAGTCGTGGACTCGCGCACGAGTATTGTGAATTTTGAAAATAATCCGGTGTTGCTTTCCGGTGGTGCCTTGAACATCGCCGGTGAGGTACGGATGGACAACATGGTGTTGGAATCACTGATTATTTCTGAGGGGGTATCGGTGATTGGCTCCAATAATATCCTGACCGGCATTGGAGAAGTGTTGGTTGTTGATTCCCCCAATGTGTACATTGGCTTGTTGGAGGTTGAGGTGCAGCATCCTGACACTGCCTATATCACTATTGCTTGCGGTATCAACAACAGCGTGTTGGGCTTTGATGCTTTGGGTATCCCGTATCGTGTAACCGAGGATACAGAAATGATGGGGGCAACTAATGTTGATGCCGGTGAGCATCTCATCATTGAGCCCGGGGTGTCTGTTGACTGGTCTGCAGGGAGCCTGACTGTATCCGGCAAATTGTCCATCGTCAATGAGACGCTGACGGATGCCCTCATTGCATCGTCTCAGCGTAATTTGGTGGTGAAAGCCGGTGGCGAATTAGAATTGACCAATTCCAACATTGATTTGTGTGGCGGAAAGTTGCAGTTGGATGCTTCCGAAGTTGTGGTGAACCAAACCGGTGGTACGCTGAAGGGTTCTGTTTATCTGAATGGAAAAAACTCAGTATACAATGCGACAAATGCTGTTGTAACCGGCAATATTACGTCTTCCTACTCATCAGATGATTCACTCATCAATTTGAATGGGACGCGAGTGCAGGGCAAGGTTGACATGTACTATAGCAACGCTGTTATCACCCAGTCTCAAATTGATGGGGAACTTATAGCTCGATATGCAGATGTCAAAGTCTCCAAATCCACCATTAACGGGTTAATCACGAATTCTTGGAATGCGACCATTGATTTGATCGATTGTGAAATCAACGGAGGTTTTGCCGTCAATTATTACACGGATAAGATAACCGGTAGTGGAAATGTGATGCTTTCCGACAAACTTGCTACCATTGAATCGATGGATTACCTCGAGAATGTGTCTTACGTACTTGATGTGATAAGTGAGGTAAAATCTGCGAATCCCTACGTAGAAATTTCAAATCCCTCTCAAATATGGGATAATATCTCTCTTCGCGGGTGGGATGCATTGAATACTTTGGAATATCGTGTTGATGGGTGGCAAGACGAATTGGACGAATATGGGCAATACTATCATTCTCCCGAATACTCTCCTTTGCCTTTCAACTGGGTGCAATACGGGAGTAGCTTGTCCTTAGATGAGGGGGTATCGGTCAATATTAGCGGTGGTGGTGGAACCGTGTCGACATATAGCAGTATATATGATTACCTCTATGAAGGTAACCTTCAAAAGATGGTGGGGGAAAATGGAATGGTTGATATATGGAGTGATGGTTATCTTTTCTCTTGTGTCGCCAGCGAATTGCACAATGGCTTCTTCGTGGATGGCACGATAAAAGCAGAGTTTGACAATGTGCAGGAGGCCTTTGTCTCCACCGAGGATTATGTACGCATTGCTGTACAGGGTGAGCTTGCTCTGAAAAACGCCAGTATTCGATTCGAAGGAAGCAACAGCGATATCGTGGTATGGGATGGTGGCATGGCAACCATGGAAGGTGGTGTTTTTGCTGCATCCGATGGTTGGCAGAACTTGGGCGAGACAACCATGACTGCCGTTGAAGTGCGCAATGATATCGTCAGCAGCGGCACATTGGTGCTCCGGGATACCATCCATTCTGCGGCCGTTCATCTGGAAGCAAACTCCAGTGCCACGATTGAGGGCACCACGGGTATCACTACACTTGTGCTCTCCGGCGCAGTCACGGTTTCCGGTATTACAAACAATGATTTCAGCAACACCGTTATTGACCTCAGCCAGTATAGCGGTAACAAGATTGATCTTTCCGGTAACTATTGGGGGAAGGATGTAGATTCTCTCGATGATATCGCTTCCAAGATTATTGGTTACACCTCGTCCAAGGTGACGATATCCGGCTGGTTGACGGCTTCACCCCATAACAGCAACCGCCTCTCCGGCATGCTGTATGAAGGTTCGTACGCTGCGGAAATCGATGGCATCCTTCAGAACTATGAGCTGGTGGGCAATACAACAGTTGCTGAGAATAACACGGTGACATTGGAAGAGGGCGTCAAGTGGGATTTGGGGTACAATCATGATTTGACGATTGATGGTACGCTGATTGCCGAAAATGAAGAAAATGCAGATGCTCTGGTTTCGAATCAGAAGCTGTCGGATATTGTCATTGCCGAGGCTGGCCTGTTGCAATTGCGCAATGCCAACATTCAGTTGGACTGGGGATGCGTGAAGGTTTGTGATGGTGGTATCATGGCGATGACCGGTGGTAGCTTGTCTGCCGTGGGGGACGGCGTGCTCATAGAGCAGGGGGGGCGTGCGACCCTTTCAGGGGTAGATGTGCAAGCCGTTGTGGATATTGCCGGTACAGCTGTTTTCACCGGCAATACGTTCTCTACTTACATTCAGATGAGCAATGGCGCTGACGTAAGTGGCTCCGGCAACATGTTCAGTTCTGCAGAGGTATTCCGGCTGACTAATGGTTATACCGGGAACACAGGAGATTTGTTGCCGCTTATTGGCTCTGTATCTGCTACTGGTGCCTATATTTCCATCGTAGGTAATATCGCCGATAGTACATTCTCTGTACTGCCTGAAACATTGCTGCCCGGTGGCTATCAATTTGTCGGCAATGTCACGATTCTTTCAACGGCCACTGCCTCTATGGAGGATAGTGTGCAGTGGAACTTGAATGGCAAGAAGTTGTACGTTTCGGGTGCGTTGTCGGTAAACAACGAGGCTGAGTCAGATGCTTTGGTGAGTGCCGTTAATGGCGCATCTGTTTATGTGAACAATGGTGCCTCTCTGTCGCTGGTTAACGCCAACGTGAATTTGCCTCAAGGCTCTGTATTGCTCTACTCCGGAGCCGAAATGACCATGTCCGGGGGCACGCTTCTTGCGTCCTCCGGTGGCTTGCAGGTAAATCAGGGGGCTTCTGTTGAGCTCTCCGGTGTCAAGGTTGAGAGCGAAGTGCAGGCTTATGGTACCTGCGTCTTTGAGAATAACACGTTTGATGGTTGCGTGTACGTGAGTTCGGCTTCTTCGGTGAGCGGAAGCGGAAATACGTTCAACGCTGCAGAAACGTTGCGTTTGTGCAACAATTTCACCGGCGATACGGCACAACTGATCAGTTTGATTGGTTCTACCACTGCGGAAAATGCTTTCATCGGTCTTTCCGGCACATTGGCGACCAGTCAGTTTGCTGCAACACCCGCGTCATTGCTCCCGTCCGGCTATGTGCTGGCCGGTACCGTCACGATTAAATCCGGCGCAGTTGTCACCCTTGCGGAGGGGGTAAAGTGGGAATTGAATAGCCAGGATATTGCCATTTCCGGTACCTTGATGGCAGATAACAAGACTTGTGCCGATGCATTGGTAAGCAGTAAGAATTATTCTTACATTACCGTGAAGTCAAATGGTGCGCTGAAGTTGAGCAACGCAAATCTTGTGTTGCCTCAGGGCTCGGTGACTGTCAACAGCAAGGGTGTGTTCAACATGACTGGAGGGCAGCTTAAGGCTACCCAAGGCGGGCTTGTCATCGATAGTGGCGCGACTGTCTCTCTTTCCGGGGTGGCTGTATTCAATGAAATCCTGGCTAATGGCACACTGACCCTGGTAGATAGTGTACATGATGCCAAGTCTGTCACCATTGGTAAGGGTGCTTCGGCTGTGGTTCAAGGTACCTCGGGTATCAGCACCCTGATTGTCAATGTTGATTCTGCGCCGTTGACTATTACGGGGAATGATTTTTCCCAGACCAATGTTGTCTTGCGAGATTTGGCTGAAGGTGAGTTGATTGATTTGTCCGGCAACTATTGGGGGACGACAGATCTTGACGAAATCGTCAGCAAGATTGATGGTTATATTGCGGACAGAGTGTTGATTTCTAACGTTTTATCTGTTCCTCCTGCTCAGGGCTTCTCCTTTGATGCCCGGATGTATGGTCTGCATCGCGTATCTGATGCAGCTACCAAACTGATTCTTAGCTTCAATCGCGAGATTGATGCTTCAACGGTGAATGCTCAGAGCATTCAGCTACTGGATGAGAACGGCAATCTGGTTTCCGTCCGCTCATACGAAGTGCAAGGCAAGCAGGTGACTCTACACATAGAGCCTTTGGCACACGGGCAATACACCGTACAAGCCAATGAGCGCTTGAAAGACATCGACGGCAACAGCTATGCCGCTCATGAGGGTAGCGCAGAAAATATCACATACTACAGCCTGGCTATCGATGCACCGAAGATTGCCATGTTGCGTCCCAATACGACGGTGACGGGGCATTTCACCTATGTGGATATTTTCTTTGATCAGGTGCTTGATGCTACCTCTATCTCAGCTGATGTCGTTCACCTTTTCGATGTCAATGGGGATGAAATCGACATTAAGGAATTGACCCAGACCGGCATCAAGGGCAATATCTTCTACCGTGCATACTTTGACGCAGCTACTGAGAATGGTATGTATACTGTTCGTGTAGATGATTCCGTATGCAATGAGTCCGGTATCTCCATGACAGAAGATTACGTGCATCAGATATACGTTTCTTCTCCGGATTTGGAAGTGGCTGATACCGTAGAGTTCAGCGATAATCAGCTGGGCCGCTATACCACGATTTCCTACTCCGTTGTTAATAGCGGTGATGGCCTTGCCAAGGGCTCTTGGCAGGATAGCATTTATCTCTGCAAAACGGCTGAGTGGAATGAAGATGAAGCCATCCTCTTTGGCCGAGCCTCCCAGCAGAACAAAGAACTTCAGACCGGAGAGTCTTACACGGCTTCGGTCACAGCCCTCTTGCGTGACCTGACGCCCGGGCAGTACTATGTCTTCGTCAAATCTGACATGAGCTCTTCTCTGTATGAAGGTGATGAATATAACAATATTTCTGCCGTGGGTTCGGCCCTTTTTGTGGATGTGGAAGAACATCCCATGGGTGTGCATACCAGCAATATTTCATCTCTCAATGAGGAAATTTACTATGTGTATACTGCCACCGCCGATGGCACCATGGCATTGCAGATAGGTGATGGTATTTCTTCCGTCTCCATTTCAACGGATAAGAATAACATCGGTCAAAACTCCATTTGTAATCTTGTGTCGCAGGGAGATGCCCGCCTGGCTTACTTCAATGCAGTAGCCGGGCAGAGCTATTACATCAAGATGTCTCCCAAAAATGTTGGCTCTCATCAAACGAGCCTTCAGCGTATGCCGTTCTCTGTGCTCAACGCATCCTCGTATTCGGTGTCCGCAGGAAACAGCGCTACGATTACGCTGTATGGCTCGGAATTTACAGAGGACATGGTCGTTTGGCTGCAGGATGATGCCGGTAATCGCTACGAGCCTGTCCAGTTGAACGTGGTGAGTTCGTATGAGGCAAAAACTGTATTTGTGCTTCCTGCGGGAAGCCTCCCCGGTGGAACGCAACTGCACCTGCACGCGCAGTCTGCGTCAGGTGAGACGTTTGTCCTGCAACAGCCGTTCTCCGTTGTCTCTTATGCGGATTCTTTGCAGCTGAAATTCTACAATGGCATGAACGAATGGAGCGGTGCCGCTTATTCTCGCGTGGGGTACGTGTGGAAAACCGATCTCTCTGTCAAAAATGTTTCCGGTTATGATTTGGAGAATGCTATTGTTTTGCTCAACCACTCGGATGACGACTTTTCCATGTACTACGGCTATGAAGATGCCAAGGTGCGAGATCGCTCGGCCCTCTTGTTCATGGTTGGCAATGCGGATGACTCGCCCTTTACGCTTGAAGCCGGTGAAAGTGGTAAGGTGAAGGTGTACATCAAAGCTCATCGCGATGATGAAGGTGAGATTCAGGCTTGGGTGCTTCAGCCGGGTGATGCAACCGAAATCACCAAAGAACGTTGGGATGAACTTGCTAGTGCATTGCGTCCGACCGCCTGTGATGATGCTACCTGGACTGCTTGGTGGGGCGATATGCAGCCTCGCATCGGTTCGACCGTGGGCGATTTTGTCTCATTCATCCAGGATATGCAGAGCATTTCCGTTCAGAATGACTTTAAACAAACGGATGATTTGTCTGCGCTTACGGCATACATGATGGAGAATCATCCTGATTATGTCCCCTCATACCGAATTTTTGGCCATGCTCAATACGAAGACGGAAGTACTGTAGAGCAGGGCTGGGGCGTTTATTTGTATCAATTGGTAGATGGCGAATTGACGTTGGTTGCCGAAACAGAAACAGATCAGAACGGAAATTATTCATTCTGGAATCTGGAAAAAGGAAATACATATTATGTGATTCCTTCTGAGGTACAAGTTGGAGACTATTCTGAGGAGGGAGAACTTCCGTTTACCCCCCTTACTGTGGATAATGGGGATGTTGAGCATGATGCATTGGTGGCTCAGCCCTATGAAACAACGATTGATTATGAATCATTACAATACTTCAATGGTTCTCAAGGTGAGGTATATAGAACATTCGTCAGAAACGGCAATATTGTTTTTGCTGAATTGATTGGAACGGAGTGGAGCCTGATAGAACTTGATTGTGAAAAGAAAGTAAAACAATATTGGGTCGCGCAAGATGCATTAGGGTACATTGCCATCGTTTGGTTGGATGAGGATGATCGTACATACGTTCAGTTGGTGAAGGATGGTACCTCTTCAACTACGGTTAGTTTAACTGAACTCAGTGGTTTGAGTGAGATTAAAGGAATGACCGTAGGAGGTGATGGGGGAATTTATGTGTATGGCAAAGAGCTGGCGGCAGGGCTTGACGAGTGTGAAATGGCCGTTGCTGAAATAGATGGGTCTCTAGCTTTATTTTGGCAAAATCAGGAAGAAACACCAGAAGAAACAACTGGTTTGGAACAGACACTTACCAAGACGTGGAAGATATTCGAATTGGGAAGCGTGTCCTTTGGCGTAAGTGTGAGTGCTACTTACAAGCAAGGGTATGAAGGTGATTGTGCATATACTTATTCTGGTAGTTTGTCATTTGGAGCCGAGCTTTCAATGGGTGAAAATTGGATAACGAACTTCTCAGCTGGGGCAAGTAGTATTGAGTATACTGTAAAAGTAAATCCGGTGACGGGTATTCCGGATCATTCATACGAGTTCTCTCTATCCAGTTATACAATAACGGCACAGCATAATACGGCGTTAAAGTATGTGCTAGGCGCTACAGTGGGCGCAATCCTTGGGGTAGGTGCGGCAATATGTGGTGGTGGGCTTCTTTCATTTAAAGTTGCACAATACGCATATAAAGGAATTGTGAAGATGTGCGATGCTCTAGTTAAGTTTTTTGATTTGATAGGTTATAAACTTATTTTGGGCGTAAAACTGGAATTGGGAAATGAAGGATTGACCGCAACTAATGAAAAAATCGATTTGTGGACGAATACCTTTATCTCCATTTCTGCTGTAACATCCGTAGAGCGAAAGGAGAAAGCGGCGAGATTTTTAAAGAATACAGACGAAAATCCCTTTGATGGGTCGTTTGGTCTGAAATTTAAGTTCCAAAATGGAAAATATAAGGATTTTGAAGGTTTCAGTAATTTGTCGGTGCGTCTCACTTGGAAGAAAAAAGGAATTGTCATTAATGTAGCTTATGATAAAGATGATGGCTGGGATTGGGATTTCGACGTGGTGAAAACGACCGAGCGCAATGGAGGAAGTTATACAGGTGCGCTTGATCAACACGAAGGACAAGTCGAAGATTACAGCGTAGCTCTTGCATCGGAAATCGTCACATTGCGCGTGGGTGGAGATGACGATGTAGAGATGGAATATTACATCAACGATAGTCAAAGTGGAGCAGTTCTCTTATCTCCTGAAAGTGTGGATTTTTCCGATATGTCAGCCTACTGGGGAGACGGTGCTATAAGCGATGATTTGTATATTGAGTCAATTAGCGGTAATATATCTGCTTCAAATGGGGTTATTTTCCTGTATGAATATAGTTTAAATGGTCTTACGTTGACAGAAGGTTCGTATACGGCGGAGCAATTTTTGGTGATGGCGGACACGCTGGAATCTTCTGAGTCTATTGGTTCTTTAATATACCAAGATGGAGAAATTCGCCATTTGAATACAGAGTTAATAGAAGAAGCTTCGCGTGGTGTAGTTTCAAAATCGACTTTAGCTTATGGTAATCGAGATATCATGGCGTGGATTCGAAAAGTGGATGGTGTTTATGAAATTTACACTTCTGTTTTGACAGTCGATGGCATGTGGGCATCTCCGACTCTTATTCACAGCACAACTGATAGTATTAGCAATGTGCATCTTCAAGAGGTTGGAGAGGCGGTCATTTGCACGTACGAGGGCCAGATGGAAATAAATGAAGCAGGAGAATATGAGACTCATGTTTATCAAATGGAGCTAGATGCGGATAATTGGTCTTTGCCAAATGATGTGAGCTCTGATTTGGAAAATCAATATAACAACATAGTAGGCAATCTTGAAACGGAAGGCGTTCTTAATTCAGTAGCTTCTGGTTTGAAAACGATTGTATTCAAGTTGATTGATTTTGCCATACCGACGTTTCCCAACTGCCCGGCCGCTAATCCTACAAAGTATGCTCCTGCAGCCAAACTGCCTGATAAGACCTATGAATCATACGATCCGAATGATATCTACGGCCCTGCGGGGTATGGTTCTGCTGGATGGATAGCACCGCAGGAGATGCAGTTCCAGATTGTGTGTGAAAACAAACCGGAGGAGAATATTGCCCATGCCGCTCAGGTCATCATTACGCAGCAGATTGATGCCGCGTATGATTACAGCACATTCCGACTGGGCGATATGACAATTGCCGGTAACTACATCACCGTAGAGGGCGATGTCCAGCGCTACAATGCTCGTCTGGACTGGACTGATACATTGGGCGTGTGGGTGGATGTGAATGCATGGTTCGATGCTGACACCGGTATCGTGACCTGGGAGTTTGCTGCTATTGACCCGGAAACAGGGTATTTTGTGGCAGATCCTTTCACAGGTCTGTTGGCTCCGAACTACAACCCGCCGGAAGGCGATGGTGGTGTGTACTACTATGTGACGCCCAAGTCCACGGTTACAACGGGTACGGAAATCAAGGCTCAAGCAAGCATTGTGTTTGACTATAACGAACCCATCGAAACACCGACGCTTACATACACGTTTGATGTGGATGCTCCCGAGGCTGTGGTGAAGAGCATGGCTGATACAAGCAGCTCTCGCTACTTGTACGTGGCTTGGGAGGGCAGCGATGTGGGCAGCGGCGTGGATTATTACAACATCTTCGTATCCATCGATGGTGGGGAGTGGCAGCTGTGGCAGAATGGCATTGCCGCCACGGGTGCGCTCTATAGCGTGGCAGAGGGTGAGCATACCTACGCATTCTTTGCTCAGGGTATTGATTATGCCGGCAATGCGGAGGCATTGGTGGAGATGATACCCGCCGAGTCGATGACAAGCTCAACTTATGTGCCGCAGAAGAGTACGCTTTCTGTAAGCGCGGTCGAAGCCAATCGCACGGGCGATGAGCTGGTGCTGCGCGTAGTATTCAGCGAGGCAGCCAGCTGCTCCGATTGGGCAGCCGCGCTGCGCCTGACCGCGGCTTCCGGTGCTATTGATTTGAGCAACGGTTCCTTCAGCTACGATGCCACGACCCACACGCTGACGTGGACCGGCTCCGTGGCCGGTGTGGCCGATGGCGAAAAGGCCACGCTGCGTCTGGCCGATGGCATGGTGAAGGATGCCCAGGGTGTGGCCATGGGCGACACCACACCGAGCTATAGCGCCCCCGTGGTGCTGGATGCGGTGGCCGGTACCGTTTATGCCGCCCCCACGCTGGTGGATTACAATGGCGATGGCTTGCTGGACATGCTGGTGGGCGAGAATGCCAATAGCAAGGGCCAGGTGCGCATTTACCTGAATGAGGGCACGGCCGAAGTGGCTGATTATGCCTCCTTCATTTACGCTCAAACTGCTGCCGATACTCCGCTCACCCTGGATGCAGAGGGTTGCCAGGGCGCTATTGTGCGCCTGGCCGATGTGACGGGCGATGGCGTGGCAGAAATGCTCATCGGCCTGGCCGATGGTACGGTGCGTGTGTTCACCGCCGCCGAGGGGGGCTACTGGAGCGATGCCGGCCTGCTCACCTGCATGGCAGGTGGCAAGAGCGCCACGATAGACGTGGGCACCCGCGCCGCCATCGACTTCGTGGATGCCAATGACGATGGG
>JAZRRO010000077.1:0-28182 GCA_045650805.1 Akkermansia sp.
AACGAGCAGTATGACCGACTCGCCTTCGGCAAACAGCTCTGAGACCGTTTGACCGGTCGGAAAAGCACCAAGGCAGTGAGTTCACACCGGAACTCACTGCCTTGTTCTTGTTATGGTACAAATGTGCGGCAAGCCATCAGCGGCGGCGACCACCGCCGGAGGGGCGGCTCATGCCGGAGGGGCGAGAACCACCGGAAGGACGGCTCATGCCGGAAGGACGAGACACACCGGAGGGGCGGCTCATGCTGCCCATGCTGGGACGGCTTACCGATGTGGACGGACGGCTTATGCTGCCCATGCTGGGACGGCTCACGTTGTTGCTCGGTCGGGTCATGCTGCCCATGTTGGGGCGGTTCACGTTATTGCTCGGGCGGGTCATGCTACCCGTGTTGGGGCGGCTCACATTGTGGCTCGGGCGGTTCATGTTGCCCGTGTTGGGGCGGCTCACATTGTGGTCCGGGCGGTTCATGTTGCCGTGGTCGGGGCGGCTCACATTGTGGCCCGGGCGGTTCATGTTGCCGTGGTTGGGGCGACCCGCATTGTGGCCCGGGCGGTTCATGTTGCCGGGGTTGGGGCGGCCCGCATTGTGGCTCGGGCGGTTCATGTTGCCGTGGTCGGGGCGGTCCGCATTGTGGCCCGGGCGGTTCATGTTGCCATGGTGGGGTGCGCCATGATGACCATGTGAAGGCTTGGGATGAGACTTAAACACATGCGCCGGATTGCGGTGGATGGGTGCATTCATGCCACCGTGAGGGCGCACACCCGGAGCATGCCCGTGCGGATGGCGGGGCGGAGCCGCTACGCGATGGCAATGGGGCGGGTAGTGCCAGTGCCCATGGTACCAGGGCGCGGGAGCCCAACGCGGCACAAAGCACAGAGCCGTGAGAGCTGCTACCGTGAAAATCGCCACACCGGCTTCCGTATAACCATACACCGGGCGGCCATAGGAATAACCGAAAATGGGGAAACCATTGGCATCATAGCTGGCATTCGTCCAGGCCACGCTCGTGTTGTACCCATTCGTGGATACACTATAAGTACCATACGGGGCATAGTGCCCATCGGGGGTAACCACGCAGGAACTGAACAACATAGCAGATACCAGAACGGCTGCTACGGATATGTGCTTGATTTTCATAATGTGAGAAAGGTAAGACGTGAATGGGAGATGTCGAACTCCGGCTTCTTGTGCCGCCTACATCATATCAGGCGCTCATCAAAATGCGTTTTATTTAAAAAAAGAGAAGATTTATAATTTTCTAACTTTCCAACCAGGAAAAATAGTCCTCGCACTCGCGGGGGGAGAGCTCGAACTTGCGGGCGAAAAGGCACCCGGAGCGGCGCAGGGACTCCCAATCCTCGCGTTGCAGGAGGCGGGGCGATTCCGCATTGGCCGTGGGCCAGCAGATGTAGCGGGAGGGGTCCCCGGTGGTGGCGGCAGCAAATCCTGCGCGCGCCACGCAAGTTTGCACATAGTGCTCATCGCTGCAGAAGGTATTGCGGAAGAAAAGGCGCATCAGCGGGTGGCGGCGGTCTTCTGCGCACACGGCGCGCACACATTCCCCGGTGAGAGACCACCACTGCGCCCCACCATAATAGGGCGCAAAGAGGCAGTAGCCCGGACGCTTGAGCCCCAGGCGCAGCCAGGCATTGGTATAGCGCCAGAAAAACTTGTGCGAGGCATCATGCTTGCTGACCATGCAGCGCGGGTACCACACCTGCATGCGGTAGAGCCCCCCGTAGCCATCCCATCGCTCGTATGCCGGCAGGGGGGTGCACTCCATGAACTGCTTGCCGACCGCAGCGGCGGCATCCAGCACATCCTCCATCTCGCGGCGGGGCATGGCCGGCAAACATTGGCCACTGAGCAAATGCACGTAGCGATAGTCCCGCCCTGTGGCCACTGCAGCCTGCATGAGCAGCAACATGGCCTGCACCATCTCCCAGCCACCCCAACGCACAGCTACTGCACGCTCCAGCACATGAATGCGCTCCCCGCCCTGTACCGCGTGGCGTATGCAAGCGGCGGCATCAATATGGATGAATACCTCGTGCCCGCCGGCTGCCAGATAGCGCGCCAAGGCGTTTACCTGTGCCGGATTGTCGTGGCAGAGTATCAGGTAAGCATCCATGGCAGTATCAGATTCCGGCAGGCGCGGCAGCCTGGGCATCAATTATCCGGGAACATATCCCGCAAATCGTTGAAGCGAAGAGAGGGAGGTGTGTCCAAATCATCCTGCGCCGCATTGGCATTCTGGCGGCGGCGGGCGGCCTCCGGGGAATAGATACCAGGGGCCTCGGGGGTGTTGCCATCCTCCGGGAAAATGCTGCGCACGCGCGACAGGCCTTCGTGCGGCTCCTGCGCAGGGGCGTTGCGGGGCATCAGCTCGCCCTGGCGCAGCGGGGCATTGCTCCCACCCAGCGGCAGAGAGCTCTGCCACACCGGGGGCTCCGGCTGGGGAGCAAACGCTTCCTCTGCGGGGGCCACGGGTTCAAAAGCAGGTTCCAGGGGTTCAAATGAAGGCTCGGGAGCGAAGGTGGGCTCGGGCTCAAATCGCTCTTCTGCCTGCGGTGCCACGTATGGTGCCGGGGGAATCGTTTCCGGCTCCTCTTCATACAACACGGCAGATTCCTCCACCACCTCGTCCACAGCAGGTTCCGCTGCGGCAATGGGGGTGGGTTCCTCTTCCTCCGGCAGTTCCACACGGGCGGGCTCCGGCGGGTTGAGCAAGTACTCGCGGAATTCCTCCGCATCGATGGAGGCTATCAACGTCACGCGTATCTCGTCTCCCAGGTGCGGTTTCACCGTGGTGCCGAAGAAGATATCCACCTCATCATCGGCCAGGGCTTCGCGCACGGTTTCCACCGCCTTGCGAATTTCGGTGAGCGACATCGAATCACCACCGGCCACATGCACAATCACCGTGCGGGCAAAACGAATGGCCCCGTGATACGAGACAAGCGGCGACTCCACCGCCGCGCGGGCGGCATCCTCTGCGCGGTTGGGGCCATAGCCGTGGCCGGAGCCGAACAAGCAGCGGGAGTCATTGTTGTGCAGGGCGGTAGCCAGCTCATCCAGCCCCAGGTTGATGAGCCCGGGAGAGGAAGCCAGCATGGGCACGGAGGCTGCGGCTTTGGCCAGCAGGCGGTCCACTTCCTCGAACACGGCGCGGGCGCCGGAGCGGCTGTGGAAAAGCTCCTCCATGTAGTCATTTTCAAAGCAGTAAACAATGTCGGACAAGCGGGCGACCTCCTCCAAGGCGCGGTCTGCCTGCTCGCGGCGGCGGTGGCCTTCAAAGGCAAAAGGCATCAGCACCACGGAGACCAGGAACATGCCGGCCTCGCGGGCCATATCGGCCAACACCGGAGCCGCACCCGACCCCGTGCCACCACCCAAACCTGCCACCAGCACCAGCAAGCGCGTCCCTTTCAGGAACTCGCGAATCGCCTCTGCACTCTCCTGTGCGGCCATGCGCCCCACCTCGGGGTCGCCGCCGGAGCCCAGGCCGCGGTTCATGCCGGAGCCCAGTTGCAGGAAATGCACATTGCCGCAAGCGCGGCCTACGCGCTCATCCAGCGACATGGTGCACAGGCGCACATTATCTGCGCTGGAGGAGCCAAAACACTGCAGGATGTTGGCACCTGCCCCGCCGATACCGACGATGGCGATGCCCTCTTCCTTCTTACCGATGGTCTGATAGGGTAGCATGGGTGGGGTGTAAGCTGGGGTTTACTTGCGGCCGAAGATATTCAGCGCATTCAGGATGCGGCGCAGGATGTTGGGGTTCCCGGCGCGCAGCATGTCATCATCATAGCGCTGAGCATAGCGGATGAGGCCGATAGCCGTGCAATAGCGCGGGTCTGCCAGATAGGAATGCGGCTGACCGGGCTCCTGCGGGGCCGGCTGGTGCACCGGCATGTTGAAGATGTACTGAGCCAGGCTGTCCAGACCGCGCATCAGGCTTGTACCGCCGGAGAAATAGATATTCATGCCGTGCTGGCGCAGCACATCCTCGGGGATGCGGTCGCGCACACGCAGCAGGATGTCTGCCAAGCGGTCACGGATGATGCGGTTGAGCTCACCACGGGGGATGGACACATCGTGCATGCCCAGCTCGCTCTTGTACTGAGCCAGCGAGCGGTCCTTCACGTCGCCAAAGGCGTTGCCCTCAGTGCATTTCAGCTTCTCGGCCGCCTTCTTGGACACGCGCTGGCCGGTGAGCTTCACAATATCCTGGTTGATGGTATCGCCACCGGCAGGAATGCAACCCGAAGCCACAATATCCCCGCCCTGGTAGCAGATGAAATCCGATGTGCCGCCGCCAATATCCACCAGCAACGCACCGGCTTCCTTCTGCTGGCGTGTCAGCACCATCTGAGCCGTAGCCAGCGGGGCGAACACCATATCAGTCACCTCCAACGGCACCTTGCGCACACACATCAGCGAGTTCTGGATGCGCGTGCGGATGCCGTGCATCACGTGGCAGTTCACATCCAGCGTGCGACCGCTCAGGCCGGCGGGGTGGCGGTTGGCTTCGCGGCCATCCACGGTGAAATGGCCCAGCTCGCTGTTCACCATGAAGCGGTCTTCCGTAATCTCCATGTTTTCAGCTTTTTCGCGTGCAAACTCCACGTGCTCATCCTCGATGACGTCCTCATCATCCGGCAGGCGGTACGAGCCCATGTTGTTCTCGCCATAAATGTGCTCACCGGTCACGGACAAGAACACATTCAGAATATCCACATCGGCGTGGTCCTGGGCAATCTGCCAGGCATCGCACACACACTGCTGAGCCATGCTCGGCTCCGAAATCTCACCCTTGCGCACACCGGCACTGGGCACCTCCCCAATGCCGATGATGGCGGCTGTTGCATCGGGCCGCACCTCACCCACGACCATGCAGGTCTTGGTGGTGCCTATTTCCAGCCCTACGAGAATTTTTGATTGTGCCATGATGCAATAAAAAGTTCAGTTTTCCGTAATTTTTCTCATTGTAGCAGATTTACGCGCGCGTAGCGCGACAAATGCGCGTCATATTTTCATTGCTGAGCGGCGGCGCACTGCTGTGGCGTGGGCATGATGGCCGGCATCAAGGTAACGCTTTCGTCATCATACTCTTCCGACGGCACGAAAAGGAATCCGGGCTCGGCATTGCGCACCGTGAATGAGGTGGCCTTGAACACAGGCAGAATTTGGTCTGTGCTGGGATCATAGGCCTCTTCCCCCGTGTAGGCGCCCTTGACAATGTACTCCGTATTCTGGTCCTTGCCAAAGGTAGCGCCTTCCACCGGCGGCTCATAGCCACGATCCGGGTTGCGCACTACGCTCTCATCCATAATCACCAGACGAGATGTGCGCCAGCTCTTGCCCGGCTCACGCAAATAGCCCCAAAAACGAGTCAACGGCACATAATAACGGCGCCCTACATAAAAATCACCCCGAGGCTCTGCTGCAATCTCCGCCTCGCGCTGCTGCAAGGCTTCGCAGTCCGTGCGCATCGTATTACATTGGGTCAGCACCAGGCACCCAGCCACAATCATCATCCATTTCTTTACCATGTCTGTTCATTTTCTACCCCATTCCGAGCAAAAAAGCAAGTTCAATGCTCCCATACCCCCCAATTACCTGCCCCGCAGGGGCAAATTTCCGATTGCCCGAAGCTTCGAAGGGCAATCGCCTCGGCGTAGCTCAAAATGGACTCATTTTGAGCGAAGACGGGTCCTTCCCTTTGGGGCTCTTATTTCACCAGGAAGCGCAAAAGCTCATCCACGGTGCCAAAGGTCGGGGCGCCCCAGGCGACCAGCTGGCGCACATCGGCATAGCCCCAGGCCACCAGCGCCACCGCGCAGCCGGCATTGGCGGCGGTGTGCGCATCGTGCAGCGAATCACCCACCAGCAACAACTCGGATACATCTACCCCCCATTCGCGGGCAATGTGTTGCAGCGCCGCGGGCGAAGGCTTGCGGGGGAACTCTGCGCTGTGCCCAAGAATCGGGCTGAACGGCGTGGTGGGGAACAGCTTCTGCACCATGGGCAGCGTCACCTCGTGCGGCTTGTTGGAAAGCACCGCCAGACGCGCCCCCAGGGCAGCCAAACGCGAGAGCATGATGCGCACCTCGGGATACGGCTGCGTGTACGCTCCCTGCCAGCAATGGGGGTATTCCTGCCGAAACAGGCTGTGCAGCGTGTGCAGCTCCTCCTGCGGCGCGCTTTCCACATCGGCATAGCCCAGCGCGCAAGCGCACAGGTGCTGCGCCCCCTGCCCTATCATGCGCCGCACCGCGGCGCGGGGATGCTGCGGCCGCCCCATGGCAGCGAGAGCGCGGTTCACGCCCTCTGCAATGCCGGGAAGCGATTCAACAAGGGTGCCATCCAAATCGAAGACAATGTGCCGTTTCATCAGCGCACAAAGCCACGCTCAGAGGTCTTGAGGAAAGTGATGAGCTGCTGCACCATGGGGTTGGTGCCATACTTTTCATCAGCCAGCACGGTATCAATACCAATCTGGGCGCTCACCTTCTTATCCAGGAAAATCTTGCGGTATGCAAACTTCAGAGCGCGCACATCGTCCTCGGACATGCCGCGACGAGTCAGGCCCACGGTGTTCACGGCACGCACTGCGGCGGGGTTGCCCTCTGCAATCATGAAGGGCGGCACATCCTGCACAATGCGGGCGCAGCCACCAATCATCGCGTGGTCACCCACGCGCACAAACTGGTGCAACCCGGCACAACCGGAAACAATCACCCAGTCGCCAATCACGCAGTGCCCGGCAGCAGCGGCATAACCGGAGAAAATGCAGTGATTGCCCACCTGGCATTCATGCCCGGCATGAGAATTGATGAGGAAATTATTGTACGAACCGATGATGGTCTTCGTCTCGGGCGTGGTGGAGCGGTTGATGTTGCAGTTCTCGCGGAACACGTTGTAGTCGCCCACCTCCAGCCAGGTCGGTTCGCCCTTATACTTCAGGTCCTGGGTCTTGGAACCCACCACCGCAAAGGGGAAAAACTCATTCCCCTTACCAAAGGTGGAAGGGCCATCAATAAAAACGTGACTATGCAGCACACAACCAGCCCCCAACTTCACCTTGGGGCCAATCACACAATAAGGCCCGATTTTTACGTCGTCGGCCAGTTCTGCGCTAGGATCAATGATTGCGGTAGGATGTATCTCAGCCATAGCCTCACTCTAGCACCATGCACCCTTGGCTTCAAGCAAAAAATGTATAGACGAAGCTAATTCCCCCACACAAAAAGGAGATAATGAATGCCCACGAGCAGACACCGCACCCCAAAGCCCCAAATCAGCGTCAGGACGGGTAGCTGCACCTGCTTCACACATGTGGCACAAAGCGGCAGCAAAACACCGCTTTCCCCGCCGCATACAAGCACACATCAATCCCCTCTGCCTGGCGGAATACGCGGTAAGCATCATGCTCTGCCGGCGGACGCGGCATAAAACGCCCCACTCGGCTCGGAGCCAGCACCGCAGAACGCAGCACGCACACCAAGTGGCGGTCGCTCATCGACTGCATTTGCGTGTAATCATCCGTAGGCAGCTGTAAGGTGGGTACTTTGTGATGCACGGCCGCAACTATTGCAGGAAATCCGCCATTTGTCAATGAAAAATGCCTGCTCGCCCAGGGATAGCCCCGCTTGCGGGGCTATCCCACCTTTTGGCGCAGCCAAAAAATTACCTATCCCGTCAGGGATAAATTCCCTCTGCCGCAGGCAGAAATTCCCTGCCCCGCAGGGGCAAATTCCCTCTGCCGCAGGCAGAATCCCGGCGCGCAGCGCCGTCTTCACCCACTCCGCTGCGCTCCGGGGTTCCGGTTCCTTTGGTATGACAACCCGGAGTTCCGTCACTGTGTGACTTCACTCCGGGCTACTGTCTGCCGCCCCGCTAACGCGGGGCTCAATGCTTGCTGCGGCAAAGCCGCAGTAAACTTCAGATTCGCACTTCGTAAATCGAACTTCCCTTTGGGGGAACAGCGCTGCGCGCGGGAACGGATGCTGCGCATCGGGAACGGCGCCCTGCGGACGCGGGAACATCGCGGCTGCGCCACAAGGAAAAAGCCCCGCAAAGCGGGGCTTAACATTCGCGTCAGGCAAGCCCCTTGCGGGGCGTTGCCTGCTTGCTACGCTGAGGCGGGACGCCTCCGAACGGCTTACTTTCGACGACGGCGTACCATCAAACCTGCCAGCGCCAGGATGCTGAGCGTCGTTGTGGTCGGCTCGGGGATAGCGCTTACATCGAAGTACATACCCACGTTGGGCACACCGGCGGTAGCGCCGGTACCGGCGAAGTAGGCCTGGATGGTGTGGCCATCCATCGTAGCGCTGATGGTGGAACCGGCCAGGTTTTCGTAGCTCACGGAGTCGGAGTCGAAGCTCAGGTAGATGAAGTCCACGTCCTTCAGCTGCAAAGCACCGAGCAGGTAGCTGAAATCAACCACGAAGCTGCTGCCTTCCAGCACCAGGAGGTTGCTCAGCGCATTGGAGCTCACCGTCATCACGTTGGAAGCACCGGAGAGCGTCAGCGCGCCGGAAGCATCAGAGGTGCCCACAGCCTGCAACTGACCAAGCGTGATGGACGTTGTCGTGCTGCCGCCTTCGCCCACAACCACTTCGGCGTTGTTCTGGCTCAGCTCAATCGTGGTGTTCACCACCTTCACCTGAGAAACGTCGATGTTGCTGCCGCCCTCGCGGGTAGCATAGGTCTGAACGGCAGGTGTACCGGAGATGCGGCTGGTATCGGAGACGAGCATATTCTCCACCGTCAGGCTGGCGCCCTGCTCGATGGTAATCAAGCTGTGGTCGATGCGGGTCTGCTCAGCACCCGTGCCGGTGATAGCCGTGGCAGCCGAATCCGTAGCCTGGGTGATGCGCACCGGGCCGGCCACCGTGGCAGCGGCGGTGCCATCGGCGCTCTGCACGCTGAACACCTCGCCCACCTGCACCATAGAGCCCTGCTCCACCTCCAGGCCACCACTCAGTGCGGCATTGCCCTCAAGCTGCAGCGTACCGGCACCCACCACATTCATCTTGGCAGCCACATCGGCAGCGGAGCTGATATTGCCCGTCACCGTCATGATGCCGCCCTCAGAGCCGCGCTCCACAGTGGGCATCCAATCTTCGGTTGTGGCGTAATCGTACTTCGTGGTATCGAAGGTGGTACCCTCGGCGCTGGTGAGCGTCACATTCTCGGCAATGCTCATATCAGCCGTCATGCCCACAGTACCCTTACCCAGCTGGATATTGGTGTTCTGAGCCGTAGTGAGGCCATCCTGGCCCAAGATGAGCTTACCATCGTTGGTGAGGCTCAGGTCCATGCCGGTGCCGGTCTTGCTATCACGCACGTCGGAGATACCCTGGACGGCCAGCGTACCGCCGTCGATGTTGATGGTGGTCTTGGCATCACCCATTGTGAGCTTGGCATGCTGAGATTGCACCATACCTTCCACCGTCAGCGTGGTATTGGCACCCCATTCGGACACGAGGAAGCTGGCGTTCTTGTGTATCTGGTCGCCGGTGTATCCACCCTCGGTGGCAGAGCCATTGTTGCTGCCGGTCACCTCAATCGCGGAGCCCTGGTGCACATGCACGGCAACATCGGTTGCGTTCTGGCAGTCGCCAACTTCCAGCTGGCTGACCTGCACAAGGGTTTCAGAGGTACCGTTACCCACGTGGATATCACCATTGGCCACATACAGCTTACCAACGGTTGCGCCCGTTCCGGTGAAGCTCAGCGTACCGGCATCAGCGTTGTTGTTACCCACACCGGCCACCTTGATTTGGCCCATGGTCACAGAACCTGCCAATACGGCATGAGAAGTACCGGTCTTGTGGATGTTCGAGCTGTAGTTAATCAGGTCGCCGGCGGCAAGGCCCGTACCCTGAATCATGTGATGCACAGTAACGTCGCCATCCGTGTTGAGCAACAGCGTACCGCCGCCGTCCACATAAATGGAGGATTGATTCAAGCCTTCCCAATCGATTTCATCGCCATTCCACATGTGAGACAGATCTGCCAGGCTACCCTGACCGGCCAGTTCCAATGTACCGCCGGCAATGGAGGTAGCGCCCGTGTAGGAGTGCGCGGTGTTGAATGTCACCTTGTGGCTTGTTTCCACAATCACATTACCTGCACCGGAAATTACACTACCCATGGTGTAATCTCCATCCACACGGAAGTGCAACATGGCGTCTTCCTGCAGATTCACAGCCGTGCCGATACTGTGGGCGGCGCTGTTCACCTGCAAGGTGGTGCCGGTATTCACCTGCACAGTACCGGAGCCTGCCACCACGCCATCCAGCGTATAGGTACCCGTGTGCATGGTACCATGGTCATCCCGCACGCCCAAATCCAGAATCAGCGTACCGTCGGCAATCGTGGTTGTGCCGGTGAAGCTGTTGTCCTGGGTGAAGGTCAGGTTGTGCGAACCGCTCTTCAGCACATTGCCCTCGCCGGAGATGACGTGGCCGTAGCTCATGTCTTGCGTATTGGCGTTCAGCTCGAACGTGGCACCTGCATCCACCTCCACATTGGTGGCCACAGATCCGGCACCGGCCACCTTCAGCGTGCCGTTGCCCTTCACATTCACCTTGGCGGCCACACCCTCTGCGGCGGTGATGCTGCCCGTCAGCGTGATAACGCCGGCTTCTGCGCCGCGCTCAATACCCGTGGCCACATTATCCGTGTTGGTCACAAACGCGTACTGCGTAGTGTCGAAGTCAGTCCCCTCGGCACTGGTCAGCGTCAGGTTCTCGGCAATGGTCGTGGTGGCAGCGCTCAGGCCCACCGTACCGGCACCCAGCATACCGCTGAAGGTCTTGTTGGTGGTAATGCCTTCACTACCCAGAATCAGTGTAGCACCGTCTTCCAGCGTCACGTGGATTTCCTGAGCCTTTTCCGCCTTGCCAGCGCTCGAATCAGCCACGCCGATTCCCTTCACGGCCATCACACCACCTTCGGCAATGGTGATATTGGCAGTATTATCACCCACCAGGGCCTTAGCCTCGGTAGCCAACATCGTACCAAGGATGTTCAGGTTCGTAGACTGAACCCACTCACCCAGGATAATGCTGGCATTCTTGTAACTGGCACCATTGTTGGCACCGGTCACCGTGAGGGTGGAACCCGCCTGCACATTCAGCGTGGCGATACTGTTACTCGTAGCACTATCACCCGTTTCCATGCGTCCCAACTGCATGAAGGTCGAGTCGGTACCATCGCCTACATTGACCGTACCATAAGCTGCATACAGAACATTGGCCTTCACCGTATCACCGGTCAGGGACAACGTGCCTGTATTGTTGCTTTGATTATTGCCATCCTTCAAATTAATCTGGGCCACATCAAGATTGCCGGTCAGCACCGTTTCGTGGGTGCCCTTCTTGTGAATGGTACCCGAGCCGCTGATGGCATTGCCCAACGTCATGGCGGATTCGTTGGTCGCGTTCAGCAGGAGGGTGGTGCCACTAGCCAGGCTAATGTCACTCTCTGCGGCTAGACCAGCTGCGCCGGAAAGCTCCAGTGTGCCACCCTTCACGGTGGTATCACCCGTATAGGTGTGGACTGCTGTGAGCGTCAGCGTACCGGCACCGGTCTTTTCAACCGCACCTGCACCGCTGATGGTCTTGGCAAAGGTCTTGGCGCTCGTAGCTTCCAGGCGGAAGAGAGCGCCCTCATTCACCGTCACATTGCTGTCCAACGCACCGGCATGAGCCAGCGTCAGCGTACCGGCAGCCACTGTCGTAGCAGCGGTGTAGGTATTAACCCCGCTCAGCACCAATTCACCCAAGCCGGTCTTGGTGAGCACCATATTACCGGAAGCAGCAGGATCACCATTGATGTAATCATTCGTCTTCTGAGCAATGACACTGCTGACATTCAGAACGGCATGCTCCTGCACGTCAATCTTGTTCACACGCTGACGCAGGGAGATTTGAACCCCGCTAATGGTCGAAACCGTGGGATTCTCGGCAGTAGCGTCCTCTGCCGCCATGGCAGTGATGGAAGAATAGCCACGTGTGCTACCACCATAAGCCAAGTCAAAGTTGGAGTCGGAAATACCCGTCATGTTACCACCTTGCAAGTTGATGGCAATGCCGGAACCCGTCTGGTTCTTACCAGTGCCCGCAACCGCCACATGCAAGTCGCCACCATCATACACATTAATAGCAGAAACCGTCTTATTGGAAGATCCCCAACCAGTCACGTCACCTTCATTGAGATTCAGCGTACCATACACATCTACCACACCTACAAGGCCACCCTCGCCACCGCCGACATTCACTGTCAGCGAGCCTCCGGCTCCGATGGTGGTGCCACCTGTGTAGCGCTTGGCATTGCTATATACAACATCTGCATTGCCGATGTTGACAGACAACGCCCCATTGGCACCATCCGTCATGGTGGCATCAATGGTAATGGGCTTGGCATCGCCGGAGTCGGTAAGTCTGGAGAAGGAAAGCTCGCCTGTACCGGTAATACTGCCACGAATGACCGTGGCTGTACCGGTGTACGAACCTTTAATCTGGCCGGAGCCATCCACAGTAATAGCAGCCTCCAAGTGATGGTAGTGGTCACCGTCCCCGTTGCGCAGCTCAATGGTGCCACCTTGCAGCAACAAGCTTTCGGCCGTGAGGCCGCTAGCCCAGGATACAACCAATGTCCCCTTATCCTTCACCGTGATATCCGTGATAGCATTCCAATTCGTCTGCTCGCCCAGCGTCAGCTTACCATCAATCACAATCACTTCTCCAGCCGTGAAGGAGGATTCGGCACCGCTCATGCCAAGAGAGACCTGAGCACCATTCATGATGGAAACCGTACCGGCGCTTACAGCATCGCTCACGATGACGTCGGCGTTGGTGTTGAAAATCGCATCCTTACCCGTGGCAAAGCTCAGGTTGTTGCCTGCATCGGCATCCGGGGCAAGGTCCCAGTTGGCTGCACTCCAAGCGTTGTTGGCAGCGCCTTCGCCATCCACTGCGCCACCCACCCAAGTGTACACGCTATCGTTGGTGAACTCAAGGAACAGGCCATTGCTTGTCGCATTGAGGGTGACCACATCCGTGCCGCTGTATGTCAGGTTCGCACCGGTCCAATCACCCGCAGCCAACATGTATGTGCCGGTAACCATCGCGCCGGTCATCTTGGAGAAGTCCAGCGTCACTGTAGCACCGGTACCGGCCCCTACCGTGCCGTTCACCTTCAGGGCAGCGGTATCGGCCATCAGGGCAGCGGCATCAAAGGTCAGCATGCCGCCCTCCAGCGTCAAGCCACCCAGCTGCACGGCATCTGCCGTGCCCGTCAGCACAGAAAGCACCTGCCCGGCACCCAGCGTGTAACTGCCGCCAAAGTTCAGGCTGCCACCGCTCACGGTGATGTCGCCGGAGGCGGTGGAGGCCTCATTCGTCAGCGCCAGCATGCCTTCCTTCACCGTCAGGCTGCCTACTGCGGCCACACCGCTGATGGTCTGGCTGCCCGCACCGGTCTTCACCAGGTTCAGACCGGAGGTAGCCGTCTTCACCACATTACCGGTAAAGGTGTAGTCACCCCCCTGAGCCACATTGAAGGTCAGGGTACGCTGAGCAGCATTCTGAATCCAAGCAGTATTGAAAGCCAATGCAGGCTCCTGATCTCGCTGGCCCAGGTTCAAAGAGCCGGAGAACAGTGTGTATTGATTGTCGCGAGAGACAACATTGCCACTAGCATCTGTAATGGAGCTGCTCAAACCGGCAATGGTCGTATTATCAGCATTGATACCTACTGCATACTCTGCCGTGGAGGAGTCAGGCAGTTGAATATCAATCACAGCATTCTTGGCGATATCAGCGTTTTCAATGATAAGAGCTGCTGCACGATAATTACCGTTATTGGTGCCATCCATGGTGATAGTACCGGCGAAATTACCTGCTTCAGCCGTGGCCGAGCCCAACTTCACAATGGAGAAGTTATCGGCGCTGTGGTTGTATTCCAACACAAGCTGAGATGTACCACTTTCGTTGCTCGTCTTGAGCGTACCGATGCTGACGGCACCACCAAAGTTCGTCTCCTTGATGGTGGCTTTCGCACCCGTCAGCTCGACACTGCTCAGATGCGTGTATTGGGTCGGCATCTCCCCGGAGAACTGAGTGAGCACCGCACCATTACCCAGCTTCACCGTGCTGATAAGCTTATCAGCGCCGGCAGCGGCGGAGGTATTCCACAGTGTTGCGGCACCACCATTCAGATTCAGTGCCTCCATGGTCACATTGTTCTTGAACACCGTCGTGCCGCCGGAGATGGTAGCAGTACCAATATCCGTCGTATTTGCGAAGGTAACCTCACCCTGCGTAAGGTTAGCCGTACCCAGCGTGGTTACACCATTGAAGGAAATAGTGCCGACATTGCCGGTCGAGAAACCACCCAGGGTCACAGAACCGGTCTCACTGAAGGTGAGCGTGCCAGTCGTTCCTTTATGTTCCCATGTGCCTTCACCGGTCACATCACCATTGACAATCAATTTAGCGCTGCCATTGTGGTGAATTTGGTGATTTCCGGCAGACAGCACCATATCAGCATCCATGACAACAGTCTTACCGCCGGTAAGCTGCATGTTCACACCCTGTCCCACGTGCAGCTTGGTACCAAGCTGAGCTACGTTGTCAGAGTCATCATCTGCAGTGACCGAACCCGCCACATACTCTGCGGTGGACGTGTACAGGTCAAACCAGCCGGAATTCACATAAAGCTCGCCGTCAAAGCCTTCTAAGCGCACGGCATTACCGTAATTATTGTTCAGCCACAATTCCACCGAGCCCGTACCAAGCACAGTTTCAGTGAAATTCTTCTTTCCACCATTTTCATACGGTGTCACAACCAGCTTAGTACCGGCTTCCAGCTCAATGGCATCAGCGGTCAGGTCTGCCGTCTCTGTGAGGGTGAGGGTAGCGCCATCTCGCACAATGAGCTTATTGGCGCTCACAGCCTCGCTCACGGTCACGTTGGCATCCGTCTCAAAGATGGCAATCTTGCCGGCAGAGAACGCTGCGTCGGCATCGGCATCGTTGCCGGGCGTGTTGTCCCAGTTCTGGCTGCTGTAGTTCCAGTTGCCATCAGCAGATCCGGTCCAGATGAACTTATCTGAAACGTAATCCAGATACAGCTTACCATCCTGCATCACCACATTGGCAGAACCATTGGAGAAGCCACCTGCGGTGAAAGTCAAGCCATCCAGCGCCGTCCAGCTGCCGGAGAGGAGGTAACGACCGGTTTCCAAATCAGCATCGTTGTTGAACGTGATGTTTTGCGTGGTGGTGCCCTCGCTCAGGCTCAGCGTACCCACACTCAGCGCGGCCGTATCGCCGGAGAGCATGCTGGCATCAAACACCATTTCACCACCGGAGAGGATGAGGCCACCCAGCTGCACGCTGTTGGCCGTGCCGGTGAGTACAGAAAGCGTCTGCTCTGCACCCAAGGTGTAGGTGGCATCCACATCCAGCGTGCCACCGCTCACGGTGATATCACCGTAAACCTGAGAACCAGCGTTGCTCAACGCCAATGTACCGTTGCTCACACTCACATTACCCACATGAGCCACACCGCTGAAGGTCTGGCTACCCTCACCCGTCATCGCCAGGTTCAGGTGTTCTGTCTCTGCGGCCGTGCCAATCGTACCCTTGAACTCGTACGTTTCAGCACCGTCGATTGTCAGGGTATTAGCCGCAGTGGAGGCCTTGGCGGAGTTGATGTACACATTGTTATCATTGCTGGATCCAACATTGTTCGGGGAAGCACCTGCATAGAGATGTGCGTATACATTGTTACTCGTCAGGCCCTGCATTGTGGCATTCTCGGTATTGATAGCCAGAGAGGCCACACCATTATTCACACCACTCAATGACACCGTGGCGCCCTTGACTGCATCGTTGGTAGCAATCTCTATGTATGCCTGGTGGGAGCGATTAGCATCCGAGTTTGTTTTATTCAGCGTGATGGTGCCTGTATAATCGCTGCCATCACCATTGAGGACCAGGAGAGATGCCGTCCAGTGCGTTGTGGTGGACTGCCACGTCAAGTTACCGGCACCGCTCAGGTCATTAATGGTCCAGAAGGTATTCCAGCTCTCCTGCTGCAATTCCAGCGTGGCGCCGGAACCAATCTCCACAGCAGCAAGAGTGCGGCGCAAACTCTCCGCACCGCTGTCATTGCGCAGAATACTCGTAGAGCCGTCGCTGACTACAAGCTTGCTGTTGAGCGTAAGCGCGCCGTTTCCGTTCATGCGCAGGCTGGCACCGTCGGACAGGGTTACCGTTGCATCCGTTGAACCATAGCTTGTTGCAGCATTGTTGTTCAGAATCAATCTGCTGGAAGTACCAGACACGGCGATATTGCCCGCGTAATTATTGGCCTTATCGATAGTGACATAAGCCGGGCGATTATTCTCAGACCCCATCGTCAACGAACCCGTACCCGTCAGTTCTTTGATATTGACCTTGTATTTCCATTGATCTTGAACATTCGTGATATTGAACGCACCGTTAAGTGTGGTCAAGCCGTCAAAGGTAACAGCATGTGAAGCGGCGATGTCATCGCCTTCCATATCCTGCACAATAAGCGATGCTCCAAGGCTGCCCACAGTCACATTCTTGAACGTGGTATTCTGCCCATGATACTTCACGGTCACATCATTCCAATTCATGGATGTATAGGACGACAAATTGTAAGTATCGGTCTTACTGTTGCCACACATGTCCAGCGTCAGAGCACTCAGGCTCAGAGCCCCGGTAGCAGAAGACGCAGAACCTGCGGCCACTTTCAGCGTGGTCGTATCTCGGCCTTCGCCGCTGATAGAGACATTACCTGCGCCGGTCGTACCCAGTAGCGCAGAGGTAGCCGCAGACACATCCGCCGCGCCGGAGAACTGCAACGCGGCACCGGAGGCCACCGAGTATGCACCGGAAGCAATGCTGCTACCCGTGAGCTGCAGCGTACCCTTCTCCACCGTGATGGCATCCACATCGATGTTGCCGGAAAGGGTGATGCTGCCGGTATCGACCTTCTTGAGGTTGGTGGTAGCATCGGCCTCCTGAGTGAAGTTGGAGGTAATGCTGGTGGCCGTGGTCAGCGGGGAGTAGGTGACGATACTCAAGTCGCCACCCAGCACGATGTTGCCCGTGGTGGGGGTAATACCCGTACCTTCCTCGGCGCGCACCACCAGCTGGCTGCCGGCATCCATGTGCAGGTTGGCACCTTGCACATTGGTGAACTTATCGCCAATGGAACCCTGAGAGCCGGCAATGATGTTGAGCGCCAAGTCGCCGTGGATATACACATCCTGCACGGTGGAGCCAGCCAGCAACTGGATGGTGCCATCCTGCTGCCAATAATTACTACTCACCTGGGTGGTATACAGATGCAGCTGTGAACCGGCATCACCCGTCACCTGGCCGGAGAAGGAACCATAGCGATAATCGGCGCTGCCGATGGTGAGCTTGGCTGCGTTGGTGAGCTGGATGGGCGCAGCGGGATTGGTGGGGGTGAGCTGCACAATGGTGAGCTCGGTGCCGCTGACCGTGATGGGGCCGGTGGGAATATCAATCTTATCGATGATGGAGGCATCACCCTCGCTGACATCGAGGCTGCCGGAGAGCAAAATCTGCCCCTCGCCGGAGAAGGAGTAGCCACCGCCGGAAATGCTCATGGAGCTCACGCTCACGTTCTCCGTCACGCGCACGGATTTGTCGATGGCGCTGGCATCAAAGATGGCGCCCTCGGCCAGGCCGGAAGCATCGTAGCGGGAGAAGCTGGTGGTGCTCCACACATCGTCCTGGTCCGCTACGGAGGGAGCCCAGACGTTGGTGTTGGTCAAATCTTCCTCGCTGAGCACAAGGTACAGGCCATCTGCCGTGGTCTTGACGCTGGTGTACAGTTCGGGCGTTTCCTCTCCGCTGCGGGCAGCATACAGCTGCTGGGCAGAGGCATCATTCACCGCAATGGAGATACCACCTGCGCCCACGTTGGAGAAATCGCCACCCACCAGCAAATACTCGCCGGATTCCGTGGGCATCAGGCCATTGAGAAGGAGGGTCATGGAGCCGTTCTGCACAGCGCCGGTCACCATCAGTGCCACCGTGTCAGCTGTAGCCGTTTCATCAAACAACAGAGCCATGACACCGCCGTTGAGGGTCAGTCCACCCAGCGTGCTACGCTCGGTAGAAAGGATGGAAAGGGTGCGGTTGCTGTCCAACGTGTAGCTACCGGCCATGGTCAGCACACCTTCGCCGGATTCAGTACCCACTTCAATATCACCCACAATCTGAGCTGCAGCGTTGGAGAACACAAGCGCGCCACCCTGCACGGAAACATTCTCCACCTTGGCCGTGGCCGAGGAGAACTCCTGCGTGTTGCTGCCAATCTTGGCAATGGAGCCAATGAGGGCATTGTTGAACGAACCGGCATACACGGCGTTCTGCTCATAACCGTATGCACCCACCGTCAGCGTTCTGCGGTTCAGGCTCAGGGTACCATACTGGGAGATGTTACCTTGCCAGTCTTCCAGAGATTGCACACCGGCAATCGTCAGGTTCTTGTTGAGCAAGAGCTTGCCATCGGAAGTGGCATCATAGCCACCCAGAGAAACAACACCTGTGCCCAATGCGTGGGCATGCCCCGTTGAAATCAGCCCATATTCATGCACCAATCCACCGGAGAACGAATTGTCACCCGTAATGATGACATTGAGTTGAGATGTATCTCCAAGTTGCGCCACCGCATCTGCCGGACAACTTCTCAACGTCAGTTTTGCGTTTTCTGTATCTTTCAGGGTTGAAGACAGCTGCCACGAGTTCTCATAATGATTAACGAGTGTCAGGTTACAATTACTATTAACGGTTGAGATTGTACCATAAATGGCACTACCATCCGACCAACGGCCGCCCACCATATAGGCAGAACCAGCCAGTTGAACATCTACATCAGCAACGGCAAGCCCCTTATTTTCCACATAAAGAGCGCTGTTGGTATTCATCAGCACCTTCGTACCATTATTCAAGCCGCCACCCCAATCAAGAATCAGCTTCTGCCATACTTGGTCTTTAGTGCCGTGTCCACTAGCCAATTCAATTTCCTTCACCCCGGTCAGACTCGTATTTGCCACCGTGACAGAGCCCTTGGAAACAGTCAACTTGTCAAAACTTACCTGAGCGCCATCAAATCGCAAATCACCCTCACCGGTCTTGGTCAGCGTATGGCCGGCACCATCCACATCCCCCTTAATGGTGACCTGAGAAGTAGACATAGCCAAGTTCGCATCCCCGGTCACTGCAATCTGGCCATTCAGCGTCGCCTGTTCAGCAGTAATCGTACCGGCCCATTCAAGGTCGGAATTCAGGATAACACCATTTGCCATCTTCAAGGTAGCATCCGCTCCCACAATGGCCTTGTTAATCAACTTAGTGCCTCCGTTTTCTGTATCAGCAGCATTAAGTTCATAAGTACCACTCTTGAGATCCAGCGTTCCAATGTGGGTAATATTCAATGCAGCGCTGTTCTCTGCGCCCCAATCAATGGTAAGAGTGCCCTCACCGCTGATGGTGCCAAGTTCCTGACCGCTGATGTATGCACCATTTGCATCTTTCTCAACTGCTTTTGTGACTACCAACTCACCCTTTGCAATGGTCGTTGCATTGGTCACATTCACATCACCCAGCAATGTGGCTGTTCTCTCACCTTGCTGGTAAAGATGCTCCGCTGTAACAGATTGGGCGGTTGCGTCAAGAATGTAATCCTTTTCAGACGCGTTGAACACCATGTTCTCCACATTTTGAGCAGTCGTCACACTGACTTCCGTAAATGAAGCCGAATCGTCAAACACCACAGTGCCGGTGATATAGGCCATTTCATACGAAGTACCAAACCACAGCTGAGACCAGTTTTTATTTGATGCCGTACCCGACCAAATGCGGCTGTCAGCATTCTTCGTCAACGTAAGCTTCAAGCCGGAGCTGTCAGCCACAAAAGTACCGGTCATGTGGGGCAAACCAGCGAGCGTAATCTGTGAGGTCTGATTAGCGAGAGCAGACCAGTCACCGCTGATAAGGTAATACTCACCCACGCCCAGGTGCCCCGTGTTGCTGAAAGAGATATTCACTGCGCCGGCCTGAACAGAGGAAAGGTCAAGCATGGCAGAGCTGCCCCCGGTAGCCAAGGCAGCAGCATCGAAATTGATGGTACCACCGGCCAATACCAAATCTGTATTGAAGTGGGCAGATACGCTGGCATCCAAATCTGCCACATCGTATATATTGATGGAGGAGCCGGTTCCTAACGTGTAGGAGCCATTACCACCCGCGTTGTCAACAAGCGACAGCGTAGCACCCTGATACAGATTCACATCCCCCAACACGGAGAAGATAGAATTGGCGGTCTGCTGCACGCGAAGATTGCCGCTCTTGGCGGTCAAATCCCCCACCACAAAGGTACCACACTCAAAGGACTGGGTACCGGTACCGGCCATGGTGACGTTGAGAGACTTCTCCAGCGTATCGCTGGTGGTACCCACATTACCAGTGTAGGTATAAGTATTGGCACCGGTGAGGGTGAGTGTTGCCTTGCGGGTGGAGGCATGCCCGGTGGAAGAAGCGGCATCATCGGGAGCCGCGCCAGCAAAGACGTGAGCAAAGTTCGCGCCGGAGACATTGTTCATCGTCACATTGCTCTGCAAGCCACCCACATTCACGTTGTCGGCGTTGATAGCCAGAGAGGCCTGAGAGTTGCTCCCCGTGCCGGAGAAGTTGAGCGTGGCGCCGCTGACGGCGTTTTCGCCATTGATTTCGATATAAGCCTGGTGGGTGCGGCCGCCATCGCCATTGTGGCGGAGCATGTTGATGGTACCGGAGAATTCACCCTCGCCGCCAAGAATCAGGCGGGCAGTCTTGGAGTGGGTGGTGTCGGAATCCCAGTTGATGGTACCGGCACCGGTCAGCTCATCCAACTGCCAGATGGTATTCCAGGTACGCTCGGTGATGTTGAGCGTCTTGCCGGAAGCAAGGTTCACGCTGTTGAAGTGCTTGAGCATGTTTTCCGTAGCACCATCGCTGTGCAGAGCCAATGTATCTGCACCCACGACAAAAGTACCGCCGATGTACTGCTCGTAGCCCTGGTTGAGCTCCAGGCGGGAAGAATTGAAGAGGAGCGTACCGCCGTTGCGGTTGTTTTCGGAGGAGTTCAGCACCCACTTGGCACCACCGGTGATGGTACCCGTTGTGCCAGCCTCAGCGGAAATCGTGCCGTTGAAGATGATATCGTATGAGCCCGTACCGGCCTCCAGCGTACCACCGGCCAGCAAGACATTACCATGCATGGTGCGGCCGCGGAAGCCATCGCCATTCCAGGTATTCATGCTGAGCACACCGCCGGATTCCACGCGGGTGATACCCGTGGCGGAGAGGGCATTATCCACCTGGGTGAAGACTGTGCCGCCCTGAATGGTGAGCTGTTCCCAGGTGCTACCTGTGGCGCTCAACAACAATTCACCGGTGCCGGTCTTGATAATCTGGCCCAGATGCATGGTACCCAACTGCTTAATTGCGTTGCCACCGGTCTGAGTCATGTTGATGGTCAGCGTACTATCAGCATTACCGATGAGCAAACCACCTGCTGCGACCTGCAAGTTGGCAAAGTTCTGGCTCGTGCTGCCAATATCTACAATACCACCCTCGCGGATGATAGTCTGACTGGCAGAGTTCAGCGCATTATCCACCAGGAAGCCCAGCGTGATGTCACCACCGGTACCCTGCGCGGAGCCCTGCACTGTTACCTGGCCGGTGATGCCGGTAGCCGCACCAAGAATCACCTTGCTGCCGCTGTGGCCCTGGCCATCAATCTCCAGGTTATTGGTGCCATTGACAGCCAGTGCCTGGGTGAGCGTCAGCGTGCCGGTGCCGCCACCAAAACGATAGGCTGCATTTTCTGCCACTGTCACATTGCCGGCATAGGTCACATCCCCCTGACTACCAAGAGCTACCTGGTGAGCGGAGAGATCAAAATCAGCATTGTTGGCGCGGTCCAGCAAGATGGAACCGGTGGAAGTGGAAGTGACCAACGGAAGCAGAGCTTCAGCATCTGCAGAGCCCAGCAAGCTGGAGCCATAAGTGAGGTCGATGGTAGCGCCGCCCAAAGCATCTGCGCTGTCGAACGAAAGGGTCACACCCGGATTGAAGGTGATAGAGCCGATGCTGTTGCCGGTGTTGGTAAGGGTGACGATACCGCCAAGGCCCTGGCCATTGCCCAGCACCAGCGTGCCACCGCTCGTCAGGGCAGCATTCACCACCAGTTCACCACCGCCACCGCCAAGGTTCCACTTGTTTTCTGCGGTGGCATTCAGGGTATCGGCAGATGTACCATAATTCACTTTCTTGCCCATCTCAGCACCCACAAAGAGATTGGCATGAGATTGGCTCATATCCAACACGCCGGCCATATCCTCAGTGAGGGCCAGTGTACCTGTGGAGTTGCCATCAATCAGGGAAAGCGCATTGCCTGCGGTAAGCCCGGACGCCACCTGCAAGGTGCCATTAGCACCCAGGAGCCACCTGCTTTCGCCCACGTTGCCCAGGGCAGAAACATTGGTGGCCACCAAGATACCTTCTTCCAGGGTCTTGGAGCCGGTGAAAGTGTTGCGGCCGGCCAGGGTGAACATGGCGTCCGTGGCGCCGAGGTCGATGACCACAGCACCAGACCCGCTGATATTGCCGGCGTAGGTATTGTTGACGGTTACACCCTCATTGTATTCCACACGCATGGTGCCGCCGTCTTCCAGGAAGATATTGCCCTTGAGGCCATAGAACTTGTCGATGGCAGCGGTGTTCATCAGCACCGTGCTGCCTTCAATGTATTCCTGCGCATGCTGCACGCCCTCGCGCATGAGGAATGTGCCGCCATCCTGCACCGTCACATTGCCGGTGAGGCGAGCGTGGCTACCCAGCTCAAAAGTGCCACCGGCCACGGTCACGTTAGAGGTAGCATCGGCATAGTGCCAGTCCAAATCGCTGTGGTAGCGGTCGGCATTGGTACCGGTGAGAGAGCCCTTGCCATGCACGGTATTGGTGCCCACCAGGGTAAGAGTACCGCTCTGCACTTCCATGCCGCTGTTGGCGTTGGTGAGGTGCGTCTTGATGCTGTTGAGGGTGAGGGAAGCACCCTCGCCGCCGTTGTATACAAACTTGAGGGCACTATCCTTGCCATTATCTGCAAAGGAGCCCAGGAAGGTCTGAGCGCCACCCTGAGTCCAGGTGAGGGTGGTGGTGGAACCGGACTTGAGGTTGGCCACGATAGCCTGGTCATCCAACGCATGGATGGTGAAGCCATCGGCATCGGCGCCGTTGGCGTTGTTCCAGACCATGCTGTTGCCGTTCATATCCAGCACACCGCCCTGGTGGCCGAAGGTGAAATCGCGGTAAATCTGACCGATATCGTTGATGACCACCGTGGTGTGCGTGTTGGCCAGCACGTTGTAAGCGGCATAGCCATTCTCGCGGTTCAGGTAGGTCTTGCCGGCACCACCCACGTTGAGGAAAATATCATTATTGCCGGAGCCTTCGATGTGCAGATTACCGGCACCCAGCTTGCGCCATTCGAACATGTAGCTGCTGCCGTCTGCCAGGGTCTGGTGGCCGGTCAGCGTGGTGTATACATCCACCCCCTTGTCAATCACATAACCGGCGTGGTTGAACTGGTAATCCCCCGATGCAGCAATGTCAAAACGAGCGCTGGTGAGCGGATTTTCCGCTGTGCCACCCAGGCTGAACTGAGCATAGCCAATACCCAAATCCACCGTGGCATCAAGCACAATGTTCGTCTGGGCCGTACCGGCCGCAAAGACAAGGTTTTCCGTCACAAACAAATCAGCATATGTCAGTTCCTTGTCTGCGGTGGCGTGGGCCCCTTCAATGTGCGGAGCGGCGTTCAGGAAATCGTTGTTGTAGCTGTACCAGTTGTTTGTATTGCGGAGGGAGAACATATTCTCCCAGGTGTTGATACCGGTTCGCACCCCCACAAAGTCCACATCAATACCATTGCCCGTTACCTTGCCGGAGTAGGGTGTGGTGCTCACCTCACGGTTCATGCCGTAGTTGTAGGCAGCGTTGTCGGCGGTGATGGTCTCACCGGCCGTATTGACAGCACCGATACGCAGCTCCGATGCTCCGTCCGTGGTGTGTACCAACTTGTCGTACTGGGTCAGCGCGCTGCGCACATAGTCGATGGCACCCCAAAGCTGCGTCTGATTGCCGCCAATGTAAGCCACGGCGCCAATGTATTCATACTGCCCTGTGTGTTCGTTGTACACGAACATGGGGGAACCGGAGTCACCATTCTGACCGGCGAAGGGAAGCGGATCAGCCGTAGTGATGGACTCATGCCCCTCCTTGGAGAAGGAGATGTACGTGATATCACCGCCATTGTGAGACTGAGTGTGTGTTGCGGTCTCAATACCACCCACGATGTAGTGATATGCCCCCAGCAAACCACTCTGCTTACCAGTCTCAGCATCATACATCTGCATGGTACCGGCACCCACGTGGTACACCAATTCGCCCGCTACGTAGTTGCGCATCTCCTCAGATGTACCGGAGAAGAGCGTGGCACCCTCCACATCGGTGATAATCTTGCTCATGCGGGTCACCTTGTGGTCGAAACCACCATTACCGCGGCCATCATAACCACCCTTGGGTGAGTGCAGGAACGTCTCGCTGTTGTCGATGCGGTATTCGATACCCTGGTAGTAAATGGCATTGCCATTCCCCACGTACTGCGTGGTGAAACTCCCCGCATACACACCGTTGTGCTGCACAGATGCCGTGGCATTATACCCCAATGCCATGAATGCACCATTGTCCGTTGCTCCGGTGAAGTTCCCCATCTCATGCGGCAGGGTGTATGTTTCCTGCCCACCGAGGTATGAAATCGTCACACCGCCCTGCTGCTGACGCAGATACGTCAACAATGCGTTCGCATCACTATCAGTTTTATACCAACCAAGATTCTGGCCGAAATCAGCGTATGTCACCAGGGACACATCGGAGTTCATGATAGATGCATCCGAGTTCGATGTACCCACCGTCACACCCGTGACGGTCATGGCAGAAATCAACAAGCGGCGGAGGAGATGAGGTAAGCGGAGTTTCATGGGGGAATATAGGGGGTATCTATACGCGCTTTTGTTCGCGCACGCATATACTACGCTTGCCCCCGCGACAAGTCAAGCACCAACCCGCCAAAATCGTTCAAAATTCTTTCAAATTTTTTACGTCAGCAGTCATTTTATTCATATTCTTTCGGTAGAATATATCTTTATTTTTTAATGGTATTATTTTGTGTTTTTGCGCAATCAACAAAGAAAAAATATGAGATTTAAGTATATTTTAGCGGGTTTCGATGGGTATAGGAAATCGTCTGCTGCGCAGAGATGAAATTCTGCCTATGGCAGAGCGAAACTCCCGCCCCTTTTGAGGGCGGGAGAGGAGGTAATCAGAGGAAATTTGGCCCTGTGGGCATGGTGAAGACGGCGCGCTGCGCCGGGTACATGATAGCCCGGAAACCGGGCTATCGATGCGTACTTCATTAGTCCTCAGCCTTGAGATTGGGGATAGCAGAGCGGCGGAGAGCATCATTGCACTGCTCAACCGTCTGGCGGTCCAGATACACCTTGTAGGGCGGCTTATTGAGGGTAATTTCCGTGATACCGTTGGGGGTGGGAGCCTCCAGCAGGGAGACAAACTCCTTGAAATTGCGGGCACGCTGACCATTAACAGCCTCCACCAGGCAGAAGCCGAGGGATTCGTAATCCTGGGTGGCCGCAGTGGGGATGACGAGGGTGAGGCCCACCAACTCTTCATAGCCCTGATCGCGCAGCTCTTTGGTGCGGGCATCCAGCTCCAGGAACTCGCGGGGGAGACCATTGGCCTTGCCCTTCAGGGTGTTGAGGTAGGTCTTGGTGAGCGGCTGGAAGAGCATACCGCCCCACATAGCGTAGCGGGGCTGCTTCCCTGCTTTGTCCTCGCGGAAGAGTCCTTTCTCCACCAGGTCGCGGTTAAGGGGCACATCGACCTGCACGGCCTCGCCATTGCGGCTGATAGCCAGGCTGAGCTGCTCTCCGAGCATCTTGTGGCTGCGAACCACGAGCATGGAATCAATCACGCCGTAGAGGGGGTGCACACAGCGGCCAAGGGTATCCAGAGGCATGCCATCAATGGCGATAAGCACATCCCCCTTGCGGATACCGGCAGCTTCGGCAGCGCTATCAGGCTCCACCTTGCTGATGTAGAGGCCACCCTGCTTTTCATCCAGCTTGAGATAGCTGCGGAAGACGGGAGAATCAAGCTGCTCCACGCGAATACCCAGCACGGGGACCGAATTGATCATTCCCTGAGCATCGGAGGCCAGGAAACGGTTGATGAGCTCGGCATTGATAGCGGAAAGCTGCTGGCTCTGGGGCTGGTAGCTCTCACTGAGAGCCACGAGACGCCCCTCGCGCACGATGGGGAGGCCGCTCCAGCTGCTGGCGGGCAAAGGCTGAGCAACGCGCAGCACCAGGCGCGGCATACCATGCCCGGCGCTACCGCTTTCGGCCACCAGAGGCACCTGCACGGAGACCAGCCCCTGCACCATGCTCCACACCTCGGCTTTATCACCCAATTTGAGGGGAGAAGCGGGCTGCACAGGGGTGCGGGACTCGAAAATGGAAACATCCTGCGCGTTGGCAACGGTGATGAGCGCCAGGTTCAAATCCTCATCATAGCGCAGTACCTTGCCGGGCACGGCGCGGGAGTTGTCCGGCAGGGCAATTTCCACATATGTGGCGGCTTTGACAGCGTGCCCCACGGTAAGGACGGTGCCATTGCCCAGGAAGACGCCATGCACGCTGCGGGTCTCGGAGGCGGATTTCTCCCAGGGGCGCAGCAGGTCAAAATCCTGCGCATGGGTACGGATATCGAGCAGTGAGGTGGCGTAATCGACAGGCACCGGAGCAGACACAGCCTGTTGAGCAGCGCGGGCAGCCTCCGCCGCGCGGGCAGCTTCTGCAGCGGCAGCGGCGGCAGCAGCGGCGCGCTCCTGGACAGCAGCCGGATTGGTGCGTTCGGTCGGTTCGCAGGCGGTCATCGCCAGCACAGCCAACGCAGAGATGATAAGATGTTTACGCATAGCAGAATAAATTAGTCGAGACGAGCAGAACTGGGGATATTGTAACCGGTGGAAATGCGCTCATTGGCAGCCTGAATGGTGGCATTATCGATAACCATGGGGCGCCCGGCATCGGCAAACTCAATCACGGTATAAGGCGGCAGCTCGCGGGCGTCCTCCGGATACAGCAGCGAGTACAAGTGCGAGAGGCCCTGCACTTCCACCCCATTCACGCTCTTGATAATGCGCTTGCCATAATCCGTGAATCGGGCGTTGACTTCGTCCTTCAGCACCTTGGTGACCACCACAATGTCTTTCTTTTTCAGGGAATCACCCTTGCGGCGGAAGTCATCCAGCTCCACCATGAACTTGGTGGAATCCAGGCGGTGTGCCTGAATCACATTGAGCTGCAGCGGCTGGAAGACCAGGCCTGCATACACCACGTAGCGGGGAAGCACATCGTACGCATTGGAGAGGATATTGCGCGCTGGCAGGGGGGCCAACTTGGCGGTGGGTTGCAGTTTCTGGCCATCGCGCAGGATGGTGAACTGAATCGTATCACCGGAGAAAGCTCGCTCGGCCAGCTCCTCCAGCTGCACATGCTCGCCGTCCAAATTAATCATGGCAGAGCTATCCACGGCATGGCCGTTGATTTCCAACACCACATCCCCGGGCTGCAACACGCCATCACAGGCGCTGCCGCAAATCACATCCCCCACCAGCACACCACAATCATCTGCAGGCAAGCCATAATGGCTGCGCATGGCAGCATTGCGCAGGGGGAAGAACATGGCACCCAGGTCGACATAGCAGTCATAGCGGCCATCTTCCACATCCTTGAGGAAGCGCTGCACCACGGGCAGGGGAATCATGTAGCCGGTGGAGTTGGCCTCCAGCAAACCCTGGAACGCCACGCCCACCACTTCATCCCCCATGAGCACGGGGCCACCGCTGTTGCCGGGGTTGATGGCGGCATCCACCTGCAGGGCCAGGTGGGCAATGTTGCG
>JAZRRO010000078.1:0-61786 GCA_045650805.1 Akkermansia sp.
GAGGGATTTGCAAGGCTCGAAAGAGCGACGATGTTCTGGAGTGAGGCCGTGAGTATAAAGAGCGGAGAGGTGGGCTTTGGTGCCGTAGAGCTGGCCGAGGGAGTTGTAGTGCTCGGCTCCCTCGGGGCTGGAGAGGGCGGCGCGCCAGCCGTTTTGGACGATGACGTCGCGCTCGGCGGGGAAGCTGGGGCCCAGGATGAAGGGGCAGGTGCGGCAGCCGGCATCGCGGATGCGGGCGGCCTCGCTGATGGTGGCCACGCCGAAGAAGGCGATGTCGGCATCATCCAGCGCGCGGACGACTCCTTCGATGCCGTGGCCGTAAGCTTCGGCTTTGACGATGGCCATTTGCTGGTGCTCCGGGAGGAAGCGGCGCACAACGGAGAGGTTGTGTTTCATGGCATCGGTGTCGATTTGCGCCCAGGCGCGGAGGAGGGATGTGTCCTGCATGGGAGCATTGTATGCCCGAATGAGACTCAATGCAAGAGGAAAAGGGAGGAAAAGGGATAGAAAATTGATTTCAAATTTGAGAATTTCACATTTTACATTGGGAAAGTTCCACCCGGCAAATGATGAGTGTGGCGTGCGGCCGTGAACTTGCGGCTTGCTATGCGGTGAAAAATATGCTTGAATAGAAGAAAGAACTAATTGTTCGCCAGCGTATATACTATTATCATGAAAGCTCGACACATATTGCCGTTGTTGGCGCTGAGCTTGTGCAGCGCACAGGCCGGGGAGAGAGAGACCTTTGATTTTGGATGGAAGTTCCGTTATTTCGGGCCGGAGAATCCTGCGGATGTGGGTGCGCCGACGACGGCGACTGACAACCAGGGCAATCACCCGGCCTCTGCAGCGGTGGATGGTGATTTGATGACGCGCTGGTGTGCTGCGGATTACAAGCCGGGCAAGGTTCTGACGGTGCGTCCCGGGTTCGACACGCCTGTGAAGATGGCGGTGATATACTGGGAGCAGGTGAATAACTGTGAGGTGTCGGTGGAAATCATGTCTGCCGGTACGAAGCTGCACCAGAAGTTCAAGGTGGGCAACCAGGCTGCATCGTTGCTGTGGCTGGGCGGCAAGCCTGTGGATTCGATTCGCATCAAGGTGAATGGCACTACGAACAAGAAGTGGGCGAGTGTGCGCGAGGTATTGTTCACCGGCATGAAGGACGAGGCTTTGCCTGTGGTGCACCGCAAGGAGACGGCCTACGATCACGCTGCGGTGGAGTATGATGAAAAGGGCTACAAGGAGGTGCAGCTGCCGCATGACTGGGCCGTGGAGAGCCCCTTCCTGATGGATGAACCCAATGAGACGGGCAAGCTGCCGTGGAATGGTTGGGGCTGGTACCGCAAGCATTTTGATGTGCCGGCTGATTTCAGCAAGGAGAAGGACCGCTACTATCTGGATTTCGACGGTGTGATGTCCACCCCCAAGGTGTATGTGAATGGCGAGCTGGCGGGTGAATGGGCCTATGGCTACAATTCATTCCGTGTGGATATTACGCCTTTCCTGAAGCCGGGGCAGAAGAACCTGGTGGCGGTGATGGCGAGCAACCTGCCGCTGTCTACCCGCTGGTATCCGGGTGCCGGTATTTACCGCCACGTGTGGCTGGAGAAGACCGGCCCTGTGCACCTGGGCAAGTGGCCCACCTACATTACCACGCCTGAAATCAGCAAGGATAAGGCCACGGTGAGGATTCAGACCGGGGTGAAGAATACCTCTGACAAGGAGGTGGAAATCATGGTGCGCCAGGAGATTGAGGGGGTGCCGGCTGTGCCGTCGACCATCACGCTGGCTCCGGGTACGGATGGTGTGGTGGAGCAGGAAGTGCCGCTCTACAACCCGCAACTTTGGAGCTGCGAGAACCCGCACTTGTACAAGGTGCACACGACGGTGCAGGTGGCCGGCAAGACGGTGGACAGCGCCGAGAGCACCTTTGGCGTGCGCAGCATTGAGTGGAAGAAGGATGGTTTCTACCTGAATGGCGAGAAGGTGCGCCTGAAGGGTGTGTGCGAACACCATGACCTGGGCGCGCTGGGTGCGGCATTCTATGACCGCGGCTATGAGCGCAAGATTGAGAAGCTGAAGGAGATGGGCTGCAACTCCATCCGCATGACGCACAACCCGCCCGCTCCCGAGGTGCTGGACCTGTGTGACAAGCACGGCATTCTGGTGATTGATGAGTTGTTCGATATCTGGAAGTTCCAGAAGTACGACAAGGTGAATGGTTACCACATGTACTGGGATGAATGGTGGAAGAAGGATGTGCGCAACTTCGTGCTGCGCGATCGCAACCACCCCTGCATCATCGCCTGGAGCGGTGGCAACGAAATCCCCGAGCAGGGTAGCACCGATGCCAAGCGTGCTGCCAAGGGCCGCGAAATCAGCCAGGGCTTGCGCGATGAGTTCCGCAAGTACGATACGAGCCGCCCCTACACCGTGGGCTGCAACGATGCCACGGCATACAAGACCGGTTTCAGCGAGACGATGGATGTGTATGGCTTCAACTACAAGCCGCATCTCTATGCTGATTTCCGCAAGAAGCACCCGGAGCAGCCCTACATTGCCTCGGAGACCTGCTCCTGCGTCGGCACGCGTGATACGTACTTCTTCCCGCTGGGGTGGAATGTGGGCTACGGTGCCCGCTATTTCCAGGTGAGTGCCTATGGCTTGTCCTCCACCCACTGGGGCAGCTGCCCGGATATTGAGATGCACGCGCACACGAAGGCCCCGGACTTGGCCGGTGAATATGTGTGGACCGGTTTCGACTACCTGGGCGAGCCCACGCCGTACAACCAGGATGCTTCCAACGTGGGCAACTTCATCGGAGCCTCGGAGGCAGAGAAGGCCGCAGCCATGAAGCTGCTGGCCGAGATGGGCAACAAGGCACCCAGCCGCAGCTCGTATTTCGGTATCATCGACCTGGCGGGCTTCCCGAAGGATATTTACTACCTGTACCAGAGCCAGTGGAACCCCACCAAGGCACAGGCCCACATCCTGCCGCATTGGAACTGGGCCGGGCGCGAGGGGCAGAAGACGCCGGTGATGGTGTTTACCTCGGGCGATGAGGCTGAGCTGTTTGTGAACGGCAAGAGCCAGGGTGTGCGCCGCAGGGGCGATGCTCCCACCTTCACCCAGAAGGATAAGAGCCTGGTGGTGAGCAAGAACCAGTACCGCTTTGCCTGGGAAGACGTGGTTTACGAACCCGGCACCGTGGAAGTGGTGGTGAAGAAGGACGGCAAGCCCTGGGCCACGGCCAAGCGCATGACCGCCGGTGCCACCACGCAGGTGACATCTGTGGTGGACCGCCCCGCCATTGTGGGTGATGCCCGCGATTTGGCCTATGTGGAGCTGGCGCTCTGCGATGCCAACGGCACGGTGGTGCCCACGGATAGCCGCAAGGTGCAGTTCTCCATCGAGGGTCCGGCAGACCTCATCGGCTTCTGCAATGGCAACCCTGTGGATCACACCTGCATGCAGGATATGAACCAGAGCTTCTTCAATGGCCGCATGATTGCCATTGTGCGCGGCAAGCGCGGCGCCAGCGGCACGGCTACCGTCAAGGTGCAGGCAGAGGGCTTGCCCGCTGTCAGCATCCCGGTGCAGATTACGCCTGCTACGGAAGAACAGCTTAAGAAATAAACCATGTGCCACAATGGCGGCGTGTGAAAACGGCGTCGGCGTTGTGTCATCAAAAAAAGGGGAGGGGGCTGCGGCTCCGCTCCCCTTTTTACATTATTTATGTCATTGAGCATGATTTTGGTGTGGGGGTGGGCTTTTTCCTTGACTTAGGTGGAAAAGTGGGGCATGCTCACGCGCGCAATGAACACAGTACTCATTATCGGAGCCGGTGGTGTGGGGCACGTGGTGGCCCACAAGTGCGCCCAGATGGCAGATGTTTACAAGAACATTCATCTGGCTTCACGTACCAAAGCCAAGTGCGATGCCATTGCGGCAGATGTGCTGGCACGTGAGGGTGTGACGATTACGACACATGCGGTGGATGCCGACGATGTGGCCGCGACCGTGGCATTGATTCGCGAAGTGAAGCCTGATTTGGTGCTGAATGTGGCGCTGCCGTATCAGGATTTGCCGCTGATGGATGCCTGTCTGGAAGCTGGCGTGCATTATCTGGATACCGCTAACTATGAGCCGCGCGATGTGGCCAAGTTTGAGTACAAGTGGCAGTGGGCTTACCAGGATAAGTTCCGCGAGGCCGGTCTGTACGCCCTCCTTGGCTCGGGGTTTGACCCGGGTGTGACCAACGTGTACACCGCCTGGGCGCTCAAGCATCACTTTGATGAGATTGAGTACCTGGACATCATCGACGTGAATGGCGGCGACCATGGCCAGGCTTTTGCCACGAATTTCAACCCTGAAATCAACATTCGCGAGGTGTCGGCCCCTTGCCGCCACTGGGAGAATGGCGATTTCCAGGAGACGGGCGCCATGAGCAAGCACCAGCCCTTTGCCTGCCCCGAGGGTGTGGGTACGTATGAGATTTACCGCATGTACCACGAGGAGATGGAATCCCTGGTGAAGCACATTCCCACCATCAAGCGTGCGCAGTTCTGGATGAGCTTCTCCCCGAACTACATCAACCACCTGACGGTGCTCAAGAATGTGGGCATGACCCGCATCGACCCCGTGGTGTACAATGGTGTGGAGATTGTGCCGCTGCAGTTCCTGAAGGCTGTGCTGCCTGATCCCGGCGATCTGGGCAAGACCACGCATGGCCGCACCTGCATCGGCTGCGTGATTCAGGGCAAGAAGGACGGCAAGTACAAGGCTGTGTATATTTACAACATTTGCGACCACGAGGAATGCTTCAAGGAAGTGGGCTCTCAGGCCATTTCCTACACCACGGGTGTGCCGGCAGCCATTGGTGGCCGCATGATTCTTTCCGGTACATGGAGTGGGGCCGGTGTGTTCAACATGGAACAGAATGACCCCGATCCCTTCATGGATGCGCTCAACAAGTACGGGCTGCCCTGGAACTGCATCGAGCTGACGCAGGAACAGGCCGAAAGCCTGACCGTGCTGTAAGGCGCTGAGGGCTGAAACAGCTCACACAGGAGGCTATCGCTATGGTAAGCTGGGATGTCACATTCGGGCTCATGGCGATAGCCTTTGTGTTGCCCTTTTGCTTCCTTTACCTGAAGCTGGATGCGCTGCGCAAGCGTGCCCGCAACAGCCACGCGGAGCTGGAGCGCTTGCGCTATGAAAGCCGCGAGCTGGAGGAGCATGTGCGCAAGGACAAGGGCTTGTTCCTGGAGGCGCTGGGCGTGCCGTTTCTGCTGGTGCGCTCCTCCGGCCGCCTGGTGATGTGCAACCAAGAGGCGGGTCGCTTGCTGGGGCTGGATGTGAACCAGAGCGTGAACCTGCTGCGCGTGCTGGCCCCGGAATCTCCCTTCCGCCACGTGGTGCAGGAGGCGGTGCAGGCCACGGGGCAGATGGAGCACTCTCTGCAAGCGGAGGTGGAGGGCGAGATGCGCGTGTACCGCGCTATGTCCACCCCTCTGGGCAATGCCGACCGCCACATTGGCATTGTGATTCGCGATGTGACGGAGGAACACCGCACGCAGGTGATTCGCCGCGATTTTGTGGCCAATGCCTCGCATGAGTTGCGCACGCCGCTCACCATCATACGCGGGTATTTGGAAAACCTGCTGGAGGATGAAACCGCAGCGGCCGATGAGCTGATGCGCACGCGCTCGCTCCGGCTCATGAAGAAGCATGCCGACCGTATTGTGCGCCTGGTGGAGGATATGCTGGCGCTTTCCCGCCTGGAGAATACGGAGAATTACCTGAGCCGGAAGGAATTTGACCTGGCTCAGGTGGTGGATGATGTGCGCCTGCGGTTGGAAGGGCTCATCGCCCGCCAACAGGCGACCCTGCGCCTGGATATTGTCCCGCAGCCCTTCCTGATGCTGGGGGATAAGTTTTACTGGTCGCAAATTTTGTTTAATTTGATGGAAAATGCGCTCAAGAACAACCCGGAGCGCCCCATTTGCCTGAGCGTGGCCGCCCACCGGGAGGCTGATGGCAGCATGATGATTTGTGTGGAGGATGATGGCGTGGGCATTGCTGCCGAGGCACTGCCGTTCATCTTCAACCGTTTTTACCGCGCCGATGCCACCGGCCGCATCAAGGGCACAGGCTTGGGCCTTTCTATTGTGAAGCATGCGGTGGAGGCGCATGGCGGCAGCATTCGCGCCGAAAGCACGCCCGGTGTGTGTACGCGTTTTGTGATTCGCGTGTAAGCGATGTATACCGAAGCGGGGCAGGCACCCTATGCACGCGGCAAAGCAAAACGGACAGCTCCTTATCGGAACTGTCCGTTTGCTTGAAAATTTCCCGAACGTTCAGGGATTAGGCCTCCACAGCGGGAGTCACAGTAGCTGCGGGGATTTCTTCCTTGTTGGTGAAACGCCACTTGACCTTGTTGCGCTTGCTGGCGGAGCGAGCCTTGCGACGCTTCTCAGCCATGGGGCTTTCGAAGGTGCGGCGACGGCGCATTTCTTCAAGGATACCTTCAGTATCCAGCTTAGTCTTCAGGCGCTTGAGGGCGCGATCGATCGGTTCTCCTTTACGTACGGTGACGGAACGCATGATAGATATGATTGTTGTTAATAAGTTGTCCGGGAACGGGCAGGAAAGATACTCTATTCGGGGCCTCCTGTCAAGAATTTTATCGCTCGAAATGCAAAAAAATGTGTTCGCGCGAACTTTCTGCCGCAACATCGGGGAATTTCATAGAGTGGGGCGGGTTCACACGCCTTCATAATCGCAGATGAGGTCGACAAAGGCGGGCAGTGTGCGCTCGCGCGTCCACGCGCCGATGCCCTTGAGACGGCTGGCGGCTTCCACAGTGGTGGGTTTGTGCGTGGCCAGGAGTTTGAGGGTTTCTGTGCTCATCACGCGGTAGACCGGCATGCGGTATTCATCTGCAATATCGCGGCGGAGCTCGGCCAGGGCTTCGTACAGGCGCTTATCGAGCTTGCCGACGCCCAGGGAGTGAAGGATGCTGCCGGTACGGGCGGTGCGGAGCTTGGGGGCAGGGGCGGTCTTGGCCCAGCCTTTGCGCGCCATGTGGAGAGGTTCCTCCTGCTTCATGACTTTTTCGCCCTTGGGGGAGAGGGTGATGAGGGGGAGATTGCCGCCGGTGGAGGTGAGCAGCCCGGCATCGTTCATGGCGCGGAAGAGCGCTTTCATGCGCGCTTCTGTCAGCTCGGAAAGGATGCCGTATGTGGAAAGCGAGGTGAGGTAGCGGTGGGTGTTGGCGTTTTTGGCACCGCGGAGCATGTCCATGATTTTGCCACGGCCATAGATGGCTTCCCACTCGCCCGCGGCATTGCGGCGAGAGGCACGCGCCACACCGGCCAGCGCCTTGCGCACGATATCGGATTCGGCACCCTCGATGAGTTCGGCATCTTCGGGGGCTTCATCGGCGCAGTTGTCGCAGCTGCCGCAGGGGGCAGAGCCGGTCTCGCCGAAGTAGTCCAGAATCCATTGTTGGCGGCACCCGGTGCTGTAAGCAAAGCGGGTGATGGCATCGATTTTGAGGTGGTCGCGGCGGGCTTTTTCCTCGAGCTTCTCCTGGTCGATATTCCAGGCATCGAAGGGGCGGGAGGGATCGGTGAGGTGGGTGTTGCGGGTATTTTTGCCGGGGATATCAGAGCGGGTGATGGCGCCGGCGTGCATGAGGACAGAGAGGGCGGTGCCCACGGCCATGGGGTTCACCTCTTTGCCGAGTTCTTCTGCCATGTTGTCCACGGTGAGCTGCAGGTCATGCGTTTGGAGGTCGCAGCGGGTGCGGAGCATGATGTAGAGCGAGCGGATGAGGTGCAGGGGCGGGTTGCTGCCCTCGAAGAAGAACTCCTGTGTCTTCAGGTCTGCGTGGTTGAAGAGTAGCTCGCAGGTCGATTCCTCGCCATCTCGCCCGGCGCGGCCGGCTTCCTGATAGTAGGCTTCCACGCTGCCGGGGATTTCAAAATGCACCACAAAGCGCACATCGGCGCGGTCGATACCCATGCCGAAGGCGTTGGTGGCCACCACCACATCAGCCTCGCCGGAGATGAAGGCATTTTGGGAGAACTCGCGTTCGGCATCGCTCATCCCGGCGTGGTAGGCAACGGCGCGCACGCCCATCTGCGCCACTTCTTCATACACCGTGGTCACGTTTTTGCGGGTGGAGCAGTAGATGATGCCGGTTTTCCACTGTGCCACCACCTTGCGGATGCGCTCAAACTTGGCTTTGCGCCCCTCGCAATGGGTGATGCGGAAGTTCAGGTTGCTGCGGCCGAATCCGCTGATGATGATGGCCGGATCCTGCAGCACGAGCGTCTGGAGGATGTCCTCGCGCACCTGGGCGGTGGCAGTGGCGGTGAGTGCCACGGTTTGCGGGTAGCCCAGCTCCTGGCGCACGCGGCCCAGGCGCAGGTAATCGGGGCGGAAATCGTGTCCCCATTGGCTGAGGCAGTGGGCTTCATCGATGGCGAAGAGGGAGACTTGCAGCGAACGCAGCGTGTTCATGAACCCCTCTTGCCCGAAGCGTTCGGGGGCCACATAGAGAAGCTTGAGCTCTCCGCGCCGCAAATCGGACATGACGGTGCGGTATTCCTCCGCCCCGAGGGTGGAGTTGAGCGCCGCCGCGGGGATGCCGCGCTCCAGCAGGGCATCCACCTGGTCTTTCATGAGGGCAATGAGCGGGGAGACCACGATGGTGAGGCCGGGGCGGCAGAGGGCGGGCAGCTGGTAGCAGAGCGATTTGCCACCACCGGTGGGCATGATGGCCAGCGCATCTCGCCCCTCCATGATAGCGCCCACGATGGCATCTTGCCCCGGGCGCAGGGAGGAGAAACCAAAATGCGTTTGCAGGGCATCTTCGAGGCTGGGCTGGGCGGGTGGCATGCTCATGAATCGCCGGTTATTGTAGCAGATGGGCGGGGGCGCTTCAAGCGCAATATGGGGGAGTTATCGGGGGGCGGAAGTATGCCTTGTTTTTTGCATGGGCGCACTCGATTCTTGCTTGCAAAAGACCGACTGACATGGTAGTTTTTTACCAAGGGCGCATCAGGCTGCCCGAAACCTCATACACGTAATATACCCATGAAAGATCTGAAAGGAACTCAGACGGAAAAGAACCTGGCCATCGCTTTCGCCGGTGAATCCCAGGCTCACACCAAGTACCTCTACTACGCATCCAAGGCCAAGAAGGATGGCTATGTGCAGATTGCCAACCTTTTCGAGGAAACAGCCCGCAACGAAAAGGAACACGCCAAGCTGTGGTTCAAGTTGCTGCATGGCAACACCATCCCCGGCACCATGGAAAACCTGAAGGATGCTGCCGATGGCGAAAACTATGAGTGGACCGATATGTACAAGGAGTTCGCTGCCACGGCCCGCGCTGAAGGTTTCGAGAAGATTGCTGCCATGATGGACGGCGTGGCCGCCATCGAAAAGGAACACGAGGAACGCTACCGCAAGCTCCTGGCCAACATCGAGGGTGGCCTGGTGTTCTCCCGCGACAATGACCAGATTTGGCAGTGCTCCAACTGCGGCCACATTGTGGTGGGTCAGAAGGCTCCCGAGGTGTGCCCCGTGTGCGCTCACCCCAAGGCCTACTTCATGATTCTGGCTCAGAATTACTAATATCTTACGGGCACGCCGGGGTTTGCACGCAGACCCCGGCTGCTTTTTGCTCTGAACGAAGCACGATATGATGTGGCAAGCCAATAAATGGTGTATTTTGTTCCTGCTGGCAGGGTTTGCCTTGCTGGGCGTGGCGTATTACCTTCTGGCCCCCGGGGATGAGCTATTGGCTCGCAAGGTGCTCAGCACCGGTGTTTGTGTGTTGCTGGCCGCCGGCGGTATCATTTCCTGGCTCTCTGCCAAGAAGGGCGAGTAAGCCTGCCGCTGATAACCGGATTGCACAAAAAAGCCGCACCTGAATGGGTGCGGCTTTTTTGTGTTGTTGTGTGGGGAAATTACATGTTCTTGAGCGTCTCCACGGCGGCTTCCAGAGAAGCCACGTCCTCAATGGAGATGACGGTGGCATCCTTGCAGATGCGGCCCATCATGCCGGCGAGTGTCTTGCCGGGGCCCATTTCAATGAAGAGGCGTTCGCCTTTGTCCACCAGGTCCTGCATGCAGGCAGCCCAGCGCACGGAGCCACACACCTGGGCGCCCAGCATGGCGCGCACATCGGCGGTGTCTTTCACGGGGCGTGCTTCGTAGTTGCAGTACACGGGCACGGCAGGCATTTGCATGTTCACAGCTTCCAGCTCGGGCAGCAGCTTCTCCTGGGCGCTCTTCATGAAGCGGCTGTGGTAGGCACCGGCCACGTTGAGCTTCTTGGCCAGCTTGAACCCGGCGGCCTTGGCACCGGCCACGGCCTTGTCCACGCCCTCCACCGAGCCGGAGACCACGGTCTGGCCGGGGCAGTTGTAGTTGGCTACGTCGATGTCGCATTCGGCGGCGAGAGCCTGCACGGCTTCGTCATTGCCACCAATCATGGCAGCCATGGTGCTGGGGGCAGCCTGGCAGGCTTCTTCCATGTAGGCACCGCGCTTCTGCACCAGCTTGAGGCCTTCTTCCATGCAGAAGGTGCCCGCAGCGGCGTGGGCGGTGAACTCACCCAGGGAAAGACCTGCTGCGGCTACCGGTTCGATGTCGATACGGCTGCACAGTTCCTTATAAAGAGCCAAACCATGCAGGTAGAGAGCAGGCTGGCAGTAGCAGGTGCGCGTCAGCTCGGCATCCGGCCCTTCGAACATCACCTTCGTGAGCTCGAAACCCAGTGCGGCATCGGCTTGATCCATCATTTCACGGGCGGCGGGGCAGGTATCGTACAAATCCTTGCCCATCCCTACTTTCTGCGCTCCCTGTCCGGGGAAAAGTATGACTGCTTTCATGGTTGCGTGTTTGTGAGCTTCCAGCTCTTTCCTGCATGCTAGCCCCTCCGCTCGGTATTGTCAAGCTAAATCAATGTTTTTCCTAGAGTTTACTCTAGTTTTGCGAGTGTGAGGCAAAAAAAGAGCCGGATGCGGGGGCATCCGGCTCGGGAAGACGTGGGGTGGAACGCTTAGTTGTTTTCCACGATATCCAGCTCTGCAATGGCGGCGAAGTCGCCACCATCGTGGGCATTGAGAGCCACGAAGCGGATGAACTTGGCAGAGGTGGGGGTGAAGAAGAGCACCTGCTGCGGTTCAGCTGTATTTTCCAGCGTACCGCGGGCGACGGGAGCGCCCCAGTTGTTGCCATCGTTGCTCACGTAGACCTCATAGTTCTTGATGCGGCCTTCCGTCTTCATGGGAGCGCCACGGTAGACGATACCCTTGAGCTTGCGCTCGCCACCGAGGTCGACACGCAGGTCATGCGGGTAGCTGGCCACGGTGACACCCTTCATGCTGTGCCAGTAGGTGTCGGGGTTGCCGTCCAGGATATTGCGGGCAGCGCCACCTTCGGCCAGTTCGGAGCTGGCGTAGTTGATGGAGAAGAAGGCGTGAGCCGGGTATTCACCCACGATGCGGTTGACGATGGGGCTCAGCTCTGCCACGGCTGCATAGGGCTGGTTGGCCACCATGGGTTCCAGGCACACCATCTTCACGAACTTGGTGATGATGGGCTCGGGCAGGATGACGCTCTGCTCGCTGTCGCTGTCGTTCAGGATGAGGGTGCAGGCGGGTTCGCTGCTCCAGTTGTTGCCGTCGTCGGAGATGTAGAAGGCAATCTTGCGGACGCGGGAACTCGTGCTGGCCTGGCGGGGGGTGACGGTGAAACCACGCAGCTCAGACTTCACGCCGAGGTCCACCACCACGTTGTGGGGGTACTGGGCCACGGGTTCGTGCCACTGGGAGTGCCAGTACGTATCGCGGCGGCCATCGATGAGGCTCCAGGCCGTTTCGCCACGGCCGGAGGTGCTGGAGCAGGACACGATGCGCAGCAGGTTGTCCGGGCGCCAGGCCGTCATGTGCTGGTAGGTGGCGGCAGAGGACTGGAAGCCGTTGTACGTGGCGTAGGCACGCACGATGCCTTCTTCACGCTGCAGGAAGGGCTGCGTGTAATTGTGCGTCTCGCCATCGGGCGTGGTCAGGTGAATGGTGGCATTGCGGGTAGCGCAGCTGGCTTCCACATAGCCCATAGCATTACGGGAGATGGTCACAGCGCCCACCAGCGGCAGGGTCTCGCGGGCTACCTCGGCGGGCTTGGAGCCGGAGAGCAGCGGGCGGAGGGAGAACACGATGGTGGTGGGACCGGAGAGGGTGATGTCGCGATCCACGGGGCGGGGACCACAAGCAGCACCACCCAGACCCAGCGTGAGGGTATCGATGCTCAGCACTGTGTTCTTGGATTCGGGCAGCTCCTCGGGGTGCGGGGCATAGAAGATTTCCTGCGGGGTGTAGGGCAGGGCAGAGAAGTTCATGAGCTGGTCACCGGATTCGGTGGAGACCATGAGGCCCACGCCGTTGTGATCCGTCACAGCGACCCAGCGGGTATCCATGCGGTTGCCCATTTCCATGGGGCGGGGGTAGCGTTCCACCATGTTGGCGACGCTGCTGTTGTAGATGCCGACGGGGGCACCGGCCTTGCGGTCGGGGTAGTTTTCACCGGGGCCGCGGCCGAACCACTGCACCTGGTCAAAGCGCTTGGGCAGGTTGAGCATGAAACCAAGCTTGGGCAGCACAATCTTGTCCTTGCTGGGGATGATACCGGCCTGCACATTGATGTAGCCGTTGGGCATGATGGTGTAGACCATCTGGGTCACGAACTTGAAGTCCTTTTCCGTGATGGGACCATTGTCCGTCACGCTGAAGTGGCCCTGGTCATACACGCGGCTGTCCAGGCTTTCCTTGCGCTGGCCCTGGCTGGTGATATCGCAGGAGATACGCACGGCACCATTTTCCAGACGCTCCACGAGCAGGGGCGTGGCGGTGTGTACCAGGTTGCGCAGACCATTGGACAGCCACTGGTTCATGGCCCACTTGTCATTGGCAAGGGGGGCACGGAAGGCATTGAGCGCCAGCGTGGGTTTCTCGCCCAGCAGCTGCTGGCCGTTCACGATGTAGTTCTTGATGCCACCGGTAGCCTTGTCGATGGAGAGGGAGAAGCGGGGGCCGATGAGAAGCATCTGGCCGCTCTGGTTGCGCACCTCAATGCGCTGGGTGGGGTCAATCTTAACCACCTTTTCCTTGTGGGAGAAGTTGGCGAAAGATTCGGGCATGGCCAGCTGTTCGGTAGCCACCACATAGCCCTTTTCAGCCCAGTTGGTGTCATTCTTGAGCTTGAGGTTGATGGTGAGGTGGTAGAGACGGTCCTTGTGCATCTTGTCGGCGGGGATGCAATCGGCGGGGATGGCAATCTTGCCGTTCTTCATGGGGGCAAGGTTCATGCCGAAGGAGCCGCCGGCGATGGGCGTGTTGCCTTCTTCGCAGAGAATCCACTCACCGGCAAATTCATTCAGGTCGGTGAAGAGGTGCTTGTTGCGCACGTTGATGACGATGTCCTGGCCGACCTTGGGCTCGCCCACAAGAGCGAACTCTGCATTCTGCTGCACCTTGCGGATTTCCGCATAGAGCGGGGTGGGGGTGCGGTCGCTGTAAATCACGCCCTTGATGCAGAAAATACCATCGTGGGGGAACTCGCCGTGGTCGCCACCGTAGCTCTGGCGGGTGACCTTGCGGCCATCCTTCAGGGTGACTTCCTGGTCATAGCTCTGGTGAATCCATTCCCAGATACCGCCACCGATGATGGAGTCGCTGGAATCAATGGCTTCCCAGTAATCTGCCAGGTTACCCATGGAGTTGCAGAGGATGTGAGCGTATTCGGAGACATACCAGGGCTTTTCAAGCTTGCGGCTGGCAATTTCGCGGGTCCAGTTGACGCTGGGGTACTGGTTGGAGCAGAGGTCTGCCAGGTCATTGTTGCGTTCGTACTGGGTCACGCGGGACGTGTCGCGGCTCTTGATCCAATCACGCACAGCGGCGAAGTTGTCGCCGGGGCCGGCTTCATTGCCGTAGGACCAGATGACCACGCAGGGGTGGTTCTTGCTCTGTTCCACCATGTTCTTGTTGCGCCACACGTGCTGCTCCTTCCACTCCTTGGGGTGGGAGAGGGAGAGCTCGCCGTAGTAGTAACCGTGGGATTCGATGTTGGCTTCATCGCACACGTAGATGCCCAGTTCATCGCACATTTCGTAGAAGAAAGAGGGCTGGGGATAGTGGGAGTTGCGCACGTGGTTGATGTTGCCACGCTTCATGAGCAGGAGCTCCTGGCGGCATTCTTCCTCGGTCACGCTGTGGCCGTTGGCGTGCTGGCTTTCGTGGCGGTTCACACCCTTGAGCTTCACGGGCATGCCATTCACCAGGAAGCGGCCCTTCTCCAGGCATACTTCGCGGAAACCAATCTTGCGGGAAATTGTTTCGGTGACATCGCCGCGCTCATTCTTGAGGTAGAGCATCAGGCGGTACAGGTTCGGCTTTTCTGCACTCCACAGGGCGGGGTTCTTCACCTGGGCCTTGATTTCGGTGCGGATGTTTTCGCCATTCTTCACAGCGCCCTTGGCGGGGCTGAGGTCAGCCACCTTGTTGCCCTGCATATCAAGCAGTTCGGCTTCGATGGTGTAGTTGGTGTCGGCACCGCTGCGGTTGTCGACATCGACCTCCACGCGCAGCGTGCTGTCCGTGTAGTCGCGGCTGCCATCGGGGCGGGGGGCGAAATCCGTATGAACAAAGAAATCGCGCACCTGCACCTTGGGGGTGCTGTACATGAACACATCACGGAAGATACCGGAGAGACGCCACATGTCCTGGCATTCCAGGTAGGAGCCATCGCTGTAGCGGTATACCTCGGCTGCGATGGTGTTCTTGCCGGGCTTCAGGAAGCGGGTGATATCAAACACGGCGGCGCAACGGCTGTCCTTGGAGAAGCCCACCTTCTCGCCGTTCACGAAGAGGTAGAAGAAGGAGTCCACACCGTCAAACTGGATGAAGACCTGGCGCTGTTCCCAATCGGCCGGCAGATTGATATCGCGGCGGTAGGAACCCACGGCATTCGGCTCGGTGGCAGGGGTGGTGTACTTCTGCTCGTGCTTGTTGCGGGGCTTGGTCATCACGCGGGGCCAGTCGCGCACGAAGGTGTAGGACTGGTTGCTGTAGATGGGGGTGCCGTAGCCGCGCATCTGCCAGTTGCTGGGTACATCAATGTTATCCCAGCCGCTAACATCGAAATCCGGCTTGTGGAAGTCGATGGGGCGCTTGTCGGGCTCGGGTGCCCAGTGGAATTTCCATTCGCCATTGAGTGAGAGCACGAGGGAAGAATCCTTGCGGTGTCCCTTCAGCGCTTCGGCGCGGTCTGCAAACGGGACAAAGAATGCGCGAGCCTCTTCGCGCCCCTGGGAGAGATTCTGAGGATTTTCCCAATCCGGATGAGGTGTATATGCTTCCTGCGCCGTCACCAGTGTACTGGACAAAACGGCTGCGGCAGCAATGCTTCTGAGTATGTTCATACGAACAAGTATACTACAGAAAAACGCTTAATCTTTCAAGAAAAAAGCCTGACACGGCATTTTCTTGTGTAAAATGGTGCTTTTGGGGCATCTAATCGTTTTCAAACACTGTGCAGGTGGCTTTTGTCAGTATCATCAGCTATGAAAATACGAATCATTCGTACGTTGTGGGCGTCTCTCCTCATCGGGGGGGCTGCTCTGGGTGATGAAACGCAGTCTGCCGCTGCCAAGTATCTGGATACGGCCATGGGCTGGGATGCGTATGAGATGAACTCCGGGCATTTGCCGAGGAGCCTGTCGCAGGGGATGGAGGCCGAGCGCCAGATGACGCGTCGCCATGCAGGTGTGCCCACGCATGACAGGTTGCTGCAGCAGCTGCGGGACCATGTGGACAACGGGAAGGGGTGGCAAGTGGGCTCCTGGCTGTTGTTCCCGGCCACTCCCCAGCATTTCATGCCGTATCTGGATGGTGTGTTTGTGCCGGGTAATACCTGTGCCGAGCCTTGCCGTATTATTGGCGAGGATGTGATTTCCACCTCGGCCCAGCGGGTCAAAAAAGCTTTGTCCGGCATAGGCTTGCAGTATGATATGACCCTCTCGTTCAATTACACCACCCTCGCTCCGCGCCCATCGGGATACAGGTCGGATTTTGCCTCCTTCAACAACTCTTTGTCCGGTAGTTGGTTCCTGGCAAAGGATGCGGATGGCAGCCAGGGCGTTTTCCTTGTGTTCGAGGCCGATTGGGGGCAGGGTGTCAATTTTAACGAGCGCCGCGAGAGCGCCCAGCAGAGCATTGGCACACTGAGCGACCCGCAGGGGAGCTTGCGCGGGGGGAATGGTGTGTTCCTGCCGCAGCTGGCTTTGGGGTACAGCGGGTTTGATGGGCAGTTGGTTGTGATGGCCGGCATGCTGGATACATCCAACTATCTGGATCAGAATGCATATTCTGCCAGCTGGAGCGGCAACCTCACCAATGGAGCCTTCAATCTGAATCCCTGTCTGCCTCTGGAGTGGGCCAACTGGGGGTACCTGACCGCCTGGCAGCCTAATCCGCATTTTTATACCATGTATGCCACCACTGGCTGCAATGGCAAAATCAATCACAACCCGTTCCAATACATCAGCAGCAATGCCTGGGTGAATGTGGGGGAAATCGGCTTCATTTCCGAGGACTTTCTTGGCCTGGGGCCCGGCACGTATCGCTTCCAGTACACAATCACTCGCTACAAAGGTGAAACAGGCTCCGGCGCGGCCATCAATTTCCAGCAGCAGCTGGGCAAGGATTCCAAGCTCGGCTTTTTCACCCGCTGTGCGTATATGGATGAAGACGCCGCCGCGGTGAATGATGTGAAAGCCTGTGCCACGGCCGGTTTGGTGTTGCAGGCTCCTTTCCGCTCCGATGGGTGGGGCAGCCGCAGCAATAATGATCAGATTGCGCTGGGCTTTCTGTGGGAGCGCGCGGCGTCCTCGTCCAAGCCCTATGCGCACAAAAATGAATATGGCCTGGAGCTGAGCGCCGTGGTGCAGCTCACCCCCACCTTCTTCCTGCAGCCCGATGTGCAGTATATCTTTGACCCCGTGCATTCCACGGATGGTTCGGGCGCCTTCGTGTTCCAGTTGCAGGGCGTATACAAGTTCTGAGCGGCCAAGCTCAGCAAGGCGGAGTCTCGCCGCATGTGGCTACCCCAAAGCTCAGGCCTGCGTTTCGCGACGCAGGCGGAGCTGGCCGCATGCGGCGTTGATGTCGTGCCCCTTTTCGTAGCGCATGGTGACGGGCACCCCACCGCTGATGACAGCTTTGCAGAAAGCGCGGCAAGCGGCTTCCGAGGGGCGTACCCAGGGGAGCCCCTCCACCGTGTTGTAGGGAATGAGGTTTACCTTGGCGTTGAGCTTGCGCGCCAGGGCTGCCAGGCGCGGTGCTTCCGACATCATGGCGTTCACCCCCTCGATGAGGATGTATTCAAAAGTGATTTTGTGCTTGCTGCAGCGGTTCCATTCCTCCAGCGCAGGTACCAGCTGGGCCAGCGGCCATTTCTTGTTCACCGGCATCACCTGGGCGCGCACCTCATCGCGCGCGCCGTGCAGGGAGACCGCCAGACGCAGCGGCTTGCCGAACTCTGCCAGACGGCGCAGCCCGGGTACATTGCCCGAGGTGGAAATAGTGATGTGGCGCGCGCCGATGTTGAGGGCACGCTGATCCATGATGATGGTGAGCGCCGTGAGCAGGTTGTCAATGTTGGCCAAGGGTTCGCCCATGCCCATGAATACCAGGTTATCAATGCGCTCGCCGCTGATTTCTTCTGCCGCGATGATTTGTGCCAGAATCTCAGAAGCCGTCAGGTTGCGGGTGAACCCCACCAGGCCGCTGGCGCAGAACTTGCAGCCAAAGGCGCAGCCCACCTGCGAGGAGACGCAGAGGGTGAGTCGCTCGCTGTGGGCCCCACCTTGCCCCACCGCAGCGGGGATGATGACGGATTCCACCAGGTGGCCGTCCTGCATGCGCGAGAGGAACTTGCGAGTGGTGCCGTTGGTGCTCTGGTTCACCTCCACCACCGTGAGCGGGCGCAGGGTGAATTGGCGGTTGAGCTCGGCGCGCAGTGCCGGGGGCAGGTTGAGCATTTGCTCGAAGTCCGTGGCGCGGTGCTTCCATATCCATTCCTGCAACTGCGTGGCGCGATAGGCCTTGTGCCCCAGGCCGGCCAGCAGCTTGGTCAGGGCTTCGTGGGTGTATTCCAGCAGGGAGGGAAGCACGGGCATGGCGGGCAAATCAGAGCAGGGTGTTCACGTATTCTGTCGGGTTGAAGGGACGGATGTCATCCTTGCCTTCGCCCGTACCCAGGAAAATGGGGCTGATGTTCAGCTCATCCTGAATGGCCACGGCGACGCCACCCTTGCCGGAGCCATCCATCTTGGTGATGACCACGGCGGAAAGCGGTGTGGCTTTGTGGAATTCGCGAGCCTGCATCAGGGCGTTGCCGCCCGTGGTGGCATCCACCACCAGGTAGCAGGCGTGCGGGGCAGTCTCATCCTGCTTGGCCAGAGAACGGCGGATTTTGGAGAGCTCCTCCATGAGGTTGTGGCGCGTGTGCAGACGGCCGGCGGTATCGCAAATCAGGTAGTCCACCCCCTGTTGCAGGGCGCGGGTGTGGGCCTCGTAGCACACGGAAGCGGGGTCCTGGTTGGGCTGGCCTTTGTACAGCGGCACCCCCAGGCGCGTAGCCCAGCTGTCCAGCTGCTCCACAGCGGCGGCGCGGAAGGTATCGGCCGCTGCCAGCAGCACCTTGTACCCCTGCTTTTGCAGGCGGTATGCCAGCTTGGCGCTTGTGGTGGTCTTGCCGGCGCCATTCACGCCCACCATCATGATGATGCAGGGCTTGCCATCCTGCGGAGTGGGCAGGGTGGGCAAGGTGGCCGGGAAAGCACCACGAAGCTGGGCCTTGATATAGTCTGCAATATCGCAGGCATCCTGTGTATCCTGCTCGCGCAAATCCTCCACCATGGGGATGACTCGCTTGGCGCCGATGTCGGCCGATATCAAATCAGCCTCCAGCTCGTCCCAGTCAATCTGGGGCTCGCCCAGAAACTTATCGATGAGTCTTGTGAAGAAGTTGGCCATGGTGGTAGGGGGGAGGGTGTCAGGGTCAGAGTGTTTGGGCCACAGCACCGATGATGCCGTGAATGAACGGAGCGCTCTTGCTGCCGGAGTAGGTGTCTGCCAGCGCCGTGGCTTCCGAGACCACGATGGCGGCGGGCAATTTCTTGATGGTCAGCTCATAGAGAGCCAGCAGGAGGATGCACTTGTCCACCACGTCCAGGCGCTCCATGGAATAGTTGGTCAGCTGGGATTCAATCAGCGGGTTGAGCGTCTCGCGGGCGGCCAGCACTTTTTCTGCCAGTTCACGCGCGGCGGGTTTCAGTTCCTCCAGCTCGCGGGCGGCGCGGCCCACAGCGGCAAATTCTACGTTGCTTTCCACGGCAGCCGGGTCTGCCAGGGTGCAGCAGAGCTTCTGCATGCGGCTGCGGCGGCGGATGACAGCCATGAAGGGCTCCAGCACGTTGTTGTAGGCCGGGAAATCGGCGGACATGGCTTCCAGCGATTCAGCGCCGCCTTCCAGGGTGAGGACGAGTTTGAGTACATCCGTGCAGCAGAGGTGCAGCTGGAAAGAACCCTCGCGGCGCTTGTCTTTCAGGGAATAGCGCAGTGCTGCGATGGCGGAATCCAGCGCGGCGGCATTCTTGGTGTAGCGTTCTACTGTTTCGCGCAGCGGGGCGGTGGTCAAATCCCCGTGCATGGTGTTTTCCACATGCTGGGCGCGCTCGTTGAGCAGGCGGGTGGTATCGCCGATGCTGCGGCAGCTGTGCAGGATGGCCTTGGTGAGCGCCTTGCGGTAGTGCTCTGTTTCTTTTTCAAGAGTGATATCCCAGAAGAGTTTCATATCCAGCTCTTCAGGGTTGCCACCATTTTCGATGACGGAGTAGATGAGGTGCAGGGCTACCTGTCTTGTCTTGCTGATGTTGCTCATAGCGTGGGAAAAAGGGGGGGTAAGAAATATCAGATGAGGGAACCGTTGCGCGGCATACCGGCCATACGGTGTTTAACGCTGTGCAGGGTGTAGCGTTCATCCAGCAGGTTAATCATGGTGATGGCGGCGCGGGCTGCTTCTCGGCCACGGTTGAGGGTGGAAGCAATGCATCGTGCAAAGGCCTGCTGCTCATCATTGAGAAGCAATACCTCGTGCACGACGGGGGTGAGGGTGTCGCAGGCAATGCTCAGCAGCTGCGTTGTGATGGATTCGCCAATCAAATCGGCATGGGCCGTGCTGCCGCGCAGAATCACCCCCAGGGCAATGACCACATCGGGCTTGTCAGCCCCGACCGGCTCCACAATGGAGCGCTTGACCATGACGGGTACCTCAAAGGCACCCGGTACTCGCACCACATCCACGATGGTAGAGGGTGCGTTCTCCTCCAGCTCTTCCAAGCAGTTTTCCAGAAGGGCGGTTGTGTATTTTTCGTTGTAGGTTGAGGCAACAATCGTTACGCGCCCACCATGGCGCGTAGCCTGCGTTTTGCTGGGAAGTTCTGAGGACATGGCAATATTCGGTTACGGAGCGTCTGTGTCTCCACGCCTACTCTATCACATTCTTCGGCCTTGTTCAAGTCTTATATACGGAGAGAGGGGGGCAGGCGGCATGCCTGATGGCGTTCGGTGTGAAATCGGACATGCCGGGAATTGACAACATCGGGGGATGCATATAGGGTTGCAAATCGGCGCTCAACCTGTTAATCTGTTGGCAGATTTCATCTTTCTCTGCATGAACATGCGTCTTTTAACATGTCTGATTGCCGCGGGGGCGTTGCTTTGGCCCTGCGTTGCGGAGCCTGTGCCTGCGGTGCAGGCGGCCTGGCCCCAGGTGGAAAACAGCTACAAGGTGAGCAAGGATGTCTACCGCAGCGGCCAACCGGATAAAGCCGGCTTCCGTTTGCTGGAATCGGCCGGTGTCAAATCCGTCATCAATCTGCGTGAATACCACAGCGATGATGAGGAAGCTGCCGGTACCGCGCTGAAGCTCTATCGCTACCCGGTGGCTGCCGGTGAGGTGACGCTGGATGATTTGGAGAAGATTTTGCACATGATGCGCCGGGCCCCCAAGCCGGTGCTCATCCATTGCTGGCATGGCTCCGACCGCACAGGGATTGTGGTGGCGGCATACCGCATTGTGGAGCAGGGGGTGAGCGCAGAAACGGCTGAAAAGGAGTTTGTGGAAGACCGCTTCGGCCACCACGAGTTCTGGTATGGCAATTTGCGCCGTCTGCTGCGCGAGACGGATTGGGTGGCATTCAAAAAGAGAGTCAACGCGGGGGCTGCCACAAAGAAGAATGGCTGAGGATTCCACATACCCCTTGCAGGAGGATTCCCGCTACCTGACGGAACAAATCATCACCTATCTGGGCAACAAGCGCGCGCTGCTCAGCTTTATCGGGCAGGGGGTGCAGCTGGTCTCTTCCCGCTTGGGGGGCAGAAAACTGCGCTGCTGGGATGCTTTTTCCGGCTCCGGCATTGTGGCGCGGTATTTCAAGCAATATGCCGCTGAGCTCTACGCCAATGATTTGGAGGATTACTCCCGCGTGCTCAATGCCTGCTACCTCACCAATGCCTCGGCTGTGGATGCCCGCGATCTGCAGCACCACCTGGAGCTGGTGCGCGCGCAAGCGGCGGCCGATATGCAGCCCGGCATCATCTCAGAGCTCTATGCCCCGCAGGCAGATGACAGCATCCGCCCCGGGGAACGCGTCTTTTTCACCCGCCGCAATGCACTTTACATCGATTCCGTGCGCCGCGCCATCGATTCCATGCCCGCCGAGCTGCGCGTGTATGCCCTGGCGCCGCTCCTCTGCCAGGCCTCTGTACACAACAACACCGGCGGAGTCTTCAAGGGCTTTTACAAAGATGCCGGCGGTGTGGGCCAATTCGGTGGCCGTGGGCGCCATGCCCTGGAGCGCATCATGGCAGATATCTCCTTGCCCGCGCCGGTTTTCTCCCGTTTTGAGTGCCCCTGCCATGTGACACAGCTGGATGCCCGCGCCGCAGCTCGCCAATTACCGGAGCTGGATTTGGCCTACCTCGACCCGCCCTATAACCAGCATCCCTACGGCTCCAATTATTTCATGCTCAACATGATTGTGCGCAATGAACGCCCCGGGGCTATCTCACCCGTCTCCGGCATTCCTGTGGATTGGAACCGCTCCCCCTACAACAAGCGCAGCCGAGCTGCGCAGGAGCTCTTCTCGCTGGTGGAGGAATGCCCCGCACGCTTTATCCTCATCTCTTACAACTCCGAGGGCTTTGTCCCCTGCGATGCCTTTGTGGATTCCCTGCAGCGCCTGGGCTCCCTCAGCGTGCTGGAGCAAGAATACAACACCTTCCGCGCCTGTCGCAATCTGCGCAATCGTAGCCTCAAGGTGCGCGAATATCTCTTCCTGCTGGAAAAACACTAATCCCCCTGTCGGCGGGGATGCCGACCTGGGATTGGAGCGTGTTGCACCGCTTCCTCCAGCGTCAGCCTCGGGAGGGCGTTCTCCCCGGCCGCATCCAGAAAATCGCAGAACCTCGCAATCGCCTCTGTCAGCACCGTGCTGCGGGAGTGGTGCGTGGCTGCTGCGGCCAAATCCAGCTGGCGCAGCAAATCAGCGCGGCAACGCACGCCCACCATACGGGTTTTCTGTGCCATGGCAGCCTCAGCTTTCGGGCGTAGTGGATGTTTGCCCTTGCAGCAGCACCTGGCGCACAGGGAAGGGGATGTTGATGCCCTCCTTGGCAAAGGCTGCCAGCAGAGCCGTTGCAAAGCTATAGCGCACCTCGGCATAATCTGCCGTGCGGCACCATACCCCCACACCCAGATTCAGGCTGCTATCCCCGAACGCAGTGAACGTCACCATGGGGGCCGGTTCATTCAGCACCTGCTCGTGCTGCGCTGCCACCTGCATCACCACCTGTCTCACCCGGGATAAATCGCTGGCATAATCCACACCCACCGTATAATCACAGCGCCGCAGATGCTCGTGCGTCACATTCACCACGGGGTTTTTAATCATCATCTCGCACGGAATGCGTACCAGCGAATTATCCAGCTGCCGCAAGCTTACCGACAGCAAATTCACCTCCTCCACCTTGCCCTCTACACCACTCACCCGGATATAATCCCCCAGCTTCACTCGCCGCTCGGATATCAGGAAAATCCCGCTGATGAGATTGCTCAGCGCCGTCTGCGAGGCAAAGCCCACCGCCACACCAACCACGCCTGCTGCGCCCAGCACACCCAGCAAATCCACCCCCACCGCATGCAGCGCCTGGATGGTGATGAGCACCCACAAAATCCCCAGCGCTATCTTGCGCAGCAACCCCAACACCTGCGGCGGATAATGCCCCTTACCGCGCACCACCCGCACAATGCGCCCAATCACCAACGATAAAATCACACCCAGCGCCACACTCAGCGCAAAGCTAATCCACCCCTTCGCTATCAATTGCTCCCACCAGCCATCCACCATCTGTACCATCTCATTCATGCCTCCTCTTATACCATACTTCTTCCCCCCTTTTCCAGAAAAAATCACTATTTTCTATTTTTAGTCTTGCATTCTCCTCCAAACTCTGTATACTCTCCCCCAGCAAGTGCTCTTGCCAATGGTGGACGTAGTTCAGCGGTAGAGCCCCGGATTGTGGTTCCGGTTGTCGTGGGTTCGAATCCCATCGTCCACCCTTGAACAAAAAGCCCCGTGCCTGTTAAGGTGCGGGGCTTTTTTTCCATTCGCGTGGCGGGATTCGAAGCCACGACAACCGCTCGCGGTTGTTGTGGGGGTGAACTGCCAGTGGCAGTTCATCCGGCAGAGCCGCAGGGACACCTCCCTGCGGGCACCTTTGGGTCAAGCCCAAACAATGTGGAATTTGAATTTTCATATCACGATGTGCCCACATTCAATTAACACTCTTAAACGGTAGTTTTGAAAGTTACGATAGCCATAGGCACGGCGTTGAATTAATTTCATTTTTCGGTGGAAGCCTTCCGTGATGCCGTTGCTCTTGGTGAAGCGCCACATGCGGATGATAGGTTCAAACCATTGACGTATGGTACGCCCCAGTTTTTTGAATATCTCCGGAGCATCATGAAGCATCTGCCACACCATTTCTTTGAGTCTTTCGAGTAAGGGTACACAATTGATACGTTTCCTCTCCTTTATGCTCAATAAGGTACACAATTCTTCCTTGAAGTCGTAGGCGGTCTCAATAGCCGGATGCCGGCTGAATTCTTTTTCCAGCAGCAGCCTCTGCGTAGGTCGCAAATTGGCACCTTTTGTACGCAGGGCACAGATAATGCCTCTCTTCCATTTTATCTCAGGATCGGCAGCCTTGCAGAACTCATGGAATGTATCAATAATGAGCCGTATTACATGAAATCTATCAGCCACTATCTTAGCGCGGGGAAAAAGCCGCTGCACGATGCTGCGAAAGGGCGAGCTTAAATCCATGCAGATGACTTTCACCTGTTCTCTTCCTTTCAGTCGCCTCAGATTTGCTTCCAATACCTTACTATTCTTACCCTCAAAGACTTCATAAACGCGATGGTGGCGTAAATCTGCCAGCGTAACAGCAAATTTATGCCCCTTAGTCCGACCTCTGTGAATGCTGTGCTCATCTATTCCCATCACCTGAGGACATGGGTGTTGTAGCTGTTCGCGCAACAGTGCCTCATGATTCCTGTGCAGCTGGCGTTCAACGGTGCTTGTGCTTATCCTGTATTTCTGACCTATGGCTTTGTTGCTTACGCCATTGGCGCATTCTCTGGAGAGCATGTCATTGAGCCTGGCATTGCGCCGCTGCCATTTTCCTATACCTATGCGATTGCATGATGGAGAAAAGCATTTTCCACAACATCGGCACTTATATCGTTTCATTCTAATCCTTAGTCGTTTCCTGGCTCCATCTCGTCCTATGGCACTAGCGTTTCGATGGTAGTATCCATGTGCGTAGAGCTCGCTGCTGCCACAATGCGGACATACCGGCTGCTCCACTTCATCACACGTGGCATAAGCAAATTTGCCTTGACTATCCACGCCCTCTCCTGTAATCTTCAAGTACTTCAAGAACACAACACTGGGCATGGTAGGAGTTCTCTCCTCCATGCTCAATCTTTTTTGGCTCTTTACTAATACTTTTCTCCTTTGTCTTTTCTTCCTCGCGGGGCTCATTCCACAATTATTGCAGAAGAGCCGAATCCCATCGTCCACCCTTGAACCAAAAGCCCCGTACCTGAAAAGGTGCGGGGCTTTTTGTGCATTAGCGTGGCGGGATTCGAAGCCACGACAACCGGAGGTTGATTCGCACTCGCCTCACGAGTGCTCACCCCTTGCGGGGCAAACCCGCTGCGCGGTTTGTCCAATCCCCCTTACAGCCGTCGGGGGCTTTGGAGAGAGCGACGAATGCTAGTGGTATGAGCCGCCCCTGCACCGCCGAGACACCTCTCGGCGGGTAGCTCGTGATGGCTGCAGGGGCGGGTAGAATTCCAACGTGCACACTTGAAGCAATTTGAATAAAGAATTGACAATCAGTCTAAAAATAAGTAGTCTAACTACAGTCTCGAGCACCCACTTAGTTATTCGCCAACGGGGTTGCCTGTAATCAGCAAAACGGTGCGCGCCTCAATGTATAATGTTTCGGCATGAAGAAGAAAATATGGTCAGCTCTGCTTAGCTCTGTGTCAGCAGGTATATTTGGATATTGTATGGGTAGTGTCTTTTTCACCGCTGATAAGGTATGGGTGCTAACCGTCACCTCCGCTGTAATTGGTATTTTTTTGTCTGATTCTGCATGGGAAAAACTTTCGCGTCTTTTTGTGCGGGTAGCATCTGCCGTTCTGCACGGTATTTTGGGATATGGACTAGGGTTGGAAATAGACCCAGATGGTATTGTAATTCCTGTTATATTGTCTATCGTTGCCGCCATTATAGGGTTTATTATAGGAAAATACATGAAATTTTCGTCGCGACGCTTTTAAAATAATGGCCAGGTGCGTAAGCATACACGAAATAAACGGTTTATACGACATAATTCCTTTCGACTCCCATTGACGACCCTTGAACAAAAAGCCCCGTACCTGACAAGGTGCGGGGCTTTTGGTTTATCAGAGTGCTCAGATTCGAATACACAACAACCGGAGGTTGATTCGCACTCGACTCACGAGTGCTCACCCCTTGCGGGGCAAACTCGCTGCGCGGTTTGTCCAATCCCCCTTACAGCCGTCGGGGGCTTTGGAGGGGGCTGGGCGCGAGAAAGCGAGCGAGCAGACCCGGAGCCACAGGGACACCTCCCTGTGGGGACCCCGCGTAAGCGGGGCGAGGGGAGCGGGTAGAATCCAATCGTCCACCCCTCTAGGCGGCGCTTTCAAATCGAAAGCACTGCCTTTTCTTTTTGCCTGAATTCATACAATATCATTCAGTTACGAAAATAGAATGAGCGCTGATTGAGCCCCGAATTGACCTGAAATCGGGCTCTTTTTACCCCTTTTTTACCCCCTCGGGACTCCCCGGGACTCGTGTGGGTTCTACCCCCATGAAGCCCCCTCACTGGGGGGGTAAACCTTTCTCCACTCTTAATAATCAATCTTTTGCATTTTCGGCCCAGGCTCTTTTTGCTACCACAAGAGCCTTTTCCGCTCGGGAAAAAGTTCGACAAAAGTCATAACGGCACTTGTGAAGCCAAAGCTTTAGCGGAGGTTCAACCCTGTACCTCCTTGTGAGGGCGTAGAACGCGAACGGATGCGAGACTCGAAGCACCAAGTTACGAAGATTTCATACCCTTAAGGGGGATGTTGATGGGGGGCTAACTTTTGCCGTTAGTTAAGGTAATAAACTACATACAGCTTTTTAACGCGAGACGGCATATAATTTATCCAGCAAAGGCCTTGTCTGATTTGTGACAAGAACGAAGATTTAGTTCGACTACCATCAAAATCAAAGATGAGATAAATACACGAAACTATCATATCTCTGAGATGAAAGCGTAAGGGAGGCAATGCGGGAGGCACCAGTGAGGAGATATGGTCTTGACATTTTTTTATTTATGTGTAAACTATCATAACGCATAGATTAGCAGATATGAAAAAGGTCTTAAAAAACGGTATATATATAAATGAATTGACATCAAAAAGGATAGATGATATAAGCATTATTACTCGACAGTGATATGCTCAATAAAGGGCTTGCTCGTGCGAGCCCCGAAATGGCAGAAACAAGGCATCTGTTTAGGAACTGTATACTATATAAAATACCTATGGCTATTGAAGATGATTATCGTGAGTTTATAAATGCTCCAGGACAAGGAACAGCCCCGTCTTACATAAGGGCGATGAATATAACCAATGGAGCGTTGAAAGAAGATGGACGCTTTTTGAAACAGGATGAGTCTATATGGGATATACGCGATGAAATGCGCCTCCGTCGATTGTTAGATATTGTTAAACAATCGCAAAATGCGATAGACGGTGGAATATACAAAAATGTAAAAACCAAGAGCTATTGGCAAAAGAAGTTTTGTTCAGCTGCGTTAAAAAAATTTATTGACTTTGTCACAACGCTACCTTAAAAAGTCCTACGCAACTCTCAGGAAGAAAGTGGATGTTGTAAAATGCCCCGTTCTTATTCAAACTCACAGATATCGTACGAGTGCTTGCTCTCAAAAAACGATATTCTCGGCAAGTGCGAATTATGGCCATTTTGTCAATGACAAGCTTCTTTGGGAAAAGTTGGACCAGAAGAAAAGATTGACTTCTCCTTGTGACTGATTTCTATGAACGTTAGTGCTTCACCTTTCTTTCCACTATGCAAGATTGAAATAGATGCCTCGATAAGTAGTAGGATCTCGACATCCTCGAGCAACTGTCCGTAAGCCTCAGTTTCATGAGCTGGGGCTTATAGAATTGCGTACTACGATGGGCAATGTCGTTCGCGGGTACAATGCAGAGCGCTGCATCTGTGATATGCTCCGCAGCAAGAACAGAGTCGATATTGAATGCTATACCGCCGCGCTTAGACTCTATTTTTCCGGTAAAGCGAACAATCTGAATCGACTCGCAGAATACGCCTCAAAGCTTGGCGTTATGGACAAATTAACCCCTTATCTGGAAGTTTTGGTATGAAGCCGGCATCAGGATATTTTCGTATTTGAGTTGAGTGTGGCGTAAAATATGCTAGAATGTTTTTTAGGAGAATAAGCCATGGGTAACATAGAAGAAATACATTTCAGAGAGGGTGAGTTTGAGCTGTCGGTTCGTGTAGAACCGCAGGCGGATACCGTGTGGCTTAATCGACAACAGATGGCGCAACTGTTTGATAGAGATATCAAAACGATAGGTAAGCATATTCAGTCAGCACTGCGAGAGGAGCTCGATAACTCAACTGTCGCAAAATTTGCGACAGTTCAACTCGAAGGGGCGCGTGAAGTAGAACGACAGGTTGAGTACTACAATCTGGACATGATTATCAGTGTAGGCTACCGTGTTAAATCGGCACGGGGTGTTCAGTTCCGCCGCTGGGCTACGAATGTCCTTCGGCAGTATCTGATGCAAGGGTATGTATGCCAACAAAAGCGCCTGCATGACCTCTCCACTACCATCCGCGTGATGAAGCGTGTGGAAAACAAGTTGGATTCAGCCCAGATATTGGAAGTTTTGGTATAGTGCCAGTGTCCGTTTAGTACAGCAGTCGGATACCATAGAGGGGGGGGATGCGCGAGGAGGCGGAAGATTCAGTTGTCGCAAAATTTGCGACTGCTCAGTAAAGACGATGCATCAGAAGTAAGACTTCACAGCAAACTCGAATTGATCCATAAAGATTTTCTTGAATGCCGAGATATTATTCTGCTCATAGAAAATCAACATGGCTTTCTTGTAATCGATGGATTCTACACTACGGAAAGAAAGAGGGCAGTAGCCGTGCGCTATCAACACTGCACTGGAGGTTAGTCTCGCTACGCGTTTATTACCATCCATAAATGCTTGAATATAGGACAGCAGGACGAGTACCAGCAAAGCTTTTGAAAAAACACAAGGTGTCGCATTCACGAGGTTACAGGTTGACTCCAAGGCCTCACGGATTTGGTATTCATTATCAAGAGGCCGATAATTCGTGCCTGTGATACCTACACGGCGGTGACGTATGTTTCTATCAACCTGTAAATCGCGTACGAGTATACTGTGAATGTCCTCGATGTGAGCTACATTCAGATGTTGCAAATAATCCGGAGCTGATACAATGAAATCCAATGCAGCTTTGTGATTCAGAAGCATGGTAGCTTCATCTCGTGTTTTGCCCTCAGCTGTACGTTGTTCCAATAATAACCCCTCCGTTTCCAGCAATGTATAGGTGTTGCCCTCAATCTGAGACGATTTCCAGCTTAAATCAATACCGAGACGAGTCATCTCCTTGTGTCTTGCAGCGTCTGATAACTGGCTGATGTTCGAAAGAAACTCCGCTTGGAGAGACTGAAGATGCTTCTGTTCTTCAGCGGTAAACAGGAATGCCCCCGGCAATACTGAGGTCAGCAACTCAAAATTGAAATTGCTGATAATGCTTCGCTCATCAATATCACGGCTGTAATAGGTATCGAGATTAATTGTAGAAAGCAAGCGTCCATGCGGAGATATGTGGTAACGAGTAGAGCGACCCGCTCCGCTAATAAGCAGTTTTCCGTCTTTTACCAATTGCTGCAAAGCTCGCTTAACTGAAGCATCGCTCACTTCTTGAGACAGGGCTGCCATAACCTCGGCTTTGCTCAGGCTATCATGGCTCCAGAATAATTCAAAAATCTGTTCTTTTAGCATGACTTCCTCCCTTTCGGCTCAATTGCTTCTTATTTACGGCTCATTTTATCAGATTTTGAGCCGATTACAAGCTAATTTTGAGCCGATAAATCCTGAACCAAGCGCAAAAACGCCATTTGTTTGAGTTGTAGCCCGCACGGAGCGGTAAACTGTCCCAAATGGCATTTTTTGCAGTTTTGGCAAAATAAAAACATTGATATATCAATGTTTCTGTTTTTAATACTGCAAAAAACGATGGCAGAGTCCCTGTGAGTTCGCCCCCCCCTTGAAGGACCCTTGAAGGCCCCCCCTCTAGGTGGCGCTTTTAAATCGAAAACGCCGCCTTTTCTCTCTTTGCTCTCGCTGTCCTTGCAGCCCGCCGCCCCCGCGAGTAAGTAAAAATCACATGTTATTTTCAAGGACGTTGCTTCTATATTGAGGCAGCGGCTTTTTCTTTGCTTGCAACATTTGCACGTTATTGTTAAGCTATTTGAGCAATGCCATCGACAGAGAACAGACTCAGAATTGTTTCATGGAACTGCGCGGGGTGTTTCCGCGATAAGTTTGCGTTGTTGGCTGGTTTGCATGCCGATATATTGATTATTCAAGAGTGCGAGAACCCTGCAACATGCAGCCATGAGGCGTACAAAGAGTTTGCCGCGAACCATGTGTGGGTGGGGGATTTGCCATACAAGGGGCTGGGCGTTTTTGCGCGCGAGGGGCTGGAGCTTTCTGTATTGCCCTGGGAATCATATTGTCTGCGTCATTTCTTGCCTGTGCGGGTGAACGATGCATGGAATGTGTTGGCTGTGTGGGCGGGCCGCCCCTATATCGAGGAGTACTATGTGTACCACTCCATCCACCGGGATAAGATTGATGAACAAACCCTCATCATGGGCGATTTCAACAGCAACCAACGCTGGGATCGCAAACACGGCGCGCGTTCTCATGCTGCGGTGGTGCGCATGATGGCCGAGGCCGGGCTGTCATCTGCCTGGCACCATACGCATGGCGAGCCGCAGGGAAGCGAAAGTGAGCCTACTTTTTACTTATACCGCAAACCGGAGCGCCCGTACCACATTGATTATGCCTTTGCTGCGCCAGCTCGCATCGTGGATTGTCAAATTGTGCACGACCCCATCTTTGCTTGCTCGGACCACCGCCCCCTTGTGTTGGATATGGCGTGGTAGTGTTGGTGCCGGGGCGCAACGATTCGCCCGCATTTTTCATTACGCTGTATTTTTTGTCATGGAGTTCAACATCAATAACTACGAAATTGCCCGCATTCATTTCCGAAAGGACAATGGGACCCCAGTCTATCCGGAGCGTTTTTGGAAACATCATGCTTATCCCTGTCGCTTTACCTTGCAGCAGGGCAAAGATAGCTTCAGTTGGCGAGGAATCCCGGGTGAGCTGTACCACGCTTATGCACCGCTGCACTCCGACTGCTGGGGGGATGACGTGCGGGAGGCGTTTGCTCATTGGCGATTGGCTATTTTTGCACCTTCGGACGTGGAGCATACGCATCGAGATACACCTATTGTTTTCACCTTTGCCGGGATAGGGGATGATTATTTCAAGAATGAATTATACCTTCCCACAATCGTGCATGAATTGGGCTGTATTTTCGTGGCGTTTGATCCGCACATGACGGGTGAACGCATCTTTGGTCAACATGATTTTGACCCCCTGAAAAAATACGGGAAGAATGTGCGTGTGTTACAGCAAAAAGGCTGTGATATGAATAATGACAGCTTCCGCGCATTGACCGAAGAGTTGGCATTTAATGTCTTGCAGATAACAAGCATGATATGCGAGCGATTTGGCTTATCGAAGATGCCTCCGTGTATGACGCTGGGCTTTTCTCTGGGGGGATTTTTCAGCCATCAGATAGCGATGCAGACGCCACATTGTTTCGGGTGTGTGGGAGGCGGTGCTGCGCCTGATATCATGCAGTACGGAGGCCTTTTTGGAATGGGACGAAAAGTAGGAAAATGGAAACTCGTACGTGATGGTATTAAACCTCTTCTGGAGATGAGTGGCTGCGGAGACTTTCATCCTCTGTTAAAGGGATTGGCTGCAATTAATCAGACTCCGTTTCCCGGGAATCCTGTCCAGGAGCATGTGGAGTGCCACTTCATCATCGGCTCGAAAGATGAGCATTTTTCGCTCAAATCTGTATCCGCTTATTGCGAACGTCTGCCTTATCGTGTTCAGGTTTGTTATGTGGCGGGGGAAGGTCACACCCCGTGTTATGAGCATTTTCAATTCAACGGGGTGGGCAGTGGCATGATGCAGCGTCTTTCCCAGCTTGTGCATAAGTGGCGGCAATATCAGTAATCGGAATGCTCTGCAACATGAAAACAAAGTTCATAGCGCTGCTTGCAGCTGCAAGTATACAGCTTGCTTCTTGTATACAAAACAATTCATATCCATTAAGGAATTGGATTGGTGTAGGTAATTGTACACCAACTTTGTTACAGCGAGAGTTCAGGGTGGTTGACAGTAGCGGTAAACCTGTTGATTATTTCTCAATCATGGTGGGAATTAAACCACCGGATGGCTATATTCCTACCCCTTTTTATGGCGATTTCTTAGATAAGGAACGAACAATGAATGGAGATGATTACTTTATCGTTCGAATAATCAACGGGAGGGTCAAGAATATACACGTCCCGAAGAAACATTCTTCAAATCCAATTCGAATCATTTCTTCCATGAGCGATAATAAAACTATCAGAATTACTCATTCCACCTATTTTCCCAAATCAATACGTATGATTTTGAAAAAGGATGAGCTCTCGTCTTGTTCCGACGAAATCATGATAAAAGACATGCCAACAGGAGACGTCAGCACAATCGTGCTAGATTGATTTATGTGGTGTTCTGCGTTCCATATGAGAGATTTGTCGGGTAATCTCATATGCAGGCTGCGGTCGGGGTTAATGGATGAAAAAGCTTTCCCGCATGCGAAACGGGGGGATGAGCCTCATTTCATGTGCCGTTTAAGGATACCCCAGATGCGCTCGCCAGGGATGGGCCGGTCATTGTCCCAGGCATCGTAACACCATGCTATGACAACACACAGCAGGTCGTCATGGATACGGGCCTGTATGCTAAATTCAGCATTGGAATTGCCTACGAAAATCCACCAATAGGAATCATCATCACGGCAGGGGACAATGGAAATAGAAAATCCGAGTTCCGCACCAATCTTAGAGGCAAGCTCATCTCTGACGATGGGGAGCAGGGCAGCTTTTGCGGCCAAGTCGTCAAACCAGCCAATGTCTGGTTCAGGCTCAGGTTGAGGCGTGTAAGTGGGGCGTGTGTGGGTATAGGTGTAGCCGGGGGCGGTGCTTGTCTGTTGCTCTTGGGAGTCGCGGTTGATAAAGTAATGCACCGCAAACACAATGGTCCAGATGATGGCGTAGGGTGTTATTTTTTTGATGCCGGTGAAGAGGTGTATGCACACCTGTCGATAGTCGATGCCTTTTAAGACGGAGAGTAGACGGGAGAGAGCCTTGCCGGTGGAGAGTGCGCCGGATTTGCAGGTGGGGATGAGCGTCGTCTTGCTATACGAAGCGGCTTTTTGCCCGGTAGCTCGGGCCCACTTGGCGCTGGCTTTGCTTGCGGATTGGCAGGCAGGACGGCATGAAGTATGGAACCAGCAGGAGAGTGTGACGAGCCCTTTTTTCAGGAGGCCGAGGAAGCTTTCGTACGCTTTCCGGCACGCCGGCACGAGCGTGTTTTTGCAATAGGCAATCGTGGATTGGAGCGCTTCCTTAGCTCTTGCGCGTATGGATGGAGAGGACTTCATGCTGCGGGTGGGGGGGAGTTTGGCAGAATTTTACTGAAAATCAAGCTTTTTGTTGGGATAGATGAAAACCGGCCTTGTGCTCCGGAATGAGTGGTGTATGGGATTGCTTTTTGGCGCGGTGTTTGGTATGATGCGCGCATGGCAGGTGTGAACCTGAAGGAGAAGTGGCGGCAGACGCCGCACCGCCCGGGCGTGTATCTGATGAAAGGCACGGGCGGCGGGGTGATTTATGTGGGCAAGGCGAAGGATTTGCGCCGGCGCCTGGCCAATTATTTTGCGCCGACCCGCGCCACGCTGGAGAATGGCAAGACGCGCGCGCTGATTGCGGCGATTGTGGATTTTGATTATTACGAGGTACGCAACGACCAGGAGGCGTTGATTCTGGAGCAGAAGCTTATCAAAGAGTATCGGCCGCATTACAACGTGCAACTGCGAGATGACAAGCGCTATTACCTGTTGCGGGCTTCTCGCCAGGATGTCTTGCCGCGCTTTTCTCTGGTGCGCTTGCGCAAAGATGACGGCGCTCGCTACATTGGCCCCTTTGTGCATTCTACAGCGTTGAAGGAGACGGTGGAGTGGCTGAATCACCGCTTCCGCCTGCGCACGTGCACCTGCCGCTGCCCGGGGGAGGAGGAGTACAAGCACTGCCATGATGATGTGATTCGGCATTGCTCGGCTCCCTGTGTGGGGCGTGTTTCGGCAGAGGAATACCGGCAGCAGTTTGAGACCGCGCTGGATTTGCTGGAGGGGAAGGGGCGCAAGGAACACCTGGATGACCTGACCCGAGAGATGATGGAGGCCGCCGATGCGCTGGATTTTGAGCGCGCCGCCCGCCTGCGGGACATCCGCGAAAATATCATCAAAACGCTGGAGCCGGTGCGCCGCTTTGCGCGCAAAACGGCAGATTTGCCCGGCACAGTGGACCCCGACCGCGATTTGGCAGAGCTGGCTGTGGCGCTGGGCATGCCGGAGCCGCCGCAGGTGATGGAGTGTTTCGATATTTCCAACCTGTCCAGCAACCACATTGTGGCCTCGATGGTGCGGTTCACCCAAGGGCGCCCGGACAACAAGGCCTACCGCCGCTACCGCATCCGCGGGGTGGATGGGCAGAATGACTTTGCCTCCATGCTGGAGGTGGTGCGCCGCCGCTACTCGCGCATTGTGAATGAGAGCGCCGCCATGTTCGATAAACCGGAGGGGATGGATACCTATGCCTGGCTCAAACAGCTGAGCGCGGAGGGGCGCGCGCCCATCACGGTGCCGGATTTGGTGGTGGTGGATGGCGGCAAGGGGCAGCTGTCTACCGCCGTGGCGGTGCTGGAGGAAGTGGGCCTGGGGGGCATGCCTGTTGTAGGGCTGGCCAAGAGAGATGAGGAGATTTACTTCCCCCGCCGCAGCGAGCCGCTGGTGCTGGGGGTGGATTCGGGCGCGTTGAAACTGCTGCAGCGCTTGCGCGATGAGGCTCACCGCTTTGCCAACAACTACAACGAGTTGCTGGTGCGCAAGCGCGTGCGCGAGAGCCGCCTGGATGCCTTCACCGGCATGACACCCCGCCGCAAAGAACTGCTGCTGGCCCGTTTTCGCTCCGTGCCCAACATCCTCTCCCGCACCCCGGAGGAATTGGCTGAGCTGCCCGGCATCTCCCTCAACTGGGCCCGGAAGTTTTTGGAGGAAAGTAAAAACATGTCCCAGAGCTAGATCAGGGGGGGGCTCCACCGGAGGGCTGCTGTTAAAAGGCACTTTGTTGGCATACTTTGAGCTTGCGGTGCCCCCCAACAAAAAGTAAACTGGCGGGTATATGAAGACCCGCATGCTTACCGCCCTTGCTGTTACTGTTCCTGCGCTTGCCAGCGAACTGCCGCCCGTCATTCCCGTGGGCCCCGTGTCCTATGAAACCGTGAGCTACCAGTCTGCCACCGCCACCATGCCCGGCGAATCTGCCGTTGCGCAATATGATGCCTCTGCCGGTGAAGCCATAGCCCCCGCACCCGCCATGGCTACCTCTTCCTCCCCCAATACCATCATCAACCTCAACGCCTACACCTCCAACTACCAGGTGCGTGGTATGGGCGTGACCAACCACCTCAGCAACCACGGCTTCTCCTCTCTGTCTGCTTCTCACACCTTTGCCAACCGCAACCTCTTCAACCGTGGCATTCACCACAAGCTCGGCGGTACCTTCGGCTACATCTGGGACGGCGCTTGCCCCCTCGGTGAAACGCCTATTTTCCAGGTGGATTACGCCATCGGTAAGGAGATTTTCCCCAACCTCAATCTTGATTTGGGCTACTCCTTCAAGCGTGGCGGTCTGGAAGGCGCTGCTTCCCGCTTCTACAATGGCTGCGCTCACCGTGTGGCCCAGGATTTCAACCTGACGCTGGATTTCAATGACTATCAGAAGGGCTTCTTCGGCCATGCCACCTGGGGCGTGGGCTTCCAGGGCCTGACCGGCAGCTACTTCGATTTTGAAGCCGGCTACCGCTTCACCAACGTGTTCCTCGTCCGCAATATCGCTGCGGATCTTGAACTCTCCGCCGGTGTGGCTCCCTCCCTCGGGTACTGGGGCGCCGGTGTGGAAGGGGTGGATGCTTACCGCATCAAGGCCGCTCTTGTGCCCTATGCGCTCAATGGTGCATTCGGCCGCGATTCCCGCCTCTACGTCAAGCCCTGGGTGCAGTGGTCCCGCTCCGGCTCTAATGACCGCAAGATTGACCGCGTCTCCGGTGATGGCCCCATCGACCACACCCAGTTCACCGTCGGCATCGACATGGGCTGGAAGTTCTGATACGCCCCCCCACCAAGTCTTTTAGCTATTCTTCCGCCACGTCGCTGCGCGCGCCGTGGCGGTTTTTCTGGCCCTCTCGGTGCAGAAAATGCGCAAAATCATGCCATCTTCGTCATTTGTTTCAAATTTGCGCTTGCATTCCACTACCTCATCGTGTAGAATGCCCTCGCTTCGCCGGATTAGCTCAGTGGTAGAGCACCCGATTTGTAATCGGACGGTCGTCAGTTCGACCCTGACATCCGGCTCTTGCAAAGAAAAGCGTAACTCTCAAAGGGTTACGCTTTTTTTATGCGTATTTTTTGCGCTGAAACCACGCAAAGATGATGCAGCTTTCGTAGAGGAGATACATGGGCAGCGCGAGGAGGAACATGGTGCCGGGGTCGGGCGCGGGGGCAAGGAGCAGGGCGGCGGCAAAGCTGGCCACGAGGGCATAGGGGCGGGTGCGGCGCATGAAGGCGTAGTGCAGGATGCCGAGTTTGATGAGGGGGATGATGATGACGGGGAGCTCGAAGATGGCGCCGGTGACAAAGACGAGCTTGGCGGCAAAGGTGAGGTAGTAGCCGATGCGCCAATCGTTGGCGATGCCGAGGTCGAGGGAGTAGGTATAGAAGAACTCCAGCACACGGGGGAGGAGCCCGAAGTAGGCAAAGGCGCAGCCAGCCAGGAAGAGGGTTGAGCCTGCGGCGATGCATTTGTAGAGCAGGCGGCGCTCATGCTCCAGCAGGCCGGGCAGGATGAAGCGCAGGGCAAAGTAGAGCAACAGGGGGAAGGCGCAGATGAGGCCACAGAAGAAAGAGAGGTGCAGCGAGAGCATGAAAGCCTCCCCCGGGTGGAAGGCGCTCATCAGCCTGGCGGGGGCGGGCTGTGGCGCAAGCAGTGCAGGGCGTTGCAGTAGCTGCTCTGCCATTTGTTGGCGGGTAGGGGTGTTGCTGTGTTGATGCAGGAAATCGCTTTGCTTGTCCTCGGGGAGCAGGGTGGCGGCTTGTGCCAGGGTGAGGGCGGCGGCCCATTCCTGCACCGGCTCCGGGAGTTCTTGTTGGATTGCCTGCCGGGCGGTAGGCTCCAGTACGGGTGCCAGGGTAGCCCATTGGCGGGCTTGCTGCCAGGTGGGTGCGGTCAGGCCTTGGGGAAGGTCGCCGGCGGTTTGCCGTGCCCAAACGCGCTCAACAGGCTGGCGCAGGAAATCCATGAGCGTGGGCGAGAAACTGAAGCAAAGCACCATGGCTAGGAGCAGCGTGATGCCCATGCGGATGATGGTGCGGCGCAAATCCTCCAAGTGATCCAGAAAGGGCATATCACCCGCCGGGTCGAGGCTGTATTGAGCGTTTTCCCGCAAGCGGAATATCTGCTTGAGCACAAACATTATTACTGGTAAATGTCGATGCCGAGTTTGGTGAGGTCCGCCAGCGAGATGGCGCAGGGATCCGGTGCAAGCCAGTGGCCGGGTTCAATTTCCAGCGGGGTGAGGTCCATGCCGTAGGTGGCCTCCAGATAGGGGTGGTTGATGCGGCGGCCGAATGCGCTGCCGGGCGGCGGGTCGATGGGGGAGGGTACATCCCCCGGGAGCACATGGATGGGGGTGCGCTGGGCGGGGTCGGGCTTGGGAATGGCGGACATGAGCGCCTTGGTGTAGGCGTGGCGCGGGTTTTGATAGAGCTGGTCAGCGTCGGCCATTTCCACAATTTTGCCCAGGTACATGACGGCCACGCGGTCGGAAATGTGGCGTACGACGGAGAGATCGTGTGAGATGAAGAGGTAGGCCAGGTTCAGTTCCTTCTGCAAATCCATCAGTAGGTTGAGCACCTGGGACTGCACGGAAACATCCAGCGCGCTCACCGGCTCATCCAGAATCAGCAGCTGGGGGTTGTGCGCCAGTGCGCGGGCAATGCTGATGCGCTGGCGCTGACCACCGGAAAACTCATGCGGGAACTTCTCGGCCGCGGTCTGGGGGAGACCCACCAAATCCAGCAGGTGCTCCATGCGCTTGCGGCGACTGGCGCGGGTGCCGGTGTGGCGGATATCCAGCGGCTCGGTGATGATGTGGCTCACGTCCATGCGCGGGTCCAGCGAGCTGGCGGGGTCCTGGAACACCATCTGAATACGGCGGCGAGCCCCGCGAAGCATCCACTGCGGGCGGTGGGTGATGTCTTTGCCCATCAGGCGGATACAGCCATCCGTGGGCTCCAGCAGGCGCACCAGGCAGCGGCCAATCGTGCTTTTGCCGCAGCCGCTTTCGCCCACCAGCCCCAGCGTCTCGCCCGGGGCGATGGTGAAGGATACGTCATCCACCGCTTTGACCACACCCTTTTTGCGGGAGAAAATCCCCTGGCGCACGGGGAAGTGCATACGCAGGCGGGATATTTCCAGAATGTTTCGCATGGTGTGGGGTCAACTGTTTCGATGAGCACTCTACCATGCTGTGGGGGGCATTGCAAGCACGGAAGCATGTTTTTTACCACAGAACACGCATTTTGTGCTTGAAGCGCTTGTGCGGCTGTGCTACGCTCCAGCCACTTATGGAACCCGAATCGCCTCACCTACGTGGTCGCCTGGTCGTCTTTGAAGGAATTGACGGCACAGGCAAATCGACACAAATCCAGCTGTTGGCTCAGTATTTGCGAGCCCGTGGAATTGACGTTGTAACGGATTTTGAACCCACCCGCGGCAAGTGGGGAATGAAAGTGAGGCAGGCCGCTATGTCGGGCGAGCGCCTGAGCATTGATGAGGAAATTGCCTGCTTGTTGCAGGACCGCCGCGAGCACGTGCGCGATTTTATTGAACCCGCGCTGGAAGCCGGCACCTGGGTGCTGTTGGACCGCTATTATTTGTCCATGATGGCCTATCAGGGAGCCAGCGGTGCCAATGTGGAGGAAATCCGCCAGTGGAATGAGGAGTTCGCCACGGTGCCGGATGTGGCTTTCTGGCTGGATATCCCGCTGGAAATGGCCATGCAGCGCATGAATGCGCGCGGCAACGGGCAGGATGCCTTTGAAAATGAGCCTTTCTTGCAGGCTTGCGCCAATGTTTACTCCGCCATGGAGCTGCCTTGGTTGCACCGCATCGAGGCCGACGGGACCATCAACGAAACCCAGGCCCGCGTGCGCGACATCATCCGCGAAGAATTGGGCGTCTGAGGGTGCCGTTGATGGCGCGTTGAACAATAGGCTACACCCCGCGGCAGCGTCGCGGTCGGGCGTTTGTTGTGTCTTTCCTCCACCCTCTGTCAGACTTTTCTTCTGGCCCACTTGAGCTTGCAGAGGAGGCGGTTGAGAATCAGGTATTCCACCGCCATATCCACGGTGAACAGAATCCAGATGCCGGCGAGTGTCAGCGTCTCGGGCCAGAGGTAATTCCACAGCATGAGGCAGCCCACGCGGAAGAAGCCCATGCAGCCGTAGGAGACCATCATGACCCGGCGCGTATCCCCCGCGCCGCGCAGGCACATCTTCAGGATGAGCATGGCTGCGTAGAACGGCTCTGCCAGCAGGAAAATCTGCACGACGGGAATCGTCTCGCGCATCAGGCTTTCGGAGTTGGAGGCAAAAATCTCTGCAAAGAAGCCGGGGAAGAGGAAGAAGATAACACCCATGCAGCCCATGAACACGACGCTGTAGCGCACACAGCGCCGCACGGTTTCCAGGGCCATGCGCACGCTCTTGGTGCCCAGGTATTGCCCTACCAGTGTGGCACCGGCCATGCCGATGGCAAAGCCGGGCAGGAAGCTCATGGATTCGATGCGGATGGCGATATTGTGCGCACCGACGCTGGCATCACCCAGCGAGGAAATAATGCGCAGCACAAAAATCTGGATGAGCCAGATGCCGCCTACCTCCAGCGCTTGGGGCAGGCCGATGGAGAGGATGCGGTAGATGACGGATGCATCCGGTTTCAGCGCAGAAGGTTGCAGGAAAAGCGCCGGTGCGTAGTTTTTCTCGCGTCCGGCGGCGTAGGTGTCCAAATCCCGGCCATTGAGCTCGCGGCGCATGCACCAGGTGCGGCGCAGCAGGATACCCACCAGAATACTGGCCGCCACGGCCATGCCGGCTACCATACCCAAGGCCAGACCCTCGATGAACATCCCGCAGACTTTCACCAGAATCAGGCTGAAGATGATGTTGAAGCCATCCACCGCCAGCATGATGAGGAAGGGCGTCCGTGTGTCGCCGGAGCCACGCAGCGCGGCATTGACCGCAAAGACAACACCGGAGAAGATGGCCACCCAGCAGCCTACGTGCATGTATTGCAGCGCCACTTCTTTGGCCAGGTCACTCAGCCGCAGCACGTCTTCCACCAGAAACTCGGCCGTGGCATACATGAGCAGCGCAGAGAGAATACCCGCCAGCAAGCCCAACACGGCTGCCTGGTTGGCCACGTAGTTGGCCTCTCCAAAGCGGCGCGCACCTGTCATGCGGCTCACAATAGCCGTGGCGCCCATGCCCACAGCACTCTGCATCAGGAAGCCCAGCCACATCACATAGCCCGTCACACCGATGCCCGAGGCAATCTTTTCGGTGACATCGCCCGTGGTTCCCATGTGGGTGGCCAGGAAAAGCGAGGTAGAGGCGCAGATGAAACTCAGGATTTGCTCCAGCAGAGGCCAGAGCGCGATGGATACAATCTGGCGCGGCAAGCTCAGCCCGGCCAATTTGCCGCCAAGCTCGCCTTTGAGCAGTGCTGCACGCACTTTACCCTCTCGCCCGTCACCTACGCTCATCGCAGCTTGGAGTTTAGCATACCATCCACCGGTCGAACAAGAACAAATGTATTTTTGCCGGTAAAAAAATCAGCTTTCCGTCTGGGGAAGCATGAACATGGCGCGTTCCAGCCCGTGGTGCGTGACTTCGTGCCACAGGGCTTTTTCCAGGCCTGAGACGCGGGAGTTGCGTTCTTCCTCAGTCATTTGGTTCACGTATTCCGGCCCCAGGTTTTCCACGAGCACTTGCTCTGCCATGCGGCTTACAAGCTCGGCCCAGAAGGTGGAGTCTCGGTATTCATCCAGAACATCGGAGTAGAAAGCGGCATCGATGTAGGGGCGTTTGAAGAACCAGTAGCCGCAGTCGGGGTTCAGCTCCATATCCTTGCCAATGGCGGGCACGCCGCGGGCGGCGCGCAGCAGACCGATGCACAGCTTTTGCCAGGCATCAGCGCGCGGATCCTTCATGTCGGGCATGGCTTGCCCCAGCATAGAGAGCACCATGGCGCACATCTCAGCCAGATGCCGCATCTCGCTCTCCGTAAACTCTATTTCTGTGCGTCCCATCAGATGAGGCCAAGCTGCATGCGGGCTTCCTCCGTCATCATGCCCTGATTCCACGGCGGGTCCCACACAAACTCAATATTCACTTCGCCCACACCCTCCAGCGCGGCGATACCGGCTTCGGCCTCGGCCATCATGTGCGGGCCCATGCCGCAGCCGGGAGCTGTCAGGGTCATTTGCACACCCACATAGTTGGTGCCATCTTCCTGGGGGATGACTTCCACCCCGTAGATGAGGCCAAGGCTGGCGATATCTACCGGGATTTCGGGGTCATAAATGTTGTGCAGCACTTGCCAGATTCGTTCCTCGAGGGTGAGGTTTTCATCCGATTCCTGCTTGGATTCTTCCGGCGGGATGATGCCGACGCGAGCGGCTTCTGCGCGGGAGATGCGGACCAAGCCCACATCGGTAGCGGCGGTGATGGAGTTGCCCAGCATCTGGGTGATGTAGATGCGGGACCCCTCCGGCAGGATGAGGGCATTGCCCGCCGGTATCTGAATGGCTGCGGTCTCCGCTTCGGTGATGACTTCCTGATTGAGCATGATGGTATGGCGCAGATTATTCCAGAAATCGCCCCGCCTGGCAAGGCTGAATTCCGTCTGTTTGTCTGTGAAAAACGCTCTGTGTCGGCAGCCATTCCCACCTGTCGGTGGTGCATGGCATGTTTTTCAACATGAGTATGATGATGCTTTTAGCAAAAATGGTTGAGAGAATGTTACTTTGCATTTTCTTGGTTGCAATCGGACTTGTGCCTCGGGCCGTGTCCATAGCTGAGTGCTGCTTTGCGGCAAGCAGCGATACAGGAAAAACAACCGATGCAGTTGGGATGGCGCACAAAATCGGTGCGCGCTACATCGATGTTCATCGGGCAGGCGCGTGTGCATTGTCCGCACTGGCCACAGCGTGTTGTATCTTTGCGTATACTGAAGATGCGCACAATACTCCACAGCCCCTGGCGTGCGCCTCCTGTGCAGAAGTAGTTGCAGAAGGGCCTGTCGATGAAAAGACCGACAATGAAAAAGAGCAAGAGTATACCTGAGGCGACAGTGAGTAGCTCACCCTGTAACATGCGTGAGAAGTTGTATGGCCCTTTGAGCTGGGAAAAAGTGACCCCCAGCGTGAGCAGCAGGTAGAATATGTAGCGGCTTAGTTGCAGATAGCGTTGCAGTTTCTGCGGTGCTTGTATTCGCGGCAGGCGCAGCAACCGCCCCAGTTTCGCGGCCCAATCCTGGACCGCGCCCAGCGGGCATACCCACCCGCAGAAAAAGACGCCTGCCAGCAGAATGAGTGGCAGCATCCAATCTGATACCACTTTTGTGTTGAATCCGTAGACAACGGCTATCAGGAAGCTAAGCTGTACGATTGCCCTGAGGGGTTGTATCCGTGCTGTGAGTGGTCGTTTCATGCCCCACTATTATAGGGCTTTTTCTTGCCTTGGCAATGCTTACTTTGTACCGTGTGTTACAGAAAATAAAATGTTAGATAAAAAATCGTAGATAATTAAGAATGTTAGACTTTTTGGCTTTACGGAATGAGTTTTTCGCAGTATGTTGGAGATGCTGCAAATCGGTTATATTGTCATATGAAAGTTCCACATATTTTCGGGGAGAGGATGATGAAGGGATTAACAATTCTGGTATGGGTGGCATGTGCAAGTTTGAATGCTGCGTATGCGCTGGACATCGTGGAGAATGTTCTTATAAACTTTGGGGAGGAGAAAGGTTTTGATGCCACAACCGGTTGGAATTCTCAAGCCGGAGCCAAGAAATCAGAGGGGGTAATCATCAAAACCGAATGGCTGGCAACTGAGGATATGATAGATGCCGTTTCTCTGAAGACGAGTGATATAGAGGTGCGGTTTTATGAATCTGAAGGATTGAGTCTTGGCTCGAATCTGCCTGTGCCGGATACAAGCTCCATTATCAATCCGACACCGGAGATGAATCAGATGTGGAAGTCGATGCATGCAGCCGAGCTGACGTCCGACATTACGAATTCATATTGGGGCGCAGGGTCAGCCCTATCGCTGTTGGGGAAATTTGGAGATATTTCTGTACGAAACCTGGAGGCCAACCGCACATATGTGATGAGTGGTTTGTTTACTGTGGGTAGTGTTGCAAATCTGTTGGGGACCCAGAGGCCCATCACGTTGAGTTATGACAACAATGCCATTAAAGAGGGAGCTACATTTTTGACGACGCAGACAGGCTCAGTGGAGTTTGTTGATTTGGCTCTTGGTAATTTTAATATAGCGGGCTTGCTCGGGGGTGATTCTTTTATCATGACGTGGATTTTTGAAACATCGGACGCCGTGGAGAATCTGGATTTGGTTTTTAATACTGGTGCAATCGGCGTTGGCACATATGCCTCTGTGAGTGCATTGGCTATCACTGAATACGGGCAGATGGATAATGCAATGATGGTGAATTACTTTGAGAATAATGCAGCCATGTTGCCCGAGCCGACAAGCGGCGCGCTCAGCGTGGTGTCATTGTGTTGGCTTTGCTTGCGCCGCCGCCGCCGATGAAAGAACCGAGTCTCGCTCTGTGTGCTATAATGTTTCGATGATGCCGAGCGCGTAGGGGGGAGCCGGGGCGCTCAGCGAGCCGATGAACCAGAGGAATGGTTTATCGAAGCGGATATCGGCCACGTCATCGGGCGGAGCCGTTTCCGCCTGGGCCAGAGGGATGCGGCATTTTTGCAGGAGGGTGTGCAGGGCGCAAGGCTTATCTGCCGTGAGTCCGCTCAAATCAGCCTCCGGGGTGAAGATTTGCTGCAGGCCCAGTTGTTCCAGCACAGGTTTCATTTCTTGTGCGGGGGGATTGAAGATGATGCGGGGGAACTCAACGCAATGAGGGGCCGGTTCTGCTGCTGCCACCGCCTTGCGGATGGTGGTCATGAGCTCCGGGGTGAGGGCCAGCGCAAAATCGCGCGCGCTGTTGCCGCCAGGCATGACGAGGAGCAGGCAGGTGTCCTCGGCAGAGGCGGGGCTCAGTTTCATGTAAAGAGCTACCGCTTGCCAGGAACCATCCTCGGCTTTGGCGTGGCGAATTAACCCGCTGCATTGCTGGGCGCGTATGCGGGGCATGCTGCCGTTGGCGTTGAAAAAGTCGGTCCCGTTCTCTTTCTGGGCACGCAGGGGGAGCTTCCACACAGGGTGCAGGGACAGGCTGCAAATACCCAGCAACTTTGTTTCAGGGGTGAGGTGATCTCCGGTGAGGAAGAGCGCATCCTGCTCACCCGTGACGCCGGACATCAGGTTGTTAATCATCTGGAGCCCATCGGCCCACTGCTCGCCCATGGCTACGGGCATGATTTCTTCCAGCTCGGGGGAGTCTTTCAATGCCAGCTCACGGTCTGCAAAAAACAAGGTAACTTCGCCATCTTTTTCGGCCGAGGGGAGTACCTCTCTGCTGAGTTGCAGGGCCTCCAGCGCCGGTTTGGTAGCGCCATCGCTGAGTTTGTGCAGGGTGCTCAGGGCGTTGGTGATTGCGTGTGGCAGCAGTAGGATGTTGCTCTCGTTGCTCTGCATGGCTGCATGCAGCAAGCGCAGGGTGAAAGCATCGGTGCGGATGTCCGGTGCCGGTTGTTCTGCTGCCTGTGCCTCCTCCGGGGGTGGCGGGGTGGACAGCCCGGGTAATTTATCCTGTTTCCAGAGCGTGAAAGCCAGTCCTGTGCCAAAGGCCAGGGTGATGATGAGCAAGCTGTGGCGCAGGGTCATGGTGTATCAGCTGTAGAGGGAAAGGCGTTCATCCAGTTTCGGGGAGGGTGCCACGCGGTAGCGCTCACCCAGTTCGATGCTGGCACGGTTGCCCAACGTGTTGCGGAAGGTGATGTGCACGGGCACCTTGCCGGGGTGGTCTAGCAGGATATCTTTGATGAGTGCCAGGTCCTCGGCATTGTGGCGGGCGGTATTGAGCACGATTTCGTAGAAAACCGGGGCTTTGTTGCCGCGTTTCTTGCGGCCGCCCAGCAGCTCCAGCCCATTGGCCGATACTTTTTTGCCGTTGGTACGCTCATCAATGGAGATGCGGGCGCGGAACTGGATGAAGCTGCCCTCCTGCAGCAAGCCTTCCACCGCCACAGCCTTGGTGTACGAATCCCCCCAGAGCAGGGCTTCTGTGCTGCCGGTGAAGTCTTCTACCGCGATAATGGCGAACTTTTGGCCGTTGTTTTTGCTCACTTTGGTGGTGACGCTGCGAATCATGCCGGCCATATCTCGCGAGCCGCGGATTTCCTCGGCCGTCAAATCGGGCAGGGTGCCGATGGGGAGGAACTTGGGCGCATCAATGACGCCGCGCATACTGTCCAGCGGGTTGCCGGTGAAGTAGGCACCGGTCAGGAATTTTTCTTCGTCCAGACGCTTGTCCTTGGGCCATTCCTGGAGGCATACGGTGGGCTCGGGGGCAGAGGTGGTCTCCGTCATGTCGAAGAGAGACATCTGGCCGGCCTCGTTGTCCTTGTGCACGCTGGCAGCGCCGTTGATGCACTGCTCGATGCTTTCGAAAATCTGGGCACGGCACACATGCATCCAGTCGAATGCGCCACACTGCACCAGCACTTCAATCTGGTTGCGGCGCACGCTTTGCGGCGGGATGCGGTAGCAGAAATCCTCCAGGCTCTTGTAGGGTCCGTTGGCCTTGCGCTCTTCCACGATGACTCGCACGGTTTCCGAGCTCATACTCTTCACCGAGGCTAGGCCGAAGCGCACGGCCAGGTGGCCATTGGGCATGGTTTCCGGGCAGAATTTCACCTCCGAGTGGTTCACGCAGGGCCCCAGCACTTCAATGCCCATGCGGATGGCTTCCTGAATAAACACGCCGATTTTTTCGTTGGTGGCTTCATTGGACATGAGGCCGCAGAGGAACTCCACCGGGTAGTGCGCTTTCAGGTAGGCGGTCCAGTACGAGATGTGGCCGTAGCAGGCAGAGTGCGATTTGTTGAAACCGTAGCCTGCGAACTTCTGAATCTTGTCGAAAATGGCGTTGGCGGTCTTCTCGTCAATCTGGTTGACATCCCAGCAGCCTTTCACGAAACGGCGGCGCTGCTCGGCCATTTCCTGCATGTCTTTGTGGCCCATGGCTCGGCGCAGCAAGTCTGCACCGCCCAGGGTATAGCCGGCCAGCAGCTTGGCGGCTGCCTGCACCTGCTCCTGGTAGATCATCACGCCGTAGGTGAGGCCGGATACGGTCTCCAGCAGCGGGTGCTCGTATTCCGCCTGCTTCAGCCCCTTTTTCACGGCAATCATATCATCCATGAACTGCATGGCGCCCGGTCGGTACAGAGCCAGCAAGGCGATGATGTCTTCGATGTTGTCGATGCCGTATCGGCGGCAAGTATCCACCATGCCGCCCGATTCCAGCTGGAACACACCCATGGTGTCCCCTCGGTTCAGCAGGGCAAAGGTCTCCTTGTCCTGGATGTCCACCTGGTCATAGCGGAAATCCGGCACGCGCCAGCGCACATAGTGCTCGGCATCCTTCATCACCGTGAGCGTCTTGAGCCCCAGGAAGTCCATCTTGAGCAGACCGGCGTTGTAAATGGCGCCCATATCGCACTGGGCCACCACTTCACCCTGCGGGTTGCTCAAATCATCTCGGGTGAGCGCCACGTAATCGTCCAGCGCGCGGTCGCCAATCACCACACCGGCTGCGTGCATGCCCACGTTGCGCACGGTGCCTTCCAGCTTCAGGGCAAAGTCCCACACTTCGGCATAGGTGGGGTCTTGCAGCAGGTTGCGCAGGTCTTCATTGGCATCGTAGCTCTTTTTGAGTGTCACGCCGGGGCCGCTTTCAATCTGCTTGGCGATACGGTCGCTGTCTGCATAGCTCAAATCCAGCACGCGAGCCACGTCCTTGATGACGGATTTGGCACCCATGGTGCCGTAGGTGATGATGTGGGTCACGGCGCGCTCACCATACTTGTGGCGCACATAGTCAATCACCTCCGGGCGGCGGGTCTGGCAGAAGTCAATATCAATATCCGGCGGGCTCACACGCTCCGGGTTCAGGAAGCGTTCGAAGATGAGGTTGAAGGCGTAGGGGTCAATGTTGGTGATTTTCATCACATAGGCCACCAGCGAACCGGCGGCCGAGCCACGCCCCGGGCCCACGGGGATGTCGTGGTCCTTGGCCCAGTTGATGAAATCTGCGGTGATGAGGAAGTAGCTGGGGAAGCGCAGCTGGTTGATGATGCTCAGCTCGTAGTCCAAGCGGTCGCGTAGTTCTTTGTCATTTTCCGCGCGCTCCTTGCCGTAGCGCTCGGCCAGGCCCTGGTAGCAGATTTTGCGCAGGTACTCCTCGCGTGTGGAGCCATCGTCCGGGGCGAACTCGGGGTAACGCTCGGTGGAGGTGGAGTCCAGCTTGATGGAGGTGTTGCAGCGCTCTGCGATGATGTTGGTATTCTCGTACGCATCCGGGTATTCCGGGAAGAGCTGGCGCATTTCTTCCTCGCTCTTGAAGTAGACGCTGCGGGGGTAGCGCATGCGCTTGGGGTCCATGCGTTTGTTGCCCGTGCCCACGCAGATGAGAATATCGTGTGCATCGTGGTCGCTTTCCGTCAGGAAGTGCGCATCATTGGTCACCACCAGCCCCACATCGTGCTTGCGCGCCAGGCGTACCAGCTCGGGGGTGCAGCGGCGCTCTTCTTCCAGCTCGTGGTCTTGCAGCTCCACAAAGAGATTGTTCTTGCCGTAGATGTCGATGAGCTCCTGCAGCATTTCCTCGGCCTTTTCCGGTTGGTCCTGCAAAAGCCACTCCTGAATCGGCCCGGAGATACAGCCGGTGAGGCAGATGAGCCCCTGGCTGAACTCGCGCAGCGTGTCCAAATCCACGCGCGGCTTGTGGTAAAAGCCTTCCAGATGGCCGCGGGAGACAATTTTGATGAGGTTGGCCCAGCCGATGTTGTTTTCGCACAGCAGCACCAGGTGTGTGTACTTCTTGCGCCCCGGTATCTGCTTCTTCACATCCAGCGGGGTGGGGGATAAGTAGATTTCGCAGCCCAGAATCGGCTTGAATACCGGCTTTTTCTCGTCCGGGTGCTCTTTGTTCCACTCCAATATCCCCTTGTTGTGCTTCTTCACGTTCACCATGAACTCAATCGCCGCAAACACGTTGCCATGATCAGTGATGGCTACGGAGTTCATGCCCAACTCGGCACACCGCTTGATGAGATCTTTCGTGTGAATCATCCCATCCAGCAGAGAATACTCGGTGTGAACGTGTAGGTGCGTAAAGGCCATAATGCCCCACCACTATACAGGATTTTCTCCGCCTTGTCAGTCACAAATTGCACTCTCGCCCGGCTAATGTGTGTTTTTTTAATCCGCCTGCTCGTGGTACACGGTGTCATGATTGCTTGGAGCCGCCGTCACGGCAAGACGAGGGGCTGGCGATGGGGCATGCCAGCCAATATGTTTGACTTTCGCACTGGCAGTTGTATAGTCGGCTTAGCACAATTTTATGAAACTTTCTCACCTTTTCACATTATGTTTGGGGCTGACGCTTGGTCTGGCATCTGCAAATGAGACGACGTATACCGGGAGCTATTGGGCCAATGGGGTCAGCGAGGCCGGTGGTTGGTATGATATCAATAAACTTGATAATTCTGATGGCGATGCGGATGATAATCTGTGCTATGCTGCATCTGCCACCAATATCATTGCCTGGTGGCAAAACGAAACCTTGGGCAGTATGTTGACATCTGAGGCCCCTAAATCACTCGACGATATTTGGCAGACATTTATCGATGCGAATCAGGAATGGGAATCGGGCGGCGAAACTCTTTCTGCCATCAACTGGTGGATTTCCGGTGTGTATTGCCCTGAAAATCGAGAGGATACAGACGCTTGGGAACGTCATTATACGAAGGTTGAAGATTGGCCGGAAAATGAAGATTTGATACCCGTGACGCTGCGCGAATTTGAAGGGTATTACTACGATCAATACAATCTTGACCAAGGTAAACTCTCAGATTTCCTGGTAGACCTGCAGATGACCGGTGCTACTGTCACCCAATTGGACTATGCTGATTTGCTGGAAAACGCTGGTTGTATTACTCTTGCTATTATGGCGCAAACCACCGGTGATGGTGAGGTTGCTGCTGGGCACGCTATCACCATGTGGGGGGTGGAGTATGATGAGGAGGGTAAGATGTCCGCGATATGGATAACGGACTCCGATGATGAAATTGATGGCCTTGTCAAAATATCGGTGACTGTAGATGAAACCAACGATAAGATTTGGCTGGGTGATGAGTACTTTGCTACAGGCAGATATTACTTGGATGTCGCGTATGTTATTGATGTCAGAGAGTCTTACAAATGGTCCGAGTTGACCATGAAGACTTATGTGACGGAGCAGGTGAATCCCTTTACGTACAATGGCCGCGCCGGTGTCGCCCTGCTGCCGGAAATCATCATGAACGAGAAAAACGAGGAGGATGATGAAGACGCCGAGGAGGACGAGACGGAATCCGTGGCGGTAGTGGCGCTGGAATCCGAGGAGGAAGAAGTTGAAGAAGAGGGAGAGGAAGAAGAAGCTGAGGTTTCCGGGGCATTGGCATCAATCATCGAAGCGGTGGATTCCGGGGAGATGAATGACCGCGCTGCTGCAGCTGTGGCCGGTGCATCTACCGCGGTGCTGGGGCAGGCTCTTTCCGATGATATGGGGCGCCAGCTGCGCGCTATTCGCAACCGTGCCGCTATGGGGCAGGGCAGCCGCGATGCTGTGACGCTGGATGGCAAGGGTGGCAGCCCCGTGCAAGCGGGCAAGTTCTTTGTCTGGGCCAATGCCGAGGGTAACCGCGCGGAGCAGGAGTCTGATGGCTCTGCTGCCGGGTATACCCTGAGCAGCTGGGGTGGTACGGTAGGTGCCGGTATGGAGCTGAACAACCAGCTCACCCTGGGCCTGGCGCTTACCGCGATGTACGGCGATTTGAAGAGCGAAGGCCCCGATAGCCTTGATGGCGATATGGACACGGCATACCTGAGCGCCTTTGCCCGTTATCAGTGCGGCCCCTGGAGCCACAGCTTCATTGGCGCTGTGGGTGCCATGGAGGCTGATTACCGACGCACGGCCATGAACTACACCAACAACGGTGATACAGATGGTACGGCTTTCGGCCTGATGTACGAGCTGAGCCGTGGGTATGCCCTGAGCGATTGGAGCCACATCAGCCCGGTGCTCAATATCGCCTCCCGCCACACCGCCGTGGACGGCTACTGCGAGAGCGGTACGGATGCCGCCCTGAATGTGGGCAAGCAGACCCTTGATACTGTGACAATGGCACTGGGTGCCCGCTATGCCGCCGTGGTGGGGCGCCAGACGCTGAACCGCGACTGCGCTTTGGAGGCCCGCGCTCTGGTCAAGTATGACTTTGGCGATACGCAGAGCAATGCGTCCGTGGGCTTCATGGGCTATGCGACTCGCGCTTGCATCGAAAGCGCTGAGCGTGGCGCATTGGGGTTGGAACTGGGGGCAGGTATCTCTGTGCCCGTGGGCCCGGGCAGCATCTTCACTGATGGTGCGGTGGAGCTGCGTTGTGACTACACGAACCTCAACGCCGCCGTGGGCTACAAGATTCAGTTCTGACGCTTCGCGCACCACAGGATAATCATAGGCCGCCGCTTCAATTTTGAAGTGGCGGCCTTTTTTCTTGCCTTAAAGCAAGAAGTATGGTAGAGGTGTGGTTGCTTTCCGGTGGTTGCAGTAGCCATCAATGCCGGTAAAATATCAAGCAAACATAATATCATTTTACAATTATGAAAAAGACTATCGTATCCGCAGTTCTTGCAGTGTCCACGCTCGCTCTTTGCAGCTGTGGCGCTCCCCAGATTGGTGCTCTGTACACCGACATTTCCGCTCCTGTGACTGCCACCACCGGCACGGGCTCCAAGGTGGGCACTGCTACTTCCACCACGTACCTGGGTCTTGTGGCCAAGGGTGATGCTTCCATCGACGCAGCTAAGCGCAACGGCGGCATCAGCACGGTGTCTTCCGTTGATGTGAAGGTTGAGAGCATTCTGGGCCTTTACACCACCTACACCACCACTGTACGCGGTAACTAATCTGCCGATTGCAGCACTATTTTGCAATGAGCCCGGAGGATGTTCGCATCCTCCGGGCTCTGTCTTATGTGCTTTTTGTGACAATCTGCTACAGCCTTCTGGTTTGGCTTTCTGGAAAGGCCTTGAATCAGTTGGCTGCGGGGCTGCCGTAGATTTTCATTTCGGCCACGCTGCTGCCCACGCCATCGATGGCGGCGGTGGAGAAGAAGCGGATGTAGCGGGCTTTTTGCGGCGGGAAGTTGATGAATTGCTCCACCGGGTTGGCTCGCAGGTTGCCGAACTCGCCCTCGGCCACATTCTTCCAGCTGGATTTATCCATGCTGATTTCGATGCGGTAGCGGGAGGTCATCCCCTGGGTTTTGCCGTCCTGGCGGGGGAGATAGGAAATGCCGCTGACCATGGCGGGTTGCTGCATGTCTACAACGAAATGAGATGGTGTGCGGGCGATGTACCACATGGTGTCGGCCTTGCCATCGAAGGCGAAGTGGGCTTTTTCGGCGGCGAAGCCGCTATAGCTCCAACCTTTGCTGCTGAGGGCTTTGACTGCGCCATCGGTCGACTCGACCACCTGAGCCGCTTCGACAGTGGGCATGCGCAGCAGGGAGAACTCTGAGATGCAGGGGCAGGCCTTGGCGCGAGTGATGGTGAGACGCAGCTTGTCGGTGGTGACGGGTTCGCTGAGCCAGCGAAGCACCTGGTTACCGATGGTGTGCCCCTTGCCGCCGCGCAGGTCGAACTTGGTTTCTACCTCGCCGGGGTTGCCGGGAGCCACGATGGTCTTCCACTGACCATCGACCATGGCTTCCACCTTGAAGGCTTCGACACGCTGGCCCAGACGAATCTGCTCGCGAAGGCGGATGATGTCAAAGGTGGCAGGGGCGGGAAGCTGGATTTCTGCCGAGGGGGTGGTCGTGCCATCTTCCGGGCACCAGTATGTCTCGATGTTGCCATCTGTGAGGGCCTGCCCGCCAAAGCGGGCGTCCTTGCCACGCACTTCGGAGGCGGTCACCTTGGCGCCCAAGGCATAGTCCTTGGCTAGCATGCGGGTGCGCATCTTGCCAAAGGCTTCCAGCGAGGCTACATCGGCAGCATCCAGACGGCCGTCGCGGTTGGGGGCCAGGTTAAGAATGAGGTTAGCACCACGGCCCACGCTGGACAGGTATACCTGCATGAGATGCTCGGGTGTCTTGACATGGCCGCCCTGGCCGGGGTGCCAGAACCAACCACGGCCGTTGATGGGGGTGTCGCCCTCCAGAGAAAGCCACTTGTTGCCCTGTGCATTCCACAGAGGGTATTTCACAAAGCCTTTTTCGGAGCCTCCCCAGGTGACATCGCCACGGCCGGCAGCACCCCAGATGATGCAATCCGGCTGCATGGCGCGGATGTTTTTGACCACCTGCTCGTAGTTGTAGTAGGTGTCGGCCTTGCCGATGTTGCGGTGCTGGCGTGCACCGCCGTAATAGCCATCGCCGCCCATGGCGCCATCGAACCAGATTTCAAAAATGGGGCCGTACTGGGTCAGGAGCTCTTCAATCTGCTTGTAGTAGACATCCAGATACCCCTTGCGGCCATATTCTGCGCAGTTGCGATCCCAGGGAGAGAGGTAGGTGCCGAATGCGAAGTCGTGCTTCCGGCAGGCTGTGGCAAATTCCTTGACGACATCGCCTTTACCGTTTTTCCAAGGGGATTGGGTGATATTGTGGCCGGTGGACAGGGTGGGCCAGGTGCAGAAACCATCGTGGTGCTTGGCTGTGTATATCATGCCATTCATGCCGGCTCCCTTGAAGGTGCGGACGATGGTCTCGGCATCAAAATCTTTCGGCGCGAACAGCTGCGGGGATTCATCGCCATAACCCCATTCGCGGTTGGTGTAGGTGTTGAGCCCGAAGTGCACAAAGGCATACCACTCCATGCGCAGCCAGTCTACCTGCTGCTTGGTGGGCAGGGGCCCATACGGCGCGGGGGCGGTAGCCGCAGATAACGTGCCTGTCAGGCACCCCAATATAAGCAGACATTTCTTGTACATGCTTATACTCCTACCTTATTTGTCTGCATAATGCAAGTTAAAACGTGCGCGAAAGAAAGGGGGGGATTCTTGTGTTGATACCTCCGATAATGAGTGGACTTGATTTTTTTGTAAAAACATACAATTTTGGTAGATGTTGGCTTGACATGGCGGTAGGAAAATGCTATTTGGGGGACATATGAACGGGCGTATTTCCACGATTGTTCGCAAGGTTGCCACTTTGGGATTGAGCATGGGCGCATTTGCTTCCGCATTGGAGGTGGACACCCAGAGCAACGAGGTGTTTGATTTGTACTACTTTGCCAATGGGGAAGTGGGGCAATTCGGCACCTACGATTATATCACGGCCAATCAGACTACAGGGTTGGTGCAGGATAGCTCGACCTACTATTGGAATGATTCCCTGAAACAGGCGATGGTGAATGCGGTGAATACGTGGACCAATGCCATTGCGACGCCCTACGATACGGATAATCATGCCCGCAAGCTGCGCATAGGCTTTTTCCTGGACGATGGCTCAGGTGCGCTGATGGATTCCGATATGGCCGGTTATGCCACCTATCAGAAAGTGACGACGAATTTTGAGCCGGAATATGGCTCCCAGGCGAACATCTATTCCGTGGCAGAATGGGCTTGGCGGGATAATAATGTTACGAGTTATTATGCACCCCCAGCCGGGATGTCCGACTACTATTGGGAATACAATTTGCTGCCCAGTGGGACGAATAATATCGATATTGCCATTGTGCTCAATCCTGTCAGTCTGGTGTTTGAGTATGATGCGCAGGGCAATTTGATATCCTTTGGCCGCTCTGATCGCTCGGTGGAGGAGCTGCAAAATGTTGCAACCCACGAGCTTGGTCATGGCTTGGGCATGGATTCCTGGTTGTATGAGCAGGTCAGTAGCGGAACCGCGCTTTCCGGCTATGTGTCCACCTGGGATAGCTTGCTGACCCTGGATGGGCAGTACATCGTGACGGTGGAAAATGGGGTGATTGAGGCCAAGTATCAGACGCTGGAACAATTGCAAGCCGCCGGTTGGGAGACTATCCCGGACAATCCGGAAGATTACACCTGGACCGAGATTCAATATGACCCGGACCGCCGCCTGAGCCTGGATGGCGAGGTGGGAGTTCATATCTCAGCCATTCAGTTGGAAGGCGATACGCTGGAGCATCTTTCCTATGAGGATGGACTCAACGTGTTGGGCCCCGGAGGCACGGCTAATGGCACATTCTCTCAGACAGATTTGCTCGCCATGCAAAAGCTTGGATGGGATATCCGCACGGAGCTGCTGCCGGAGCCCACTACCACCACGCTGAGTCTGTTGGCGCTGGCGGCATTGGCTATGCGCCGCCGTCGCCAACGCGATTGACAGGCGATGTGCTTGCATTTTGCGGAGATATCATATAGAATAGGCGTATGATGCTGAAGCAAATGTTGATGTGCGGGGCTGCGCTGGTGAGCGTGGCCATGGCCGCGCCTGTGGAATGGATGACTGATTTGGAGGCTGCCGGTAAGAAAGCGGCAGCGGAGAAGAAGCTGGTGTTGGTTGAGTTTACCGGGTCGGACTGGTGCGGTGCCTGCAAATTGCAGCAGAAGAATGTGCTGGATAAGCCGGAGTTTGCCAAATGGGTGAACAAGCACTGTGTGCCGGCGGTGGTGGATGTGCCGCAGGATGCCAATCGTGTGGGCGGCGGTGCCAAGAAGCGCTACAATGAGATGCTGTGCGAGGTGTACGATATCAAGAGCTTCCCCTCGCTGAAGATGATGAGCCCCGAGTTGATTATTCTGGGTGGCTATGGTGGAGCCCAGCGCACCCCCCAGGCCGCTATTGCTACGCTGGAAAAGAGTTTTGCGGCTGCAAAAAAGCTGGAGAACGCCAAAAAGATGCAGGGCGAGGCCCGCACCCAGGCTTTGCTGGCTCTGTATGAGGCCACCCCGGCCAAGGATACGGAGAGCCGTTTTCATTTGTTGCAGTTGATTGTGGATGCAGACCCGGAGGACAAGGCCGGCATGCTGACCACCTACCGCAATTGCAAACAGTTGCGCCAGGTGGAAATTGACCGCCAGCTGGCAAGCTCCTCGGAGGAACGCCTGGTGCTTGTGGAAAAGGCTTTGGCCGAGGCTGAGCCGGGCAATGTGGGTGCCCTGCGCAAATTGATGGGTGACACGATGCGTGAGGTTGCGGTGAAGCTGACCGTCAGCCCCAAATCTGTGCAGGATGTGGAAAAAGCTCGTGATTTGATTCTGGAGTCCATCTCTTACATGGATGGCGAGAAAGAACGCGCAACCCTTCGCCAATTTGTGGAGTTGAATTACGCCAATCCCGCCGCGATTTACGAAAAGCGCAAGAAGTAAGCGTTTTGAGGAGGAGAGAAAGAGAGAAACTCAGCTGTCTGCCATGAATCGCATTCAATCACTGTGCCGCACGATTACGACGAATCGTGTATTTGAACTGGCCATCATCATCGTTATCTTAGTGAATTCGCTGTTGATTGGTGTGGAAACGTATACCACCCATGAGGCGATTACATGTGTGCAGACGGTTATCTTGGGGATTTTTACGCTGGAAATCCTCATGCGCTATGTGGCAGCGGAGAGCAACAAGAGCTTTTTCACCAGCGGGTGGAACATCTTTGATTTGTCTCTGGTGCTCATCGGCTATGTGCCGGAGGCCATGTTTGCCAATGCCTCCATGGCCATGGCTTTCCGAGTATTGCGCGTGTTCCGAGTATTGCGCTTGCTGCGCACCTGCAAGGAAATCAAGCTGATTATTGCGGTGTTGGTCAAATCGGTCAGTGCGCTGTTCTACAACCTGATGTTCTATTTCATCTTCTTGTATCTTTTTGCTATCATTGGTGTATCCATCTTCAAATTGCCGGAGAAAGAGGCTGTGCCGCCCGCAGAGTATGCCCAGTATGAGGCATACATCGAAGCGGCTCCGCATGCCCCCGGCAATGCCGCAGACCCCTACGGCTCGTTGGATGAATCCATGTTCACTCTTTTCCGTGTGATGACGGGGGATGACTGGTCGGATGTGCGCTACAACCTCATCACCGCCAGCGAGTACAACGTCATCAAGGTGAGCCCGACGGTTATTACGGTTTATCACGTGCTTTGGTTTGTCATTTCGGCTTTCCTGCTGCTGAATCTGGTGGTGGGCGCGATTCTGAACAATTACCAGATTGTGATGGACGATTTGAAGAAAACAGAGACGGCCAAGACCTGAAAGCCCCATGCGAATGGTGATATCTCCTGAAAAATGGGGAGATATGCTGCTTTGGGCGTGGTAAAACTTGACAAAAGAGAGTGATTTAGCGTATAAGACGGCATGCGAATTGTCATGATGGCGACTGGGGATATTGCAATCCCTTCATTCCATGCATTGCATGAGAGCGGCAATCTGGTAGCGTTGATTACGCAGCCGGATCGTCCCGTGGGGCGTCATCAGGTGCTGACTCCGCCGCGCATCAAGGAGTGCGCGCTGGAAGCAGGCATCCCGGTGTTTCAGCCGGAGCGCATGCGAGATGCCGCCGCTGTGCAGCAGCTGCGAGATTACCAACCCGATATCGTGGTGGTGATGGCGTACGGACAGATTTTGTCGGAAGAGGTGATTCAGGTGCCAGCCGTGGCATGCATCAATGCCCATGCCTCGTTGTTGCCGCGTCATCGTGGGGCATCCTGCATTCAGGCTGCCATCGAGGCCGGTGATGATGAGACGGGTATCACCATTATGCATGTGGTGCGCAAGCTGGATGCCGGCGATATTATTTGCCAGAGTACCATGCCGCTCAAGGGAACGGAAACAGCTGAGAGTCTGCACGATGATTTGGCGCTCATGGCCCCCGCCGCGCTGATGCAGGCCATCAATGATTTGGCTGCCGGGCGAGACGAACGCCGCGAACAGGATGAAAATCTCATGACGTATGCGCCCAAGCTGCTGCGCGCAGATGGGTTGATTGATTGGAATCAGCCGGCATTCCAGGTGGCACGCAAGATTCGCGCCTATCATTCATGGCCGGGCACATACACGCTGTATCCTTCCGTCAAAACAGGTGGCGACAAGCCGCTGAAGATTTTCCCGCCCGTGGATTTGTTCTCCCACTATAAGAAACCGGTCGATGCTGTGCCCGGTATGGTGCTGGAGGCCGGCCCTGAGGGCATGGTGGTATCCTGTGGTGGCCGAAAGGGCGGGGTGGTGCTCATTCACACCATGCAGCCGCCGGGCGCTCGTAAGATGAACGCCGAAAGTTTCTTTGCTGGCCACAAGATTATGCCCGGTACCATTCTGGGCTTGGCCGCCGATGAACAATAAAAATGGTAATTTGAATTGTTTATTGTTCTTCGGTGAAAAGCTGCAGCAGCTCATTGATGGCTGCTGCCAGTTCCGGAGAACCGTAACAAGGCGGTTCCGTGAGCAGGAGGGCGAAAGCTGAATTGAGGATTTGCGCGAGGATGAGCGCTTCTTCCTGATTCTGCCATACATTCCCCTGCAAGGTTGCTTTCATCTGCGGAAGCAGGTCTTGCATGTGCTTGACTGCGGCGGCGGCGCTGCGTTCATCCCTGATGCCGCGCACACAGGACTCGAACTCCAGCACCACGGGGGGCATGGTGGGGACTGTGGGGTCCGGCTCCGGGAGAGGTGAATCTGCCACGGCTTGGCCTATCAGCAGTGCCGGTATGAGGAAAAGGAGCGTGCGGCGCATGGTCAGTGGGTGAATTTGGAGACTCCTGAGCGGATGCTTTCGATGGCCTTGCGCTGAGAATGCAGGATGCCATCGGCCATGGTGCGGACTGTTTCTTCCAGAATGTTGGAGAGGTGGCTGCCGGCGCTGTAATCGGCCGGGGCAAAGAAATCCACTCGATGCTGGTCCGACTTGAGCCCATAGCACTTGCGGAAACTCTTGCGGGAGGGGTCATCGGGGTTGTAGACCGCGACGCTGTGGCCGCCTTGCTGGCGCATGACGGTGAAGCAGGGCACATCGGTGGGGCCATCGCCGATGTAAATCATGTGTTTGAACGGCACGGGGCGCAGGTTGCCATCCATGTGGTCATTCACGTCTTCCGTGTATTGCAGCATGCCCTTGTTGATACGGAAGAGGAATTGCGTCTTGGTGGTGTGGGAGATGACGCGCTTGGGGAAGTTGATGCGGCCACCGCTCTCGCTGAACTCGCAGGCAAAGACCTCTCGCATGTAGGGACGGATGACGGAACCATCAATAATGGCTTTGATGCCGCTGGAGATGATGTAGAACTCTACCTTGATGCCGGCGTAGCGGTGCTCGGCTGAGAGTGCTCGCTCGGGGAATTGTTCAAAGAACTCCGGCAAGCCACGGTAGAAGGTGAGTTTTTGACCCAGCTCGCGCAAGCGGGCGTTGCTCACGTTGTCGATGGCGAGCTCATCAAGCAGTTCTTTGAGGTAGCTCAATTCGCCGTCCCAGCCTTCTTCCTGGCTGCGGGTGTTGCATTTCTTCCAGAATTGGGCGGCATCAATCCCGAACTCGGGGAAGATGGTGTCTTCCTGCATGTTGTGCGGGCTGAGCGTCTGGTCGAAGTCGAAGATGAGAGCAATGGTGTTTTGCGGTACGGGCATGGCTTGGCGGTAGGAATGAGAGGTTGAGGAGGCTGGGGATATCAGGGCGTGGTGGATTGCTGCAAGTAGTTGACTACGCCCTGGCCGATGCAGCGGGCCAGTTTGCGGGCGTTGGCATCCTGGCGGATGAAATCAACATGGCCGCGGTTGTTGGCATACACGGCCTCGAAGACAATGGCGGGGATGCTTTCTGCATCCAGCGTGTTCATCCACCCGGCAGAGGGCTGGCTGCCGATATAGCGCGGTAATACTTTGATGCCCTTGCCGGCATTGGGCATGCCTGCGGGTGTGTCCAATATCTCTTGGCGCATCACCTGGCAAACACTTTCAGCCAGGGCATGCCCGTGCTTTTTGTTGCAGATGATGAGACCGGTGGGCGGGGTGGTGCTCCAGCCTTTGCCCACGCTGTTGAGGTGCAGGAAAACAACGCAGCGCGCCTGCAAATCAATGGCTTTATCCGCTGAAATCATGCCGGCACCGATGTGTTCCGGGTGGTGAGTGGAGGGATATCGGTAGGCGTTTTTATCCGGGCGGTTCAGGAAGATGACTCCGGCTGCTTTTGCGGCTTCTACGCTGGCTCCCTTGGCGGGGGCGTTGCCGCGGTTGAGGATGACGCAGGGGTACCCGGCTTGCTCAATGACCTGTTTCACCTCTCCCGCATAGCGGCACCAGAAGCCAAACTCATTCAGCTTGCCATCAGGTGTCTGGGCTCCGCCTGCTGTGTTTTGGTGGCCGATGTCCAGCACCACAGGACGCTCACCCGAGCGAGGTGCCGGGGTGGTGGACGTATCGGCGTGTGTACACATGCAGAGGCTTGTGCAGGTTAGAACAAGCAGACTGATTTTGCGGAAGAGGTGAAACATGTTGTAAGTGGTCGGGATGAATGGTTATTGCATCAGGAAGAAGAGGCGGAGTGTCACTTCGTCGCAATCGCCTTCACTGGTGCAGATGGCCTGGCCTTCTGTGGGGGAGGTGAAGGTGAGTGTGTAGGTGTGGATGGATTCCCATTCCATCACCTCAATTCGCGCGGTGTTGGGGCCGGTCTTCTTGTATTCAATCGAATTGCCGTAGTGCGGATCAATTTCGTTGCTGAGAATATCGGAATTACCCTTGTTGAATGTGTAGCCGTGGCCTGTGGTCGGGTCTTCGGCATTGGTGTAAAAGCGAAATCTCTTTCCTTTGACGGAGGCCGGGGCGTAGCCGCTGCCAATCGTGGCTTTCTTCTTTGCCGGTGCGCTCTGAAGAATCTTGTTGATGGCTTTGGCATTGGGCGGGCCCACGCACATGCCTACGGTTGCACCCTTGGCTGTTTTGGCCTTGGTGTTGGCTCCGTTGTTGACCAACCAGCGTACAATGTCCACATGGCTGAGCCCGCAGGCATTGTGCAGGGCGGTGGTGCCATTGGCATTGGGGATGATGGTATCTACCGACTCACCGGCTGAGATTTTGGGCAAGACGGACAGCAGACGCTTTTGGTACAATTTCTGCACGGCGTTGCTGTACTGTTGGCTGCGGAGTTGGGCGATGAGTGCATCCAACTCTGCATCGGCATGAGCCAAAGGAGCCAGCAGGACAGAAGCAAGCGTCAGTGTGGTGAACAGCTGCTTCATTTGATGGTGACCTGAATGTTGCGGATGGTGTTGGACATATCACCGGCCATCACGGTTTCCGTGGCCACGGCTGTGGTAGCGCTGGTGAACTTTAATGTGACAGTGCGGCCGGCATCCATCGGGGCCATGTTGATTTCAATCTCGCCGGTCTCAGCACCGGTTTTGCGGTAGGTGTACTTGCCACCCTTGCCGGGGGCGGTAATGGGAAGAAGATTGCGGGTTGCTTTGGGTTTGAGGCCCATCATGTTGAAGAGCTCGGCGCAGCCTTTGGCGTTTTTCTGAGCCGCTTTGTAGGACTGCCAGCCGGTGTTGCCGCCTTCGCATTCTTCGTACATGTACTGAGATTGCGTGTAGTTGAGCACAACGGTCTTACCGGCCAGGTTAGCGGGGGAGGGTGCTGCAAAGCAGGGAGCTACCATAGCTGCAGCAATGAACAGAGGGGCGATGATGTTTTTCATGATGTATGTTTTGGTTGGTTGGTTGAGAAAAGGTATATGTTTCAGTGGTATTGAGGGTACAATTGGCCACCATAAGAGGTAAGCAATTTGCTGATGGCTGCGCGGTTGTCGCTCCCGACGCATTGCAGCGGAGTTTTGCCGGCGTTGGTGACGGCATTGGGATTAGCACCATGCTCCAGCAACCAGCGGGTGATGCTCAGACTGCCAATGGCGCAGGAGTAGTGCAGGGCGGTGTTGCCCTTGGTTTCCGGCAGGGTGATATCCACATCTGCACCATGGCGAATCATGGGCAGGAGGGTGAGCAGACGC
>JAZRRO010000079.1:0-46920 GCA_045650805.1 Akkermansia sp.
CGCCTGTGTGGGCGGCACATGCCGCAGTGGAGCCAATCCCGGGCGCGCCGGTGTGAACGTGGGGGTGGGTGCCACACATCAGCTCAATGAAAGCTGGAGCGTGAATGCCGGTTACAACCTGGAGTTGGTGCCGCATTCCACCTCGCACAACGCCAGCGTGGGTGCTACCTACCGCTTCTGATCCGGAGCGATGTGTCGCTTCTGTATCCCATGCAATAGCTTGGCTGATTGCATGGGATGGCGATAACGCCAATCTATGATTTTAAACGTAAAATGAAACAGTACATATACGCAGATGGGGTTGAAAATGTCTCTTTGGCGGGAGGAATGGTTCGTCTGGACTTATTCCACTACGCGGGGAGCCCCCAGGTGGGGAGCCACGAATTGCCTCGGGAAACGGACCAGCAATTGGTGCTTCCGCCTGCGGCGTTTATGCGGGCGTTTGAATCCATGCAGCGCTTTGTGGCAGAATTGGAGAAATCCGGCATGGTGAAGCGTCAACAACCCCATAGCGATGCGTCGGAAAATCACGCATCTTCCCCGAATTTTGAGTAAAGATATGAATATGACAGAGGCTGAACAAACCGCGCGTGCGTGTTTGGAGGAGATTGCAAAATTGGTGCCGGAAGCGGGCGATCCCGCTGCGCTCATGGGGGAGGAACCCTGGGGCGATGATTCCCGCCTGGAGGCGGTGTTGCAAGGGTTGCGCCTGGGCCCGGAGAGCAGGGATGAAGTATCCGTCGATGAGCTTGCGACGCACTTTGGTTCACCTGTGCTGCTGGGCTTGAAGAATGGAAACTGGGTGATATTCCTGGGGTGTCGCCGGGGTGCGGAGGGTGAGGAAGAGCATTTTGCTGTGTTCGACCCGCTGAGCCGAGAAAGTGGCAAAGTGTTGTTCCTGAAAAAGGAATCCTTGCTCAAAGCTTGGGGTGGCAAGGCTGTTTTTCTGAAGAACTTTGCCAACCAACATTATGCTGCGGATGGGCGCCATACGCTGATTTATTGCCTGGTGAGCATTTGCCGCCACCATAATCTGGATGCAGACGTGCGCCGGTTGATGCATGAATACGCTGTGGAGGAAGAGCCCAGTCTGAGCCTGCTGCGCAAGATGGCCGATGATTTGGGCCTGACTTCCCGCCGCGGCAAGATGAAGTGGACTGCGCTGGAAGAGCGGGAACACATTTTCCCCTGCATTGGTATCACGAAGGAGGATAAAGGCTGCGTGTTGTGCGGTATGCGTGAGGCCACCGATGTGCCGGAAGGAGAGGAGCCGCCGAGCCTGATAGGGGTGTGGAATCCCGCCCCGGAGCAACATGGTAAAGCTCCTGAGATACAGTGGATGACCAAGGGCGAGTATGAAGCAAACTTCACGGGTGAAGTGTTGTTGTTCAAGCGTGTGTTCTCTTTGCTGGATGAGGAAAGACCCTTTGGTTTGCTGTGGTTTGTGCCGGAGTTTGTGCGCCAGAAGAAGCTGCTGGCCGAGGTGGCCACGGCTGTGTTGGCTATCAGCGCTATTGGTTTGGTGACACCGCTGTTCTTCCAGTTGGTGGTGGATAAGGTGCTGGTGCACCAGAGCTACACCACGCTCACGGTGTTGGGCGTGGCTGTTTGCGTGGCGTTGCTGTTCAATGCGATATTGGAGTTCTTGCAAAATTATCTGCTGATTTTTGCAACGAACCGTATTGATATTCGCTTGGCAACCAAGACCTTCCGCAAGTTGTTGAACTTGCCGGTGGATTTCTACGAACGCATCTCCAGCGGTGTGCTCATCAAGCACATGCAGCAGACAGAAAAGATTCGCCAGTTCTTGTCCGGTAGTTTGTTCTTCAGTCTGCTGGAATTGTTGTCGCTGCTGGTGTTCCTGCCGGTGTTGTTCTGGTACAGCGCCAAACTGACATTTGTGGTACTGCTGTTTACAGGGCTGATGGCTTTGGTCATCGCCGTGCTCATCAAGCCGTTCCAGCGCCGCTTGGAAGAACTTTACCAGGCCGAAGGCCGCCGCCAGGGTATGCTGGTGGAGACTATTCATGGTGTGCGTACCGTCAAATCCCTGGCCTTGGAGCCTGTGCTGCAGCGCAAGTGGAATGACACGGCTGCGTACGCCATTTCTCGCTATTTCAACGTGGCAAAAATCTCGATGAGCGCGCGTACGCTCAGCCATTGGCTGGAGCGCCTCATGGGCGTGTGTATCATCTGGGTGGGTGCGTTGGCTGTGTTCGATGGCGAGATTTCCGTGGGTGCGCTCATTGCCTTCAACATGCTGGCCGGGCGCGTGACCGGTCCCTTGGTACGCATTGTGGGCCTGGTGCATGAATACCAGCAGACCTCGCTCTCTGTGCGCATGCTCGGCGTGGTGATGAATGCCAAGGATGAACAGGTGGGTGGCGGCATTCGCCAGCCCCTGCGCGGTGAGATTTCTTTTGAAAATATCCGCTTCCAATACGTGCCGGATGCACCTCCTGCCATCCGTGATTTCTCCTACCGCATCCACCCCGGTACAACTGTGGGCTTGGTGGGCCGCAGTGGTTCCGGTAAGACAACGGTGACAAAGCTTATGCAGGGCCTTTACCCCTTGCAGCAAGGTGTCATCAAGTATGATGGTATTGATTTGCGCGAAATTGACCGTGCGCACCTGCGTTCTCACATCGGTGTGGTGTTGCAGGACAATTACTTCTTCCATGGTACGATTCGCGAAAACCTCACCCTGACGAAGAAAGATGCCACCATGGAGGAGGTTATCTACGCCGCGCGCGTGGCCGGGGCAGAGGAGTTTATTCAGAACTTGCCCCGTGGGTATGATTCCATGCTGGAAGAAAATGCCAGCAACCTTTCGGGTGGGCAGCGCCAGCGTTTGGCTATTGCCCGCGCCTTGTTGCCCAATCCGCGCATTCTGATTTTTGATGAAGCCACCAGCGCCCTGGACCCGGAGAGTGAAACGCTCATCCGCCGCAATTTGAAGCAGATTGCGCGCAATCGAACCGTATTTATCATTTCGCACCGCTTATCCATCCTGTGCCGTGCGGATGATATCATCGTGTTGGAGAAGGGCTCCATTCTGGAGCATGGCACACACAAGGAATTGCTGGAGAAGGATGGCTTGTATGCAAGCTTCTGGCAGCAGCAAATGGGAACTGAGGAGGACTGATCGATGAGCAAAAAACGTAAAAAACTGAAGGAGTTGACGGATGCCGATATCGCAGCGTGCGAGCCGGAGTCCATTTGGCTGGAAACGCGCAAGTGTCCCGTCCCGGCGCACAGCGTGCTTTGGGTGCTGGTGCTTTTGCTCATTCTGGCTGTGGTTTGGGCTTGCGTGTCCAAGGTCGATAAAGTGGTGGCAGCCGAAGGCAAATTGGTGACCACGCGCCCCAATATCACCATGAAGCCGCTGGAACGAACGGTTATCAAGAGCGTTCCGGTGCGTGTGGGGCAGATTGTGGAAAAAGACCAGATCCTGGTGGAGCTGGACCCCACGGTGAATCAGGCGGAGCTGCGATCTCTCAAGGACCAGCTGGCGCATTATCGCTGCCAATCGGCCCGACTCCGCGCGGAGCAAGCCGGGGCGCCTGCGGTGGAGTTCTCTGGTGATTTGCAGGATTCGGAGGTCGCAGCGCTGCATCGTGCTCTTTTTGCCTCGCGCAAGGAGTACTATGACAAGAGGGTGGCCTATCTCAAAGCAAGTGTGGAGCGCTACGAGGCGACCTCGGCATCTGTGGACCGTTCGCTTGCCAAATATGATGAGATGATGGTGCCGCTTAATCGTATTGAAGAAGTGTACGTGAAGCTGGCAGAGCAGGGAATTGCTCCGCGCGTGGAAATGTTGCAGACCAAAATCCAGCGCATGGGCAACGAAATCGAGGTGGAGAACCAGCGCACCCGCCTGGTGGAAGATGAACAGATGCGCCACACCGCTGATGCGGAGTTGGACACGTTTGTGGCCGAGTGGAAACAGCAGATTGACGAGCAGCTCGCCGATACGGAGTTGCAGATTGTCGCTCTGCGTGAGAAAGTGCGCCAGACGGAGTACCTGGCCTCTACCGAGGCTTTGAAGGCACCCTGCCGCGCTGTCGTGCATGAGATTGCTCCATACCAGGAAGGCTCCGCTGTGCGAGAGGCTGAGGCCTTTATCACCCTTATCCCGCTGGATGTGCCGCTGGAGGCAGAAGTGGATGTACTGCCCAAGGACGTGGGCCTGCTGCGCAAGGGGGATAAAGCCCGCCTGAAGCTGGACGCGTTCCCCTTCCAGAAGCATGGCACATTGCAGGGGCAAATCAGCTTCATTTCGGCTGATACGTACGAATCTACCTCCAATATGGACCAAGAGGGCGAGAACGCTGTGGCGGCCACCGGTGGAAAACGCCCGCAGTACCGCGTGCGTATGGCGGTGGACGGGCAGTTGGACGGTGTACCGGCTGAGCTTTGGCAAAATGCAGGCATGCGCTTGCGTGCAGAAATTATCGTGGGCGAGCGCACGGTCATTTCCTACCTGATGCACCCCTTCCTCAAGGCCATGGATGAGTCCATCCGCGAGCCCTGAACGGCTTATTTCTTTAGAAAAACGTGATTTTAGGCTGGAAATTCAGCAAAAACTGCGTATAATGCCCGCGCTATGTCAGACACACCAGCAACAACTAATGCACCGGGTTCCTCCGAAGAGGAATTGATTGCCGTGCGCCGTGAGAAGGTGACCAAAATCCGCGAATTGGGCGTGAATCCCTATGGCGGGCGTTTTGATGTGACTGCCTCCCCGGCCGAAATCAAAGCTGATTTCGTGGAAGGTAAACAGGTGAAATTGCTGGGCCGTATCACCGCTCTGCGCGACATGGGCCGCACCCAGTTCTTCACCATTGCCGATGTGCAGGGTGGTATTCAGTGCATGCTCACCAAGAAATCTTGCACGGATGAAGTGTGGGCTCTCTGGAAGTTGCTGGAACGTGGCGACTGGATTGGTGTGGAAGGTGAAACATTCATCACCCGCACGGGTGAACCCTCCGTACGTGTAGACTCGTTCAAGGTGCTTTCCAAGGCTCTGCGCCCCATGCCCGATAAGTTCCATGGCCTGGCAGATATGGATTTGCGCTATCGCCGCCGCCACCTGGACCTGATGAGCAATGCCGAAAGTGCTGACCGCTTTGTGAAGCGCTCTCTCATCGTTCAGGAAATCCGCAACTACCTGACGCAGCGTGGTTTCCTGGAGGTTGAAACTCCCATGCTGCAGGATATTGCCGGTGGTGCCGCAGCCAAGCCTTTCGAATCCTACTACAACGCCCTGAAGAAGGCCGTGACGCTGCGTATTGCTCCGGAATTGTTCCTGAAGCGACTGATGGTCGGCGGTTTCCCCAAGGTGTTTGAGCTGAACCGCACCTTCCGCAACGAAGGTGTGGCCCGCCGCCACAACCCCGAGTTCACTGTGCTTGAGGTTTACGAAGCCGGTGGTGACTATGAGACCATGGCCGCCATGATGGAGGACATGATTTGCACCGTGGCCGAGAAGGTGTTTGGCACCCTCAAGTTTGACCAGTACGATGAGAACGGCAATGTGCGCTGGACGGTTGACCTGACCCGCCCCTGGCGCCGCGCGGATTACAATGACCTGGTGAAGGAAGTGGCCGGTGCTGATTGGTTCGACCTGACGCCGGAACAGCGCCGCGACCGCGCTGAAAACGAGCTGAAACTTCAAATCGGTGAAGATTTGGATGACACGGCTGTGACCCAGCAGGTGTACGAGAAGCTTGTGGAGGAAAAGCAGGCTAATCCTTTGTTCGTGTGCCACGTGGCCCGTGATTTGGTGCCCCTGGCCAAGGCCAACCCCGAAAACCCCGAAGTGGTGGACGTGTTTGAGCTGGTCATGAATGGTCAGGAGCTTTGCCCCGGCTATTCTGAGCAGAATGACCCCATCGAGCAGCTGGAGCGCCTGAAGCACCAGGCCGGTGAGGAAACTCAGAAGATTGACTACGACTTCGTGGAGACGCTCGAATCCGGTATGCCCAGCGCCGGTGGTATCGGTATCGGTATCGACCGCTTGTGCATGCTGATGACGGGTGCATGCTCCATTCGCGACATCATTTTGTTCCCGCAGCTTAAGAATCGTTCCTGATTTTTTTGACATTTAGCCCCCGCCGGACAGATTTATCTTGTCTTGCGGGGGCTTTTTTGCTATTCAGGAGATTGCGATGGATGCCAGCGTTGCACAGTGGTTAGGAAAGCGTGAGTCCCAACAGGATGCTTACGCCGTGAAGCATTATCCCCAGGGGACGCTGGCCGTGGTGTGCGATGGTATGGGAGGGCATGCTCAAGGAGCCGCAGCTGCTCGCACCGCCGCGGACACTTTTGTTGCCGTGTTCAGCGATTCTGCATCCATGCCGGTGACGGAGCGCTTGGAGCTGGCGCTGGATGCTGCTAATGAGGCAGTGGGGGAGATGTTTGAACCGGGGGAATACGGCGGAACAACTTTGGTGGCTGTTTTTGCCGGAGCCGGGGTGCTGTGGTGGATCAGCGTGGGGGATTCTCCCTTGTTTTTGTGGCGCAGAAAACGGCTGGTGCGCTTGAATGCCGATCATTCGATGCGCGCTATTTATGAGGATTTTGTGCGCAGCGGTACCATGTCGCATGCCGAAGCGATGACCAAGGGCCACATGCTGCGTGCAGCCGTGACCGGCGAAAAACTGGATATGGTGGATATTTCCGTGACACCTCGCCCACTGATACCGGGAGACCGCATTATATTAGCCAGCGATGGGGTAGATGCTTTGCTGCTGCCCCCGGTGCTCATGGATGAGACAAAGGCCGTGCTGGATAATCGCGAAGGTAGCTTGGCTGCGCAGTTGGTGGAGGCATGTCGCGCTCTGCAGGACCCATGCGCTGACAACGCCACGGTGGTCACGCTGGATTGGAAGTAACATCCAAACGTTTTTTAACGCGAGGGAGACATGGGGCATCTCACTCGCTATGGAACCTCAATTACTCACCCACGCATATCAGGGTGGCATGTATGCCTTGCCACCCTTGCCCTATCCGGCGGATGCTCTGGAGCCATATCTGGACGAAGCCACACTGCTGCTGCACCATGATAAACACCATGCAGCCTATGTGATTGGCGCTAATGACGCAGCTGAAACATTGCTGCGTGTGGCTCAGGGAGATTTGCCACCCTCCGTTGTGCCGTCGGCCACGCTCAATTTGGCGTTCAACGTGAGCGGGCATATCCTGCACACTCTTTACTGGGAGAATCTGGCACCGCCGCCCCAACATACCCCCTATGGGGAATTGTCCGTCGCGCTGGATGCCACCTTCAGCACCTATGATGGCTTTATCCGCGTGTTCAGATCGGCGGCCATGTCGATACAGGGAAGCGGCTGGGCTGTGCTGGGGCTGGAGCCGGTAAGTCGCCGTATGGTAGTGTGCGCTGTGAATAAGCATCAGGATGCACTCATACCGGGCTTCAAGCCGCTGTTGGTCTGCGATGTGTGGGAACACGCCTATTATCTGCGTTATCAGAACAGGCGCGCTGCATATCTGGATGCCTTTTTTGCCTTGATTAACTGGGAAGTTGTCGCTTCCCGCTTCCGTTCATACTGCCATGGATACGCATAAGAATAATGTATGGAGTCGCGCAGCAGGCAATACATGGGTGGTGTCCATCCTGGCCGTGCTGGAGTTGGTCCTTGGCTTTATTTTGCTGAGTTTCCCCGCGCTGCTGGGAGCCTCTGCCGTATGGGTGGCGGGCTTTGTGTTGATTATCGTGGGGCTCATCCGCTTCATCCACATCTTTATTTACCCCTTCAATCGGTGGTGGAATTTGCTGGCTGCTGTGCTGTACTGTTTCACCGGTGGGGTGATGGTATACTACACAGGGCAATCGCTGGTCATGATTACGCTGTTGATAGGCGTGGCACTCTTGGTGGGCGGCACGATTCGCTTGCTGGTTGCATTCACCATGATGAAATCCGAGGGGAGTGCCTGGCGCTTTTTCAATGCGATTGTATCATTGATCTTGGGTGGCATGGTTGTGTTTGGTTGGCCGGAATCCTCCATGTGGCTGGTGGGAACAATCATTGCTGTTGAAATGATTTTTTCCGGATGGACCCTGTTGTTCCTGGCTTTGCCGACGGGGAGAAAAGACTAAAAGGCTTGACCAACAGCGCATTTTGTGCCAGACTGGTGCTGGCGCAAAATGCGTTTTTGCTTATGATGGATGCGCAAAAAACGATAGGTGTGGATTTTGGGGGAACCTCCATCAAAATCGGTGTAGTGCAGGGGGCTGAGGTGTTGGAATATGCCCCGCCTTTGCCCACCCAGCAATATGCCAGCCCCGCCGAAATCATCGAGGCTATGTGCGCCACCATACGTGGCCTGTTGCAGCATCACCCCGAGGCGATCGCTGTGGGACTCGGTATGCCCGGCTGGACAGATTTTTACCGCGGTGTGTTGTATCAGTTGACCAACGTGCCGGTGTGGAACCATGAGGTGCCGGTGAGAGAAATCATGGAACAAGCGCTGGGGCTTCCCATCGTGCTTGATAATGATGCCAACTGCATGGCCTATGCGGAATGGAAGTGTGGCGCCGGGCGTGGCAAGGAAAATCTGGTGTGCCTTACCCTGGGCACAGGGATTGGTGGTGGCATTATCATCAACAATCGCATGCTGCGCGGTAAAACGGTGTCTGCTGCCGAGCTGGGGCAGACAAGCGTTTGCTTCAACGGCAGGGTGGGTCCCTTTGGCAATATCGGAGCGGTAGAGGAATATATCGGTTGCAATGAGGTGGCCGCAGATGCCTCATGCCGCTATGCAGAGCAGGGGATTGCCCGCAGCCCGGAGGAATGCACTCCCTATCTGTTGGCTCAGGCTGCAAGCAGCGGAGATGCGGTGGCGTTGAGCGTGTTTGATGATTTTGCTCAGAAACTGGGCTGCCTGGTGATGAATATGATGTATGCCCTGGTGCCGGATGCGTTTATCATCGGCGGTGGTGTAGCCAATGCCGGTAGCTTGTTGTTTGAGCCCTTGCAGAAGCATTTGAAAGCCCAGCTGTTTCCCGTTCATTATGCCGCGTTGCATATCTTACCCGCACATTTCGGCAGCGATGCCGGGTTGATTGGAGCCGGCCTGATGGCGGCAGACTTTGCCAAAGGTACACTTTCCTAACTGTTTATTTGAACGAAATAAGAATCTCATGCGTTAAAAATCTTAGATTATGGATACTTTACCTTCTCCTGCGACTCCTGAAAACGATACGAACTTACCTGAGACCACGGCAGTAGAGCCGTCTTGGTGGAGATTAGGTTGGGTTCCTTACGCATCGTTGGTATTAGCTGCTGCGGCGGCCGATTTTCTTGTGCCTCGTTTGTATGGACTGGGGCTGGCTGCATTCATTGGTGTGATTCTGTGGATGGCTGCATTGTTGCTGTTGCGCCGCGATTTTTCCAAAGGCGAGCAAGTGTTTTTAGTATTGCTGACCGTCATCTGCTGCACGGGCCTGCTGCTGGATGGTAGCGTGCTGTGCTGGGTGGCTGCCTTGGCGGTGCCCTTTGCCATGCTGTCATTCATGCCGGGCAAAGAATCGTACTCTGTGACCACGCAGTTCCTGAACTGGTGGCAGTTCTGGTTCTCTCACCGCATTCGTGCCCAGGTAGAATCCCGCGCCGGGCGCATCAAGCAACTACTGCCGACGTTGCTGAGCATTTTTGTGGGCATTGTGTGCTTTGTCTTTTTCCTGTGCATCTTCGCTTCCGGCAATCCTGTTGTGCAGGTGGTGTGGGATGCCATTGCCAATACGTGGAATAACCTGGTCGAGTTCCTGAACCTGGACTGGACATTCTGGCTCCATGTCATCTGCTGGGTGGTGGGTGCCCTGGGCTTTGGTATATTCACCTTGCGCCGTCCCTCGGCGGATGCTCCCGAACAGCCGACCGTTGTGGAGGTTGAGCCCAAGAAATCCATTTTGCCATATCTGGCTCCCAGCATGTTGATTGGCACAAACCTGGCTTTCCTGATTGCGACCTCCACGGATGTAGCCTTCCTCTGGCTTCACAATGTGCCGGAGGGTATATCCCAGACAGATTATCTCTACGATGGCGCAGCCTCTATTTCCTGGGCTGCGGCCATTGCCGCCGGGTTGTTGTTGGTGCTTTTCCGTCCCAATGGCAGCTCCCGTCGTTCCGCGCTGTCGCGTACGGCCGGTTATGTGCTGTTGGTGCAGACCTTCATGTTGGCCGTGAGTGTCTATATGAGATTGTATAATCAGGTGGATGCCTACGGCTTTACCGCCCGCCGTGTATTAGCTGCTGAAACGGTGCTTTTCGGTGTAGCCGGGTTGGTGTTCCTGTTGTTCTATATGCACCGCCGCGTTGCTTTCATGCGCTTACTGCGTCCCGCCGTGGGCACGGTGCTGTTGCTGGCGCTTCTGTTCAGCTCGCTGCCGCCTCAGATGATTGCCGGACGTCTGAATATGACCTTTGTGGATTCTCACCCTCATTGGAACTTTACCGCCAATGATTTCGGGTATCGCAAAGCCTTTTTGGTGAATAAGAATCTGGCCTTTGCCTGGTATGTGTACCAGAATACGCGTGATGAGAGATTGCTTGCGCAAATTGACACTGTTTGTCTTCATTTAACCAAATCGGCAGACAAGCGCACATGGCACAACTACAGCGTTTTTGTCTCTTCGGATGTGGAGCTGGCTCGCCAAATCCTGGAGCAGCTTGACAAGTAAGAGTTATCCCCCTACATAAAACACAACGCCCTGCGGATGATGTATCCGCAGGGCGTTGTTGTTGATATGAATGCAGGTGTTACTTCTGCAGGAGCTTTTCAAGAAGCGCCTGAGAATTATCCGCCAGGCGGGCGGGGTCATCCAGCATGCCGGCGCGGAGCAGGGCGGTGTTGATGATTTGGTCCGCCAGCAGCGTGGCCAGCTCGGTGTCGCTCTTGCGCAGCTCTGCCAGCTTCATGACGATGGGATTGCGCGGGTTGAACGCAATTTCCGGGTGCGTTTCCGGCACTTCCTGCCCCATGGCTTTGAGATAGGCTTTCACCTCGGGGGAGATGTCATGCTCACCCTGCAAGGCAATGGCCGGGGCAGAGGTCACGCGGTTGCTGGTGCTTACCTTGCTGAAGCGTTCCTTGAAGGTGTCGCTGATCCAGGAGGAGAGACCGCTGGCTTCTTCTTCGTCCAGCGCGGGAGCATCGGGGGCGGTGTCTTCGATGTCCGGCAAATCCAGGTTGGCGCGGTCGATGGCCTTGATATCCTTGTCATCAAACTTCATCAGGCTTTCCATGACGAATTGATCGCCTCCTTCAGTCATGAAGGCCACTTCAAAACCACGGGCATTCAGCGCATCCAGATAGGGGGAGTGCTCCAGCTGGGCACGGGAGGTACCATACAGCACGTAGATATCCTTCTGGTTTTCCTTCATGCGGCTCACATAGTCGGCGAAGGAGGTGTACTTGCCGCTTTCGGTGAAGGTGGATTCAAAGCGCAGCAACTTGCCGAGTGCATCTTTGTGCTCCCAGCTGGTGACCACGCCTTCCTTGATGTAGCGGCCAAACTGAGCCCAGAACTTCTCGTACTTCTCGGATTCATCCTTGGCTACACCTTCCAAATGCTTGATGAAGCGCTTGGTGATGATGCCGGAAATCTTGCGGAGCAGGGAGTTGTCCTGCAACATTTCGCGGGAGATATTCAGCGGCAGGTCTTCGCTATCCACCACACCGGTGAGGAAACGCAGCCACTCCGGCAGCAATTTCTCCGGCTTGCTGTCGATGAGCACCTTGTGGCAGTACAGAGAGACGTTGGGCTCGCAGCGGCCAAAGCCCATGGCTTCCGGGTTCTCATCCGGCACAAAAAGAACGGAGTTGAGCACGATGGGGGCATCGGCGCTGAAGTGCATGTAGGTCAGCGGTTCGGATTCCGTGTGGCCGATGAATTGGTAGAAAGCGTTGTATTCCTCGGTGGTCACGTCCTTTTTGCTCTTCATCCAGATAGCCTGCACGGTGTTGAGGTGCTCACCGTTGAAATCGATGGGGAAGCCGATAAAGTTGCTGTACTTGCTGAGGATGTAACGTACGTGCTCGGCTTTGGAGAAATTGGCGGCATCTTCCTTGAGATGTACCAGGATGCTGGTGCCGCGAGGTGTATCGGCGGGGGCGTCCTCCAGCGTGTAGCCTTCCTGGCCATCGCTCACCCATTTCACGGCCGTGGCTTCCGGCTGCCAGGAGCGGGTGGTGACTTCCACCTTGTCGGCGGCCATGAAGACGCTGTAGAAGCCTACGCCGAACTGACCAATCAAATCCTGAGTGCCACCTTGCGTCTCTTTCATGGCTTCCAGGAACTTCTTGGTGCCCGAGTGGGCGATGGTGCCGAGGTACTCGACAACTTCATCGCGGGTCATGCCGATGCCGGAATCTGCCAGCGTGATGGTGCGGGCTTCTTCATCCGTGGTGATGGTCACGCGCAAATCGCGTTCAGGGTCGGCAATGGCGGCGCCGGTGAGTTGTTTGAGACGCAGCTTTTCCAAAGCATCAGAAGAGTTGGAAACAAGCTCGCGCACGAACACCTCGCGGTCGCTGTAGAAGGCATGAATCACGATGTCGAGAAGCTGCCGGACTTCTGTTTGAAATTGGTGTGTATTGTTGCTCATAGTATGGCATCATTGTAGGCGCGGGAATGCGCGTGGTCAAGAGGGCTCTGCGACATACGGCGGGGCTGCGGCGGCAAAAAGCAACCCGTGGCCGTGGAATGTAGCTATTTTCTCGTTAATTGTGCGTAGCAGTCGCACTTTCCGCTTGAATCTGATGCACATTGGGGTAAAATAACGGAGTTATGCTAGATATCCGAGTTGTCAGAGAAAATCCTGAGTATGTAAAAGAGCGAGTACGCTTGCGTGGTGGTGACCATTGGATGCTTGTAGACAAGGTGCTGGAATGTGATGTGAAGCGCCGCAATGCAGAGACTGAGAAGCAAGCCCTTTCCCAGGAACGCAACAGTTCTTCCAAACTGATTGGTCAGATGATGAAGGAAGGCCGCCGCGAGGAGGCCGAGACGCTCAAGAAGCGCATGAGTGAAGTGGGCGATAAGATTCGCGAGCTCGATGCCGTGGCTTCTGCCGCTGCCGAGGAGCAGGAACAGCTTCTTCTCTCTATCCCCAACATGCCGCACGATGGCGCTCCTGTGGGGGCTGATGATTCTGCCAACCCCGAGCTCCGCCAGTGGGGCACCAAGCCCGAGATTGAAAACCCCAAGGACCACGTGGAAATTGCCACCAACCTTGGTTTGCTCAACTTTGAGGATGCCGCCCGCATTTCCGGTTCCGGTTTCATCGTATATCGTGGCCTGGGGGCCCGATTGGAGCGCGCTCTCATCAACTTCTTGCTTGATACGCAGACGCAGGAGAACGGCTACCAGGAAGTAGGCGTTCCCTTCATCGTGAAGCGTGAGTGCATGTATGGTACCGGTCAGCTGCCCAAGTTCGAGGAAGATATGTATGGCCTGGAAGGCAACAGCATGTTCCTGGTGCCCACCGCAGAAGTGCCCGTGACCAACCTGTGCCGCGACCAGATTTTGCGCGAAAGCGACTTGCCCGTCAAGATGACAGCATACACCCCCTGCTTCCGCCGCGAACCCGGCTCCGCCGGTCGTGAGAACAAGGGCATGATTCGTGTGCACCAGTTTGATAAGGTGGAGCTTGTGGAAATCTGCAGACCCGAGGAAGGCTTTGAACAGCTGGAGGCTCTTACCTCCCATGCAGAGTGCATCCTGCAGAAGCTGGGTCTGCACTATCGCGTGATTGAGCTTTGCACGGGCGACGTGGGCTTCTCCTCTGCCAAGACTTATGATATTGAAGTGTGGGCTCCGGGGCAGGGCAAGTATCTGGAAGTGTCCAGCTGCTCTTGCTTCACCGATTACCAGGCCCGCCGCATGAAGCTGCGCTACAAGGATGCCGATGGCAAGATTCGCACGCCTTACACGCTCAATGGTTCCGGTACGGCTCTGCCGCGTCTCTATGTGGCGCTGCTTGAGCAATGCCAGCAGCCGGATGGCTCCGTGCGCATCCCCGAGGCTCTCGTGCCTTACTTCGGTGCAGATGCCATCACCGCTCCGGCTAAATAATCGCCTACAGTTACACCTCTCTCTCAACCTCCATACCTCCGTTTCCTATGAGTGAAATGATTGCAACAATGGGACCCATGTTCTGGCTCATCTCTTTCTTTGCCGTGTTGGCATTGGCTGCGGTGGCTGAGCGTTTGTTCTATTTCCACCGAATCAACATCAACTCCGGGGATTTCCTGCGCGGCCTTTCCGCGCTGCTCCGCAGCGGGCAGTACGATGAGGCTCTGCATGAGGCTCGCATCCTGCCCGGCCCCATGGCCCGTGTGGTGGAAGCTGTGCTTTCCCGCCCCAAATTGGCTCGCAATGAGCTGCGAGACATTGCATTGGAGGCTACGGAGCTGGAGGTGTATCGCATTGAGCGTAACATTCGTTGCTTGCAGGTAAGCGCCACGGTAATGCCCCTGCTGGGTCTGCTGGGGACCATCCTTTCTCTGGTCGCCTTTTATGAGCAGCCGGGTATTACGGATGGCGCTGCTGCCATGCCCGAAATTGTGTCGACGCTGCAGCGTTCTCTCCTGCTGTCTGCATCGGGTATCGCTCTGGCCATCCCTGCTTATCTGTTCTACATGTACCTGGCATCACGAGCTCGCAAAATCGTGAACAACGTGGAGCGTGCCGGCCTGGAATGCGTGCATATCATCTGCGATGCTCGCGTGAGCAAGGAAGAAGAGGAGAGCAAGCCCGCCAAAAAGGGTACATGCCGCTCCGGTATGTGCAGCATGGAGTCCGCTCCCGCTGCCCAGGAAGAAGAATCTGCCTGAATTGGACCAGTCCCGTAAAATAAAACTATGAGACGCGTGCGTACCAGCCTGAAGGGGAATGGCTTTCACATTGTGGTGATAGCCTTGCTCAACCTTTTTGTGTTGCTTTGCATCTGCGTGTTGCTGCATCATCATCGTTTGCCCCGATATGGTGCAAACGTGCGCTCTGCTGCGACTCATTTTGTGATGGGGTCCTATAATCGCTCCAACTCCCACATCATTACGGTCACGCCGGGGGATGTGCCGCGCTTCTTTATTGAAGAAAAGGAGGTAAAGGAGGGATTGGCCGGTGTGGAAAAGATTCTCAAATCCTGGGATTGTGCTGCACCCAATCGAGTGACCGTGGTGTTGGTTTGTGATGAAGCAGTAGCGGTAGGTACCATGCAGCGATTGGCTGATATGGTGCTTATGCACGGGTTTACATGCACTTATGCCGGTCGCCCGGCGTTAGATTGATGAAATCGGACAAAGAACACAGCTTGATTTATCATTCGCTGCATAGCCGCCCGATGCCGGGCTGCATGCCGTTGTTCATGCTGTTGTCTGCGTTGTTTTTGGGTGGTGCGATGCTGCTGGTCAAGGTGGTTATGCCTGAGCCATTGCGCCCCAAGGGTGAGGGTAACATCTACTACCGAGACGATGCGATTTTGCGCTTCCAGATTAACCAGCGCAGCCCGCTTCCGCTGCGCATGCCGGAATCGCTCGACCCTGCGCGCGAAGGCGCGTCATCTAAAACAGCATTGTCATGGGTTAAGCCTGTCAGTTTGTTGCCCTTGGCATCGCCTCGTATTTATTCGCCGGCTCCTGACTCGGCAGTGCTCAGCAGTGAGGACCTGATGGCTTTGCCGCCAGCGCAGCCCACGGAAGTGGAGTCACCTGCACAGCCTGTGGCGCGCGATGAACAGGAAGAAAGGAGGGAAGAACAGCCATGAACTTGCTTACCTTTTCACCGCATGAATTTCTTGTTTTTCTGGTATTTGCCGGGTTTGCCTTGCTTTCGGTGGTATTTGTCCCGGTAAAGTTAGTGGCAAAGTGGCGTCGGCGCAGGCGCAGCAGAGTGCGCATTACCTGCCGAATATGCGGGTATCGTTTTTTGCGCGCAGATCCTGATGCTGTGTGCCCGCATTGCATGGCTCGTAACAGGTAAGCTTCCTCACCCTCATCTCATAGCATGATTTCCCGCACTCTTCAGCTAGCGTTATTGTTTTTTGGTACATCATTATGGAGCAGCGCGGCGTTCATCGATGATTTGGCTACTCCGGTCATTTGGGAACAGAGCGTGGATGAGCTCTTCATGACCATGCCGCAGGGCGCCTCATTCATTCGTATTGACGCATCATCGATGCGCATCCCTTTGCAGCCTGAGTTCAAAGTGGCTGATTTTGAACACGGGGACGTGATTCTGAAATGGAATGATGCGCGCAAGCTGACGCAGGTTGAATTGATGTTGTACAGCAAAGGTGTGGATGGTGAGCTTGAGCAGGCCGAGTTTAAGAAGAAGATTCTGGATGCTGAAGCGTTTCTCAATGAAAAGTTGGCCGTAGAAGGACAGCTCCGAAAGAGCGATTCCAAGGAAGCTGCTGTAAAGTGCCGCACCAAAGCATGGCAAACAGATAAGTGTGGTGTGTGGGTGCTGGATTCTCTGCACTCCGGCAAAGGCAAGCAGTTCACTTCAGAGTTTATACGCCTCACCATCGGTGAGGATGCAGAAAAAGGCGGTGCAGAAGATGCCGTCAGCCGAGAGTCCCTCAAGGACAATGTGGCCAGGGAGGATGATGGCTCTGTGTGGATTAAGAATGTGCCCATGGTCGAGTCTGCCAAGGGGAGCGGCTACTGTGTACCAGCCACGGTGGCTCGTGTTTTTGCCTACTACGGCATGAATAGCCTGGATCAGCACGTGATAGCTGCTCTCTGTCAATCCGGCAGCAAGGGCGGTGGTACAACGATGACCCAGATGCGCAATGCCTTGCAGAGCTTGAGCAAAAAGTATAACTACGCGCTCAAAACGGCTCAGGATTGCACCATGGAAGAAATGGTGACGCAGTATAATCAAGAGGCCAAAAAGCAGCAGGCGGAGCTTCTTTCTCCTGCGCGTGGAAGTGTGGCAGATTCCAAGCTGTTTGATGCGGACGTATTGCGCGCTGCACGTACTCGCAATGCGGCCAAGGCCAAAAAGTGGATGGCTGAGGTGAAAAAGTGTATTGATGCCGGAGAGCCTATCATCTGGGATGTCAAGGTGGGTGTCTTTGAGGAGAAAAATAGCATACAGATGGATGGCTTCCATACCCGGCTCATTGTGGGGTATAATCTTAAAAATAAGACCATCATCTATAGCGATTCCTGGGGTGCCAAGCATATCCGCAAGGAGTTGCCGTGGAAGGATGCCTTCTCTATGTCGCTGGAGCGTAATGTGATTCGCTTGGCTCGCTGAATGGTGTTTGGCTCTGGGTGCTTCAACATGGAAATCTGACTATCGCTGCTATGATTCTTCGTCCGTTTATTCTTGCGCTGTCGTTGGTGTGTGGTGCAGCCGATATAAGCAGTGCTGCTTTTCTGGAAGAGTTGGCTCATCCTGCCACTTGGGAAAAGAACGTGGAAGACGTTTTTGCTACGCTGCCTCCCACACTGTATTTCTCTCGCATCGATTCGCAGACGATACGCGTGCCCCGACAAAGGAATTTTGACTTAGGCGATTTTCCTCATGGCGATGTTGTCTTGCGTTGGGATGAAGAGAAAAAGCTGAATCGAGTCGAAATCATCGTATACAACAAAGGGGATGATGGTGATGTGACGCAGGAGCAGTTCAAAGCTCTGCTCAAGAAGATGGAATACACGCTCAATGAGCTGTTGCCCGTCGAGGGGAAGTCCCGCAAAATGGATAAGCGCGACACCGGTGTCAAAGGTCAGACCAAGGTGTGGGAAACAGAGGAATGCGGTACATGGCTTCTGGAATCATCCTCCACCGGCAGAGGAAAGACATTTGCTTCGGAGTTTATCCGCCTTACCATTGGTGAATCGCTGGATAAGGGGGGCGCCGCCGATGCTGCGCGCCGCGCGTCACTCAAAGCCAATGTGGCAAAGGAGTCGGATGGCTCCGTCTGGATTAAGAATATACCCATGGTAGATCAGGGGGAGAAGGGCTATTGCGTGCCGGCCACAGCCGCTCGTGTTTTTGCTTATTATGGCATGGATGGTGTAGACCAGCATGCCATGGCGGCTTTGTGCCAGAGCCAGAGCGGTGGCGGCGGTACCACGATGCCGCAGATGCGCGCCGCGTTGCAGGATTTGGGAAAGGCCTTTCACTTCCGCGTCAAGACGATGGAAGATGGCAGCTCTGCTGAAATGGTGTCCTTGTACAACAAAGAAGCGAAAAAACAAAAAGCCAGGGCCATTACGGCAAGAGATATTTACATGGGCAACATTGATGCAGATATTTTGCGCTCCGCGCGTACGAGAAATAGCTCCAAGCTCAAGAAATGGATGTCCGAGGTGAAAAAAAGCATCGATGAAGGTGTGCCTGTGCTCTGGAGTGTTGTTCTTGGCATTTTTGATGAGCAGGGTGTCCCCCAATCCAGTGGTGGTCACATGCGTCTGATTATCGGGTACAACCCTGATGAGGAAACGATTATTTACAGCGATTCCTGGGGGGCAGGGCATGCCCGCAAAGAGATGCCTGTGGAAGATGCTTATTCCATGACGGTAGAACGGAATATTATGCGCCTTTCGCGTTGATTGTAAGTTTTGTTTGTATGAAGAGCTGTTTGAGAAGTCTGGTTGTTTTGATGCTTTGCGCGCTGGTGCAGTGTGCAAGGGTGCCGCAGCAAGAGCCTGTCAAGGCATTGCCTGTGGGGTGGTGCTATGTAGATGAAGTGGCGCCGTTGGTGCAGGTGGATTTGAAATATACGGGCAATGATAATTTTGTGGGGCGCCCGATAGCTGGCTATACCACCGGCAAACGTGCTTTACTGCGCCGAGATACCGCGGAAGCGCTGGCGCGTGCATCTGAACTGTTGCACCGGAAAGGCTATGCTATCCTGGTGTTGGATGCGTACCGCCCCGCCATGGCCATGAAGGATTTTCGCGCGTGGTCCCGCACGAGCGATGACCGCATGAAGGCAAAGTTTTATCCCAACATCACCAAGCAGGGCATCTACGATGGAAAATACATCGGCGATACGTCCGAGCATAGCTGGGGTATTGCTGTCGATATTACCCTTGTGCATCTGGCAGATGGCTGCGAGGTGGACATGGGCGGCCACCACGATTTGCTGGATGTTTCTTCCGCTACGATTTCGCCCCTCATTACAGAGGAGCAGCAGCAAAATCGTCTCATCCTGCGAGATGCTATGCAGAAGGCCGGATTCCGCAATTACAGCAAGGAATGGTGGCACTACTTCCTGCGTGATGCTCAGCCCTGCTACACCTACAATTTCCCCCTGGATGATACCATGACACATTTGCCACCCTCATAAGGTGGAGAAAAAACGCGTGCAGACACCCATCTTGCTTGAATAATTTGTTTCTTTGCTCTATAATGCGCGCGTAATGATGTCAGCTTTCATATTTGCAGACCTGAGTGCATCGGCCAACAGTGCCGGTGTGGATGTTCTTTCCCTTTTTGACAAAGGCGGTCCCCTCATGTGGGGCCTGCTTGTGCTTTCCATTGTGGCTATGATGGTCATCTTTGTGTGCTTGTGGACCACGCGCACAGGAGCCGTTTTGCCGGATCGCATGGTGATTTCCGTGGAGTCCTACATTCGCCGCAAGGACTATGCAGGCCTTCTCAGCCTTTGTGATCGCGATGGCTCCAGCTTTGCCCGCACCGTACACGTCATCATCATGTTCATGCAGCGCAACCCCCGCGCCAATATCGATGAAATCCGTGAAGTGGCAGCTGCTGAAGGTTCCCGCCAGGCCAGCATCCTCACCCGCCAGATTAACTGGCTCTCCGACATCGGTGCCATTGCTCCCATGATTGGTCTGCTCGGTACGGTGATTGGTATGATGAAGACTTTCATGGAGATGGCCGCCGGCAACTTTGAAGGTGTGAAGCAGATGCAGATGGCCAGCGGTATTTCTGAGGCCATGATTACCACCGCAGGTGGCTTGGTGCTGGCTATTCCCAGCATGCTGGCCTACGTTATTTTCCGTAATCGCATCCAAAAGCGCATCACTGATATGGAAGTAGCTGTTACGCACATCCTTTCTGTGATTTCTGTGCAGATGGACCGTGAGCACCGTCTGGGTAATGTCAACCTGCGTGGTGGCAATACCCGCGAGGTGATGGAAGACGATGATTATTGATGGATAAACGGTACGCCGAGCCATGAAATTCAATACCAAGGTACCTGAGCCCATCGGTTTCCAGCTGGCGCCCATGCTCGACGTGGTGTTCCTGTTGCTTATCTTCTTTGTGGTGACTCAGAAGTTCATCCTCAACGAGCAGGATTTGAAGGTAAAGGTGCCGACTGCCCCGAAAAGCACGGAGGAAGCCTCTCGTGCCATTGATGAAATTATCATCAACGCCCGTGAAGAGAATGATGAATTGGTGATTACCATCGACCGTGAAAAATTCACGCGTGAAAAGCTTTCTGACATGCTCAAACGCATGATTGCTGTGAACCCCAATCAGCCTGTACGTATCCGAGGGGATGCAGAGATGAGCTGGCAGCGCATGGCAGATGTCATTTCCACTTGCTCTCAGGCTGGTGTGTGGAATGTGTCTTTCTCCAAGCAAATGCCCAAGGAATCTAAGTGACCAACATGAAAAATTTTGTACCATGTGCTCTTTTGCTGGGTGGTGTAGCTGTGGCTACAGCTCAGGCTCAGGGAACCAATAATGATGATGATACCTTGCAGGTCAACCTGGAGGCTGATTCTTATGAGATTGCTGAGCAGTTGTATGCTCAGTCTCGTGGCGCTTCGGCAGATGCGGCCTCTCGCAAGGCTTCTCTGCAGAGTGCTGCTGCGCTTTTCGGCGATTTTGTTAAAAAATTCCCGCAGTCGCAGAATGGAACTAAGGCGCTGTATCTCCAGGCTGTTTGCTTGTCCGAATCGGGGGATGAGGCTGCATCCAACAAAGTGCTGGCTGTGCTGGCCAATACGAAAAAAGGCGAATACGCCGCCGCCGCCGCGTATAAATTGGGTACATTGGCGTTTGACCGCCATCTTTGGGATAAGGCGCTGGGCTTTTATCAAATCACGCAGAAAGAGACAAAGCGTGATGATTTGCTCACCGATTCCACCTATCGCATAGCCCGCACGCAATTGCAGTTGGGCCGCCGAGAGGATGCAGAATCCAGCTTCCGTCGTCTCTTGGTATTGCAGAATGTGCAGCCTGCGCTGGTACACGCCAGTGTCATGGCTCTTGCCCAGATGAAGACCGAGGATGGCAAGGATGCCGAGGCCTACGCCTATTTCCGCCGCTTGATTTCCATGCCGGATGTGGATGCCCGCATGCTGGGCACGGCTACGCTGCAAGCGGCGCGTCTGGCTTCCCGCATGGGGAAGACGGATGAGGCACAGCAGCATTATGCAAGTCTGGCGCAGATGCCCAACATGGAAAAGTATGCCGGCGAAGCCCAGATGGAAAGCTTGATTACCCTTTACAAAAAGAAAGACTATGAGGGTGTTGTCAAGCAGGTGACCACCAATTATACGCAATTGGAGGACTCTGCCAAGGAAGCTCGCCGCGCCCTTATTGTGGGGCAGTCATACATGGAGCTCAAGGATTATGCCAAGGCTGCGGAGTGGTTTTCTGTGGTGGTGCAGTCTCAACCCGGCACCAAAGTGGCAGCTGATGCCGCATACAGAAACATTATCTGTGCCCAGCAGCTGCGCAGCACCAAGTTCTTCTCTCTTGCTCAGGAATACATCAGCACCTATGCTGCTCCCGGTAAAGAAACGGCCAACCTTCCTTGCAATGATTTGGTCCGCCTCATGTATGCCGACCGCATGATGCTGGCAGACATCGCTGAAGCTGCCCGCCAGTTCGATGCCATCAACTTTGAGCACCTGCCTGAATCTGTGCGCCCTGATGCGGAGTACAAGAAGGCTTGGTGTGCTGCCCAGGGGGATGCCTACGATCCTCTGCCTACGCTCAATCATTTTATTGATACTTACAAGCAAAATGCGCGTTTGCCCGAGGCCTTGGCTCTGCGTGGTGCCTGCCTAGTCAAGAAGAACAACGTGGCTCAGGCTTTGGCTGATTTCGACCGCGTGATTAAAGAGTTTCCCACATCTGAGGCGGCACCTGTGTGCTGGCAGCGTGCTGCTCAGGCCTGCGTTCAGACCGATCCTAAGAAGATGGTGCATTATTATGAGGGGCTAATCGCATGCGGTACCCGCGTGAAGCCCGCAGCCGTGGCCGAAGCTCATTACCAAATAGCCCGTGCCTTGTATGAGGCTGAACCGGCCAAGGCCATCCCTCATTTCCAGGAAGCCCGCACCATGAATGCAGAACGCTACGGCGCGCTGGTGGATTTGAGCTTGGTGCAGTGTTATTTCAAGTTGCAGGATGCCGAAAAGCTGCGTGAATCTCTCATCACCTTGCAGAAGAGCAACCCGGCTTCATACAACGCCTTGCCCCCGGCTATCCTGCGCTGGTGCGGTTGGATGTGTTTCCAGAACCGCAATTATCTGGATGCAGATAAGTACCTTTCGGATGCCTTGCCCCGCGAACCGCGTGAGAAATATACCGCCGCGGATGGTTCGGAACAGGAACGCCCCAAAGTTGAGCCGCTTGTGTGGAAAACTCTTGCACGCGCCCGCCTGGAGCTGCGGCAGTATCAGCGTGGCCTTGAGGCTGCCGAGCATTATGTTCAGATGGAGCAGCAGCCCTATCGCAAGGCCGAGGGTATGCGCGATATGTCCCAGCTGCTGGTGGGGTTGAATCGTGCTGCCGAAGCTCGCAAGCTGTGCGAAGATGCTATTGCTTTGGGTATTGATGGCCCCATCAAGTTCTCCGTCTTCATTGCCTTGGGTGATACTTACTACATCGAGGGCAATTATGCAGATGCTGCCAAGTATTATGGCCGTACAGCAAACGTGGTGAGCGACAAGGAGCTCAAGCCGGTAGCTCTGTATAAGATTGTGAGTGCATTGAAACTCAGCGATAAGGCTGGGGAAGCTGTGCAATACGAAGAGAATCTTCGCACAGAGTTCCCGGGATGGGTACCCCCGGCCAACGTGCTGTTGCTGATGAATGCAAGCAACAAGAATCAGTAAGCCTGCGCTTTTGCATGTTCAGCACGCCCCAACCCAACCGCCGCAAGCGCTGGTACTCGATGCTCACCATTGGGCAGAAGAAGTTACTGGCGCTTGGCGCCCTGTTTATAGCCATTCTCATTGTCGGGGTGGCGGTGATGGTTGTATACACCTGCCGTGCGTTGCAGTATGATATAGACCGAGTTTCTTCCGATTGTGGCGTCAGCATGCTCTACGATGCCCAAAATCGCGAGGTGGCGGATTTGTCGGGCTCTGAAAGTGAGTATGTACCGTGGAATCAGTTCCCCAAGCATTTGGTGGATGCTTTTGTCGCGCGGGAAGATGAATCTTTCTTTGACCATGGCGGTGTGGTGTATAGCTCCGTGGTGCGTTCTGTGCTGAAGAATCTGCTTTCCATGAGCTATGAGCAGGGGGCTTCCACCATCACCATGCAGCTCACGCGCCATGTGTTCGAACTGGGGGGCAAGACCATGGACCGAAAATTGCTCGAAGCCATGCTTGCCCAGCGTATTGAACGCCACGTTGACAAGCAGACCATCTTTGCGCAGTATCTCAATCGTATCTATTTTGGGCAGAGTTGCTACGGAATAGGTGCAGCTGCTCGTCATTATTTTGGCAAGTCGGTTTGTGAGCTGGATTTGGTGGAGTCTGCCACGCTGGCCGGTTTGGTGCGTGCGCCATCTCTCTGCAATCCGCGTCGCAGTATGTCCAACGCGATGGGCGTGAAGAAAGAAACGCTGGCTCGTATGCTGGAGCTGGAGTTCATCTCGCAGGAACAGCATGACGCTGCGGTCACGGCCCCCATCAATCTGGCTCCCATTGAGAAAACGGCTCGTACCAATAGTTCATATGCCGCCATGTGGGCAGGGCAGGAGCTGGATGCCATTCGTGCTGATTTGGGGGACAATACGCGCGGCTTATCCGTGGTGTCCAATCTTAATCTGGACATTCAGCGCTACCTGGAGATAGCTACCGAGCGCGCCCTCACTGCGGTAGAAAAACCGAATGCTTTCCCGGAATCCTGGGTGAAAGTATTGGGCCCGGATGCAGAGGCTCAGCGCAACTACTTTTCTACGGCCAAACGCCCGGCCGGAATGAAGGTGCGTGGCAACGATAATGACTTTTCTGGCGTATTGCAAGCATGCGTGCTTGTGGTTGATACTCGCCGAAATCGCAAAGGCAACGTGCTTGGTGTGGTAGGTGGCCGCAGCGTGTACGATGGTGTTGACCGTTGGCAGCATAGCTTGATTCCGGGGCGCACGATGGCTCCTTTGTTATTCTGTTGTGCGTGTCTGCCTGGTAGTGAAAACTTCCATATCGTAGCACGCGATTCTGAGGTGACCGGCGTGCGCCTTGGATATGAGGTGGTGCGTTCATTCTATGATTCTCTCAAACTGGATGTGAAGTTTCCTCCTCGTGACAAGGAGCGCGATTTGTACAATGGCCTTTACACCATGAAACGCCTTGATTTGGCTCGCCTGTTGTACGATATTCAGAATCAGGGCAGGGGATATAAGCTAAACATCGTGCAGGCGGTATGGAGCAGTGGGCAGAAAGCTCTATATGCCTACGAACCGGAGAAGGCAGAAGAGTATATTTGCCGCCAAAGTGCCGTGGCCGTATCGCGTATCTCTCCCTTTGTGTATTCCAAGGGCCAGAACTTGTACATGAATGAAACGCTTCCCCAGAACCATGGCCAATGGTCGATGGTGTGCAATGAACGGGGTGTGACCGTGTTTGTGTGGATGGGGTTTGATGATTCCAAGTCTGCAGCCGCTGCTTCTCCGGAGTTGCGCCGCCTTATTTCTCGTGCTTCGTTGAACTTGGCTCGAGATGTACATGCTCAATCACGCGCTATTTTGCAGGCAGAGAAGAACAAGAAGCCTAAAACTCCGCAATCATGAGTGATTTTATACCCCAGTTGCGCGCCGCAGAGCAAGCTGCCCGCGTTGCCGGGCGTTTTTTGCGCAGCCGTTTTCGCACCCCTCTGCCGGTGGATGCCGTCTTGGCTCATGATATTAAGCTGCGTCTGGATAAAGAAACGCAACAGCTTATCGAAAATGAGCTAAAACGTGATTTCCCCACCTATGGTGTATTGGGGGAGGAGGGGCGTACTGCGGCGGCGGAGCAACCGGAGTGGATTATTGATCCCATTGATGGCACGGTCAACTATTTCTATGGCATTCCTCTGTTCTGCGTGAGCATTGCTCTGCGCGTTCAAAACCGTGTTGTGTTGGGCTGTGTGTATGACCCCATGCTGGATGAATGCTATTGCGCTTTGGCAGATGGCGTGGCCACGTGCAACGGACGGGAAATACATGTTTCCAATCGCGCGCAGATGAGCGAGGCTGTTGTTTTTGTGGGGCATGGCACGCACGATGGCTCCGGTGCTGCCGGTATTCGTCGTTTTGCTCATGTGTCGGCCCAAGTGCGCAAAATTCGCATTCTTGGCACAGCTGCGCTGACTCTTTGTTATATAGCGGATGGCCGTTTCGACGCCTATATAGAAAACCGCATCAATTTGTGGGATTTTGCCGCTGCCGGCCTCATCTTGGAACGCGCCGGCGGGCGTGTGTTGTTCACGCCTGCTGACCATGCTGCAGAAAAAGGCTCCATTCTGGCCTGGAATGGACTTTTGCCCTTGCCCCAGGCCCTCACCCTACCATCAGAGTCATGACTTCCTCTTCCTCTCCTGCTCACAAGCCGCTTTCTCCCCGTGCTGCAGCTTTGCGCTGCCTGCTTCGCTGGGATAAGGGGGGCATTTTTGCGGAAACGCTCATCTCCCGCGAATCAGCCGGCATGAGCACGGCTGACCGAGCCATGCTTCAATCCATTGTGCTGGGTGTTTTGAGGAATCTGCGGTGGCTCTGTCACATCCGCAAACAACTGCGCTCCTCGGCTCTGGAAGACAAGGGCCATTGGCTTGTGATTACCGGTTTGTGTGAGCTGCTGGTGCTTAACCACGCAGAGTACGCCGTTGTCTCGGAGACGGTCTCCCTGGCGCCCTCTCGTCTCCGTGGTGTGGTCAACGCGATGTTGCGCAATGCGTTGCGCCGAAAAGATGAAATTTTGGGTGAGCGAAAAATGCTTTCGCTGGGCATGCGCTATTCTACCCCTGATTGGTTGGTGAAGCGTTGGGTGCGTGATTTTGGTAAAGACGATACTGCCGCATTGTTGGCTTGGAATGTGCAACCGCCTCCTGTCTATGCTCGCGTGAATCCCCTGCGCCCTATGGAAACGCCGTTGGCAGATGCCGACCCCTTGCCGGATTTGCCCGGTTGGTATCGCTTGCGCGCCGGGGTGCCGCTGGCTGCGCTTAAAGCCGGTCAGGTCTACGTGGCAGATCCCTCCACCCGCCACTGTGTGCGCCTGCTGGCTCCGCAACCCGGTGAGCGCGTGCTGGATGCTTGTGCGGCGCCCGGTGGCAAATCTGCGGCCATCATCGCTGCGACCATGGGTCAGGTGCGCCTTTGTGCGACCGATGCCGAACAACACCGCCTTCCGGCTTTGCTGGAGAACTTGCAGCGCGCCGGGGGACAAGATGTCACCGTTGAATTGCACGATTGGACGCACCCGTGCCCGGAGAAATGGATAGGGGCGTTTGATGCTGTGCTGTTGGATGTTCCTTGCAGCAATTCCGGCGTGTTGCAGCGCCGAGTGGATGCTCGCTGGCGCTTGCAGGAGAAAGAAATCGCACGTCTGGCCGGTTTGCAGGCTCTTATTCTGGAGCAGGCTGCCGTTGCGGTGCGTCCCGGTGGGCGCTTGGTGTATTCCACCTGTTCTATCGATAATCAGGAAGACCGTGAGGTAGTCGATGCCTTCCTGGCAGAACACCCCGAGTTCTCCCTCGTGGAGGATTATCTCGCTCTTCCGCACGTAGAACAAGCCGATGGTGCATACTCCGCCCTCCTTCAGCGCTCTGCTCATTGAGCCTATTTTTGTGTGTTTCCGTCCAACGGAAACAGGCTCTTGCCAGGGAAAGAGGGAAGGTGAAAGAACAAATTTAGCTGCAGCTGTGCAACTGGGAAATTCCTCGTTTTTTATGCGAGCTTGTTAACAAATCGGGGTGAGTTCTCGAAACTACATTTTTTCATGCTTCTCGGTGCAGTTTTTGGCTTGCCTAAGGGGGGGCTGTTTTGCTATCATGTTCGGGTGAATATCGGGTGGCGTGTCGCTTACCTGCACGCTCACCTATAATCCTCTTTCATAACCTACACATACTCATGAAACTGCACCTTCCTACGCGTCTTCGCAAGGCTCTCATTGCTTCCTTTGTTGCTCTTGCTTCGCTTGCCACAACTCTGTCTTCCGCTACCTTGATTGGCGGTGTGGCTGCGGTCTCTCTCTCAGCCTCATCTGTGGCCCAAGCAGCCGTTGTGGGCCCTGCTGAAAGCTATGCAGCCGGAACTGTCCCTACCGATTTTCCTGACAATGCTGCAACTTTAACGGCAACAGAGGATACTTCATGGGATTTGACGGGTGTAACATTAAAAACATTGACCATCAGTGCTGAAGGTGCTGATGTGAAATTGCTTGGCCGCCAGAACTCAGATGGTGGTGAAAACTTCTTGGAAAATGTAGTAGCTGATTCTGTATGGGCTGCTAGTGGTTGCTTCCAGTTGGATAAGGATTCTGATTTTGCCTCTGCCGGTGATATTTATGTAGGTGGAGGGCAGATTCAGTTTGCAGGGAACATGACCTTGTCCAATGATTTTACGGTAGGAACAACCTCTATCAATTCCGGGTTCAATAGCTTGAATACAGCTTTCCGTGTGGGCATCAATTCTAAGAGTGGTGTTGTTGCTGCGCTTGCGGGTAATGTCGATATTCAGGAGGATACATCCATTGGTTACCAAAACAATGCCACGTTGAATTTTTCCGGTACTTTGACAGGTTCTGGCAACATTCAGCTTTCTTCCTACAATGGTGCCAATACTCTCATTTTCTCTGGTGATTCTTCCGCTTTCACCGGCGCAATCATCTCTTCTACCAATGGTGTCACGATTAAGTTGGGTGCTGCCCAAGTGCAATTTGGTGGTTTGGAAGGTTCTTCCGCAGTGGCTTTGGATGCCGTTGCTTCCTCCACTTTGACGTTGAACGTGGCAGAAAGTGCTGCTTATACTTATACAGGTACCTTGGCTGCCGGTATTAACATTGTCAAAGATGGTGCGGGTACACAAACGATAGACTCTGCGCTGTCCGGTTCTGTTACTGTCAATGCCGGTGCCTTGTCTCTGACTGATATTTCCAATGTCACCGCCATTACGGTGAAGAGCGGTGCAATGCTTGCGCTCAATGCTCCTATCGTTGTCAGTTCCACTGCGACATCTTGGGTGCAGGGTAAGTCTTATTATACGGCATCTGCCGGCGATATCGATGAGAGTCTCATGACCCTTGAGGAGGGCGCGTTGGTTGTATCCAACGGCGGTCAAATTAATGCCGGTTCTGGCAAGATTGTATACGCTGAGACATCCTGTTTGTCTCGCGATGGTGAGTTGTCTATTACTGGTGGCGGTAGCCTGATGGTGAGCAATCCGACTAACATCACTCAGGTTGCAGACTCTGTAGCTGCTGCATCTCGCATCGTATTGGATAACGCAACGCTTCTTTCCATCTCTCACGAAGATGCCGGTGAGGAATCGCTGAACTATCTCGTGGGGGCTGATTTGGAAATCCTGAGTGGTGGTGCTGTCCTTCAGGTTGATGGTACTGATGCGGCAGACATCACGACATATGCAGGTGTTGTTCGTGGCTCCGGTAACCTGACCAAGCGCGGTAGTGGACGCGCAGTATTGAGTGGTGGCTTCTCCGGTTATTCCGGGTCTATCAATATCGAAGGCGGTGCGCTTGAAATTGCCGGGGATATGACCTTGTCCTCCATGATTTCGGGGAACAATGGTACATTGGTATTGAATGGCAATATCGAGCTGGCAATGGCTTCCGGCGACCAGCAGCTGCGTGCCGGCAATGTAAACGTGGCGGAAGGTTCTACCATCCGGGCTACGAAGACGGACTCTTTCTCTTGGGGAAGCAACGTCATCCTGACACTCGAGAAAGATTCTGAGTTTGATTGTGGCGCTTTGCGTCAAACAATGGGTCGTGTTACGCTGGTCCTGAATGGCGGTTCTATCATTGGTCAGGGTGTCTCGAATGGTGAAGCCGGAACAAGCCAGGCTACAGCGTTGGATTACCACCAAGGCAATACTGTCATTGCTACCGATGATAGCGTTCTCGGGGCTACCTCACGTTTGAACAATAGCGGTAGATTGACAATTCAAATTGCTCCTGAAAAGCAGCTCGTATGGTCCGGTGAGGCGTATGGCAACGGTAATGTTGCTCTGGATGTGATTAACGGAACAACGTCAGCAGGTGAACTTGTTGTGTCTGCTGCTCACTCATATGCCGGTGGTACTACGATTAACGCCGGTACTGTGAAATTGCAGGAAGCTGGCGCTCTTGGCACAGGCGCTATTACGATGGCTGCCAACACAAACCTGATTTTTGCCAATTCCGGCGATGTTACCCATGCCAATGCCATTACCGGCGATGCTGCATCCCGTTTGGTGATTGATGGCAGCGGAACCACCACGCTCTCGACCTTGGAGACCTTTGATGGCACCATTACCTTGTCCGGCGGTGTGTTGGATATCACCCGCTCTGCCACCATCGGGAAACTTGAGGGCGATGGAGGTGCGCTGCTGGTAGATGCTGCTGCAGAACGTCTGATTTCTCTGTCTTCCTACAGTGGCAAGATTATTCTTAACGTCACCAATGCCGACAGCATCGGTGAGGACGGCGTGCGCGTGTTTGTGGGTAACAACAAACCTGCAGACGGAGATGTGAAGATTGAATCTTTCATCACAGCAGATACGACCATGGTTGCCACTTACTCTGATGGTAAGTTGATTAAGTCTGCTCTGGCTGCTGTGCAGGCCGGTGATTTGATTTGGATGACGGATGGCGTCAGCAACAACTGGGGTACCAACACCACAGCTGAAAACTGGGACAATAATGGTGCCGGCCAGCGCTGGGCTGATAATTCTGTTGTCACCTTTGCCGGCGATGGCGAAACCATTACGCTTACCTCTGCTGTGACAGCTGAGTCTGCCACGGTATCCGGTACCGGCTATGAATGGGTACTTGGCACAGATAAACTCACCATCAACGAAGGTGTCACCATCGAAGCTGGCGCTGATTTGACAATTAATGGTGCTACATCCACGAATTTCTCCGGTGTGGTATCGGGCGCAGGTACGCTGAAGCTCCTCAATACAGGCATTATGAACCTGAAGATGAGCGTGGTGAACAACTTTGTGTTCGGCCCTGCTTCCGGCAGCCCGCTTGATACGTTGGTGCTCGGCGAGGGTGCCCATCTTGAACTGGGTAATTCCGACCACCAGGCCGCTATCGACAATATCACCAATTTGGTGGTGGCAGAGGGCGGTCAGTTCGACCTGCGCCACGCCTACACGATGAATGCAGGTGATAATAACAAGACTATCACCATTGCCGGTACCGGTAGTGGCTTGGAAGATCGCCCCGCAGCTGCTTTGACATTCTGCTACGCTGCGATGGCATCAGAAACAGTCATTGGCCGCACGCTGATGCTGTCCGATGATGCCACTATTTATGTGGCAGCCAACAAGACCGGCAAGTTGACTGGTTCTGTTGATGCTGCTGGCCATGAACTGACTGTGATTGGCGGTGGTACGCTGAAAATGGAGCCGGCCAGCGGTAAGACTCTTGCTCTGGCTGATGTGAGCATTCAGGAAGCAAGCACCTTGTACGTGAAAACTCCCTCCGTACAGATGGGGAATGTCAGCTTGGGCGATGGCTCCACCCTTACGCTTTACCGCGATGGTAACGGCGTTCAGACGAATCCGGTGTCATCCAATCAGAAGTTCACCATTGAAGCATTGTCTGTGACCGGGACAACCACGCTGAAGGGCACGCATCATTCCGCCTGCTTTGAGATTGGCAATTTGGCTGGTTCGGGTACTCTGAATGTGGATGCAAACCACACCTCCAGCATCGTGTACTCCACCTTTGTGAACGGCGAAGCCGACTTTGCCGGTACGGTGAACTTGTCCGTGACGAATAATACCGGCTCTCGTTCTGCTGTGTTTGGTACGGCCGATCATGATGCTCTGTCCGGGACTGTTGTGAATTTTGAAACGGTGACGAATGCTGGTTCCAAGGCCGGGTTCATTCTCGCCAATACGGAAAATCACACTATTCAGGTTGCAGGCTTGTCCACCGCTGAAAACATTGCAGCGGGGCAGGCTCTCATCGTGTCGAATGACGGTGTATCCATCGCTTCGGATGGTGATATGCGTACATTGGAAATTGTGGGCTCCGGTGAACAGACCTTTGCCGGTACAGTACTTGCCGGTGTCAGCTTGCTGATGAACGGTGAGGGTACACAGACCTTTGCCGGCAATATGGATGCCTTCAACGGCACAGTGGAGGTTCAGAAGGGTACGCTGAATATGGCTAATCTGGGTGGCGCGAGCGCTATCACATTGGCCGGTGCTGGCAGCACTCTGGGCGTGACAACCGGTGTGAGTGGTAAGACTCTGATTGCCAAGGAAACAGGTGCAGTTCTTTCTGCTGATTTGACACTTGCCGGAGGCAGCCTCACACTCGGTGCGGACAAGTCTTGGGCACAGACGGGTGGTTTGAGTCTGAACAGCCACAAGCTGGTTTTGGATGCCGACAACAAGGGCTCTCTTGCTATCGATTTGAGCGGCTATACAGCATACAGCGGTGATGTTATCGAATTGCTGACCAACGTCAGCAGCATTGAGGGTGCAGATTTCTCCACTCTCGTTAAGGTGGGTAGCTTGTTTGACACAGGCGAGGACTCCGTGCTGGCTGATTACCTGCTGCTCAAGAATGGCAACACGCTTGCCCTTGTCATGAAGGGCGAAATTGCTGATTTGGAGTGGGATGATGACGACACAGACAATGTGTGGCAGTCCGGTTCTGAAAGCACCAACTGGTTCACCGATACCCAGACGGATTGCAGCTTCTCCGTGGGCGATAACGTGAACTTTGTGGGTGGTGGTGATACCGTTACTGTTTCCGGCACTGTGAAGCCTAATGACATCCAGGTATGCGCTCCGAATGCCCAGTACACTTGGGATGGCACGGGTTCTATCGAAGCCAGTGGCAAGCTGGTTATTGGCAGCGAAGGCTCCCCGGTCAATACCGCTTTGTACATTGCCAATACCGGTAGCAAGAAGTTTGCCGGTGGTGTGGAAGTGAAGGAAGGTGCTTTGCTGACCTTGTACACACCCCAGGGGTGGGAAGGCAAGGTGAGCGGTGCCGGTAGCTTCGTGATTGATTCCGGTGCTACGCTGGATTTGAGCCAGTTCATTGATGCCTCTGAGACTGCTCCTACGCTGGGCTCTTTGAGCTTGGGCAGCTGGTTCAATCGTACCACGCTGGTGATGCAGACTGAAGCTGCCGTGGAAGCCTTGTCCAAGGTGCAGAACGTGCTGCAGCTTTGCGCCGTGCTTGATGCAGACGTGACGGCTTCGTTCTCCACCCCGGCAGATGTACAGATTGTGGGCACTTCCATTGTTGATGTGGCCGCAGGTAAGACGTTGACGATGGATGCTCACCTGAACGTGGGCAAGGGCTCCTACAGCTCCCTTGGCGCATCTCTCCAGAAGAAGGGAACCGGTACTCTTGTATTGAGTCAGGGAATGGAATACACCGGTCAGTATAGCTCTGTGGACATCGCGTCCGGCACCTTGCTGATTGCAGATGAAGGCTCCAAGGCCGACAACACGCTGGGCAGCTACAGCTTCAAGAAACTGCAGCCCCTTGCTACTGGTGGCGGTGCTGTCATCCTGCAAAACGGCTCTGTGCTGATTGAGGAGGGTGGCTTGGATAAGGTCAATGATGCAGCCCTCAAGTCCCTGTCCCTCCAGGTTGCGACGAAGAATGCCGGTGATGTGGTGCAGGTGAGCGGCATCAATGGTAGCGATATTGATGCCATCACCCTGGCTAAGGGAACTCGCCTGACCGGCGTGACGGGCGATATCTCCGTGGGTGGCACCGGCGCTACAACCGCCATGTCTCTGACCATCGATACCAGCAATGTTGGCACCTCTGCCACGATTGCAGCCGGCAAGAATGCCATGATTGATCAGACCGGTAATCTGATTATCAACAGCGGTGCAATTGTCAACCTGAGCATCGATGCTATCACAGACATGCTGGCATCGGCTGCAGAAGTGGATACCACCATGTATCTGCACCTCACAACCGGCACGCTGAGCGTGGCAGATGGCGAGCTTTCCAATCTGAAGTTCCTCTCCAACTCCACTTCTGTAGACTTGCTTCAGGATTGCGGCGTGCGTCTCTCCGGTGTTTCCGGTGGCAGCTTGGTACTCAAGGGCGGTGCAGAGGGCATCTACACCATCGAGAAGTATGACAGCGTGGCTGAGGGCTACCGCGAACTGGCTTCTTATCAGGCTACAGTAGTGACCGCAGGCAAGACCTTGGAGCTGAAGGTTCCCGGTGCATCTCCCAATAATGAGACCGCTGTGGTGAACAACCTTTTGGGCGGTACAGGCAGCACCTTCCTCATCAACAACACGTCTACCACCGGCGAAGTGGCACGCGTGGAACTGGTGAATGCTTATCAGGATATTACTGATGCCAACCCGGCCGCCGCCAAGGGCGCAGATACCGAGTTTGCCGGTGATATTGATGCTACGGCAGGTGCCGGTGATGTAGACCTTATCATCAGTGGCAATGGTACACTGACCGTGGGTGGTGATCTGACCTCTGATACGCTGACGATGGCTCAGGGTGGCCTGACGCTCTTGGGCGATGGTAACGTCGTTGATACGCTGACGGATGATGGCGTTGCAGATGACGCAACTGCAGCCGATGCCACCCTGACGGTGGATGGCCTGCTGACCGTGAAGGAAGACAGCGCTATGACCGGCACCAGCCTTGCCGGTGCCGGTACTCTCGCTCTGGAAAAGAGCCTCAAGATCAGCGAGGCTGCTCAGTTGGATGGTGTGACCATCGACATCGTGAAGAACAATTTCGGTGCAGCCGGTGAGCTGATGCTGGATGGCGTGACCGATGCCGAGGTGGCAGCTCTGAACGGCGCAGGCTCCTTGCAGGGCGGCCAGAATGCCGAGCTGACGGTTACCGGCAATGGCGGCAGCTTCAGCGGCACACTTGCCGCGATTGAGGGGGCTGAGTCCTCCTCCAATCTGCTCAAGATTGCCGAAGGTGCCTCCCAGACGCTGGACCGCGTGACGGGCAGCACCAACTGGAGCGTGGAAAACGCCGGTGATTTGACCATCAACATCACCAACCCGGCTGTGACGACCGGTACCGGCACCAACAAGGTGCTCACGCTTGATACTCTCACCATGAAGTCAGATTCCACTACCACCTTGGTCATCAACTCCGACGTGGCTACCAATTACCTTAATCTGAACAATTTGGTGATTGAAGATGGTGCCACGCTGGCCCTCGTATCTACCGGTTTGAACGATATTGAGTTCGATGGCAGCCTTACGCTGGCACAGGTCGCAGAGGACATCGTTCTCGGTGATGATGTGACCGTGGATTTGGGTACATCCTCCGCCTTCAAGAAGGTGAAGGAAGCCACTCTGATCGCCGATGGCAAGAACCTGACGCTGCAGACCACCTACCACACGCAGAACCAGTACGCCAACATGGCCACGTCCGGCAACTCCATGGCTGGTGCTGCCATGCTCTGGTCCGTGAATACCGGTTCCTTGCCCAGCGGTTCCGCTCTTAAGGCAGTGGATGAAGCTGTGCACGCACTGCAGACGCAGGGTACGGCCGGTGCCGCAGCCAAGGCAGACCAAGTCATGGCCGCCGTGGCCGGTAGCAGCACTGCTATCTTGGGTTCTGCGCTTTCCTCTGATGTGGAACGCCAGCTGCGCGCTATCCGCAACCGCACCACCACCATGGGTGTGAGCCAGGCTGCTGTGAATGAGAACATGCCCTACTACAACGCATGGATTAATGCCGAGGGCGACCATCACGAGCTGTCTGCCGATGGCTTGGCAGCCGGTTACACCCGCGATAGCTGGGGCGGCACCGTCGGCTTTGACGTGGATATCACTCCCGCTCTCACCATGGGTGTAGCCCTTACGGCCATGTATGGTGATGTGGACAGTGATGCCGCCGATAAGGCCGAGGGCGACTTCGATACGCAGTACGTCTCGCTCTTCGCCCGCTACACCAGCGATGCCTGGGTACACACCTTCGTGGCAACCGTGGGTCGCGCAGATATCACACTTAATCGCACAGTTGATTTCGGTGTTGGTAGCTACGAGACCAAGGGTGAAACGGAAGGTACGGCCATTGCCTTCATGTATGAAGCCGGTCGAGTGTACTCCCTGACTGAAGATGGCGACGTGTGCTTGCAGCCCGTGTTCAACGTCTCCTTCCGCCACAGCACGGTAGATGGCTACACGGAAGAAGGCTGTGATGCCGCGCTGGAGGTCGGTAAGCAGACTGCCACCAGCCTGACCTTCGGTGCCGGTGCTCGCATGCAAGCCGTTGTGGGTACAAGCATCTACAACCGCGCTTCCATCTTCGAGGCTCGCGCCTTGGTCAAGCTCGATGCCGGTGACCGTGAGGGCGAGGCTGATGTGCGCTTGCTTCAGGGTGGCGCCCAGTCCTCCGTCAAGTCTGCGGAGCTTGGTGTAATTGGTCTGGAAGTGGGTGCAGGCATCACCATCCCCATGGGCATGGATGCCGGTGCCATCTTCGTTGATGCTTCCGCAGAGCTTCGCTCCGGTTACACCAATGTCAACGGTACGGTCGGCTATCGTGTCAACTTCTGATAAGCCGATTCCTCAATCCTTTCTTTGAATAGCGATACCTTCGCCCCTGCCCGGAGTTCATCCTCCAGGGCAGGGGATTTTTTATCAAAAAGTGCGGCCGGTTGCGTCATGGCAGATTTTGAGAGCTGCGCCAGATTCAACTAACTTGACAGGTAGCTATTTCTTATATATGCTGTTCCGCCCTATCTGACGTATGGCTGTTCAAATATCAGATCACTTCACCTATCGCAAATTATTTGCGTTTGTGGTGCCACCGATAGCGATGATGATTCTGACCTCGGTGTACACCATGGTGGATGCTTTGTTCATCTCCCACTTCGTGGGGGAAATAGCCTTGGCTGCGGTGAACTTTGTTTTCCCGGTCATCATGCTGCTGGGTGGGCTTGGCTTCATGTTTGGTACCGGTGGCACTGCGCTGGTGGCCAAGACCTTGGGGCAGGGGGATAGTTCCCGAGCAAAGCGTTATTTCACGCAAATAGTACTCTTGGCTTTGCTGCTGGGGCTGGCGATGGCCGCCATCGGCATCATTTGGCTGCCGCAGGTATGTGTGTGGTTGGGGGGCACACCCGAATTGCTGCCCGATGCCGTGTTGTATGGCCGTATCATGCTGGGGTTCTTACCTTGCTGTGTATTGCAGTATTCCTTTCAGTCTCTGTTGGTGGCGGCAGAGAAACCGAAACTGGCATTTTGGTTGAGCGTGGCCGGCGGGGTGACGAATATCGTCCTGGATTTTGTTTTTGTGGTGTTGCTGGAGTGGGGGCTGGCCGGTGCGGCCGTGGCTACAGGCATGAGCCAGGCTGTGGCGGGGCTTATACCGGTGGCCTATTTCTGGTTGCCTAATAACAGCTTGCTGCGTTTTGTTCGCTCGCGTGTGGAGTGGCGCCCTATGGCGCAAGCTTGTTGCAATGGCGCGTCTGAGCTGGTCACGGGTGTATCAGCTTCATTTGTGGGCATGCTCTACAACTACAGGCTCTTGCAATACTTCGGTGAGGATGGCGTGGCCGCCTGGGGAGTGGTGATGTATGTGGCCTTTTTGTTTGGCTCTATCTTCTTTGGGTTCGATGTGGGCAGTACTCCTTTGTTTGCCTATAATCATGGGGCCGAAAATCACGCAGAATTGCGCAATCTTTTCCGCAAGAGTCTGTTGTTGCTGGGTGTGGCTGGTCTTTTTTTGGCTACGGCGGCCATCACGCTCTCTTATCCGATAGCTTACCTCTTTGTGGGCTACAACGCCGCCCTTACCGAGCTGGCCCAGCATGCTTTTTGCGTATTTGCCCTGAGTTTTGTGCTGCAAGGCTACAATATCTTTGCTTCCGGCCTTTTCACGGCTATGAACAATGGCCTCATCTCGGCCAGCATCGCCTTTGTGCGTACATTTGCTTTTCAGGCCGCAGCGGTGATGCTGTTGCCATGGTTGTTTGGTGCCCCGGCCATCTGGTGGAGCGCCGGGGTGGCAGAAGTGCTGGCTCTCTTTGTGGCTCTTTATTTTGTGCTTGCGTATCGCAAGCGGTATGGTTATCTTTAATGCAGCAGAAACCGAGATTGCCCGCATGAAAAACGTCATCATATACGGCGTGTTGACGCCAGTGTGCTATGCATTGCTGCTGTGGTTTTTGTTCGTTCATTTTGTCAAATTAAGTCCGCAAGAGGAATGGATGGTGCAAGCGGCTCCATGGCTGGGAGAAGCACCTGCCGGTTTGCGTGTTCACCATCTTGTGGAAGGCTCGTATGATGCCGTGTATTCTACCGTCTTCATGCTGCCTCCCAATGAAAAAGTGAAGCAGAATTACGAGCGGGCTTTTCCCCTTGTGCCAGGGAGCAATCCCTACGGCATCTGGTGGACCCATGAGCCTCTCGGAGCTTCGGATGACATCGCTTCCGGAAAGCTCTATCTGAGTCCCCTGCTTACAGAAACCCCGGAGGGATGGTTGCGTATTGTCCTCAAGCGCCCCACCGATTCTCGTACTCACGCAACTGCTCAAAAGGCAAACACTCTTTACCCTGAATACATGCCGGCATATCCACGCTTGAAATACTGGGGCGAGTATCTCCTGCTTTTTCTGGGCGTGTTCTTTCCCTCCATCTTCTGTTGTGCCGGGTGGTTGTGGGTACAGCGCAAGCGTATTTATTCGTTTGATACTTGTGTGATTTGCCTGGTATTACCTCTTTGCATTGATGCCTTGGCGTACTTGTTTGTCCTGCCAAAATGCGGCCCGTATGGTGGTTTTGATTCCATCGCAGGCTTTGTCGCCATCTCGGTGGGCTTTTCCCTGCTCAATATCATGCTCAGCCTTGGCATGATGGCTAACACCGCGCTGATACGCTGGTTTGTTCTCATTGGCAAGGCCGGTGTGCAAAAGCCCAGCTTGCCTTAAAGGGCAGGGGACCAGGTATCTGTGTATATTTTGCTGATACTGCTGCTGAGGTGTTGTTTGATGAACTCCGGCTCGTCGCAGATACTTGCCCAGAACATGAGGATAGTGGTGCCATCCTCGTGCAGTTTGCGCACTTTCTCAGCATTTTGTTCGTCTTCCATGGCGTAGGCGGACATGACCACCAGAGGAAAGCGGAATTGTTCTATCTCTCCTGTATCTTTCCATGCGCTGAACGCCGGATACTTGATGCCCGCTCGGAGCGCCTTTTTATAGTTGACCCGTCCAAAGCATTCCACAATCATGCGCTCAGGGAAGGGGATTTCTTTGAGCATCAGGGCAAAGTCTTGCAGCTTGTCCGTCACCAGAATGAATTGGGGGTGTTGCTCCATCAGCCGGCGAATGTCATCCCCTCCGAGAACTGTATATTTGCCATGAATCTTGAGCTTTTTCAGCTCTGACAATGGCATTTTTTGCACCTCTTCTGTGCTTTTACCTGTCATTTGCGCGAATTGCGGCCATTCATGGATGGCCACGATGTGCCCATCCACCGTTTTTTGCAAATCAAGCTCAATGAATTGGAACCCGCGGTTCAGGGAATCTTGTACGGCTTCCAGGCTATTGGTGTAAGTGAACTCACCTACACCGCCTCCGTGGGCGATGAGCGCTTCTGCGCCGGTGCGTGTGCTGTTGTTGTAAAAACGCTGCATGTCGGCGCGATTGGCCTCAATCTCCTCGGCCAAGTCCCAGGTGTAAAGCTTTGTCCAAATCCGTTCGGTTTGTTTATCGGCATAAGCTCTCACGCGAGGGGATGCAAACGCCATTGCGCCCAAGGCAATGAGAACGCTTGTTCCCAACAAGAAAAGACCTGTTTTTGATGTGAGTGTTTTTTTGAAAATCATGATGAATGAAGTTAATGTTGCTGTTCATCAGCCCTCGTGCAGAGCATGGACACAGGATAATCCTGTCTCCATGCTGGACAGGATGCTGTGCAGGTAAATCCTCACCATAAACGTGAACGCAGACACTTTACTGCGTGGGTGTTACTAAGTCAAACTTATTTTTCCGGGCTTGACTCCGCGCCGGGAGCATATTATACTCCTGCGCCCTTGTTCGGGGTGTACATGTTATGAATGTTCGTTTGTTAATGTTGATGGTGTTGGGCATGGGCTGCCAGTCATGGGCAGCGGTGGAGGCAACTCCCTTGCCGGAGGTAGCGCAACAGGTGTTTTTCTCGCAGGTGTGGATCAGCGCTGCTGTGGTGGCGGTGTTGGGATTTGTGGGGCTGCTTATTTGCACGGCCAACAAGATAAAGTTGCATAATGGGTTGGGGGATATTTATTTGTCCGCCCCCGTATCGCTGATTGGCTGGATGGGCTTTGCTTGGTTGATGTACATGGGGCTTCGCGGGGATGATATGCTGCCCTACATGCTCTCTCGCGTATGGTTGGCTATTGCGATGCTGCTGGTACCCGTGGTGTATGCCTTTGCCATGGCTCGCCGTTGTAATCCCGGGAGTGGCCTGCCTGCTGTGCTTGCTGCTGCGGTGGCTCGCCTGGTGGCTGATATGTTCTACCAGCTGTGTTCTGTGCTGTTCTTGCTCAGTTTGCTGAATCTCGTGCAGAAGTTCAGCAATACAGAACAACAAAAATCCGGTTTGTTGCGTTCTCTCATTACCCTGTTGGGGTTGGGCTTCCTCAATAAAGCGGTGTGGGATACGCTCCGCACAACCACGCGTGTGCCCGTTGAAGGTAATGGGTTCCTGGTCCTTTTCCTGAATATCCTCTGCTTTGTCGGCTCTATCTTTGGGGTGGTTACATACATGAAGCACAACCCCCAGCAGCAGCCTGCCGCCTTGGTGGCCGCTGTGCAAGCCAATGACCCCGAGCTGGCCATGTCCCTCATGGCGCTTAATCCCTCCATGAGCATAGAGGAGGGCGTCTGCATGGCGGTGGCCTGCCAGAATTATACGATGCTCAACCACGTGGTGCGCGGCTCTTCTGAACTGGAAGTAGCCATGAACTATGCCACAACGCACAATCTCACCGCTGTGCAGACCTTCCTGCAAAAGAAAAAGGAAGCGACTGAGGCTTTGAGCGCTCCCCAACCCTGATAGCCTTTCTCCCCCTTCATATCATGGGCATCCACTCCTTTTGGAGTGGATGCCTTTTTTGTGCTTCTGTGTTGCCCAACTGTTTCCAAGTCGCACACTAACAATGCTGTACATCACACGTGCGCCGTGGTACATGAGCATTGTGCGCAGGAAATTATCCACCTGTGACGCGGTATTAACCATATCTGTGGATTATGAAAAAGACAATCATGATTTTGTGTGCCGTGGTGGGGGCTTACCTGCCTGTGGCCGGGGCTTCCTCCGTGCTGGAAACGGATTTCACCGCTTATTCCGGCTCCACATTGCCGGAGGGGTGGCTCTCCGGCCAGTGGCAGGGCAACAACACACCGCATTTCATGCTCAGTGCAGAAAAAGGGGCCTACGTAAACTACGGCTGGAAACAGAACTACCTCTACACTCAGGTGCTGCTCAACAGCCAAATGGATGCCGTCATCACCTTTACCGTGTGGAATAATACCACCAACACGGGGAATATGTTCTACCTCAGTTCAGAGCAGTATTCCATCATCATCGGCAATTCCTATACCGACTACGCCAATGTCTACGTGGGGACGGATAACGCCGCTGTGGGGAGCGAGTTCATCAGTTTCCAAAACGGGAAAATCCAGACCACTCTGGCTCATTCCGATTCCCTTTCCGTTGCTGGCAATCTCAACTATACCCTAACACTCAATGGCGGTCAGCTGGATATTCTGGTGCAGAATGGTGAAGCATCGTGGAACTACACGCTGGAGAACATACCCGATGCGGATTTCACCTCGCTCGGGTTCATTGTAGATGCTGCTGCCGGTGCCGCTTCTGTCAAAAATGTGGAGATGACACTCACCCCCCTTATCCCCGAGCCGACCACGTCGACTCTGGGCATAGTGGCGTTAGTGTCCTTGCTCACCCGTCGCCGTCGCTGCTTTTGAAACGTTAATTGGCGAGCGGTTCGTAAATGGCATCGGCTACCCAGCCAATGGGGGTGGCGATGAGTGAGAGGGGGATATCCACCACCTCTGCCACCCAGCTTATCGGGCGCAGGCATTGGTTGTACCAGGCGCGGCGGCGGGGCAGTCGGTCCGGATCCACGTTACTTGTCAAATACGGGTGCCTGGGGGATGGTGTTCCCGCTTCTTTGCCGTGGATATCCAGCACAAGCTCGGCACCATTCAAGACAGATTCATCCCTCAGCGTATCGTCTGGAATGCGGTGCTTGTGCAATTTTTGCGCCCTGAACAGGCTTTTGTACCGTAGCTCGGAGATTTCGGCATAGATATGCTCAAGAGGGTAGTCCATCAGTTCCTCATCTGTGTAGCGCTCCCGGGGTAATGTTGTTTGAAGCGTGTGGGGGCGTTGCCGGTGGCCGTGGCCGCAGTGATGTTCAAAGACGCTATACCGCGCCGGGGCATAGGCGACGGGAATGGATACGATGTAGTTTTCGCCTTTTTTCCACACCCGGTAGTGGTAATCCAGGTCTTTGTTGTACGCCAATGTTTCCTTGCCGGCGGGCAGGGGCTCCTTGCGCAAATTGGCTTTTTGTTGCCCTATGGCAGCAATGGCCCCACCGGTATCAATGATGGTGAATCGCCCGGTTTTGAGGCCGATGCAGGAGACAAGGCAGCTTACCAGTACAAGCGCCGTGATGATGACGAACTTTTTCAGATAGGGGCGGTTATGGAACATGAGCAGGAAAGAGAAGTTAGCAGATGTACGTGTCGCCCATGCTTCCCGGGCGGATGTTTTGGGCCACCAGGCGGATATTTGCCGGGGAAAGCGGCCCGTTGTAGTTGGGGGCGGTGATGATACTCATCTCATCGGCATCGTCATCGGCCTGGTCATCTGCGTTTTCACACAGTGCCGGGAGCGTATCACAACCTCCGCCGGAACAAGCTCCCGTGAGGCATCCCCAGGCGATAATCTCCGCGAAAGTCTCGCACCCGGCCAGCAGGTGTTTCAGCACTTCCGGTTCGTGAAACTGCGCGGCCACAGGCAGATACTCATCAATCATCCGGCACAGGTGCTTTTTCAAATCGTCTATGGTGTACTCCTGCGGTTGGCTGAATTGCAGCTGCTGCGCTTGCCGCTTCCCGCAGAAGAGGCGCGCCAGTAGCCCCGGCTTCTCGCCTACCGGTGTCAGGGTTGCTTTGTAACAGCCGTCTTCCCCATAAAAAGGCCACTCCTCCATGGCCGATGCGTGATAATGCACAAATTCGGCACAATCCTTCTCGTCCTTCAGTAGCAGGGGGATGGCTGTGATCAGCGGCGTTTTCACGTCCGCCATTCTAGCAACGTATACACCCCTTTGCAAGAAAAAGTCTGCTTCATGTTGCACAAGTTGGGGTGTCTAACTGCTTGATTGCGTGTTTTCGATATATTAAACTTGACAAATTTCTGAAATTTCAGAAAATAGGCTCATGCAGTTGAGCGAAACACAGATGCGCTTCATCCGCCGGTGGGGTGATATGGGTACCCGCTGGGGGATACCGCGTTCCACGGCGATGCTGCATGGTCTGCTGTATGTTGCACAGGTGCCGCTCACGGCAGAGGACATGTGTGAGTTGTTGCAGTTGGCTCGCTCAAATGTGAGCACCAGTCTCAAGGAGTTGGAGAGCTTCAATCTCATCTACCGCGAATCCCGCCCCGGGGAGCGCCGCAGCTTTTATCGCGCCGAATGCGATGTGTGGGAAATGGCTCGCCGCATACTGGAGGAGCGCCGCCGCCGCGAAACGGCCGGTGCTGTGCAGGCGGTGGAGGATTGCTTGCAGTCCGCCAGGGCAGAGGGCGATGCCCACACCGCTGCCCGCATGGAGGCCATGCAGGAACTGCTCCAAACGGCAGAGCAGGTGGCCACTACGGCACAGCGCTACAACACGTCTGTTTTTCGCCGTGCCGCTCTCATGGGGAGCAAGGTGCTTGCTCTTATCTCCAAACTCTAAAAAATTTAGGATTTAATTTCTCAAATTACAGAAATATGAAAACAGTAGCTATAACGGGTGTATTAGGATACAGCGGGCGGTATATAGCGGCAGAGGCCGTGCGGCGTGGCTGGCGGGTGATAGGGCTCACAAACTCGGGCGGGCGTTTGCCGAATCCCGGTGGGTATGAGCTGCGTCCGCTGCCGTGGAGTACGGAAGATGACGTGTTGGCGGGGGTGGATGTGTTGGTGAACACCTACTGGGTGCGCTTCAGTTACACACCCGGAAAAGGGGCGGCGCACGAGCCCTTCAGCCACGCGCAGGCGGTGCAAAACACGCTGCGCCTGTTTGCCGCAGCACAGCGCAGCGGGGTAGGGCGCGTGGTTCACACCAGCATCACACAGCCGGATGCGGCGAGCGAATTGCCCTATTTCCGCGGCAAGTCCGAGCTGGAGGCTGCGCTGCAAAGCACCGGCCTGCCGCATAGCATTTTGCGCCCGGCTATTCTGTTCGGAGATACGCCGAATGAAAGCATCCTCATCAACAACATGGCGTGGAGCTTGCGCCACCTGCCGGCCGTGGCTACGTTCGGGTGGGGAAACTATGGCTTGCAGCCCATTCATGTGCAGGACTTTGCAGAGCTGGCCATGGATGAAGCCGAATCGCAGTCGGCTCACCGCATCATCAATGCAGTAGGGGCAGAGAGATACACCTTCCGCGAGCTGTGGCAGCACCTGGCCCGCAGCATGCGCCTGTGGCGCCCCATTGTACCAGTGCCGGCCGAGCTGGGATACCAGGCCACACGTGTGCTGGGGGCGCTGATGGGGGATATCATGTTGACCCGGCAGGAAATCGTCGGCCTGAGCCAGGGCCGACTCGCGGTAGCGGGGCCCACCGTTGGTACACGCCGCCTGAGCCAATGGATGCAGCAGCACGCCGAAGCATTGGGACGACGCTATGCCTGCGAATTGTCCCGAAGAGCCTGAGGCAGCAAGCCATTTATTGACAAGATACTCAAAAATGCTACAATGGCTCGTGTGCCCTAGTGGCATTTTTTCATCATAAACGTGCAGAAGATGTTGGCTCATCGTTTTTTCAGTATGTTGGCATGCCTGGGGGCAGCTTTCTCCGCGCTGGGGGCGGAGGAAGGGGCATCTCCTTTGCCTGAAACGGCACCGGAGGTAGCCGCGGCTCTGCCCGGCACGCTGAAAGAGCAAGCCGACCTGGTGTTGCAAGCCTGGTCTCAGTTCCCCACCTGCTCCGAGTGGGCGGAATACCTCTCCTCGGCAGAAGCCGGGCAACTGGCTGAGCTGCGTCGGAAGATGGCGGCCATCCGCCCTTGCTGCGAGATACTGCGAGCCCTGCCGCCCGCTCGCCGCAAGGAGCTGATTATGCAAGCCGATGCGGTTTTGTGGCAAAGCCAGTGGTTGCATGGCATGTATCTGGGGGAATACGGCATAGAGGTGGAGGCCCCCTTCGATGTGGGCTTGTGCGATTTATCTCACACCGCAACAATGCTGAAAGAAGTATTGAACGGAAAAAGACGAGTGACACCCGAGGTCCTGGCTATGGTGCAGGAGCTTGTGCAGATGCTAGGCGGTGAGCAGGTTTTAGATGTCCCCTTGGCGTGGCAAGATGAACAGCTGGCCGAGGATTACAAAACAGCCCTGCAATTTTACAAGGATTTCTGCGCGGCTGCCGCTGCACCGCAAGAGGCTCAATCCCTTCATTTGCTGCAAGAGCTGTTGCCCGTGCTCGATTATTTCGCCCGCAAAGGTGAGGGGGAGATATGGCGCGTAAATCAATTGGCTGTTGCATTCCGTACCTCCTTGCAAGAGCTGCGCCGCCAAAAGAGGGCACCCTATCCCGCCCCAGTGTTGCCTCCGCAATGGCGCACGCCCGCCAGAATGAAAGCGCTGCAGGCCTTTTTTGATACTTTCCCGGCCCTCCGAGACTTGATCGAGGTGTAATTTCCCCGCTCTCCGACTGCATGAATGAGCCACCCAACCACGCCTATACACGCGAGCAGGAACGCAGCGGCTTTTTTCTGCGCGCCTGTCTTCTGGCATTTTTTGCGTTGATGTGGGCTTATCCGGTGTCTGAGCTGTGGCAAAACTTGTACTACGTCTCGCAGGCCGATGCCGAGCTTGTGGTGGAGGGGTGTGTGGAGAGCATGGGGCGCCGCTCCATGCAAGCGGTGATAGAATACCAAGGCGAGCCCTACACCGTGACCCGCCGTGGCTATCATTTTACTGCCGCCATGCATGAGCGCGCTCGCTTGGATAAGCGCGTGCAGGTCTATGTCAATCCCTCCGCGCCCGAGGAATCGGTCATGAGTTTGGGCGTACCGCCTTCCGCCTGGGTTGTGTATGGCCTTTTATCCCTGATATGGCTGGCATTGGCGGGCGCGAGTGCCTGTCAATGGTGGCGGTGGTTGCAAGCGCGGTAAGGAGTCGCCGGGCGTGTTGACCTAGGCGAGTGGAGAATCATCTGGCGTCGGGAGGAATCGTGGCTTCTTGTTCCGGCAGGATAGAGGAGATGTTCAGGGACGGTGGCTGCGCGATATAATCATGTATACGCGTTATCAATGCATCATAATACTCGCGCCATTTTGCATCCTGCTGCTTGCTCCCGAGACCGATCAGCGCCTTGCCCAGTGCTTCAAAGGGCGACAGAATCTTGGAAAAGTTCACATTCAGGGCAGGGAATCCACGATGGTGCAAAATCTGCTCTACTGCTACATACGTTCGGATGCTTGCGGGGATGCCCGGAGTGAATGACGGAGCCCTCATATCCATCTGGTCAATGAGATACTCCATGTACAAGGAATCCATTTCAATGCCCACATGCTCGCGGATAAATGTGGCCTTTACTGCGGGAGAAACAGTATGAACCGCGCTGAGAGCCAGCAGGAAATCGCGCAGGTCATGCAGGAAATCATCCTCACTGCACGAGAGAGCCCAGCCATGTTTCGCGAGCCGTTGCACAAATGTCCGGTAGCGTGTGTTGTAGTCTGCCACTATCTCGCGCAGCTCTTCAGATGCCTGCATAGCCTCGTGTCGGGCGGCTTCTTCTTTGTCCTGCTGCATGCGGCTGGCCAGGACTGGGCTGCCCCATGGGTGGGTAAGCGTCACGCCGGCGTAGTGCCGCAGCGTATTCAGCATGGTATTGCGCGCCGTTGTGGTAGTTTGTGTTCCATCCAAGCCGGAGCCTGCGCTGAGTACGTCGAGCAATTCCAGATAACGCTGCGACAGGCTCGGCTGCGTGTCATCTCCACCACCGTGGGCGTTCTCTGCCGCCACCAGTGCCCCGAATGAGTAAAATGGTGAATAGATGAAGTCCTCCGTCCCAATCCCGCGTTCCTGCAGATAGTCCATCCATTCATCTTCCGAGAGATTGTATCCGAACAAGGAGGTGATGCGGGCCCGTTCAACATCGCCAATGCTGCCATCTGCCGCAGCCACCATCAGCAGAAAGTTCATGATATCCAACAGCAAAGCGTCCCGTATGTCTGCTTCTGCCACCCCTGCTGCCACCATATACTCCACGCTTTCGGTCACGAAATCATCAAGACG
>JAZRRO010000080.1:0-28693 GCA_045650805.1 Akkermansia sp.
GCCATCCCCCTCTCCCCCCCATGTGCGATGAACTCACACCCCGCCTGAGTGCCAAGGAACTTGGCAAGTTGGCGGCTGCCCGCTTGGCAGAGCTGCAAGATGCCGGTGAGGAGCTACAGCCCGTGGTGTGCGCATCCCGCAAATTAGCCGGGCAATTCTGGGGCCAGGCCTGGATGCGGCATCTGGCTCATTGCGAGGCAGGGGGGCTTTGTCTGGCACCCGGGCGCACGCTGCTGCGCCATGGCTGCGTGCTGGATGTGCGGCTCTCTCCCGGGCACATCACCGCCAAAGTGAGTGCGGATGAGCTCTACGAGGTGAGCTTGCAGATTCAGCCGCCTGACGAGGAGCGTGTGGCCGCCATTCGCAGCCTGTGCAGCGGGCATATTGATTCGCTCGTCTCCCTCCTCTCCGGCAAGGTGGATGCCGCGGTCATGGAGCAACTTTGCCACCCTGAATGTGGCCTCCTCCCGGAGCCCTCCGATTGGCGCATGTTCTGCACCTGCGCGGATTGGGTGGAGCCGTGTCCCCATGCGGCAGCGGCCATTTATGCCGCCGGTGTCCTCATCGATGCCAATCCCTCGCTCCTCTTCCTCCTGCGCTCCATCGAGCCCGATTCGCTCGTGTCTACCCCGCAGCTTACCACTCAGGCCTTTGATGCTGCCGCCCTCTCTGCCACTTTCGGCATTGATTTGGATGTGTAAGCCCTGAAGCAAAGTGTTCTGGGCAAAAAAGCTTTACCAACTTTCAATGTATCTGTGGCATGTCAAGCTTCGGGCTTGATTTTGTATCAAGTGGCTGCTAACGTACGCGCATGGCAACTGATAAGAAAATCACGATGAAGACGAGCAAGGGCGATATCAACCTGACGGTGTTCGCCTCCAAGACCCCGATGACAGCCGCCAGCTTCCTGAATCTTGCAAGCAAGGGATTCTATGATGGGCTGAGCTTTCACCGAGTGATTGCCGATTTCATGATTCAGGGTGGCGACCCCCAGGGAACAGGCTGCGGTGGCCCCGGCTATCAGTTTGATGATGAATGCCGCCCCGATCTCAAGTTTGACCGCCCCGGTTTGCTGGCCATGGCCAATGCCGGTCGCACCTGGACCGGTCAGGGGACGAATGGCTCCCAGTTCTTCATCACCCACGTGCCGACGGATTGGCTGAACGGCAAGCACACCATTTTTGGTGAGGTGCTCAGCGCAGCAGATCAGGACGTGGTGAATGCTATCCGCCAGGGTGATAAGATTACGACGATTGAGATTCATGATGACTGCGCCGACCTCTTTGAGGAGCAGTCCTCCAACATTACTCGCTGGAATAGCAAGCTGAAGAAGTAATGGTATTCGCCGTACAGGACCTGCATATCGAGTTTGGTCCCCGCGTGCTTTTTGATTCGCTCTCCTTTGTCGTGGAGCAAGGAGAGCGAATTGCTTTTGCGGGGCAGAACGGTGCCGGTAAATCCACCCTGATGAAGTGCATCGTGGGTGTGATGGAGCCGGACCATGGCAAGGTATTGCTGCCCAAGCATACGCATGTGGGGTATCTTCCGCAGGATGGTATCCACATTGCCGGGGTGCCCTTGCTGGATGAGGTGCTGGGGTCCGTCGGCAATATTGTGGAGCTGCAGCAGGTGGTGGATGAATTGTCTGCCGATTTGCAGAGGCTCGATTCGCAGAGTGCTGAATACCGCGATACGCTGGAGGAAATAGGCCGTCTGGAGCTGATTTTGCACGATCGCGATGCGGCGCGCTTGCGTCCGCGTACGGAGTCCATCTTGCGTGGCCTGGGCTTTAGTGAGTCTGATTTTACGCGCGATTGCGGGGAATTTTCCGGTGGCTGGCAGATGCGCATAGCGCTGGCAAAGCTGCTGTTGCAGGAGCCCGAGGTGCTGCTGCTGGACGAACCGACAAACCACTTGGATTTGCAGAGCCAGCGTTGGCTGGAGCAGAGCTTGCGACACTACCGTGGGGCTATCTGTATCATCAGCCACGATGTGGCGTTGCTGGATAGCCTTGTGACCCGCACCATCGCGTTCCACCACGGCCGAGCCGAAGAATACGCCGGCAATTTTTCCTTTTACCTGAAAGAAAGCAAAGCTCGCAAGGAGATTTTGCTGCGCCAGGCCAAGGCCCAGCAGCGCGAGATTGCCAAGACGCAGGAGTTCATTGACCGTTTCCGCGCCAAGGCCACCAAGGCTTCTCAGGTGCAGAGCCGCATCAAACAGCTGGAAAAGGTGGAGCTGATTGAGGTGGAAGATGATGATGCGGTGATGAGCTTCCGCTTCCCGCCGCCGCCTCCCGGTGGCAACACGGTGGTGAAGCTGGAGGGCGTGTGCAAATCCTACGGCGATATTCACTTGCTGAAGCAGTATGATTTCACCATGGCCAAGGGCGACCGCATTGCCATTGTGGGGGTGAACGGCTCCGGTAAGTCAACATTTACCCGCCTGATTTCCGGTACGGAAGCACCCGATGCAGGGCAGTTCTCATTTGGGCATCACACGCAGGTGGCGTTCTTCTCCCAGACCCACGCCGATGTGTTGGATGATGAGCAAACGGTGCTGGAATGTGTGGAAGCTGCTGCTTCTCGCGAGACCCGCCCGCTTGTGCGCAACCTTTTGGGCTGCTTCCTCTTCCGTGGGGATGATGTTTTCAAGAAAATCGGGGTATTGTCCGGTGGCGAGCGTTCGCGTGTAGCCTTGGTGTGCATGCTGTTGCGTCCGGCCAATTTCCTGATTATGGACGAACCGACGAACCACCTGGATTTCCAGAGTCAGGATGTGTTGCAGCATGCCTTGGCTGAATATCCCGGGTCGTATTGCATTGTGTCGCACAATCGCCAGTTTCTGGACCCCATCGTGAACAAGGTGCTGGAGTTCCGTGGTGGCTTGCCGCCGCGTTTGTTCCATGGCAATGTGTCCCAATATCTGGAGACGGTGGAAGCCGAGGAGCGCCGCTTGAAAGAGCTGGCCCAGGGCGGAGGTGCTGTATCAAATGCCGTGGCTTCTGTGGCGGCAAGTGCAGCGCCTGCCAATCGCAAGGAAAACCGCCGTCTGCGTGCCCAGGCACAGGAGCGCCGCAAGGAGCTCATCAAGCCGCTGGAGCGCCGCCTGGAAGAGGTGGAGCTGGAGATTGCCACCAAGGATGAGCGCAAGACCGCTATCTCCGAAGAATTGGAAAAGCCGGAGAACATGAGCGATAATCAGCGCCTCATGGAACTGACTCAGGAATACCAGCAGCTGGAGCGCGAGACGGATGCCCTCTTCACCGTGTGGGAAGACGTTTCTGCCGAGTTGGAACGCGCCACCGCTGCCTGGGAAGAGGAGTTTGCCGGCGTGCTGGCCTGATGCGTTTGCCAAAAAAACTCACACCTGCCGGATGACAGGTGTGAGCTTGATAAAGTCTTGAACAAAAGCTGGCTTTTTAATCACCCAACATGGCGCGTGCCATGACATTGCCTTGCTGAGCTGCCAGTCGCAGAGCGGCCATGGCCTTGTCTGTGTCTTTGTCCACCAGTTTGCCATCGATGAAGCTCATGGCTAGCACAAACAAGGCCACGTGGTCTCCACCTTGGGCGGCGGCTTCCAAATCTGCCAGATCGCTGCGCTGCTTCAGCTGGGAGAAGTAGATGCGCGCCAGCTGATTCTGCGCTTCGGGGTGGCCGGCAAAGGCGGCATTGCGCAGGTGCTCAGCCCCCGCAGCGGCATCCCCGGTGAGGAATGCCTCTGCGCCCAATTCATATTCCTTTTGCGGATTCATCATTTGCTTTCAGGTGCGGAAGGGGTGATTTGCATGCTGTATACCTTGCCCAACAGGCTTTCGCCGAGGACCTCCAGCGGCAGCACAAAGGTGGAGCGTACATCCTTGGTGCGCTTGCTGAATCCGTTGTCGGAATCCAGGTAGGTGGTGAGCACCATCTGGCCCACAGGCTGGCCATCGATGAGCAGCTGGGTGTTTTCCGGCTTGCCGATGATTTCGAGCTTCACCTTTTTGCCTACGGGCAGCTTGGCGCCGAAGGAGAACTCCAGCGTGTCATCGCGGCGGAAGCCCACGGTGCCATCCTTCATGGCCGCGAAGAGCTTGCCTTCGGGGGCCGAGAGCAGCACCTGTTCCAGACCTTCGGGGGCAGAGGCAAGCTCCAGTTCCATGGTGAGGTGGTAATTCGGGCCCAGGGCGGGCAGCCCCAGCTTCCGGGGAGTCAGACCGGGAGTGATGTTCACCGGTTGCTGGCTCTCCCACTGGTAGAGCGGGTTGCAGAAGGGGGCTGCACCAATGCGAGCTGCCAGTTCCTTGTGGGCTGCGAAATCATGCGGCATCTTTTCCTTGCCCCACATCTTCTGGCTGAGGATTTCCACGGATTCTTTGATGGAGTTCCACACATCGTAGGGTGCGTAGCCGGAGTGCTTGGCATCCGTCATGTCATTCCACACGGCAAAGGTGGCACCCAGCAATTGGGGGTGACCAGCGGGCAGTACCTCGTTGCCTACCACATTGGGCTTCCAGTTGGCATACAGCCACTTGTGGTTCTTATCCATGCGGTAGTAGTTGGCAAACGGCACGATGTAGAGGGCGCCATCGTTGGTGTTGATGACGTCGTAGCCCAGGTCAATGGCTTCCCATGCCTTCATCCAGCCGGGGTTCCAGAGGTTCATCTGCACCCCCTTGGCGACAACGGGCGTCTTGCCCGGCTTGCTGCTCAGGCTACCCCAGATGCGCGGGGTGTAGCCGCGGTCCAGTACGTGGCGCATCAGCCCGTCTGCAAACTTGCGGTAATCTTCTTTTTCACCGAAGAACTCGTCCGCCCCCACATGCACCACGGGGCAGTTTTCAAAAACGGCGGTGCCCAGCTTCTCGTCCTTCATCAGGTATTCATCAAAGACTTTGCCCACGAAGCTGACGGTTTCGGGGTTGGCGGCATCCAGCATTTCGCAACGGCGCTTCTCGTGGTTCATTTTGCCCTTGTAGATGAGGTCGGGGCGAACGCGGGTGAATGACAGAGCGTGGCCGGGGGTGTCAAACTCGGGGATGATGTTGACCTGGCGCGCCTTGGCGAATTCTACCAGCTCCATGAACTCCTGCTTGGTGTAGAAGAGGTCCTTGGCGGTGAGTGGCGTGCCATCTGCGCCCTTCATGTCGGATTCCAGACGGAATGCAGAGTAGCTCTCCTTGAAGGGATCGCGCCCGGCATCCACATAATTTTCGTGGAAGATGTAGTTGTTGTTGATGACGAGGTGCAGGTCGTTCATCTTGAACCAAGACATGATGCGCACCACGTCCTTGATGTAGCTGATGGGATGCGGAGTGCGGGCGATATCCAGCATGAAGCCGCGCAGCTCGTAGCGGGGCATATCCACAGCCTTGCCGCAGGGAACGCTGCCCCCTGTCTGGCGAAGAATCTGAAGCATCGTGCGGGAGCCCCAGAAAAGCCCCTTCGTGTTGACCGCGGAGATGGTGATTTTCTTCTCGCTTACATCCATGGTGTAGCCTTCTGCCTTTTCTTCGGGCTTCTCAGTTACTGCATCTTTCAGGATGATGTCTGCCGCGTTGGCGTTGGTCACTATCTTGACATTCTTGCCCGTTACTTCTCGCAAATCGGCAGCAACGAGGATAGCCAGGGAGTGATTGGCGCATTTCAGGGAAATGGCGTCGCCCAGCTTGAAATCGCCCTTGCCACCGGCCCATTGCAGGATTTCGGGGATTACCGTGGGCTTGGGGTTGCCGGCTGCTGCCTTAGCGGGTTTGAGGGTGAGCTCATAGTCCTTGCTGATAACCTGTTCACCACCTTTGCTGACGCGGAAGCTGATGTTGACGGGCGTGACGGACAGCACAGGAGAGATTGCGCCTCTGTTGTCCAGAATCTGCTCATAGTCTGCACCCAGAATTTCAACTTTTGCACCGGGAATCTTGGGCAGGGACAGACGGGTGCTGCCGGGACGAAGTTCGGGGAGAGTCATGGAATTTGCAGCTTGTTGCAAATCCGACCCCAGGAGAGGAGAGGCGGTCATGGCTGCGATCATCAGAAGCGTCGATGCTTTCATGCTTGGTAGAGGTGTATAGATTATTCGAGACTACGAATTAATTCGTAGTCTACCATAAACATACGCAGAAAAAAAGCAGTTTATTTCAAAAAAATTAAACTTCTACCCACGGGAGTCTGCAAGTCTGGGGCGCGACGTGGATTTGCGTGGGGAGGCCCAGTTGTTGCACGGTGTGTTGCATGGATGCCAGTGCGCATTCCGGGGTGTTGCATTCCGGGCTGATGTGGCCAAGGATGATGTGGCGAAGCTCCGGGTGAGCCAGCGCGGCGACAAACTCCCCGGCCTGGGCATTGGAAAGGTGTCCCCAGTCTCCCTGGATACGCTCGATGATATCGTAGGGACGGCCGGAATTGTGCAGCATGTCGGGGTCGTAATTGGATTCCAGATACAGGGCATGCACCCCGCTCAGAATGCCGCGCATGCTTTTGGTGATGCGCCCTGTGTCGGTGATATAGCCCAGTTTGTAACCATCATGCTCAAACAGGTAGCCCATGGGGTCTGCGGCATCGTGGCTCACCTCGATAGGGGTGATGCGGATGTCGCCCACTTGCAGTTGGCTCCCCGGTTCGATGTAGGTCATCTTGGCGCTGGGCGCAATGGCGCGCAAGTCTCGCGCAAGATAGCGGCTGCAATACAGATTGAGTACATTTTTCTTTGCCAGTACCCCCAGCCCGCAGAGGTGGTCGCTGTGTTCGTGTGTGTAGAAGATGCCCTCCACCTGTTGGATGCTCAGCCCGCATTCCTCAAGCCCCTTGCGGATGCGCATGGCGCTGATACCCGTGTCGACCATGAGGTGCGTTTGCCCGGAGGAAATGACAGAGGTGTTGCCCTTGCTGCTGCTGGCGAGTGTGGAGATGCGTAACATGAGTCGCCCATGCTATCATACTTTGCTGTTTTGCTCAATAGTAAACATAAGTGAGATGTTTTTCAAAAGTGTGGAAATGCGCATTCTACGCCAGTTTGACGCTTTTTTTTCTTTCCATCGGGGGCAAAGTGGCTATAATGTTGGGAAAGGCGTATGGCAGTTGGAGAGAACAGACGCAGAAAGCGGAAGAAAGGCGGTGCTGATGACCGTTCCTTGTGGGGGTATCTGTTTCGCAAAGACGAGCCCAATCCTAATTTTTTGGCCGGCTCCTTTTATGGAGACAGCGAAGAGCCTGATGAAGAGAAGATAACAGCTCGCAGCCTGCTGAAAGAATTGCTCTCCCGCGTCAACGTGCTGACTTGTGTGGCCGTGGCCGTTTTCTTGCTTTTCACAGGTAGTCTGATGGTGATGGTATACCGCATGTGGAGCCCCCAGGATTTGACGGATGTGGCAGGGTATCAGGACCAGGGAAATCCGCGTGATTTGATGGTCATGCTCAAAAATGCCAACGGCGCAGAGGTGTCATTCACCGAGGGTGAGCTCAATCGCTACCTGAAAGACACCTGCCGCATGCGCCAGATGGGCCTTTTTTCATTGCTTGCCCATGTGGAGGGGGTGGCGATTCGCATCCATGATGGGTACATGGAATTGGTGGTGGACCGCATCATCGGCGCCAATATGCACCAAACAACGGCTGTGAATTTGAGCTTCCGCCAAGAGACTGATCATGGCCGCCCTGTACTGAAAGTTGATTTTCACGGTGGCTCCCCCTTGTATGGCTCGATGCCTCGTGGTGGCAAAATTGGTCAGGTAGGAGTCCCCCAACGCCATATTGAAATGCTTAAACCTGCGCTGGAAACTCTGCTGGATTGCTACCCGGAGATGGTGCAGATTGTGGAGGAGTACGGATATTGTCCTTACTTTACAAAAGGTAACAACGGGGCAGAAGGTCGCGTGAGGCTTCAGCCCTATACCCCCGAGATTTAATTTATTATCAAAAATATGAAAATGCGTATATCAATGTTAGCCGTTGCGATGCTTGGGGCTTTGAGTCTCAGCTCATGCCTGATTCAGCAAACCGTGGGTATGTTCATCCGCGATGAATATCCCGGTGAGCGTCCGCCCATGGTGATTGAAGATGTGGATGGCAAGCCTGCAAGCCAGAAGTGGCTCAAGGCCGACCCCGCCATGCTGCCGCCTCCCGGGCATATCGAGAGCCGCATCACCTATGCAGAAGATGGTATTCCCTATGGTTTGTCGGAGGAGTTCAGCAACGTGGTGGTATCTCCCTATCCTCCGTACAGCCAGTTGGATTATACCGGGATTTCCGTGGGCGCTAAGGTGTGGGACCCCTACTCCAAGAAGCCTTTCTATATCCCCCGCGTATACACCTTTAATTGATGAATGTTATGGCTGAAGAGCAAAAAGCCCCCAAAGCTTCATTTCGCCAGAAAGTAGGTCTGATTGCCTACAAGGCATTGTGTGCTGTGCTGCGAGTGACGGACATTCGCGTTGTTGCAGTAATTGGTCGTTGTTTGGGGTATTTGACGTGGGCTTTTGCTCCTTCACGCCGCGCGATTGTAGCGCGCAACCTGCGCATCATCCTTGATCCCGCGTTACGGCCTGACAAATTGTCGGCCATGGTGCGTCGCAACATGGTGCGCACGAGCATGAATTTGGCTTGCTCTCTCAAAACGGGATTGATGACGGAGCGCGAGCTGAATCGCGCCGCCACCATTCATGGCAAAGATGTCATGGAGGATCACGCGGTTGATGGTCATACAGCTGTGTGTTGCATTCCGCATGCCGGCAACTGGGAGCTTCTTGCGCGCATTCGTCCCCTGTGCAACAGGGTGAAGCGCTTTGGCTCCATGTACCGCCGCTTGAGCAATCCGCTGCTGGAGCAGTTTGTCTACAAATCCCGTACCGGCTATGGTTGTGAGATGTACAGCAAGGAAAATGGTCTGAAAGCTGTACTGCAATTTGCCAAAACAGGTGGTGGCCTGGGGGTGTTGTGTGATCAGTTTACTCACGAAGGATTGTTTTTGCCCTACTTTGGCAAAATCACCGGCGTGACCCCGTTGCCGGCCATCTTGCACAAACGCTGTAAGGGCAAAGCTTCGTTGCTGGCCGTATATACTCGCAATGTGGCCATTGGTAAATGGGAAGTAGAGATGGGCAATCTCATTGAGTTGCCGGAGGACTGCGATTCCATGGAGGCCGTAACGATGCAAATCAATCTCGCCTTGGAAAAGTGCCAGGGGGATAATATCATGGATGGCTTCTGGATGCACCATCGCTGGAAACCTTATGGTGATTTTGCGTTGGAGCATACGCCTGAAATGTTGAAAATAGCTTCACAATATGTGAAGTTGCCTTTCCGCATGATTTTTGCCATGCCGGAGGCATTCGATGAAGCTGTGTATTTGTTGCCTCTGTTGCGGGCATTGAAGGCCTCTCGCATCGATGCTCAGCTGACCGTGCTTTGCCCCGCAGAACAAGTTGGCTTCTGGCGTAAGATGCAGGACTGCGTTTCTTATGTTGTGGATACAGACGCGAAGGAAGGCGTATGGAAACAGCTGGAAGCTGACGAAATATACAAGGATGGTCCCTTCGATTATCTCTTCATGTTCAGTGAGAATAAGCGCGTGATGCGCGAGCTTCAGAAGCTGAAACCCATCTTTGTATCCGGCTTTGAGGCGAATCCGCTCCGGAAGAAATTCCGCTTCAACCAGGTGTTGAGGGCGAATCATGAAGGGGCTCCGTGTCACTACGTCCAAGAATACATGAGTGCTGTGGCTCGTCCCCACAAGGTGCGAATGGATGATGCCTCCTTCATGGCCACCATGCAGGGTAATGAAGAGTGTACAGATACCTTCATTGCGCCGTATTCTACACTGGGTAGCGCTGATGCCTGGCCCAATGACAAATGGGCAGAGCTGGTGCGCCGCTTGCGTGACAAGGGTGTGGTGGTGCGCTTGCTTCATTTGCCGCAAGATGCAGAAAAGGCCAAGACGATGGCTGTATCCATGGGGATTGACTGCTGCGAGGTTGCCCCCGAAGATGTGGCTCAGGTGTTGGGCTCCAAGTCTCGCTTGTATGCCGTAGATGGTCTGTTGCCGCAGTTGGCAGCCTGGGTGAATTGCCCCTGCACGGTGCTGATGGCAAGCCGACTGTCTGCCCGCTATGCACCGCTGGGTGAGGGGCACCGTGTGCTGACCAATCATGTGGCGTGCCATCCGTGTTACCGCAAGGCATGCGATGCAGTTGATGGCTGTTGCACGCAGGGTATCAGCGTGGATGAGGTGCTGGGCACCGAAGCTTGACAGACCGTGTACATCTTGACAGATGTATGATGAGAAGTATGCCATGGCAGTTGCTTGCCATGGCTGCTTGCTTGTGCTAAAACGCGTTTACCGGAGATAGCATGCCCGCCAACCCAGCAGAACCCGAAGATGAGCTTGTATTCCGCTTTTTGGAGTACATGGAGGGGGAGCGCAATGCTTCTCCCCGCACGCTGGAGGCATACGAGCGCTCGCTCCGCCAATTCCGCGAGTGGATGGCTGCGCGCTTTTGCAGCTGGTTTGATTGCTGCGAAATGGATTTTCGAGCGTGGTTGTATGAAGCGCTGGAGCAACAACTCAAGCCCGCTTCCATTCGTTTGCGCTTTGCGGCACTTCGGTCTTTGTATACCTACATGTTGCAGCGCGAGGGGCTTTCTTCCAATCCACTGGCGGAGGTTGTGTTGCCCAAAGCCCGCCATGGGTTGCCTGTGCACCTGAGTTTGCGGCAGATGGAGGAACTGCTCTCTCTGCCTCTGCGCACCCCGGCAGATAAAAAGAGCCCGGCATGGTTGCCTTTTCGCGATGCGGCTATCTTGGAGCTGTTTTACTCCAGCGGCATGCGATTGAGCGAGCTGGTGAGCCTGAACGCGGATGCGTTGCAGGGGGCAGATTGCGTGCGGGTGATGGGTAAGGGGCGCAAGGTGCGTCTGGTGCCGGTAGGGGATTACGCGCGCGAGGCCTTGTCCCGCTATCTGGAGCTGGCATGTTTGTCCCCGGGAGATCCGCTGTTCATCAGTCGGCTGGGGCGGCGCATGACGGGGCGAAGCGTGCAGCTGATGCTGGATAAATACTTGCGCTTGTCAGATATTCCTTTCCACATTTCCCCGCACAAGCTGCGCCATACGTTTGCCACGCATCTGCTGGATGCCGGAGCCGATTTGCGCTCCGTTCAGGAGCTGCTGGGGCATAGCTCGCTTTCCACCACGCAAATCTATACCCATGTGACCAAAAGCCGCATGAAGGCGGCCTACATGCAGGCACACCCGCGAGCCGGAGACATCACGGCTGATGAGCCTGAAGATACTCTTTAATGCCGTAGGTGGGGAAGAGCAGGCTGTTGCGCTCAAAATCCCGCAGGTTGCGGCAGGCTTTGGCTTCATCGCCAAACAATTCTTCTATGCTGAGTGCTTGCTCTGCGGGGATGCCTGCTTTTTGCTGGAGCACAAACATCAGGCAGCGTACCGAGGGCATGCGATTGCGCGGATTGGCATACATCGCCTTGCCCACTTGCCAGGCTTCCAGCTCACGCCCGCGGATACGGCACAGGTTGTAGAAATATTGTCGTCGGTATATTTCCGGCGCTCCCAGCTCGACGGCGTGTTTGTACGCATCGGCTGCCAGCGCAAAACGCGGGCGTCGGTATAAATCGCTGTACAAATCTCCCAAATGCGCATAGAGCAAGGCATTTGCCGGGTTGTTCCGCAGCGCATCTTTCAGGAATTGCTCGCCACGGTCAATGTAATGGCGGGTGAGTGAGGCGCGTTCGTGCACCCCCAGTCGCTTATCATTGGAGACATCAGCCGCGGCATTGATGGCCATGTCTCTGGAGGCGGAAATCCAGTAGTTGATACGCTGCGGATTCAGCGTAGTGATGGCTTCCCAGCGGCGTTGCAGTCGCTCCCAATCCCGGTCAATCCACGCGGCGGTAGCATCTAGTGTCAGCACCTCTGCTGCCAGCGAGCGCAGGCCGCCCATGGCAAAAAAACTCAGCTGTTGGGTGAGCGCATCCTTCCTGTTCAGCTGCACCGGTGGCCGCAAAAGCCCTGCTGCCATTTCCTGTGCTTTGATGGCCTGGCCGGGGATTTGCAGCAGCAAGCCACCTACGGCCAGCGCCAAGGTGGCGCCGACATAGTGCAAGCTCATCTGCCGGATGCGGCTCATGGATAGGTATCAGGTGGCGGGGGTGAGTCTTGCTTGAATGTCTCTGCAAAGCTGCTCCCAGTAGGGAACGGCCACGCCTGCTTCGTGGGCGCGCTCCAGGGTGATACCCCAGATGGCATCGTACTCCACGGGGCGACCGCGCAGATAATCCACAGCGCTGCTCGGGATGAAATCGCCCATTTTGCTTGTGCGTTCCATCTGCGAGTGTACGATATCCAGGGGCAGGGGGAAACCGCGTTTGGCGGCTACCTCGCATACTTCGTTCATGATATGCCGTGCGCGCTCACCCTCGCCGGGCATTTGGAACAACTGCCGCACGCTGATGCCACCATGTGCCAGGCACAGCCCGTTGAACGGGATATTCCACGAAAGCTTGCACCAGAGAATCTTCTCCGCCTCGGCAAAGGCCAGGGTATTGATGCCGGCGCGGCGGAACATGTCGGCATACTGCTCGGCTTGGGCCAGTCCCTCGGGTGTGTTCACATAGGGTGCAAACTGGATATCGCCGCCCTCCAGGTGGCGAATATAGCCCGGGGTATCCATCATGCAGCACACAAAGCAAAGCCCGATGTGAATGCGCTCCGGTGCCACATATGCGGACAGCGTTTCCGCATTGCCCATGCCGTTTTGCAGGGTGATGATGCGCGTGCCCTCATGCAGCAGCGGGGGCAGGTGCTCGGCCAGCAAGTGGTTGGAAATAGTCTTCCAGCACACAATTACCAAATCCACCGGACCGCATTCGCCGGTGGTGCGGTAGATTTCCGGTGCGGGCAAGTGCAAGTTCCCCGCTACACTTTCTACCTGCAATCCTTTTTCCTGCACCGGCTCGTAGGCCGAACGCAGGATGAACGCGACCTCCTCACCGGCTGTTGCAAGCTTGGCTCCATAGTAGCACCCCAAGGCGCCGGCCCCCAAAATGGCTATTCTCATGCGCCCGACTTTACTCCAAAATGCCCCTTTTTGCAATAAAAAACGGAAACGCACACACTTTAGCCTTGATATGTGCATCGGAAAGCATTATTTAATAGGCACTTCAATTAAATTCGGGCGGGCCGGCTTGCCTGCTCTACAAAAAACCAAGTACCAAGATGGGTCAACAACATCGTAAGGAAACGAAGCGCCGCCGCCGCAGCGCTTATATCAAGCGTCAGAAGGAAATCGCCAAGAACAGCCTCAACGCTGTTCCCGTGCAGCTCGCTACCAAGGTCGTCAAGGCTGATGCCGAACCGGCCAAGAAGGCTCCTGCCAAGAAGAAGGCTCCCGCTAAGGCTGAAGCCTGATTTCCCTCCTCAAAAACTTGAAAAAAAGCACATCCCAGAGTGGATGTGCTTTTTTTGTGCGTTTGTCTGTTGCAAGCTTATGGGTGGGAGCTTGGTTTCCAGAGCTTGGCAAGGTGAGCACAGGTCATGAGCTGGACCTGGTGAAAAATCATGAGCGGGAGCAGAAGGTGGTTGGATTCTTCGCCAAAAATGGCCATCATCATGGGCGCCCCCACGGCCAGGCTTTTCTTGGAGCCACAGAAGACGATGGTGATGCGGTCCTCCCGCGAGAAACCAAGCCACTTGCTGCTGAAGTACGTGCTGGCGTGTACGATGCTGAGCAGCACCAGGCAAATGAAGACAAGCCCTGCCAGATGGGTGACGGAGAGCTGGCTCCAATACCCTTGTGCCGTGGCGCCGGAGAAGGAGGTGTAAACCACCAGCCAGATGGTGCCCTGGTCATTCCAGCGGATGAGGTCTTTGTGCCGGTGAACCCAGTGGCGCAGCCAGCGCTGGCTCCATTGGCCCAGGAAGAAGGGGAGCAAAATCTGAAGGCTGATGTTGGCTATGGTTCCCAGGCCGATGTCGGCACTGGCGGAGGCATCCGTGCTGAACAGCAGGCTCACCAGCATGGGGGTGAGAAAGACGCCCAGCAGACTGGATACGGAGGCGGAGCATACCGCAGCCGGTACATTCCCTGCCGCGACGGAGGTGAACGCGATGCTGCTCTGTACGGTGGAAGGCAGGCAGGCTACATAGAGCAATCCCAGGTAGAGAGCCTGGCCGATGATGGGCTCGCAGACGGGGCGGAGCAGGGGAATGAGCAGGGGGAAGAAGACAAAGGTGAAAAAGAACACCATGCTCTGCAGCCGCCAATTGAGCAGCCCCTCCAGCACCGAGGCGCGGGAGAGCTTGGCCCCATACAGAAAGAAGAGCAGAAAGATGGCCGCATCTGTCAGTAGCCCAAAGGCATCGCTCACCCAGCCGGAGCAGGGGAGCAGCACCCCCAGCACCACGCTGATGATGATGCCGGATGTGAAGCGATCCGGCCGGACAGGGATGTGGCGTAGGACTCCCATTTACTTGCGCGGCGGGAATTCATAGCCCACCTTGCCGGTACCGGGGGTGAAGGTGAGGTAGGCCTCGAAGTTCTTGCCGGTCTTGTGGCTGGTGAAGTTTTTGATAAGCTCTGTCTTGCCCTTGGTGAGCAGCTGGGAGATGACGGCGGCTTCCAGATTGACCCCACACATGATGTGAGGGATAACCAGCGGACGGCGGGTTTTGCCGTACACGATGCCATCCACATGCCAGGCGTTTTCTGTTTCGAGCAATTCGTGCTCGCCCTTGCCTTTCACCTTGATGACACCATGGCGTTTGGCTTTGCTGAGGTCCTCTTGCGTGGCATCGGATGCGGTGAACTTGCGTTCGGCCGATTTGGCGGTATCTGTCTTGCTGCGTGCTTCTCGCGGCGGGAATTCAAACGCCACGTTGCCTTTGGCATCATCCAATACCAGATAAGCATCAAACTTCTTGTGGGTGCGCTGGGAGACAAAACCGGAAATGAGTTCCGTTTTGCCCTGTTGCAGCACTTGGTAGAGATGGTTGGTCTCCAGAACGCGACCCAGGATGACCTTGGCCATGGTGAAGCCTTTCTTGCCGTTTTTGCGGGTGAAATCAGGCACAACCCATTGCTTGTCATTTTCCTGGAGGCTCATTTCGCCCTGGTCTGCCACCTGCACCATGCCGGCGTGGGTGTTGGATTCGGCCTCCGGTGTGTCGTTGGCCTTTTTGTCATCATCAAAGAAGAATTCTGTCTTCCAGCTGCCCTTTTCAGATTCGGGTGCCACGAGACGCAGCCCTGCCTTGAAGGGTTTGCCGAACTTGGAGCGGAACCCATCCATCACGGGGAGTTCTTTGTGGCAAATCAGCTCCTGGATTTGCTCATCTGAGAGGCTGAGACCGGCATGCACGCGGCGAACACGGAAGCGGCATTGCGGGCAGGCAATGGCATCCAGTCGGCTGGTGAGCCCCTGGGTGCCACAGGCCGGGCATGTTTCTGTCAGGTCCGGATTTTTGCCGTTTTTCATGTAATCGCGCACGGATTCCACAATTTCAGCGGTGTAGGTGCGGATATCTTTCATGAAGGAATCGCGGTCGAGCTTGCCGGATTCCATCTGCTTGAGTCTGTATTCCCATTCGCCGGTGAGTTCGGGGCTGGACAGGGTACTGAGACCGATTTTGCTGAGCAAATCAATCAAATCCATGCCGCGGCGTGTGGCGACCAGGTCTTTGCCATCGCGGGCAATGTATTCCTGGGTGATAAGCCCCTCGATGATGGAAGCACGCGTAGCGGGAGTGCCCAGACCGCGCTCCTTCATGGCGTAGGAGAGTTCTTCATCTTCCACGAGCTTACCGGCTGTTTCCATGGCGGTGAGCAGGGTGGCTTCCGAGTAGGCAGAGGGGGCTTTCGTGCGGTCTGTGATGGCTTCTGCTGCCGTGGTGGTAACGCGTTCGCCCTTGCCCACTTTGCAGAGTTCATCTTTTTTGCGGGAGAGGTTGTTGTACAGCGCGCGCCAACCGGCTTTGAGCTGAATACGGCCATGGGTGTAGAATGTATCTGTGCCCGCGGCGCTGGTGACGATGGTGGTGCGCTCCGTGTCCTCAAACTCGGCATTGGCCATGAAGACGCCGAGGAAACGCTGCACCACCAAGGTGAAGATTTTGGCGGCATCACCGCTCAGGTTGGCCACTTTGCCCGTGGGGATGATGGCGAAGTGGTCGCTCACCTTGCTGCTGTCGAATACGCGCTTGCTGGGGCGAATGCCGGAACCGGAAAGGATTTCCTCCGCAAAGGGGGCGAACTCCGGCAGAGCGGCTTTCAGCTCGGCTACCGTGCGGGTGGCTACTTTCAGGTAATCATTGGGCAGGAATTTGGAGTCCGTACGCGGGTAGGTGAGCACTTTGTGCTTTTCGTAGCATTCCTGCGCCAGGTGCAGCGTGCGACTGGCTGAGAAACCAAAGCGGTTGCTGGCTTCTTTCTGCAGAGAGGTCAGGTCGAAGAGCAGGGGCGGCGGCATGGATACCGGCTTGCGGACTTCCTTCACCTCGGCGGGTTGGCCCTTGCAGCGCTCTGCGATGGCTTTTGCCAATTTGGCATCCCAGATGCGCTCCTTGGTGCGCTGGGGGGCTTGCTCGTCTTTCTTCCATTTCGGGTCGAACCAGCGCCCCTCGTAGCTGCCGGCGGCAGCGGCAAAGGTGGCGCGTACTTCATGATAGGTCTCCGGCTCGAACGCGAGAATCTCTTTTTGGCGAGCCGCCAGAAGCGCAAGTGTGGGGGTCTGTACGCGCCCGGTTGGGGTAATGTTGAACCCACCGCCGGCAGATTGCAGAACCGTGAGGGCGCGGGTGCTGTTGAGCCCGACCAGCCAGTCTGATTCGGAGCGGCATACGGCGGCATCTGCCAGATTGGCCATGGCGGCATCGCTCTTGAGGGTGTCCCAGGCTTCCAGAATGGAATCATCCGTCATGCTCTGCATCCAGAGGCGGCGCAGGGGCTTGCGAATCTTGCCGTAGCGGATGATGTTGCGGAAAATCAACTCACCTTCGCGCCCGGCATCGCATGCGTTCACCAAATCGCTCACTTCCTTGCTGCGGGCCAATTTCAGCACTTTTTTCAGCCGGTCTGCGGATTTGGTGATGGGCTCCAGCTCCATGGTGCCCGGCATCACAGGCAGGTATTCCATCTTCCAGGGCAGGCTCTTACCATCATCCGTTTGCGGCTTTTTCTGCTCCACCAAGTGACCCACCGCAGAGGTGATAATCAGAGAATCGTTCTCGTAACTGCCTGTTGCAGCGTCTTTTTTGAACTTCCTCAGCTTTTTGCCCAGCACGCGTGCCAGGTCACTTGCTACACTAGGTTTCTCTGCGATAATGAGGGTTTTGGACATATGGAGAAGGTGTGAAAATTGCCGATGGATGCCACTCGGGGGACGCTCCGCTTGTCTCTATAGATGCCTGATTGATGTTCGTTTTGTCAAGCTTAAAATACGGCATCTTGCGGGGCGGAAGCGACTTTTTTCAGGCCTGGGGAGGGGATGGTGCGGACAAGCGGAGCCTCTGCAAAAGGTGACAGAGCGTCACTTTTGTGTTTTTTTCATATTGGCAAGAGCGATGGCGGTGCACATTCCCGGCAGGGTACCCACACAGGACATCAGGCAGAGAACCACCTTTCCCGTACGCCAGGCGGCCGGACCCCACACTGGGTAATCTACAGATGCCGATTTGCTACCCTCAACTTAACAAACAAGAACAAAACAGAAAGGAAATAATAATATGGCTGATATTGAACAGAATTATCAGGTGAAGTACAGTGATAAGTGGGGCGCTTACCTTCAGCAGGAAGCTTCCCGACTGGATAAATACGTGACCGTCGAAACGGGCCTGACCGGCAAGATGGTGACGTTTGATCAGTACGGTTTGCTGGCTTTCGAAGAGAAGGTATCCCGCATGGGGCAGACGGTGCTGGCAGAGGCTCCCACAAAGCGTCGCGTCATGTATCCGCATATTTACACGAAGGCTGTGGGTTTTGATGAGTTCGACGCCAAGAAGCTGGCCAACATCGATGTGCCGGTGAGCAAGACGATTGAAGGCTTGCGCTCCGCTGCCGGTCGCAGTATGGACAAGGTGATGCTGGACGCATTCCTGGGTGTGAACTACATCGGCGATAATGGCACGACCCCCGTGGAGTTCAGTGAAACGCAGGTGGTGGAAAGCGATTATGTGGACACCGGTAGCGCTGTGTCCAGTAATCTTACCGTAGCCAAGCTGCGCAAGGCTCTTGCCATGCTGCACAAGGCCGAGGCCTGGAACGAGGAACGCCGCGCTTATGGTGATGAATTGGTGCTGGCCTGTACCAGCAGTCAGATTGATTCATTGCTGAAGGAACCCCAGGTCTCCAGCTATGATTACAATACCGTCCGAGCCTTGGCAGAGGGTAAGGTGGATACCTTCCTGGGCTTCCGCATCATTCGCACGGAATTGTTGCCGATTGATGCATCGGGCGTGCGCTCTTGCCTAGCCTGGGTGAAGAGCAAGGCACAGTTTGGTATCTGGGATGATTTTAAGGTGAAAATCTCTGTGCGAGATGACTTGGATGAAGCCCTGCAGATTCGTGCGAAGTTTGCATGCGGTGCCACCCGCTTGCAGGAAGAAGCTTTCGTGAAGATTGATTGCAGCGAAGGCTGAGATTCTATATAAATAATAAACGCTGGCGGCACTTCTGCTAGGTGGCTTTGGCAGGGGTGCCGCTCTCTTTTCCGGATATGACGAATTCAATGGTAACCGGCACAATTTGGGTGGCTAATGCCCTGGCGGTGGTGAGCTTGGCGACTACGGAGTTTAACCCGCTGCTGGAATATGTACAGAATGGGGCTTCGGTGGCAGCTGTGATGGGGCTTTTCCTGTGGCGTGAGATGAAGCGCGCTGAGCGCTATGAGCAGTTGTATGACCAGGAGCGCAAGCTGCGCATTGATGCGGTGAATAAATGCGTGGGATGCCCGTTGTTGAGGCGTTCTGGCTCGGATGCTGCCGATACACACCCTGTGCAGAAATGAGGCGGGAGGCTACTTGACAAAATCCCAGCTTGCCATCTTATGCTGCGTGGTGTAGGATGCGGGCATGATAGCTTTCCTCAGAGGTGCAGTAGCTGAAGCTTTGCCGCAGTCCATTGTGTTGGATGTAGGCGGTGTGGGGTATGAAGTGCAGGTGCCGCTTTCTACCTACGATGCCATCAACCCCGTGGTGGGGCAGGTGGTGACGCTCAAGACGCACCTGCATATCCGAGAGAATTTGCAGGTGCTCTATGGCTTTGCCAGTGATGAGGAACGCGATATTTTTCGCTTGTTGATTGACCGCGTGAGCGGGATTGGCCCGGCTACGGCTATTGCTATCCTGAGCGGGATGAATGTCACCTCATTCAAGAGTGCTGTGGTGAGCGGGGATGTGCAATCCATTGCCCGCGCCAAGGGGGTCGGCAAGAAAACGGCCGAACGCATTGTGCTGGAGCTCAAAGATAAGATTGGCCTGGCATCCACATGGGAATCCCAACAGGAAGGCACAACCACTCAGGCCGCAGCTGATGCTGAGTTGGCGCTCATTGCCCTGGGCTTCAAACAGACAGAATCACGCAAGGCCATTAAGGCGCTGCTCAAGGAAAATCCGCAGGCCGGTACGGATGAGTTGATACGCGGAGCGCTGCGCCACATGAGCTGAGATGCGTTGGCTGTATCATCGTTGGTTGCGCTCACTGGTTGCCCTGGTCTTGGCCTGGGTAGGGGTGGTTGCGTGCGCTATATGTTGGATGTGGTGCGGTTGCCCCGGCCGGATTGTAGACGAGGCGGCCATTCCCGTGTGCCATTTGCCGGAAGAGCGAGTGTTGCAGGTGCCGCATGGTGCCTGGTATCAGGCAGAGGAACACGTGGAGTCTTCTGTGCCCGTGGTGCGTGTGAAATCGGTTGCTCCGGGGCAATATGAGCTTTTGTACTGGGGAAATCCGGTGCGTCCCAAGTACGCGTACCGCGTGCTCAATATCATGAGCGGGGATTCCGTGTTGCTGTCTGTCGATGGCAGACCGGAGGCCAGAAGAGAACTGCCTGTGACCCGCCCGCGCAGAGAAGATGGCCGACTGCCGCTGCAGCCAGTTCAGAAAATTGGAGACTTGCCGCCGTCTCTTGGTGGTTTTTGTGCGGTGCGTGTGGAGGTGATAGCCCCGGATAGCGGCGTGGTTTTGTGCTGGGCAGAGTACCTCCTAGAGTGCCCTGCGACTCATTGACATCAATTTGGTGTCTTAAATGCCCTCAAAAAAGGACCTTATCGCTTTTCTGTCTTGCAAAGTGACTGATAAATCGGTAGAATACCCCGCGTAAGCTGGATATTCACATCCGGATAATTTCTTTTTATACCATGAAACCGACACTCCTCGTTCTCGCAGCAGGTATGGGCAGCCGTTACGGTGGCCTCAAGCAGTTGGACCCCATGGGTCCCAATGGTGAAGTGATTCTTGACTATTCCGTGTATGATGCCATCCGCGCCGGTTTCGGCAAGGTTGTGTTCATCATCCGCAAGGATTTTGAAGAGGCTTTCAAGAGCCAGGTTGGCGCCCGCTTTGCTGATAAGATTGAAGTTGACTACGCTTTCCAGTGCCTGGATGACCTGCCCGAAGGTTACAGCGTGCCCGAAGGCCGCGTGAAGCCCTGGGGTACTGCCCACGCTCTTCGCGCTGCTCGCGACGTTGTGAAGGAACCCTTTGGTGTGGTGAACGCCGATGACTTCTACGGCGCAGACGCATTCGCCAAGGCTGCTGAATTCCTGACCGCCACTCAGCCCGCTGATGGCAAGGAACACTACGGCATGATTGGCTACCCCCTCAAGAACACCCTCAGCGACCACGGTGATGTGAACCGCGGTATCTGCGGTATCAAGGATGGCTACCTCGACAGCGTTGAGGAATACACCAAGATTATGATGGAGCAGGACGGCGTGTGCCGTGGCGATTCCCTCTCCGGCGAGCGCAAGCCTGTGGACCCCGAGGAGCTTGTTTCCATGAACTTCTGGGTGTTCCCCGCCAGCTTCATCGACCAGATTGAAGACCACTTCACCCGCTTCTTGGCTGCTCATGGTTCCGAGCTGAAGAGTGAGTGCTACATCCCCACCGTGGTGGACGAACTCATCCACAATGGTAAGGCTGATTGCAACGTCATCAAGACAACGGCCAACTGGCTGGGCGTGACCTACCCCAGCGACAAGCCCGCTGTGGTGGATAGCATCGCTAAGCTAGTGGAAAATGGCGTTTATCCCGCCAATCTTGGTTAATACCCCCACTCTGCCATGTACGACATTAAAGCTATTGCAAATCTGTTTGATTTGCGTGCAGACTATGTGTGCGGTGCCTCCTACGGCTCCGGTCACATCAACGATACCTATCGTATCGAGGTAGATCAGGCCGGTCTCCGCATGAGCTACATCCTGCAGCGCATCAACAGCAATGTGTTCAAGCAGCCCATTCCCCTGATGGAGAATGTGAAGCGCGTGACGGATGAAGCTCTGCGCGTGCTTCTGGCTGAGGGGTGCAAGGAAGCCTACCGCCGCACGCTTACCATCATCCCCGCCAAGGATGGTAAGCCCTACGCTCAGGATTCTGAAGGCAATGTATGGCGTGTGTATCCGTTCATCGAACGCGCTCGCACCTATGACATGATTGAGAATCCCGGTCAGTGCATCGAGGTGGCTCGTGCTTTCGGTAACTTCCAGAAGCTGGGTGCCAACCTTCCCGGTGAGCCCCTCTTCGAGACCATCCCCGACTTCCACAACACGACCAAGCGTTTCAAGAACTTCCAGAACGCCATCGCTACTGACCCCTTGGGGCGTGCCAAGAGCGTGCAGAAGGAAATCGACTGGTATCTCTCCCGCGAGGCTGATTGCCACAAGGTGGTCAACTACCTGGCATCCGGCGAGCTGCCCCTCCGTGTGACGCACAATGACACCAAGCTCAACAATGTGATGCTTGATGACGTGACAGGTGAGGGTATCTGCGTGATTGACCTGGGTACCACCATGCCCGGTTCCGCTCTGTATGACTTCGGTGATATGATTCGCACCTCCACCTCTCCTGCTGCAGAGGACGAGAAGGATATCTCCCTCGTGACGATGCGCATGGAGTACTTCGAAGCTCTGGCTAAGGGCTACTGCGAGGCTGCTACCTTCCTCACCCCGCTTGAGAAGGAACTCCTTCCGTTCTCCGGCAAGCTGCTCACCATGGAATGTGGTATGCGCTTCCTGACGGACTACCTGGAAGGCGATACGTACTTCAAGATCAAGCGTCCGGAGCACAACCTCGACCGTACCCGCACCCAGATGGCTCTCGTGGAATCCATTGAGAAGCAGATGGATGCCATGATGAAGGTTGTCGAGAAATACTGATTTTATCAGGCTTTTCTGAAATCATTTGCCCCGTTTGGATTAAGCTAAGCGGGGCTTTTTTTTGAAAGTGATTATAGCCAGAGAAGGTCATGAAAGGGTGTCTTACCATGTTAGGTTCGCTGGCCGGGGTGCTGGTGTTGTTTCTTTCTTATTTCTTCCTGATAGTGAATCCACGCATCCAGGAAGAAGTGCGGCAATATCGTGGGTTGGTGATAGCTTATAAGCCTAATCATGAGCGATACATTCACCGCCTGACAGGACTGGCTGGTAAGCTCGATGCTCATGATGTGACCCCGCCTGCTGCTATTATCGGCCCGGCTATGAAAGTGGTGGCATTTTCTCTTGATGAGCCAGAAGCTCGGCAGATTGTTCAACGCCTGTCTTTGCTGGAAACAGGCCGTCGCTCGCTGTCATCGTGGACGAATATGATTAACTATGATGCCTGCCGCTGGTCATTCGATACCGCATCTCCGGAATGGGATGTGTATACTGCTGAGTGGCTGAGAAAGGATTTGGAACAAGTTGTGGGGAAAATAGAAAACGAAGGTGACATTGCTTCCTGGAGAGGGTATTCGATAACCTTTTTACACAATAAAAATGAGGGTAAAGCAATTCTGTTGGTCTGTTTACTTTATTGATAGACAAAGTATTGAGGTGTGATATGAAGGATGTGGATAATACTCGCAAAACTTAACATTTGATGCTTGACTCACTTTCTTACCTGCTGTATAGTGTATGTATGCTCCGATGATAACGGGAGTAGGTTTCTGAACGCATGATTCGTATCAAATACATACACAACGGTCTTATATCCGCTCCAAATCATAAACTGCCGTCCATTTTTATTGATGATTGCGAATTTATTCAGGACGCATCCTGTCGGGATTATGATTGGCTGGTGATGTATGATGATTTTCCTCGCCGCAGCATTGGCTCTGTTGTAAAAGAGAAAGAGGAATTGGCCTGCCCGGCAGAACAAACTATTTTCGTGACGGCTGAGCCTCCTACCATCAAGATTTATCCTGAATTGTTTACACGCCAATTTGGTTACGTGCTTACAACCCACAAGCCGTGCTATCTGCCGCATCGCAATCATCGCATAGGCCAGGGCTGCTTGCATTGGATTGCCGGGTATCCGCGTGAAGAGGTGCTCTCCATGCCGGATTATCCCAAAACTAAATTGTTCTCCACGGTTTGCTCTGCAAAACAACAAACGCATACCGAGCATCAGGCCCGCTATGAACTCACCAAGTTTGTGTCTCAGCACATCCCTGAGATGGATTGGTATGGCCGCGGTGTGAAACCTCTCAAGTTCAAGTACGAGGCGTTGAATGATTATCGCTACCACTTGGCGGTGGAAAATTATTTGGAGGATTATCATTGGTCTGACAAAATCTCGGACCCCATCCTTGGCTTGTGTCTGACATTCTATGCCGGTGACCCCAAGTTGGGGGAGGTGCTTCCGCCCGAAAGTTTCATTCCCATTCCTTTGCACGATCATGAGGCTGCGTTGCGTATCATGCAGGAGGCTATTCGCAACAATGAGTACGAAAAACGCTTGCCCGCTATTCGAGAAGCTCGCCGTCTTATCGTGACGAAGTATAACATGTTTAACCAGGTGGTGGACCTTATCCATGAACATCGGGCTCAACACGGCGATACTCCCGCTCAATTCCCTGCCGGCGTTCTCCGCGGCCGACATCGCTTGCGCAGAAATCCACTGTATGTCATAGCTGAAAGTCTGGAGCTTCTTAAACATAAAATTGCTTTCAAACGAGGTAAATAGACCGACTTATTCTATGAACGTTGTGCAGATTACAGATGGCTTGGGAAACCAGTTGTTCCAATATGCCTTTGCGCTTGCGTTGCAGAAAGCGACCGGGCGAGAAGTGAGGATAGACCGTTCCTGGTTTCCGGAATTCGGTAATAAACTTCGCAAGGCTACGCCTCGTGCGTGGGCTCTCGGCGTGTATTCTTTGCGCTTGCCCATCGTCAGCCCGGCATTTACCAAGGAGATGATATACGGGAAACCCGGCATAGTGGCATCTTTGCGCGAGCTTCTGCACAAGCGAAGAGGGTTGGTGAAGGAAGGGAAGATAGCAAACCCTCTCGCATGCGAGGATCACAAAGTTATTAAGGGCTTTTTCCAGAAAGCCTGCTATGTTCAGACGGTTCGCCGGGAAATGATGGAGGATACCACCCTGGATGAAAGCACGCTGAACCAGGCAAACCAAGATATGCTCAATCAAATCCGCGCATGTGGTGATGCATCGGTGATGGTGCACATCCGAAGAGGGGATTACACCAGCGATGAATGCATAAACGTGTTTGGGTTCTGCCCGCCGGAGTATTATGCAAGCGCTGAAGCGTTGATTGCAGAAAAAATCGGGCGCCCGCTGCATTTGTTTATTTTCTCTGATGACCCTGCTTGGGTGAGGGAGAACTACAAGACGCAGCACAAGTTTACGTGTGTGGATATTAATTCCGCAGCAGATGGTTATCTGGATATTAATCTTATGCGTCACTGTCATCATGCCATTATTGCCAACAGCTCATTCAGCTGGTGGGGGGCATATCTCATTGCCGAGCCGGATAGTGTCATTGTTGCGCCAAAACGCTGGCGTGCAGATAATTATCAGGTTACGGGGCTTATTCCGGATAGCTGGTATCAGTGTTGAAATATCATGATGTCCACGCCACAAAGCTGGGGGCTTGTCCTGCCTGATGGGAAATTTGTTCTGAAAAGAAGAACTCTCATGAAGCGGCGGTCAGGTGACCGAAGTGTGTGGCAAGGCGTAAATGCATCAAAGATGTTACTTGATAAGAATGTGCTGTACAACGTTTAAGAAATGTTTTATACTGCATGAAGCGTTGGGTATCGTATACTATCTTTTTTGAGCCCGCATTCGTGATTACAAAATTGAAAATAGTGCTTAAAATCTTATGAAAGGTAAAGTCATAGCCAATATTATTGCTCTCTTTGTACCGTCCAAAAGACTTCGTCACAAACTGCGTCGTTGGAAGGGATTTGAGACAAACTATGATCGCTTGCAAAAGGAGCTTGATTATATTAAGAACCTTTTAAAATTTTCCGTCGGCACTCCGTCAGCCGTTCCCCAGACAGGTGGTTTTCTTCGCACCATTCAGTTGGTTGCGGCTGAAAAGATGAAAGAGGTTGATGCCGTTTTGAAGGAAGCCGGCATTGACTACTGGCTTGATTTTGGTGGTTTGCTTGGCTCTGTCCGTCACGGTGGCTTTATCCCGTGGGATGATGATTTGGATATAGCCATTAATTATGATGACAAAAAGCGCCTCATACAGACGCTTCAGGAAAAAGGCATTGAGTTTGACGTGTCTCATGGCGATGCCGGCCTGATTCGCATTGCATGCATGCCTCAGTCTGAAGGGTTTGATAAAGTGCCACAATACGGGGTGCATATTGATGTGTTCAGTTATAAGAAGATGACCTCGCTTACGCGAGAAGATGTGGAATACATCAATAAAAAATTAAAGTCATTGAGACGCGAGTATGCAACATTTAGTGCTGCGTATCATAGAAAGGTAATTGAATTTTTGGATAACTATAAAGCAGGGAAGGATGGTAATCTGACGGTGCTTGTTCGCGGATGCGATTACATTGAGATGAAAGCCAAAACCAATCCTGTTGTGCCTATCGAAGATGTTTATCCCCTTTCGAAATGTGAGTTTGAGGGTGTTACGTGCAATGCCCCCAACCGCAAGTTGGAATACCTGGCTGATTTTTACGGAAACTTTATGGATTGGCCTCCGGTATTCGAGTGGGGTAAAGTTGAAAATATGTTCACAATGAAAGATAAGGAGATGCTGTTGTCTCGTTATGCTGAACATATTTGCAAAAAAAATTAACAGCATACAAGGTTAGCCATTTGAACTGGCAACTTTCATTTGTCACCCGGGACGCCAACCTGCCTGTTGGCTAACGAAAAAAAGCCTTGGCTGCAGGAGCCAAGGCTTGGGTGAAAGATTGTGCGTAATGGGGCTGGCTCAGATGAGGTGCCCCATGCGTTCGCGCTTGGTGTCGAGGTAGTGCTTGTTGTCCTCGTGGGCGGGGATGCAGATGGGCAGCTGCTCCACAACATCGAGCCCATGGCCGGAGAGCCCCACAATTTTGCGGGGATTGTTGGTGAGCAGGCGCAGGTGGCGCACGCCGAGGTCGCGCAGGATTTGGGCACCCACGCCGTAGTCACGCAAATCGGGGGCAAAGCCCAGCTCGATGTTGGCATCCACGGTGTCGAGCCCTTGCTCCTGCAGCTTGTAGGCATGCAGCTTGGCAGAAAGCCCGATGCCGCGCCCTTCCTGGCGCAGGTACAGGATGATGCCACCTTCCTCTGCCACGCGGCGCATGGCCGTGTGCAGCTGGCTGCCACAATCGCAGCGGCGGCTGGCGAAGACATCCCCCGTCAGGCATTCGCTGTGCACGCGGCACAAAACGGGTTTTTCCGGGTCGATGGGGCCATGCACCAGGGCCAGGTGAGTCTTGCCATCTACCTTGGAGTGGTAGGAGTAGCAGTCGAACTCACCGAAATCCGTCGGCAGTTTCACGCATTCCTCACGGATAATCAGCTTTTCCGTATGTTGGCGGTGCTCGATGATCTGGGCGAGGGAGCAAGCCTTGAGGGCGTACTTCTTCTGGAAGCTGCCCAGCTCACCCAGGCGGGCCATGGTGCCGTCCTCTTTCATGATTTCACAGCACACGCCCACGGGCTCCATCCCGGCAATGCGGAGCAAATCCACCGTGCCTTCAGTGTGGCCGGCGCGGCGGATGACACCTCCCTCCACCGCACGCAGGGGGAAGCAATGGCCGGGTTGCACAAAGTCATCCAGCGTGGCCTTGGTGTCTGCCAGCTTCATCGTGGTGATGGAGCGTTCAAACGCACTGATGCCGGTTGTGGTGCCTTCCTTGGCATCCACACTCACCGTGAAAGCGGTGTGGTGTTTTTCCGTGTTGTGCTGGGCCTGCATGGGCAGCCCGAGACTGTCCACCTTTTCAGGTGCCATGGGCACACAGATGAGACCACGCGCATGCGTTGCCATGAAGTTGATGTTCTGCGGCGTGGCAAATTGCCCGGCACACACCAAATCTGCTTCATTTTCGCGGTGGGGGTCATCCGTCATCAGGATGAGCTTGCCCATGCGCAAATCTTCCAGCACTTCTTCCAGCGGGGAATAAATGATGGGATCCGTGCCATCGGCCACGGGGACGCTGCTCGCTGCAACTGGCGCTTCACATTGGCAGACGGTGGTCGCCCCCTCTGTGCAGCAGCTACATGCGGGCTCTGCCGGCGTTTCTACAGGCATCTCGCCCATGGTCGCGGCATCGCACTGGGTGATGAAAGAATTGATGTCGAAGACACCGTTTGTGGCGGTAAATTCTACCTGCTTCATGGCTTATTTGTTCATTTTTGCCCAGGAATCGCGCAGACCGACGGAGCGGTTGAAGACCGGGTGCTCGGGGCTGTGGTCATAGCGATCGGCCACAAAGTACCCTGTACGCTCAAACTGGCAGAGGAATTCGGCCGGTGCTTCGGCAAGCGCAGGCTCTACCACGGCATCGCTGATGGTTGTCAGCGAGTTTTCGTTGAGGGAGGCCAGGAAACCGGCTTCGTTGGCATCGGGGGCTTCATCCTTGAAGAGGCGGTCGTAAAGGCGGATTTCGGCCTGCACGCCATACTTGACAGAGACCCAATGGATGGCGCCCTTGCACTTGATGCCTTCCGGCGGGTTGGCTCCCACTGTGCCGGGCAGGATTTCGGCCTGTACTTCTGTCACATTGCCCGCTGCATCGGCCGTGTAGCCGGTGCAAATCATGCAATAGCCACCGCGCAGGCGCACACAGGCTCCGGGGGAAAGACGCTTGTACTTCTTGGGCGGTTCGACCATGAAGTCATCCTGCTCAATCCACACTTCCTTGGTGAGGGTAAGCTTGCGGTTGCCCAATTCAGGCTTTTCAGGGTTGATGACCACTTCCACTTCTTCCTCGAAGCCATCGGGCACATTGGTCAGCACAAGCTTGAGGGGCTTGAGCACAGCCATGCGGCGCTCTGCCTCTGCATTCAGCTCATTGCGCACGGCATTTTCCAGACGCGCTACGTCGGTGTTGCCGTTGAACTTGGTGATGCCCACCCCTTCGCAGAAATCCACGATGGCCTTGGCGGGGTAGCCACGGCGGCGCATACCGCAAATTGTGGGCATGCGGGGGTCATCCCAACCGGAGACGTAGTGTTCCTCCACCATCTGGCGGAGCTTGCGCTTGCTCATCACGGTGTAGGTGATGTTCAGGCGGGAGAACTCAC
>JAZRRO010000081.1:0-11710 GCA_045650805.1 Akkermansia sp.
TCCCCCGCCCCGGCCCAGCCCAACCAGCTGCGCGATATTCACATCCAGGTGAAACTGCCGGAGAAGCTCCGCCAGAAGCTGGAAGCCGAAAAGGCTGCCGCCGAGCAGCAGGCCTGATTCCGCTCTGTCCTTCCTTTCAACGCGGTTGCCCCACCGGGCAACCGCGTTTTCGTTTTAAGGAACCAAGCATGAGCGGAGAGACACAAAACTTACGTTTGCATTCTCATAGACAATGTGGTAGAATACGCACATGCAACCCGTACTTGTAGTGATGGCTCCCGGCTTTGAGGAGATAGAGTTTTGCGCACCGGTGGAGATTCTGCGCCGCCTGGATATTCCTGTGACCCTGGTTGGCGTGCAAGGGCGCAAGGTGGAAGGCGCACATGGCATCACCATGCAGGCGGATATGCTCCTGATTGATGTGGACAGCTCCCAGTACAGCGGTGTGATTCTGCCCGGCGGTGCAGCCTCGTGGACGCTGCGCGACACGCCCGGGGTGCTCAAGCTGGTGCGCGAGATGCACGCAGCTGGCAAGCTGGTGGCCGCCATTTGCGCCGCCCCCATTGCGCTGGAAGCCGCGGGTGTGCTCAAGGAGCGCAACATCACCTGCTACCCGGCCGATGCCGTGACCAATGACATCACCTCCGCCGCCGGCATCTCGGATGCTCCCGCCGTGCGCGATGGCAACATCATCACCGGCCGCGGCCCCGGCGCCGCCATGGATTTCGGCTTTGAACTGGCCGCCTACTTCTGCCCGCAGGAGAAGGTGGATGCCCTGCGCAGCGATATGTGCGCCACTAAATAAGCCCCCCCTTTTAATCGCCGCACCGCTCTGCTGCCAAGCCGGGCGGTGCTTTTTTTTCATTCCAGCGGGCGCAACACCAAATGGCCGAGCGTCTCCTCCCGCCGGCCGGGGATATAGCAACGCTTCCATTGCGCCGCTGTGCGGCGGGGACGACGCTTGTAGTAATGAAACACCTCCCCCGTCTGCGCGTGGCAAAGCGCATAGCGCGGTCGGCGCTGCAAGTGAGGCGGGGTAAAATCCTGCAGGGGTTTGCTGGCTCGGGTGTCAGCCAGCCCCAGCAAGGCGCAATAGTGCCGCCACACCGCACCATGTGCCCGCGCACGGCGGTGTACCCAGGCCAGGGCATGGGCGATTTCATGCAACAGCGTGCTGTGGATTTCCTGCGGGTCGAGCGGCAAATACATCTGCACAAAATAGCGGGAGAGCGTAATGCTGCGCCGCGCCGGGCGGCAGCACCCCATGCGCTTCACTGCGCGGTCCCAGCCAAAATGCCAATCGTGCAGCCCTACTGCATCCAGACACGCCCGGGCATACGCCGCCACGGCCTCGGCATCGGCCCAGGTGGTGGCGGGTGGCAGGGTGTAGGGGGTGGAGCTCATGGCAATAAGCAGGCCGGTAGTGGAGATGCACTACCGGCCCGGCTGAAAAGATGGATGCAGGCAGCCTCAGCGAGCGGCCTTTTCTTCGAGCTTGGTGCGCACCTTCTCGGCAATCTCGTTGTAGAGCTCGGGGTTGTTGCGCAGCACTTCCTTGGCACCATCGCGCCCCTGGGCAAGCTGACCGCCGTTGTAGCTGAACCACGAACCGCGCTTCTGCACGATATCGTATTCCATGGCGAGGTCAATCAAGCTACCCACGGAGGAGATACCCTCGTTGTACATGATATCGAACTCACACTCGGTGAAGGGCGGAGCCACCTTGTTCTTCACAACCTTGAGCTTGGTTCGGTTGCCGGACACGGTGCCATCGGAGCCCTTGATCTGGCCGATGCGGCGGATATCGCAACGCACAGAAGCGTAGAACTTGAGGGCGCGGCCACCGGGGGTGGTTTCGGGGTTGCCGAACATCACGCCAATCTTCTCGCGAATCTGGTTGGTGAAGATGCAGATGGTACGAGCCTTGGAGATGAGGGAGGTGAGCTTGCGCAGGGCAGCGCTCATCAGGCGAGCCTGAGCACCCACGGTGCTGTCGCCGATTTCGCCCTCCAATTCCTGGCGGGTGACCAACGCAGCCACGGAGTCCACCACGATGACGTCGATGGCATTGGAGCGCACCAGCGCCTCGCAAATCTGCAGGGCTTCTTCACCGCTGCTGGGCTGAGATACCAGCAAATCATCCAGGTTCACGCCCAATTTGGCGGCATAGGCGGGGTCCAGCGCATGCTCCACGTCGATGAACGCAGCCAGACCGCCGGCTTTCTGAGCCTGGGCAATCACGGTGAGCGTCAGCGTTGTCTTACCGGAGGATTCGGGGCCGAACACTTCCACGATACGGCCGCGGGGGAAGCCGCCCACGCCCAGCGCGCGGTCAATCAACAGATTGCCGGTGGGCACCACCTCAACTTCCATCTTTTTCTGGTCGCCCAGGCGCACGATAGCGTTCTCGCCAAAGTCTTTCTGAATCTGCAGCATAGCGGCATCCAACGCACGCTGGCGCTGGGCCTGAATCTTCTGCTGTTCGGGGGAAATTTCCTTACTCATATCACCATGGAGCTTACCTGTTCGGGCGGGGGCTTGCAAGCTAAATTTCTGCCAGTTGGCACTTTGTTGTCATGGCGCAGGGGAGCGGAAAAGCGCGGGGCAAGGCTGCTGTGCGCGGAAGGAGTGGTAGAGGGGGTCATCGGGGTGGTTCAGATGCCCCTGCCATTCGCTGCGGGTGTGCTCTGCCATGGTGGCCGGCTCACAGCTCCACGAGCCCAGGCATACCCCCACCACACACACGCCCGCCATGGGCGCAGAGACCAACACAAATACCACCCATCGCCAGGCATAGCACCGCCAGGTGCGCAGCAGCGCCCCGGCATACAGCCAGGCCAGGCACCACCACATCACCCCACTGGCTTTCATAGCCAGCTCATTGTGGCGCGTGCCCACCCACACCAGAGGGAACAGCACCGCCAGCACCACCACCGCGCGGAAAGCCGCCGTGCGGCGGTAGCGAGCCGGCAACAGCCACAGGGCCGGCAGCAAGATACTCCCCGCAGCCACGGCATACACCAACAACCACTCCACCCCGCCCAACGGGGCGTAGCTGGTGCTCTCTATCCCGCAGGGGGAGAAAAACACGTGGCTTCCCTCATTGGCTGCCAGATACATCAGGGGCAAGGGCAAGTACAAGCAAGCCGCCAGCGTAGGCGCATTGAGCAGATGCCGAGCCTGGGGGTACAAGCGCCAGGCCAGCCAAGGCAGCAGCCCCACGGCAGCCAGCGGCGAGCATACCACCACCAGCGCCGCCACGCACAGCTCGTGCCGCACCTGCACACCGCGGGCAAACAGCAAACCCAGCAACACCCACACCGGCACAATGTGGTTGAACATATTGCGCAGGTGCGTCCAGCTATCGGCATAGGGGAAAGTGAACCACACCTCATGCTCCAACATCCAGCAAGCAGCCGCGCTTTCTGCCCCGCACAACTTGGCGACAATGGGGATGGCATAGAGCCGATACCAGGTGGATACATCCCCCAGCACCATCAGCAACACCAAAAAAAGCACCGCCCGCCAGCGCCAGCGCAGATACAACTGCCCCATGCCCAGCAGCACCCCCACATACACCCAGCCATACAACCACAGTTCGGCCCCCACCCCGGGCAGCAGCTTGCTCAGCCCCGCCGGAACCAGCCAAAACGCCAGATAATAGCTGAAATAGCTCCCCCCTGCCCCGGCTATGGGCCAGGGCTCGCGCACCAATGTCTCATAAATGGCATTGCGCACAATAAAATCATGGTGCTGAATCACATGCCCATTCAGGCCGATGGATTCCACCCACCCCAGGCACAGCAAAGCCAGCACCACCAGCCCCGCTGTATCCACGCCGCGCCAGGGCCGCATCTCCGCCGCTGATTGCCGCCACACCAGCCACACCGCTGCCACCAACAACACGCCGGCCACAGCTGCCGCCCAGGGCTGCACCCAGCCCGCCAGAAAAAGCAGATTGGGCACCAGCAGGTACAGCAGACTTGCAGCGTTCAACACCCGGCGCATGTGCACAGTCTACCTGATGAGCCGCACTGCTGGCAAGCTAAATCATCAGCCGCTCATGCGATGCGCGGCATTTCAAATGTAAGATTTGCAATCAACCGGATTATATGATAGAATGCGCGCCGCATGCCGGGCAAGATACAAAAGATATTGGTGATATTGGCAACGCTCGTGGGGATAACCGCATGTTATCCGCCGCAGGTGCAGTACCCTTATACGCCCATGATTACCCAGCGACGCGCCACCCTGCAACAAGAGCTGGTGCTGCTGCTGCCGGAGAAGCAACAACAGATGAAAGCCGCCCAGGAGGAAGCTCGCTGGCTGGCCGACACCGCCTACAAAGCCGCCGCCGGTATCGCACGCCTGAATGATTCCAACTTCCCCGGCTGGGCAGGCAATGCCCTTATCAATGCTCATTTGCAAGACCGCGGCCTCTGCTGGCACTACCAGCATGATATGTACCGCGAGCTGCGCCGCCGCAAGCTTACCTTCTTCCGCCTGGGATGCTGCGTGCGCGATAGGGCAGAAGCCTCGGAGCACAACTGCCTCTACATCGCCCCGATTGATGCCGAGTGGCCCCACGCCTGGGTACTGGATGCCTGGATGTGGAATGGCCGCTTGAAAGTAGACAAAGCCACCGATTTGGATGCAGATGATTGGGGAGACCTGCCGGGCATCTGCGCGATGCTGAGCATGGCCTACCCGGAGGAACATGACTGGCCCATCGAGCATTGGTACAGTGTGCGCACCCCCAACGGCAAATACGGGGAATACTGGCAGGAATACACCCGCTGCTCCTCGCAGTACCGCCGCATGTTTGAAAACATCGAACGGGGCAAGACAGAGCACCCCGGCTCACCCACCAATTATTAATATGAAGAAACGTCTGTTCGCCATTTGCCTGATGGCTCTTGCCGCTGTCTCCTGTCAGCATGCCCCCGCCCCGGGCTATGCCGATACCCCCGCCGTGCGAGAGCAACGCAGCGCGCTCACCCAAGAGCTGCTCTCCCTCCTGCCGGTGGATGAACAGGAACTCCCCGGCGCCCGCCGCGAAGCCCGCTGGCTGGCAGATACCTCCTACAAAGCCGCCGCCGGTATCGCAGAAATCAACAATCCCGCCATGATGGGCTGGTTCAACAACCGCCTCATCAACTCCACCTTCAACCTGCGTGAGCGCGGCCTCTGCTGGCACTACCAGCAGGATATGTACCGCGAGCTGCGCCGCCGTAAACTCCAATTCTTCCGCATCGGCTGCTGCACCCGCGACCGCGGCAAAGGCTCCGAACACAACTGCGTCTACCTCGCCGGGGCCAACGCCAACTGGCCGCGCGCCATCATCCTGGACCCCTGGCTCAAAAATGGCCGCCTCGTCACCCGCAACGAACGCGATTTCCGCGATGACGCCTGGGAAGACTCCGTCTGGGCCGTGGAATACCTCTCTTCCGTCTACCCGGAAAACCACCAATACCCCATCGAACACTGGGCCCAGGTCAAGAGTGGCAAAAAATGGAATGACTATGTGCCCAGCTGGACCCCGGAAGGCGCTGCCACCCGCCAGGGCCAGCTCATGCAGCAAAATATGCAAAAGGGGCTCAAAGCCCGCAACGGCAAGCTCACTAATTACTAAATACACCGCCCAAAAGCGAAAACAAAGGGAGTCCACAAGCTCCCTTTATTTTTTGGTTATCAATCGTCATTTTTCTTGCATTCTTTTTGTACAGGCATATTATGACAGTACTAACCCACCATACTTTACCATGAAATTAAAACTTTCCTGCATCACATTACTCACCTTGCTCATGGTGGCACCGGCCATGGGTAAGATGGCGACCAATACGGTGATTCTGAACAACTGCGAATATGAAGTTGATTCCGGCTATGATGACTGGTTCGACTTCTACTACGAAAACCGTCATTACTATATAGATGATGCCAATATTCACATCAACAGCAACATCAAAACCGGAAAATATGATGTCACCACCATCGAATGGAGCGGCAATAGTGACACCACCTACAAGTTGACAGGCAGCGGAAAAATCAACAATGACTGGACAGATTGGCAACTGGGCGAAGGCACCTATGTATTGGAGTCCAAGGGAAGCCCGGGCGCATGGGATGTAATCTCAAGCTGGGAGGATGATAGTCATCTGGTATTCAACAACGCCTTCTCTGTGGATTGCGTATACGGTTTTCAAAGCATTACGTTTAACAACAAAAATTGCAAAATAAACTATTTAGATGATATCGGCATCATCTATGCCAATACTGAAATATCAACAAAGAATATTAGCAATCTACTCAATAATCAGACCATTGTGGGAAATATTATCATCAATGGTGCTTCCAAAGATACCCCCATCCTTACAGATGGTTACAATACTTCAACCCGCATCTATGGTAATGCTAAGATCAGCGGAAAAACAACAGTCATCTATGACCTCAACTACTACGGTGATGGCGACTGCGATGAGTGCGGCGCGTGGACAAAGAATCCGCCCCAAGAGATGATTGATGAGGTTATCGAAACCTTGGGAGATGGATTCGTCTTCTTCTCCTGCGATTCATACACCGGCAAACTCAGCAACCTCACCTTCAGCCTGGGGTATGGCAAACACGTGAAGGAATCTGATGAATTCTGCTACTACATCAACGAATCCTATAAAACGGTCAAAACGGGCAATCTGGGTGCCTTTGTAGCGATGTACAATGAGTATGAAGAATGCTTCGATATTGTGTTCAAGCCATACGCCGTCGCAACCAACGTAATGGACATGTATCCCTGCGAAAGCACGTTGGAGGGCGACATTTACGCCGTGTGGGGGGATATGTACCTGCCTAAAGCAGTGAATGTTCCGGGCAAGAACCATACCATCCTGGAGTGGTACGGCGGCGGCGCATCCTGTGTCTTGATGGGTAAGGGGGCAATCTCAGCCAAGGGTGGTCTGACCGTCAAACTGGCCGGGGGCAGTTTCAGCATGATGACAGGCTGTTCTTTCAAGAACGCGGCATACGAACTTGACTCGGCCCGGTTATTCCTGGACAGCGCGCTGACAGCCAATAGCCTTAATATGGTCAGTGAATCCACCCTGGTTTTGTCATCAGAGAAAGCTCTGAAATTGTCCGTCAAAGATAAAAAAGCTGACAACATCATCGACGGCTACTCGACACTGAACGTCAACGGCAGCATGAGCGTTGACGGCCACTTGCAGGTATCCGATGGTTCCACCATCACACTCAGCGGGGCGCTTTCGGCCACCAATCTGACACTGAATGACGCGACCCTGCACCTGAACAGCACAAAACAGCAGACGGTGAAGGTGAAAAACAGCCTGACCCTTTCCGGAGAGAATAGCATCTATCTGGCATTCAACGTGAAAGAAAAGGAGGTAAACAAGAAGCAATTCAAACTCTTCACCTTCAAGACAAGTAATCTGAACAGTTCCAGCGACCTGTATGCGCTGCTGGGATTGGATGAGTCCTATTGCTCGCTGACTCTGGACAAGAAGCAGACCAGCATCTTGCTGACGGTGACGGACTACAAAGAATGGAACAAATACATCACCTCCGGGGCGAGCGAATACCTGATAACAACCAGTGCTACGGAGCAAGAACATCAGACAGCAGAGGGAAGCGACTCAACACCGCCGATTGTCACAGCTTCCGCTGTAGATGCCGCGCTGGCGAAGGTGAGCGACACGCTGGTGCAGACCACGTGGGGAGCCGCCAAGGCCAGCCGCGCCTTTGTGGATAGCATCGATGGCCGCGGCCAGAATGCAACGGCGCTGAACGGGGGCCGTGGCGCCGCCTGGGGTACCGCACTGGGAGCCAGCAGCCGCCAGAGTTCGCGCGGCGCGGCACAGGGGGCTGATTACAACATGGGGGGTGCTGCCGTGGGTGCAGAAATCAACGCCACGGAGAAACACAACATCGGCGTGGCCATGGGCTACACCTGGGGCAAGGTGAACACCTTCTCCGCCTATGCCGCAGATCAGGACACCACGCACTTTGCCCTCTATGGCCAGAGCAAACTCAAGAAAACGGCCAATGGAGAGCTGACTCTGGACTGGAGCGCCGCCTACGGCCGCAGTGAAAACGAAGCAGACTTGATGGGCGAACGCTACGATTGGACACAGCACAGCGCACAGCTGGATGCCCGCCTGAGCTATGCCCGCACGCTGAATGAACGCACCGTGGTGCGCGCCTTTGGCGGCGTGCAATATCTGCACGTGGATGCCGCCACGCCGACAGCCGGTGTGAAAGCTGATTCGCTGGAAAACCTGCGTGTGGAACTGGGCGTGGGCGCCACTTGGATGGCCACCGCCAAGACCGCGCTGAATGGCGAGGTGAGCTTCATCGGTGACATGCTGCGTGATAACCCCGCCGCCGTCGTGGGTGGCACATGCCGCAGTGGTGCCAACCCCGGGCGCGCCGGTGTAAACATCGGCGTGGGTGCCACGCATCAGCTCAATGAAAGCTGGAGTGTGAATGCCGGCTACAACCTGGAGCTGGTCCCCCACGCTACCAACCACAGCGCCAGCGCAGGCGCCACCTATCGTTTCTGATAAATCGTAATGACTGTTACATGCCACCTTGGCCCAACATTCGGCCAAGGTGGCTTTTTTGCGGCTGATGTGCCTGAAAATTCATATATCAACGCAATTTCTGGCGAATCTACCCTGTACTGCCACGATGGAAGCTTGACGTGGGGGTGAAAGATGGCAAAATAGCGCGGTTAAACACACGCGAATCATGCCTCAATTTCTCATAGACATCACTGCATCGCCCTTCTTTTATTTCTGCATGGGCATTTTGCTCATTGTGCTGTTTTTCTGGTATCTCTCCGCAGAGCTGGACAAAGCAAAGCGCAATGCCGGCACATTCTTCATCGTGGGTCTGTCCGCATTCTGCCTGCTGTCACTGTTTGTGAACGGTATGCAGTACGGTATCGACATCAAAGGCGGCACAGAGTTGACGCTGGAGGTGCAGCCGAAGCTGAATGACCACGGCAGCTTGGTACCGCCCAGCGAAGATGACATGCAGCAGGCCTGCTCCATTCTGGAAGAGCGTCTGAACTCCACCGGTACAAGCGAAGTGCAGATTCTGCACTCCAACAACAAGATTCTCATCCAGATTCCCCAGCAGGACGCCCAGAACGAGGAGCGCAACAAGGAAAAGATTGAGGCCATGGTGAAAATGCTCACCAAGATGGCCAAGCTGGAGCTGCTGGCCGTGTACCACGACAGCGACCGCGTGATTGCTGACCCGGAGACGCAGGAAGCCATCACTGTGTATGAGCAGCGCCTGCACGAATACAAAAAAGCAGTGGCCGCAGAGACCAAGGGTGTACGCGCCCCGGCCATGCCCCGCATTCCTTCCCGCATGGGTCTGAATGACTACATGATTATGCCCTACCCCCGCACGGACAGCGAGACCGGCGTGCCCGTGCTCTACACCGAGGGTGAATACAAGGGCGAACAGGTGATCGACTACATGGTGCTGCAGAAACCCTACGCCGCCATGCAGAAGGACGTATACATCACCGGTAAGGAAGTGGCACACGCCCAGCCCGACTATGTGCAGAAGGGCCACGTGAATGTGGTGCTCAACCGCACCGGCGCCAACCGCATGGGCCGTCTCACAGGCGCCATGACCATCGGCCGCGACCGCCTGGCCGTGGTGCTCAACAACCAGATTAAGTGCGCCCCCGTGGTGCAGGCCGTGCTGCACAAAGAGTTCAACATCTCCGGTCTGAATGCCAAGGGCGAACCCGAGGACATCTCCAAGGCTCTGGCCAACCCCCTCTCCAGCGACCTGAAGGTGGAAGGCCGCAAGAACGTATCTGCTCAGCTGGGTCAGAGCGCTCTGGAGCAAGGCACCGTGGCCGGTCTCATCGGTCTGCTGGGTATCTTTGCTTTCTGCTACTGGTACTACCGCACCGCCGGTATCGTGGCCATGTTCGGTCTGACCTTCAACGCCCTGGCGCTGCTGGGTCTGATGAGCTTGTTCGGCTTCGTGCTGACGCTGCCGGGTATCGCCGGTATCGTGCTGACCATGGGTATGGCCGTGGACGCCAACGTGCTGATTTACGAACGCATGCGCGAAGAGCAGCAGCTGGGTCGCCCCTTCATCATCTGCCTGCGCAATGCATATGAAAAAGCCTTCTCCGCTATTTGGGACTCCAACATCACCTCCCTTATCACGGCAGTGATTCTGTTCTGGCTGGCCAGCGGCTCCATCAAGGGCTTCGCCGTGACCACCAGCGTGGGTATCATCACCTCCCTCATCGGTGCTATCGTGGTCACCCGCGTACTCTTCTTCTGGGCAGAGCACCTGGGCGTGCTCAAGAACTTCACCTTCGCCCGCGCACCGTTCTCCGGCAAGGTGTTTGACTTCATGAAGTACCGCAAGCCCACGGCCATCGCCTCCATCGTGCTGATTCTGGGCTGCGCTGCCTACGGTATCTTTGTGCGCGGTGAGCAGTCCCTGGGTATTGACTTCACCGGTGGTGCCACCATCACCTACGTGGTGCCCAATGACTCCAAGGTAAACTACGCCGAGGTGGAAAAGACCGTGATGGGCATGACCCTGGCCAAGTCTCCCACCGTGCAGGAGTTCGACAACGCCACCGACCGCAACTTCAAGGTGCGCTGCGCCAACAAGGAAGACGCCGCCAAGATCAACACCACCCTGCGCGACACCGTGCCGGGCATGAAGGAACTGCCCGCCGAGTCCGTGGAAGATATCAGCGCTGCGCTGGGCTCCACCTTCTTCAAGACAGCTTGCTGGGCTCTCATTGCCGGTCTGCTGGGCATCACCATGTATCTGGCCATCCGCTTCCAATGGAGCTTTGCCATGGGTGCGCTCATCTCCACCGCACACGACGTGGCCGCAGTCATCGGCGTGGTGGTGCTCATGGGCACAGAGCTGAACATCATCCACATCGGCGCTTTCCTCACGGTAGCCGGTTACTCCATCAACGATACCATCGTGATTTATGACCGCATCCGCGAGCAGCTGCTCCTGGCTGACCCGAAGGATGACCTGAAGGACATCATGAACGAGGCCATCAACACCACGCTGTCCCGTACGCTGCTCACCTCGGGCTCCACGATTGCGGTGCTGATTGCCCTCATCGCCCTGGGTGGTCCCGCCATGCGCGACTTCTCCATCACCATGCTTCTGGGTATCTTCATCGGTACGTACTCCTCCATCTTCATCGCATCTCCCTGCGTGCTGGCTTTCGACAAGAAGCACAGCCTGCGCCAGGAATTGCAGGATGCTGAAAATGGCACCGATGTTGCCGTGTAACACAGCAAGCTGAACCTGTGCAACGCCGCATCCTCACCTGCCTGTTGCTCCTGTGCATTGCTGCCTTTGCGGCGGCAATCTGGGGCTCGGTAGATTGTGGGATGCGGCTTTCGCATGCAGATTTGGCGGCGGAAGATGAATTGCATCTTCGCCGCCTCATTTATTTTCATTTTGCCGTGGCACAGCTGGCCGTGGTGGCCGGCATGCTGCTCATCTACCTGCGCCACCGCCGCTGGCGCCGCCACTATCTCATCGTCAGCTACAATGATAAAGGGCTGCACCTGAACCCGCCCGGCATCCGCATGCCGCGCGCGCGTGTCTCGCGCTACAGCCTGGCCAACATGGCGGGCGCCAAACTCCCCCCGGCCGATGGCGCACCGGTGCTGGTCTACCC
>JAZRRO010000082.1:0-15025 GCA_045650805.1 Akkermansia sp.
GTCGCGGTCGCCAAAGGAGCGGCGTTCACCGAAGGGCTTGCGGTCGCGGTCGCCAAAGGAGCGGCGTTCACCGAAGGGCTTGCGGTCGCGGTCGCCGAAGGAGCGGCGCTCACCAAAAGGCTTGCGGTCGCGGTCGCCGAAGGAGCGGCGCTCACCAAAGGGCTTGCGGTAGCGGTCGCCAAAGGAGCGGCGGTCGCCAAAGGGCTTGCGGTCGCGGTCGCCGAGGGAACGGCGCTCGCCATCAAAATCGCGCTTGCTGCGGGGGGCGCGGCCAAAGGGACGGCGGCCGTTATCGCGCTCGGGTTCGTAGGATTCGCCATCAACGAACTTGGTGGAGATACCCAGAGCTTCCTCCTCCGTTTCAAAGTCAGCGGGGTTGAAGATGTAATCCTCATCCTCGGTATCGAAGTCGTCAGCGCTGTCTGTCTGCTGCTGCACGGGGCGGGGCTTGAAGGCCTGCTTGGCGCCTACCAGACCCTTGCGGCGGCGGGGATTGGTGCAGGCAAGCTGAATCTGCTCGGGCGTGAGCAATTCTGCATTGCCGGGCTCCAAATCGCCACCCCAGAGAGAACCGATGCGCACGCGCACCAGCTTGCGGACTCGCAGCCCCAGGCAGGAGAACATCTGGCGCACCTGGCGCTTCAGCCCCTGCTCCAACACCACACAAGCGCGGCGGGCGGAGAGACGGGAAATATACTTGGCCTTGGCCTGACCCTCGGGGATGCGCACACCCTTGAGCAGCTGAATGAGCACGCTGTTGTCGAATGCCTGGTCGAGCGTGACCCAGTATTCCTTTTCAATGCCGCCGGAGGGGTGGCCAATCTGCTGCCCCAGGCTGCCGTTGTTGGTGAAGATGAGCAAGCCTTCGCTGTCGGCATCCAGGCGGCCTACGTAGTTGGCGTAGCGGTACTTGGGCGGCAGCAGGTCATATACCGTGCCGATGGCACCCTGAGCATCGCGGCTGCACACATAGCCGCGGGGCTTGTTGAGCAGGATGGCTACCTCTTCCTTGGGCGTAGCGCGGTGCCCGTCTACTTTCACAAAGTCGGTCGGCAGGACGCGCAGACCGGGGGTGTCTACGACCTTGCCGTTGACTTCAACGCGGCCCTCGGCAATCAGGCGGTCAGAGGCGCGGCGGGATTCGTAGCCGCAGGAGGCAAGAAACTTGTTGAGACGCACGCTGCCTTCCTGGGCGGCTGCATAGTTGGGTTCTTCAGACATGGGAAGCGGTGGGGTAAAAGGGGGCTTTTCGTTGTAAAAGGAAAAGCCTCGCGGCTTTCGACAGCCGTGAGGCGAAAATCTGTACCAGGTACAATGTCGTGGTGTTGTGCAACACCTGACGGGCTATCCGGTACAGGGAAAGGGGACACGAACATAAGGTCGGTCGCCGACTTTCCCTGCAGCAGAGCGCTTCACCGGCTTAGGCGTCGAACTTGGTCTTGGGCAGACCGATGGGGCTCTGGCCTTCCTTCCACTGGCCACGCTCCTTGAGGAGCTTCACGCGTTCGAAACGCTTGAGAACAGAACGCTTACCGCCGACGGTACCAGTTGCTTTCAGAGTGGAATGCTTGGACATATCTTGTTGTTTTTGTAAAGGTTTACCCGCATCACTGCGGAAAGGGGTCGCCACTTATACAGCAACTCGCCGCAAATTGCAAGCCAAATTTATGTCTTTTTTTTGATGTTGTGATTTTTACTCAGGCTTCAGCTCGCGTTATTTGAATCGGCCACCGGGAAGCGGCGTGATGATGCGGCGCACTTGCATGCGCATGAGCAGGGGGGTGAGCTCGTGTGCGGGCATGCCCAGCGCCGGGCACAGGGCATCCAGCGTGTCAAACCCATCGCGAATGGCTGCCAGAACCGCTGTTTCTGCCGAATCGGCGGGTGTGGGGGTGTCGAAATTGAAGTTCAGCTGCTGCGGGGAGCTGTTCCAGTTCATGTCGGCCATGAGCTCCTCCGGTGCGGTGCAGAGAATGGCCCCTTCGCGGATGAGGGCGTGGCAACCGGTGCTGGAGACTCGGTCCACGGGCCCCGGCAGGGCAAAGACGGTGCGCCCATAATCCGCAGCGGCCATGCGGGCGGTGATGAGGGCTCCGCTGCGGGTGGGGGCTTCTACCACCAAGGTGGCCTGGCTCCACGCGGCCACGATACGGTTGCGTTGGGGGAACGTGGTGCGCCCCGGGCGCATGAACATGGGAAACTCGCTCACAACCGCGCCGTGGCCGTTGGCAATATGTGCCGCCAGCGCTTCATTCTCTTGGGGAAAGAGCTGGGCCATACCGGAGCCAATCACCGCGATGGTGCGGCCACCGGCATCCAGAGCGCCGGAGTGGGCGGCTGTGTCCACCCCCAGAGCCAGCCCGGAGATGATGGTGCAGCCGTTTTCTGCCAGCTCGCGGGCAAAACGGCGGGCTTGAATCATGCCATAGGGGGTGGCCTGGCGGGAGCCTACAACGGCTACCGCGCGTTCATCATCCTGCGGTTGCCATTCCCCCCGCACGTAGAGAATAATCGGCGGGTCGGCCATGCGGCGCAAGGCTTGCGGGTAATCATCATCCAGCAGGGTTACCATGCGCACTCCCCACTGTGCCGCAGCTTCCATTTCGGCTGCGGGGTTGGTGCAATTTCGCCAATCGGCGATGGCGGCGGCCAATTTGGGCCCCAGGCGCGGCACTTGCTCCAGCATGGATGCAGGCGCCGCCAGCGCAAGCTCTGCCGAACCAAAAAAATCCAGCAGAGCTTGAATGCGTACCGACCCCAGCCCGGGTATCAGGTTGAGGGTGATGAGGGCTTCTCTCGGGGTCGGTAATGACATTTAGCGGGTTACAGTGAAATCCAGCCCCAGGTCCAGAGAGGGGACGGAGTGGGTGAGGCAGCCGAAGCTCATGAAATCCACACCGGTTTCGGCGGCAGCAGGAGCGGTTTCAAGGGTGAGACCACCGCTGGCTTCAAAGTAGGGCTTGCGGTTCTTGCCTCGCATCTCGACAGCCTTGCGCATGTCGTCATTGCTCATGTTGTCCAGCAGGATGTAATCCACACCCGTGAGCTTGAGGAAAGCTTCCACCTGGGTGAGGGTGTCGGCCTCCAGTTCCACTTCCACGCCGGGCTTGTCAGCCTTGAGCTGGTTGATGCAGGCCTGCAAGTGCGCCGTGTCGCCATCTGTCATCAGGTGGTTATCCTTGACCATGGCGCGGTCATAGAGCCCCAGACGGTGATTGTTGCCCCCGCCATGCACCACGGCAGCCTTTTCCAACAGACGGTAGCCGGGGGTGGTCTTGCGGGTATCCAGCAAGCGGCAAGAGGTGTGGTTGATGGCCTTCACGTACTTGTGCGTCATGGTGGCCACGCCGGAAAGACGCTGGATGAAGTTGAGCGCGGTGCGCTCTGCTCCCAGAATGGAGCGGGCAGACCCCTCAATGGACATCACAATGGCTCCTGGAGATACCTTTTCGCCGTCATGCAGCAGCACTTCCACCTTCAGCGTGGGGTCTACGGCCTTGAATACGGCTTCTGCCACCTTCACGCCGGAAAGCACGCCCTGAGACCGCGGGCGCAGCAAGGCCTTTGCCTTCAACTCAGCAGGCACAAAGTAGGTGGAGGTCACGTCGCCATCCCCGAAGTCCTCATCCAGAGCCAATTTGATGAGGGCATCCATATTGTCAGAAACCATGGTGTTGTACATGCCCCCATGATAGGGAAGCGAGCGGTGCTTGTAAAGTTGAATTTTACAAAATTAAGCTGTTATGTCTTGCAAGGTGATGCGGGCACGCTTCCTGCTTGCCAAAGCGGAGGGGCAGGAGTAAGATGCGTGCATGGCAACAACATTATCTCCGGAACAACTTGACCTGGTGCGCCAGTGGGCTGCCCAGGGGGTGGATTTGAATGGTATCCAGAAAAACCTGGTGGCAGAGTGTGATGTGCACATGACCTACATGGATGTGCGTTTCCTGCTGCTGGATCACGGGATTGAGATTGCCAAGCCGGAGGCTGTTGTCCCCGCACCCAAGGAAGAGCCGGCCCCCGCACCTGCCCCGGCACCGGAGGAACCCGCCGCCATGCCTGCGCCCGCCGGTGGTAAACCGGTGGTGACACTGGATGAATTGCAGATTCCCGGTACCTTGCTTTCCGGCAAGACGGAGTTCCCCTCCGGGGTGAAGGGTTCTTGGCAGATTGACCAGATGGGGCGCTTTGGCTGGAGCGAGCTGAGCGGTACGCCCAGCCCGGTCGAGTTGCAGGCCTTCCAGTTTGAATTGACGCAGATGTTGAGCCGTGGTGGCGCCATCTGACGCCCCGGGTCACACATAGAGCTCCGGCAAGCGGGGCTCTGCGGCGCAGAGCTGCAGGCGAGCGGTCATCCCCTCCAGAAGCGGGGGCGGCAGGATGCGTGCCTTGCGCGGGCAGATGCTCACGCAGCGCATGCAGAGAATGCAGCGTGAGGCATCTGTGGTACGCGGATTACCGGCCGGGATAGCTTGGGTGGGGCATTGGCGGGCACAGTAACCGCAGCCACCGCAGGCATCTGTCACCATGGGGGTGGCAGGCATTTGCGGCAGCGGTTTCATTTCCTCATTGCCGGGAACGGAGACCTCTGCCTGTTCGGCGATGGGGAGGGCAAGCTTGGCTTCGATGGCAGCCGCGAACTCGGCGGCTGTTTGTTTATCCTGCGCGTGCGGGCGGCCTGTGGCAATGCTGCGGGCAATGGAGTGCTCTGCAATGAATGCTGCTGCGGCTACTACGCGGAAACCACAGCCGGTCAGCGTGTTTTTGAGTTCCAGCAGGGCATCTTCGTAGGCGCGGTTGCCATACACCACCACGGCGATGGCGGGGCCACCCTCGCCCTGGAGCGCGCTGAGGCGTTCAATGGCGATGGCCGGCACGCGGCCGCCATAAACGGGTACTACGGCCAGCAGCGGAGAGGTGGCGGGGATGAGCTGCGCCTCTGTGGGCTTCAGCAAATCAATGTGCTGTTGTTCTTTGCCTGCGGCGATGGCTTGGGAGATAGCGCGGGTGGAGCCGGTGGGACTGAAAGAGGCGGTAATCCAGGTGTTCATAGGCGGGAATGGGTGTCAAAAAAGTATCAGGCTTGCAGCAGCGCGGCGCGCAAGCGGAGTGCCTGGTGCAGCTCTGCAACGTCATGCACGCGGTGCAGTTCTGCGCCGCAATCAGCGGCCATCAGACTCATGGCAACGGTGGGTAGAGGATTCGTTTTGGATAGCTGAGCATCTTGCAGAATGCGCCCCATAAATGCCTTGCGGGACAGAGCCATGAGCAGCGGGCGGTCTTGCACGCGCAGGCTTTCCAGGTGGCGGATAAGGCTCAGATTGTGCTCCGTTGTTTTGCCGAAACCGATGCCGGGGTCCAGGCAGATGCGCTCGGGGGAGATGCCGGCCTGTGCCGCGAGCTCGAGTCGGTCGGCGAAGAATTGGCGTACTTCGGCCACCACATCATCGTAGTGCGGGGACTGCTGCATGGTGTCAGGGGTGCCCTGCATGTGCATGAGGATGATGCCGCAGGGGTAGGTGGCACAGATGCGGCGCATGTCGGCATCCACCAATGCGGTGATGTCGTTCACAATGTCAGCACCGGCAATCAGCGCCGCCTCTGCTGTGGTGGCGTGGCGCGTATCGATGGAGATGCGCAGCTGCGGAAACTCTGCACGAAGCGCGCGGATGACGGGGATGACGCGAGCCTGTTCTTCTGCCGGAGAGGTTTCTGCGGAGCCCGGTCGGGTGGATTCCCCTCCAATATCGATGATATCCGCCCCGGCTTCTATCATGCTGCGGGCATGGGCCAGCGCCGCATCGAGGGTAAGGTGCGCCCCGCCATCGGAAAAGGAATCCGGGGTGACGTTGAGAATACCCATGATGGCACCCTGCGGAGGCAGAGACCAGCATTCATCTCGGAGTTGCCAGTGTCTTGACATGGGGGGCTTAGTCCAGGCTCATTTTACCGGGGTTGAGGATATGGAGCGGGTCGAGCGCTTGCTTGAGGGCGCGGTGGGTATCCATGGCCGTCTCGCCGATGGCTGCGGGGAACCAGGGGGCTTTGGCGAGCCCGATGCCATGCTCGCCGGTGATGCTGCCGCCATGCTCTGTCACCCACCGGAAGAGACGGTTGACCAGTGCATCGGCCGGTTCGCGAATGTCTTTCCCCTGCGCATCCTTGGGCACCATGATGTTGGTGTGGATGTTGCCGTCTCCTGAGTGGCCGAAACAGGCCACGGGGATGCCCGTCTCCTGCTGCATGGATTCGCAGAACTCTACCAGCTGCACCAGTTGCGAACGGGGGATGACGATGTCCTCATTGAGCTTGGTGAGCCCCGTTGCTTTCAGGCTGTACGAGAACTCGCGGCGCAGTTGCCAGATTTGCTCCACTTCATCTTCTGTGCAGGCCGGGCAGATGGTGGTGGCGCCCGTGTCTTGCAGGATGCGGGTGATGCTTTGCAGTTCTGTGGCCACGGCATCGGCCTGGCCATCAATCTCTACGATGATGTGCCCCTGCGCGTCTGCGGGTAAAACATCATTTTGCAGGTAGGCTCGGGCGGCGGTCAGCGTGTAGGCATCTGTAATTTCGATGGCACAGGGCAGGTGCCCGCCTTGCAGGATGTTTTGCACGGCTTGCGCGGCCAGTGCAAAGCGGGGGAAGGAGGCGTGCAGCGCGGCGCGCGCCGGCGGTGCGGGGATGATGCGGAGTGTTGCCCGGGTGATGATGCCCAGCATGCCTTCCGAGCCACAGAAAAGCCCGGTGAGGTCAAAGCCTTGTTTGTTCTTGTGGGTGCGCCCACCGCAGGTGAGGATGCGGCCATCTGCCAGCACCACTTCCAGCCCCAGCACGTAGCTGCGGGTCACGCCGTATTTCAGGCAGCGGGGACCACCCGCATTGGTGGCAATGTTGCCGCCGATGCTGGATTCTTTGCGAGAGGCGGGGTCCGGCGGGTAAAACCAACCGACGCGTGCACAGGCTTCCTGCAAATCTGCGGTCAGCACGCCGGCTTCCACCACCGCTACCCCATCTGCCGGATTCAGCTCCACAATGCGCTGCATCGGTGCCGTGGAAATGACCAGGCCCCCACGCACGGGGACGCATCCCCCCACGTAGCCTACGCCGGCACCTCGCGGCGTCACCGGTATGCGGTGTTTGGCGGCCACCTTCATGGCCGCAGCCACCTGGGCCGTGCAAGTGGCCAGCACAACGGCTTCCGGCAGGTGGGCGGCATGCCATTTATCCCCCGCGTGAGCTTCCAGCGTGGGGCTATCCGTATGGACGCAGTCGCCCAGTTCGCGTTGCAGTTCTTCAATCCAATCAGCCATGGTGCGTGTGGTTTATTCTTTGCCTGTCCCCCAGCGGCGGTGCAGCCAGGATTCCACGGGGGAGAACAGAATCTTATCAGCCAGCAAGCCCACCAGGATGATGATGAACATGACGCCGATGACCTGATACATGCGTTGCAGCTCGCGCCCGTAGTGCAAGTATTGACCAATGCCGAAGCCGGAAACCACAGAAACGTATATTTCCGCTGCCATGAGTGAGCGCCAGGCAAAGGCCCAGCCTTGCTTCATGCCGCTTACCACAAAGGGGGCAGAGGCCGGCAGCGTCACAAATACCAGCGTGTGCAGCGGGGAGGAACCCATGGTGCGGGCGGCGCGGGCGTAGATGGGCGGCACGTTTTTCATGCCGTTCTGGGTGGAGAGCAGCACACTCCACAGCGTGCCCATGATGACCACGAAGAGCAAGGCCGCCTCCGTTTGCCCGAACCAGATGCATGCCAGCGGTACCCAACACACGCTGGGCAGCGCCTGGAGCCCCAGCGCCAGCATGCCAAGGGTATCATTCACGCTGCGGAATCGCGCCGCCAGCATCCCCAGCGGTACACCGATGATAAGCCCGATGGCATAGCCAATGAGCAGACGGCGCAGGGTGATGAGCATGGAAAGCGGGATTTTGCCGTTGAGCGTGTTATCCCACAGGTATTGCCCCACGGTGCTGGGCGGGGGAAGCACATAGGGCGACCAGAGCGCTATGTCTATCCCCATAAAAGCCAAATCGCCTGTCAGCGCAGCCCATACCAGAATGAGCAGCAGGAAGAAGATGATGGTGATAAGTACGCGTTTCATGGCGGGTTAATCAGATTCAGCTGCGGTGTAGCCTTTGAGGGCAGAGGTGATTTCCTGGGAGAGGTCTGCCAAATCGTGGTTGTTGATGTTGCGCGGGCGAGGCAGGTTCACGGTGAATTTCTCGCGCACGCGGCCGGGGTGGGGAGAGAACAAAATCACGCGGCTGCCCAGGCATACGGCCTCGCGCACATTGTGTGTCACAAAAATGATGGTCTTGCGGCGCTTTTCCCACACGTCCTGAATGTCGCCGTACAGGCGTTCGCGTGTCATGGCATCCAGCGCGGAGAAGGGCTCGTCCATGAGCAGAATCTTGGGGTTGGGTGCCAGGGAGCGAGCCAACGCCACGCGCTGGCGCATACCGCCGGAGAGTTCGTGAATGTTGGCGTGGGCAAAGCGGTCCATCTTCACCAGGTACAGGTAATACTTGGCTACTTCCAGGCGCTCTTTGTCATTCAGGTTGGGCTTTTGCTTGAGCCCGAACATCACGTTGCCAATCACATCCAGCCAGGGGAAGAGGGCGTGCTCCTGGAACATCATCATGCGGTCTCGGCCCGGCCCGGTGATGGGGGTGCCATCTATCAACGCCATGCCGCTGTCCGGTTTCTCCAGCCCGGCGATAATGTTGAGCAGGGTTGATTTGCCGCAGCCACTCGGCCCGACAAAGCAGACAAACTCCCCTTCGTTGATGGTGAGCGATACGTCATCCAAGGCCCGCACCACCGACCCGTTGTTGGTGATGAAGTCCTTGCACACGTGCTCCACACTGAGTTTGGCGGTGGGGTAGTTGTGTATCTCTTCGTGTAGTTTTTCCTGTATCATTTAATGTTCCCGGTAAATGATTCCTTCCAGCGGGGGGACGCGGTCCAGTAATCCGCTCATTTGTGCGTCTTTGACAAATTGTTCCAGCCCCGGCAGGTCGATGGCATCCGTCAGTTTGAGACGTTGCCAGGCGCGGCGCACCAGCTCGGCTTCCATGGGGGCTTGCGTCAGGTGGGTGAGCTCATCGGTGACACGCGCTTGCGCTTCTTCCGGGTGCTCCTGAATCCATTGGGTCAGCTCGCGGTGGGCTTTCAAGATCACAGCGGCCTCTTGCGGGTGGTGGTTTAGCCAGGCAACGCGCCCTACCATGACGGTGGTGACAACATCCGGTTCTTGCACCAGCGTGCGGGCGTTGGCCATCATTTCCATGCGGGATACCCAGGGCTCCACCGTCCAGCAGGCATCAATATCTCCTTGCTTCATGAGCTGCAGCTGCATGGAATTAGGCGTGGGGGCCACGCGGCAATCGCCTGCGCCTTCCAGGGTGCAGGTCAACCCATTACGGGTGAGCCAGGCGCGGCAGGACACGTCTTGCGTGTTGCCCAATTGCGGGGTGGCGATGCTGCGCCCCTTGAAATCGGCGGCTTTGGTGATACCGCTGTCCGGGGCAACCATCAGGGCTGCACCGCCGTTGACTGCTCCGGCCATCAGGCGTACTTCTCGCCCCTGCGACACGGCAAAGGCATTCAGCGCCGGGCTGGGGCCTACGTAGGTGATATCAACTGTGCGTCCGAAGATAGCTTCCATGGCAGTGGGTCCGGCATTGTAGGTGTACCACTCAATTTGGAAGCCGGGCAGGTAGCGCTCGAACCACCCCTCGCCGGTGCGGCTCATGTTGCGCGCAACCAGGGCCTGCACATGCGTCACATTGGGGAAACACCCGATGCGAATGGTACGACTGTTCGGGTCCTCCTGATGACATGCCGTGAATACCAGCATGACGCAGAGCATCATCAACCCGCTGAGAATACGCTTAACCATTGCCCTGAGACTAGCAAAAAAGCGGCGGGGGGTCAAGACTCAAACGCGCCACGCGGATGCGCATTTTGTAGTGCTGTAGCGTATTTTGAGCTTGTTTTAGGCTGGGGGGAGTGGTAGCATGTCGCTTATGCTGATATCCTTGGTTGTTCCCTGTTACAATGAGTCTGAAGCCTTGCGTCCGTTCATGGCAGAATTGACGCGCGTGCTGGATAGCATGGAGGGGGTAGAGGCCGAGGTCATTCTGGTGGATGATGGCAGCCGGGATAACACCCTGGAAGTGATGCAGGATGTGGCAAAGCAGTACCCCATTGTGCGTTGGCTCTCGTTTTCCCGCAATTTTGGCAAAGAAGGTGCTATTCTGGCCGGTTTGAAGGCAGCCAAAGGTGATTATGCCGCCGTGATGGATGCTGATTTGCAGGACCCGCCCGCACTGCTGCCGGATATGCTCAAGGCGGTGCGTGAGGAAGGCTATGACTGCGCCGGCACGCGGCGTGTTTCCCGCAAGGGCGAGCCCCCCATCCGTTCGTTCTTTGCACGCCGTTTTTACCGCCTCATCAATCGCATGTCCACCACCCAGTTGGTGGATGGAGCTCGCGATTACAAGTTGCTCTCCCGTAAGGCGTTGGATGCGCTCATCTCCATGCCGGAGGTGAATCGCTTCTCCAAGGGCTTGTATGAGTGGATTGGCTTCCGCACCAAGTGGTTCGAGTTCGAAAATGTGGAACGCGTGGCCGGGGAGACCAAGTGGTCATTCTGGAAGTTGTTCAAGTATTCGGTGGAGGGGATTGTGGCATTCACCACGATTCCGCTCACCCTTTCGGCCATACTCGGGCTGTTGTTTATGATGATTTCCGCCGTTGCGCTGGTGAGTTTGGTGATACGCCAGTACCTGTATCATAACTCCGTGGATGGGTGGACCTCGATGGTGTGCATCATCCTGCTGCTCAGCGGTGTTCAGTTGTTCTGCTTTGGTATTTTCGGGCAATATCTGGCCAAAATGTACATGGAAATCAAGCGCCGCCCGCAGTACATCATCTCCCGCTCATCTGATGATGAGCGTTAATGCCCCCATTTTTTGTATGCGATGACATGCCCGTCCTGCATGTCGACGGCGTAGGGTGTGGCGTGCTTGAACCAGGCACCTGTGTTGAATATGGCGCGCTTGCCGTATTGCCAATGGCCGTAGCGGTGGAAGTGCCCGAGTATCAGGGTCTCTGTTCCCGGTAAAAAACGGCGGATGAAGCGCTCTGCCCGCCGGCCGCAGGTGAGCCAGCCCCACACGATGCGCATGGGGCGCTGCGGGGGCCAGAAACAATGCAGGAAGCTGCGCAGATAGCGGTTTTTGATACCCTCGCGGCGCATGATGGGCGGGGTGAGGGTACACATGGCCCGGGAGAGCTCCAGGCGGGATTCCAGATTGGTATCGCAATCGGGGAACGTGGCAATCAGTTCCCGACAGGCTTTTTTGTTGCGCAGGTATTCCCAACTCCACGGGGCCACTTCTTTGTAAAGGGCGTGCCCGTGCATGGCTGCCACGCGCCCCTGCCAGAAGAGAGCCAGCAGCGCGGGTGTATCCGGATCATGGTTGCCGGAGATTTCTACCAGTTGAATGCCTCTCTCGGTGCAAAGGCTGCGCAATTCTTCGCGCAGCGCCATGCCGCGCTCTTGCCAGGGGCATTTGCGTGTTTCGGCCATATCGCCCACCACGACCAGCATGCCGATGCCCTCCATGCCCTCCATCAGTTCTTGGGGGGTGGGGGCTTCGCAGCGCTCATGCCCATAGTGCATGTCTGAGATGAAGCGCACGCGCACGCCAGGGGCGGGCTCGATGCGGATGATGCAGCTGGCTGCAGCGGGGCTGGTCCGGCTATCAGGCATTGTGCTGGCGCTGGCGTACGGCTTCGTACAGGCACACACCGGTGGCCACAGATACATTGAGGCAGGGCACGCTGCCATACATGGGAATGCGGATGAGGAAGTCGCAGTTTTCTTCGGTAAGGCGGCGCATGCCATCGCCCTCGGCTCCCATCACAAGCGCGATGCCCCCTTTCAAGTCCATATCGTACAGGGAGCGGTCGCCGTGGTCCGAGGTGCCCACGAACCAGATGCCGGCTTCTTTCATGCTCTTGATGGTGCGAGCCAGGTTGGTCACTTGCACAAAGGGTACTTTTTCTGCCGCGCCTACGGAGACGCGGAGCACCGTTTCGGTGATACAGACGGCCTTGTCCTTGGGCGCGATGACGGCTGCCACGCCGGCGCCGTCTGCTGTGCGCAGAATAGCGCCCAGGTTGTGCGGGTCCTGGATGCAATCAAGAATCAGGTAGAGGCCCTGCGGCTGCTCTGCCAGAATATCTTGCAGCGCGCCCTCATCCAGAGATTTGACAACGGGACGGGCAGGGGATTTTTCAAAGCGTGCTTCCGGGCGGGCGGTGTGCTTGTTGGCGCGGGCGGTGCGGTCAGAGAACTTCATCTTGTGCGGGGGTGGAGGTAAGAATTTGCAGGGCGGCACCGGCGGTCATGAAACCGAACGTGCCGGTGATGTGGGTGGCAGAACCAAAGCCGCTGGCGCAGCCAATGCCACCTTTTTGGCCGGGTTCGCGCTCGCAGCTCACGCTGCCGTCACAGCGCGGGAAACGCGGGCGCTCCGGGGAGTAGACACAGGGGATGCCTACTTCCGGACAACGGTCATAGAGCGGGAAATCATAGTCCTTGCGCAGTGTCTTGCGCAGTTGGGAAAGCATGTTGTCGCCACAGGTGCGAGCCAAATCAGCCATGCAAATGCAGGAGGCATCAATGCGGCCACCGGCTCCACCACAGGTCACAATGGGGACACCGCGTTTCCGGCATTCTGCAATCAGGTGTGCTTTGGGGCGCATGGTGTCAATCGCATCGATGACGACGTCCGGCTCCGTGTCGAACAGGCGCTCCGGTGCCGATACGGTGTAGAAGGACATGAGCGGCACGATGTTCATCCCGGGGTTGATGAGGCGGAGACGCTCTGCCATCACCTCCACTTTGGGCTGCCCATAGGTGCCTTGCATGGCGTGAATCTGGCGGTTGGTGTTGGTGATGCACAGCTCATCCATATCTTGCAGGATGATGGTGCCCACGCCGCTGCGGGCCAGCGCTTCTGTTGCCCAGGAACCCACACCGCCAATACCCACCACGGCCACACGTGCTGCGGATAGACGCTCTGCTGCCGGCACGCCGTACAGGCGGGCAATGCCCCCAAATCGTTCGGTATCCATCATTTTTCGTAGATGCGGTTTATGGGGATGATTTCGGTGGCTTTGCCTGTTTCTGTATCAATGGTGATGCAGGCTCCGCTCACAATGGCCGGCCAACCGCCGACGGGAAGTTTGTAGGGCATGCCGGACACGTAGCCCATGAGGACGGGCTCGGTGTCGCGCCCGATGACGCTGTTGTATGGACCGCACATGCCGGCATCTGTCATGTAGGCTGTGCCACCGGGCAAGATGTGGGCATCTGCCGTCTGCACGTGCGTATGGGTGCCCAATACGGCTGATACACAGCCATCCAGGTGGTACCCCAGCGCTACTTTTTCGCTGGTGGCTTCTGCATGAATGTCGACCAGAATGGCTTTCACGCCATCTTCGTTGCGCAGGGCTGTGGCTTCTTCCCATCCATGGGTGAAGGGGTTGCCTGCGCCATTCCGCATGAATGTGCGGCCATGCAGGCATATCACGCCCAGGCTGCCGCTCGGGGTGTCGATGATGACGGACCCGGTGCCCGGATTGTCGCGTTGCAGGTTGAGCGGGCGCAGGACGCGGGGCTCGGAGTCGAGCCAGAGCGCCAAATCACTTTGGTCCCATACATGGTCCCCCAGCGTGATGACATCCACCCCTTTTTCAAGAAATTCTCGTGCAATTTTGGGGGTGATACCTTTGCCTCCGGCAGCATTTTCGCCGTTCACCACAATGGCATCGGCCCCGAATTCCTCTCGCAATTCAGGCACGGCGCGGTAGAGCGCCAGTCTGCCGGGCTCACCCACCACATCTCCCAGGAAGATTACTCTCATTTTGTGGCTTTTGCTTTGTTGCCGCAGGGAACAACTGTCACAGGAATGGTGGCGGCGCGCACCAGCTTTTCAGCCGTATTACCCAACAGAATCGAGGAAAGCAGCGTGTGGTGACGGTTGCCAATCACCAGAATGTCGATATCGTGTCGCTTGCAGAAGTTGTGTACGCATTCCACGATATCGTCTGCTTCTTCGGCTTTGCCGTAGATGGGGACATCCCATTCTTTGCTGATGGTGGCGGCCAGGTGCTTGGCGCGGGCATCTGCGCGCTCCAGCAGGCACTTGCATTCGTTCAGGCGCTCATCCGGGAGCCCGACGGGGGGGATGAAGCCCAGCATGCTGTCATCCGTGGGCAAACTGCCGGCGGCATCGATCATGCAGGGTTCCACCGCATGCAGCAGGTACATTTTGCCACCGCACTGCTTCACCATGTTGGCGGTGAAATCCAACACAGGCTTTGATTCATCAGAAAAGTCGGTCGCTGCCAGTATTTTCATCATGTGCGCATTTTATCACAGCCCGGCGTATTAGCCAAGAAAAAAGGGGCAGGTTTTTACACCTGCCCCATGGGAAAATGCGGTTGCCCGAGCGTATCAGAAGCTCTCGTTTTCAGGCAGCGGGGTGCCCGTGGCGGTGGGTGCCGGGGTGTTGGGCATAGCAGGTGCCGGGGTGGCGGGGATTGCCGGGTCGGGTTGCTCTGCGTTGGCCGGCACGTGCTCCACGATGGTGTCATCGGCAGCATCTTGCTGGGATGCCGGGGCGGGTTCTGCCGGGGCCGGGGCCGGAGCCGGTTCAGCCGGAGCAGGAGCCGGGGTAGCAACAGGAGCCGGTGCGGCAGCGGGAGCCAGCGGTTGGCGGGTGTTGGGGTCTACCTCTACGCCGTTGATGTACATGCGGGTCTTCATCTCCATGGTGCCGGGAACGAGCTCTCGGTGAATGTCGATGCGCTCTTTCTTCATGCCGCCTTGACCATCGGGTACAATGGAGATGCGTGTCTCGCGGCTGGATGCATGGCCATAGTTGCCGCTGGTGAGCGGTGCCACCGTAGTGGGCAGGGGGGCTGCTGTGGTAG
>JAZRRO010000083.1:0-13972 GCA_045650805.1 Akkermansia sp.
CGAGCATTCTGCCACCCACTCCGCTTCGCTCCGGGGTTCCGATTTGTTGGCATTACAACCCAGGGTTCCGTCATTACGTGACTTCACCCTGGGCTACCTTCTGCCGCCCCTAGAAGGGGCTCAAATAGAGGCGGGCTTGCGCCCCGCAACAGTTCGACAAATCGCCATTGGTGGCGCAAAATCTTTGGGGCACAGGTGACCTCATTGGATGGCTCCGGAAAAAAGGGTTGCCACACACGGTGCAATCTGCTAGAATTTTCCCGGTATGAGCGACACGGAACAGCAGAACAGCGCCCCGCTTTCTTTCCGCTGCCCCCTGCCCTTGTACCGCAGGATGGAGCAACACGCTGCCGCCCTGCACATGGATATCTCAGAGTTCATCTTCGCGGCGCTGCACCATGCTCTCGGCTCCCCGGAAGAACTCGATAAAGCTCTGGCAGCTCTGAAACAACCACACTATCCCTGACCCCATGGCACGCATCCTGGTAGCTCTCAGTGGCGGCGTAGACAGCGCCGCAGCCGCAGCCCTGCTTGTTCAGCAGGGGCACGAAGTCGTAGCGGCTTATATGAAAAACTGGGTCAATGAGGAGAACATCCCCGGCGAATGCCCCTGGGAGCGCGATATTGAAGATGCCCTGGGCGTGTGCCGCACGCTGGGCATCGAGCTGCGCGTGGTAGACTTGATTGCCCAGTACCGCGAGCGCGTGGTCAACTACCTGATAGAGGGGTACCGCAGCGGCTCCACCCCCAATCCGGATGTGCTCTGCAACCGCGAGATGAAGTTCGGTGTGCTGCTGGACTATGCGCTGGAGCAAGGCTTTACCGGCGTAGCCACAGGGCACTACGCCAACCGCCTGGATGTGCCCGGCGAGGGCAGCTACATCATGCGCGGCGCAGACCGCAACAAGGACCAATCCTACTTCCTGGCGCTCATGCGCCCCGAGCAGGTGGCACACGCCATCTTCCCCGTAGGCCACATCACCAAACCCGAGGTGCGCGATATCGCCCGCCGTTTCCACCTACCCAACGCCGAAAAGAAAGATTCGCAGGGCATCTGCTTCATCGGCCAGGTCAAAATGAGCGATTTCCTGCGCCATTATCTGCCGGATAACCCCGGCGAGATTGTGGATTTGAATGGCCGCGTGCTTGGCCAACACCAGGGGCTGCACCTCTTCACCATGGGCCAGCGCAAGGGCCACCATATCGCCTCCCCCAAAGAGGGCGTGGCCTACGTCGTGGTGGGCAAGGATTTGCAGAAAAACCAGCTCATCCTTGGCTACGAGGGTGAGGAAACTCCCGGTCTCTACACGCGCAGCGCCATCGTTGGCTCCATCACCAATACATTGCTCCCCCTGCCCGAGCGCGTGATGGCCCAGCCGCGCTACCGCGCCCCTGCCGTGCATGCCACCTGCACCCACCTGGGCGACAACAAGGTACAGCTTGATTTTGATGAACCCGTGCGCGCCGTGGCTCTCGGCCAGGTGTGCGCTCTCTATGCCCCCGATGCCGACCGCGGCGAACGCCTCCTCGGCGGCGGCTTCTTTGAAAGCATCCGCGCCTGATGCCCCGTTCCGCACCCCGGGACACTCCACCCCCTGCAATCAAAACGGCACTGAATCCATTGCGGAAACAGTGCCGTGAAAAAGAACAGCGTCGCTTGCGGACGTGGCCTAAGCGCGCAGCTTAGGACTTGTAACGCAAACGCTTCTTGTGGCGGTTCTGGCGCATGCGCTTGCTGCGCTTGTGCTTGTTGATCTTGGCCTTACGTCTTTTCTTAAGCGATCCCATAATGATTTATGTGTCGTTTGTTTTTTCTCGTTTGGGAGATTTTTCCGCAGCAGAGGCAGCGCGGTGCGCCATCTGTCACATGCAGGCGGGGCAGATATGAAACTACCTTTTTGCCAAAATGTCAAGCCGAAAGAACTCGTAGAACAAAATAAAATGCAAATTCACGTTTCATCACAATCTCTCTCCGGTACGCAGAGAGCCGCCGAAATCAGCGTTGACAAAACGGCCTTTGTTATTTATATTATCAGCCATGTGGGAGGATTTATGTGCATTGTTCCTCTGGGTAGGAGAAAAAGTTTGTGATATCAAGCTGCATGGTTGGACCATAGCCATTCTTCTGGCTCTGATTCCCATCATTCTCTTCATCGTATTCAGCATCACCTATTGAACCAAATGAAGGGGGGTGACCCTTCATATTTTCACGCGCGCGCAATACAGCCTTGCAAGGGGCAGAGGTGATGTGGTAGTATGGGAGTATGCCCACACTGCGCGACATTGCAATCGATGGACTTTCCCACATGCAGGAAAGCGGGCAACTGCGCGTAGCGGTGGATGAAGAGGCCCGCGCCATTTTGCGCGGCTGGATGCTGGCGCAGCGGCAAGGTGCCACCCCCACCCCGCCTGCGGCAGCGCCGTCCCCCCCGGTGCAGCCCGGACCGGAGAGCCCGCAGCAGGCAGACATGCAGGGGGTGGAAGAGAAGCTGGCTTATCTGCGGGAGCGCGCGCAGCAATGGAAAGCCGCACGAGCCTTGGGAACGCTGCGGGACACGATGGTGTTTGCCACCGGAAATCCGCACGCGCGCCTGATGCTGGTGGGTGAGGCACCGGGCTATGATGAGGAGCGCCTGCAAGAGCCCTTTGTGGGCAAAGCGGGGCAAAAGCTCAATCAAATTCTGGCCGCCATGGGTCTGAAACGCGAGGAGGTGTACATCTCCAACGTGTGCAAGTTCCGCCCCTCGATGGGCGACAACCAAGGCACCGCCAACCGCGCCCCGAGCGATGCAGAAATTGCCGCATGCCTGCCGCTGATTCTGGCAGAGATACGCGCCATCCGTCCCGGGTGCATCGTGTGCCTGGGCGGGACCTCAGCCAAGGGGTTGCTGGGCAGCAACGCCAGCGTGAGCGCGCTGCGCGGGCAATGGCATGAGTGCCAGGGCATACCGGTGCGGGTGACCTATCACCCCAGCTATTTATTGCGCAATGAGAGCCTGAGCGCCAAGCGGGCAGTGTGGGAGGACATGCTGGCTGCGATGGAGCACCTGCAGCTCCCCATATCCGCGAAACAACGAAGCTATTTCCTGCCGGCATGAAAGCAAGACTCACCCACATGGCCCCGTTGCTGCTCTGTTGTGCCTTGCTGAGCGGCTGCAGCACCTCCACCTACACCATCTTGCAACGCGCGCAGCAAGGCGACCCCCAGGCGCAATATGAATATGGCCGCCGCTTGCTGACAGGCCAGCACACCAAACCGGACCCGGTCTTTGCCTACCAGTGGTTTGCGGTAGCAGCCGGCCAAGGTCACCCCAAGGCCCAGGCGGCGTTGGGTGCCTGCTACCAGCGCGGGCTGGGCACCCCCCGCAATGAAAAACTGGCATTCAAATGGTACAACGAAGCCGCCGTGCAGAATGAAGAACACGCCCTTCAGGAAGTACTGGAACATGCCGACAAGCAAAAAAGCAACGCCGCCGCCCGGCGCACCCTGCAAACGCTGCTGAATGCCGAACACCCCATGGCCGAGCTCTACCTGGCCACCCGCTTGCTCATGAATGAAGCCTGCACCGAATCCGACCGCCAACAAGCGGTGGATCTCCTGCGCTATGCGGCGATGAGCGGCAGCGGAGAAGCCGCATTCCTGCTCTTCATGTGCTACACGGAGGGTAGTGGCGTGTACCCCTCCCCCCGACTGGCCCTGGGCTGGCTCGCCATTGCAGCAGAGCTGGAATATGAACCCGCCCTCCAGCTCATCCATGAACTTCAGGACCTCGCCCAGGAAAAAAGTTAGAGAATTTGACCTTGATTAGTTAAATTTTATGATATAATATCAACCATAAACTACGTATATAAGACATGAAGCTTAGTACAATCACCAGTATACTGCTACTGGCAGGAAGCGCGGTCGCGCAAATGCCGGGCATGCAGGCCACCCGCGTGCAGGTAGAAAAAGCAACCACGGGTATGGACATGATTTTCCGCCGCAGTATCGGGCATGTGGAAGCCATCCGCAAGGTCCAGGTGCGCGCCGCAGTCGAGGGTTTCCTGCTGGAGACCAAATACAAGGAAGGCAGCATCGTCAACGAGGGCGACATCCTGTTTGAAATCAACCCTGTGCGTTACAAAGCCGCCTACCGGCAGGCCCAGGCCACGCTCAAGGAAGTGAGCGCCCAGATTATCTATGCGGAAAACAACTACAAGCGCCTGCGCGCCCTGGCCGCCACCCACGCCGCCTCGGCTGAAAATGTGGAAAGCGCGCTGGCGCGGCTGGAAGGTCTGAAAGCCCAGCTCATCGAGGCGGAAGCCAACCTGGTAAAAGCTGAAAAAGACCTGAACGACTGCACCATCCGCGCCGAAATCACCGGCCGTATCGGCCGCAGAGAGTTCTCCAAGGGCAACTACATCACCCAGGGTGAAATACTGGCCACCATCACCCAGACGGACCCCATTTACGTGCGCTTCCCGCTCAGCCAGAGCGATGTGAACGGCATTTTCCGCGGGCCGAAAGAAATCAGCAACGTGGCAGACGTCAAACTCACCACGGCCAATGGGCGCGGCTACCCGAGCTCCGGGCACATTGAGATTGTGGACAACCTGCTCACGGGCAACACGGACACCTACACCCTCTGGGCCAAGTTCGACAACAAGAACCACGTGCTCACCCCCCGCGGCATCGGTGCCCTGCGCATCGGCCTCACCGATACGTCCGAAGTGACCACAGTCCCCCTCACCGCCGTGCACCATGATGAAAAAGGCGCCTACGTCTACACCGTGGACGATGCCGGCAAAGTGGAACGCCGCGAGGTGATATCCGGCCCTGTGCAAGGGCGCATGCAGTCCATTTACGATGGTTTGCAGCCCGGCGAAACAGTCATCACCGACGGCTCGCACAAAACCCGCGTGGGTGCAACCGTCATTCCCGTATATCCCGAAGAACAGAAGCTTGAAAGCAAAACAGGCGGCAGCTCCGCAGCAGAGGAGGCCCCCCTGCCCGTCGATATCGCCAAGGCCACGCCCATCTCCGATCCCACGGTACTGGTGTGCCAAGGTGCGCGCGTGGAAGCCATCAACCGCGTGAATGTGCGCCCTCTGGTGCAAGGAGTGCTGGCAGAGCCCAGCTTCAAGGAAGGCGACCGCGTGAAACAGGGAGATGTGCTCTTCAACATCGACCCCACCCGCTACCAAGCTACGGTGGATGTGCAAAAAGCCAAGATTCTGCAGCTTGATGTGCGCATCAGGGATGCAGAAAGCAAGCTGCAACGCCAAAAGCAGCTCATGAACCTCAACGCCACCAGCAAGGATGATTTGGAAAGCGCCCAGGCCACGCTCGATGAGCTCAAAGCCCAGAAAGAAAAGGCCGAAGCCGCCCTCACCGTGGCAGAGGATGACCTCTCCCGCTGCACGGTGCGCGCCGCCATTGATGCCCGCGTGGGCCGCGTCACCTACTCCAAGGGCAACTACATCACCGACATCAAATCCCCGCTGGCCACGCTGGTGCAGCTGAGCCCCATTTACGTGCGCTTCTCGCTGAGCGAAAGCAGCATCCTCTCCCACTTCGGCAATATCGATAAGCTCATGCAGGATACGAACATCACCCTCGTGACCGCCAACGGCGAGACCTTCAGCGAACAAGGCTGCGTGTCCTTCTGCGACAACGTCATCCAGCAAGAGACCGACACCCAGAACCTGTGGGCTATCTTTGACAATGCAGAGCGCGTTCTGCAGCCCGGTGGCGTCGTCACCATCCGCGTGCAGCGCAAGCCCGAGGCCACCGTGCCGGGCATCCCCGCCCAGGCTGTGCTGGTAGACACGCGCGGCAAGTATGTGTATGTGCTCAAGAACGGGCGCGCCGTGCAGGTGCGTATTCACAGCGGCACCCCCAATGAGCAAGGGCTGGTGCCCGTCTTTGCCGGCATCGAAAACGGCACCCCCGTCATCGTCTCCAACCTGGCAGAAATGGAAGACGGCACCTTGGTCCAGAGCAAATAACCCACACCCTATCACGTCTATATGTTCTCACAATTCTTCATTCATCGTCCCAAGTTTGCCTTCGTCATCTCCATTCTGATGATGCTGGCGGGTCTGTTGTGCATCAGCAAGATGCCCGTATCCGAATACCCGGAAGTGGCACCGCCCACCGTATCGGTAAACATGACCTACAACGGCGCCAGTGCCGAGGAATTGGCCCAGGTGGTGGCCGCCCCGGTGGAAGAGCAGCTGGTGGGTATGGACGACCTGCTGTACTTCCACTCATCCTGCGCCAACAACGGTTCCTATTCCCTGACGCTCATTTTCGAGACCAGCATCAACGATGACATGGCCATGATCAACGTGTCCAACGCCATCAAGGCCGTGGAATCCAAGCTGCCGGCAGAAATCAAGCAAAACGGCTACCAAATCCGCAAGCGCTCCGGCGACATGCTCTGCTTCATCAACTTCATGTGCGATGAAAACAAGATGAGCGCGCTCGACCTCTCCAACTGGCTGCGCATGAATGCCAAAGACCGCATCGGCCAGGTAAGCGGCGTTTCCAGTGTGGATATCATCCCCAACCGCAACTACGCCATGCGCGTGTGGATGAACACCACCCGCATGAGCGCCCTCAACATCAGCCCCTCTGATATCCGCAAGGCTATCGAGGCCCAGAACATCCAGGCTGCTGCCGGCTCTGTGGGCTCGGAAGACGAGCAATCCTACGCGACCTTCAAGGTGACGGCCACCGGCCGACTCAAGACGGAAGAGGAGTTCGGCAACATCATCGTGAAGCGTGGCGAGGGCGGCCACGTGACCAAGCTGCGAGATATCGCCACCATCGAGCTGGGCGCCGAGCGCAACTCCGGCTACAGCCGCCTGAACGGCAAGGATGCCGTGGGTATGATTATTCACCGCAACAACGAAGCCAACGCTCTGGCCACGGTATCTGCGGTGCAAGCCATGATGAAGCAGATTGAAGCCACCATGCCCGATGGCATGGAATGGCAGATGGGCTATGACCCCACTCAGGCCATCTCTGCCACCATGGAAGAAATCATCATCACGCTGGGGCTTGCCCTGTTCCTGGTGGTGCTGGTGACCTTTATTTTCCTGCAAGACTGGCGCGCCACGCTCATTCCGGCGCTCGCCATTCCGGTATCGCTGCTGGGTGCTTTCGTGGTCATGTATGTGCTGGGCTACAGCATCAACGTGCTCACCATGTTCGGTCTCATCCTCGTCATCGGCTCCCTGGTGGACGACGCCATCGTGGTGGTGGAAAACGTGATGCGCCTCATTCAGGAAGAGAAGCTCAGCCCGCGCGAGGCCACCATCAAGAGCATGAAGCAGATTACCGGTGCCATCATCGCCACCACGCTGGTGACGCTGGCGGTGTATGTTCCCATCGCGTTCTACGGCGGCATGGTGGGTGTGATTTACACGCAGTTCTCCGTCACCATGTGCGTGGCACTCTGCATTTCCACCTTCAACGCCCTCACCCTCTCCCCTGCCCTGTGTGCGCTCATCCTGCGCCCGGCCAACGTACGCCAGACCAAGCTGTCGGAGTGGATGTTCCGCCCCTTCAACTGGGTGATGGAAAAGGCCCGCTCCATCTACCTTTTCGGTGCCGGCATTCTGGTGCGCAACGCCTGGCTGACCGTGCTGCTGATGGTCGCGGTACTCTTCGGCAACTACGTGTACCTGGCAGGTTCGCCCGCCTGGTGGCATGATTTGTTCCACGGCAAGCCTGAGCCGGTGGCAGCCGCCCCGGCAGCCGCTGCACCCAAGGGCAAAGCCCCCGAGAAAAAGGAGTTCAATATCCTGGAACTCATCGCCCCGGATGCCATGAACAGCTCCTTCATCCCCACGGAAGACAAGGGCACCCTCTTTGTGTTGATTACCATGGAAGGCACCGCCACGGCCAAGCAGCGCACGGATAAGGTGCTGCGCCAGATGGAAGCCCGCGTGAAAGATATCCCCGGCATCCAGGCAGTGACTGCCCAGAGTGGCTACAGCTTCGCCAGCGGCTCCGGCGAAAGCCGCGCCATGATGATTATCCTGCTGGATCACTGGAGCAAGCGCACCACCCCCGACCTGCACGTGACCGCCATTGCGGCCAAGGTGAACGCCGTGTTTGCCGACATCCCGGAAGCCTCCATCATGGCTGTGACACCGCCCGCCATTCAGGGTCTGGGTATCTCCGGCGGTATCTCCATGGTGCTGCAAGCCTCGGGTGATACCACCCCGCTGGACATGGGCAACATGGTCAAGGAAATCCAGGCCCGCCTGCAATCCCGCAGCGATCTGGTGGCCCAGGTGCGTAGCGAATACAATGCCGAAAACCCGCAGATTCGTCTGGAAATCAACCGCGAAAAAGCGCAGTCCCTCAATGTGCCTGTGAACACCATCTTCAGCACCTTGCAGAGCGTGATGTCCTCCCTCTACATCAATGACTTCACCCTCAATGGGTTCAACTTCAAGGTGATGATGCAGGGTGCCACGCAGGACCGCCGCACGGCAGAAGACATCCTCAACCAGATGGTGCGTAATGAAAAGGGCGAAATGGTGCCGCTCTCCGCTGTGTGTTCCATCTCCCACACCGTGGGCCCGGATTCTTACAGCCGCTTCAACCAATACATGAGCGCTGATATCACAGTGATGGCTCAGCCCAACATCGGCTCCGGCCAGGTGATGCAGCTTATCGAAGATACCATTGCCGAAATCAACAAGGAAGAACGCGCCGCCGGCCATGACCGCCAGTGGATGGTGAGCTGGAAGGACCTCTCCTACCAGGAGCGCCAGAACGATGGCAAGATTGGTCTGCTGGTGGGTCTGGCCGTCCTCTTTGCCTACCTCTTCCTGGTGGCACAGTATGAAAGCTGGACCACCCCGGTGCCGGTGATGCTCTCCGTGAGCGTGGCCACGCTGGGTGCTCTGCTGGGTGCGCGTCTCTTCGGGCTCACGCTCTCCATCTATGTGCAGCTGGGTCTGCTCATGCTCATTGGTTTGGCCGCCAAGAATGCCATTCTCATGGTGGAGTTCAGCAAGGAAGACCACGAAGCCGGCACCCCCGTGCGCAAGGCGGCGCTCAATGGTGCCAGCCTGCGTTTCCGCGCCGTGCTCATGACGGCCATTTCCTTCATCTTCGGTGTGTTCCCCATGGTCATTGCCACGGGATCCGGTGCGGCCAGCCGTCAGGAAATCGGCATCACCACCTTCTTCGGCATGCTCCTGGCCACTGTCTTCGGTATCTTCATGGTGCCGGGCCTCTACTCCATCTTTGCCCGTATGCGCGACTGGACAGCCGCCAAAATCGGCATGAAGAAACGCGCCTGACAAGCCTGATACCCCCTCAATCAAAAAGGAGTTGCCCCGCAAGGCAACTCCTTTTTTTTCGCACAGAGAAAGGCAGCGTATCACGCCATCGTGCCCTCAGTCACACCAATGCGGTCGAGGAGATTGAGCTGCTGCATGAGGGATTCCGGCTTGAGGCGGCCGCGCAGCATATCGCGGTACAGGGAGATGAGCTGCGTGGTCTGCTCGGGGGATTCCTCCAGCAACTCCAGGCGGAAGCGGGAAAGCCCCCAGCGCCGCATGCCCTCCACATAGCGGGCAGCCGTCTGGGCCTGGCCGTTGAACAAGGTATTGCGGCAGCCCTCATCGCTACGCAGGTAGTGCATGGCATGGGTGCGATCCATCACTCGCACGCGGTGGTGCTCACACGGCTGCCCACAATCCTTGAAGCTATGCCCGCGTGACAGGAAAGTGCAGTACACGCAGTGCTCCGTGTGGAACATGGGGATATGCTGGTGCAGGGTGAGCTCCAGCTGCGGGCCGCACCCGCTGCGCAGCATGTCTGCCAACTGCCGGGCATTCAAATCGTAGGAAACAGTCAGCTTCTTCAGGCCGAATGCGCGCCACCGGAGCACACTTTCGGGATTGGCCGTGTTGAGGGAGAAATCCCCCACCATGGGCACCCCCTTATCTCGCCACCACAGGGCAGCACCCAGGTTGCGCACCAGCACCCCATCGGGCTTGGCGGCCACCAGGAACTTGAAGTAGCCGGCCTCATGCGGTTTCATGATGCGCAGGGTAGCCACCCACACGGCCACGCCGGGGTACTCCGCGCGTATCTGCTCGGCCACAGGTGCCAGTTGCTTCAAATCCTTGAAATCAAGATACACCCGCTTCACCCCCGCCGCTGCGGCGGCCAGGGCTTGCTCGGGCTCGCGGCAAAGCACCGAAAGTTTGTACCCCTCGGCCGCGGTCGGCGCGGGGAATGCGCCCTGCCAGGCATTCCACTGCAGCGGCTCGCGCTGCACCACCGCGGCCGATTCACCACGGGCATCCAATGCCTCCACCAATTCGCGGCGCATACGGTTGAGCACCGAAAGCGGCATCATGAGTCCCTCCTCCAGCGCATACTCACATGCTCCCAGCGTATAGCCCGTGCCCCCCAGGCGGCCAAACTGCGCGCTCAGCACCTCGGGCGTGAGCGGGCGCTTCTCTGCCGGTTCCAGCGGTTGACCACTGCCCACCACAATGCCGCGGCAGGTGGCCGTCAACTGCCCGCCCATGCGCCCCTCAAAGCGGATGCTGAGCGGCTGGTCGGCAGCTTCTGTCGCGCGCTGGGCAAAGTTGCACCAGGTGGCATGCAGCGCCTTATCCAGCGCCGGGTCAGCCGTCTTCCACAGCAAATGTCCGGGGCGCACGCGGCGCCAATCAATGTGACTGCCCTTGCCGTGGAAGAAGAGGCGGTTGCCCTGCACCTTCCAGATGCGGCCACCCTGCTCTTCGTTGCGGTCCTGCCCGGCATCAATCACAAAACCATCTCCGGGCGCCACCGGCATGGGCGGCATGCCCTCCAATTCCACCCAACCTTCCCCGCTGCGCACAATGCGCCCGGCCAGCGCACCGCGCTTCTTGCCAAAACGCCCATGCGTCAGCAGCGGGTGGTCTGTGCCATCCAGCCACCCGGTCGAAAAACCGCGGGAGAATGACATCTGCATGGCATACAAATCGGCCCGTTGGCGGGCGGGAGACGGCGTTTTCTGCTCCAGCGCCGCATCCAGCGCGCGGCGATAAGCCCGCGTGGTGGCCGCCACATACTCGGGGCTCTTGAGACGCCCCTCGATTTTGAAACTCTTCACCCCCGCCGCCAGCAGCTCCGGCACACGCTCCAGCGCACACAAATCCTGCGGTGAAAACACATAGCGCCGCTCGCCCAAATCGCGCATGCGGCCATCGACCTCCAGACGGTACGGCATGCGGCAGGCCTGCGCGCACTCACCGCGGTTGGCGCTGCGCTGTCCCAGGCTTTCGCTCGTCAGGCACTGCCCCGAATACGCCACACACAGCGCCCCGTGGCAAAACACCTCGATAGGCTTCGTCGTTGCCTTGGCGCATGCCTCAATCTCGCGCAGCGACAACTCACGTGCCAACACAATCTGCTGCGGGTCAAACATCTCATCCACCAGGCGCACCGCCTCGGGAGAAGAGACCGTCATCTGCGTGGATATGTGCAGCTCAAGCGTCCAGCGCCCCTCGCGGCGGTGCTGTGCAATCAACCCGGCTAGGCCGATATCCTGCACAATCACACCATCCACCCCCGCAGCGTCCAGCGCATCCAGGTACTCCAGCGCTTCACCCATCTCGGCGGGGAATATCAGCACATTCATCGTCACGTACGCGCGCACGCTGTGGCTGTGCAAAAACGGTACCAGCACCGCCAAATCCTCGCGGGTGAAGTTATCTGCCCTCATGCGGGCATTGAATTGGTCCAATCCAAAGTACACGGCATCCGCCCCGTTCGCTACGGCGGCGCGCACACAATCCCAATTACCCGCAGGTGCTAATATCTCTGGCTGTTGAGCTGGCATCTCGCTTATTTTCTATCATTTCCCCCGCAATAGCAAGCCTTATCCCCTTATGCTTCTTCATCTTTTCTCAAGAAGCAATCAGGCTCACCCTAAACATTAATCCATCAGGCAATGAATATCAAGCATCTGCATCCTCAACCCCGTATGAGCAACTCGTGGTCTGCCGACGCCACCCGCCGGGGAGTGATGGATTTGCGCAGGTCTCGCAAAAGTAGCTTTCAGCCCCATGGCATGCTAGAAAGGTCATCGTTCCTGCCGTTCGGTTCGCGTTCGGCTGCGGACATCAACAATAACACCAAAAACACTATGTCTATCGAAGACACACACAAAGCCGGTTCCGTCGCAGACGTGAATGCCACCGGGGGCGCAGCCCTCCATCCTGAAACCGCAGCAGCACCCGCTGCTCCCAACCCCGGCACCGCCGGTGCCACAACCCAACCTACAGCCATGAATACAGACAACACAACACAGAATCGGGTGGGCGGCTGCTACAAAGCCCCCACATTCCACATCATCTCCCCCATGAACAATGAGCCCGAGATGTTGCTTCTCAACTACAGCAAGAGCAATCCCTCCTCTTCCGCAGATGTGCACCCGCCCATCCGGCGCCAGTGCTATTATGATGGCCTAGCGCCTGTCACGGCCTCCGGTCAGGTGGATGACAGCGTGACGATTGTGGCCCCCGGTCTGCGCTACACCAGCCCCGCCGGTGCCACGCATGCTTTCAGCGCCGAGGGTTCCGTGGTGCCCGCCGGTTATTACCAGGTGAGTGTCACCCACTCCAACATCCAATCCCACCCCGCCGGCAATGTGTCGGTGCTCACGGGGTCGGTGGGCCCGCTGTCTCTCTGCACTATTGTGCCGGAGGACAATGAGGAGGTGGAGTGCGACCCCTGTTCTTGTTCCTGCGGCGCGGCCTCCAACATGGCCGGTGGCACCCCGCTTGTTACCTCCCGTGCCGTGTTGCCCGGGCTGGCGGTGTACCCCTTCGATTCTTCTTCCGGCGGCAGCGGGGTGACGCGTTCTGTCAATGAGCGCCACATGCGTTTTGCGTTCAATTTCGGTGCTTTCCGCGGCATGGGGGATATCCCCGCAGGCCAGCTGGAGTTGGTCGCGTTCGAGTTCAGCGACAAGCTGCGCTCCTCTGCGGCGCTCAGTCTCAAGCACCCGGTGGCCTCCGTGTTGGTGCCGGAGTCTGACGGCATCCGGGAGAACGAGGGGTTCTGCATTTATGATGGCGCCTCCTACTCCAATTACTACGTCTCGGCTGATGGTGCGGAAATCTTTGGCGTGGGTGCCACGGCAAAAAAATCAGAAAGAGTTCACTTTGTGACGGATATTGATGTGTATGACCGCGTCATTTGTTCCCTGCATGATGCGGACAAGGAAGCCAAGTACGTGCGCGTGCTTTCGGGGGATGGTTCGGCCATGTTCTACAATCGTCTTACGCGGGATTTTGCTGCCTATATTTCATCCAATGGCCGCAGGATCATGGCCAATGAAAAGCTCTTCATGGTCCGCGATAACGCCAGCGGCCGCATCCGCCAGATTTGGAACTATTGGGACGGCGTGGCGGATATCAATCATTTCGCGGATGGCTCCGGCTACACCATTGATTTCTACCTGCCCAACCAGGTGGTCACGCCGGTGTACAAGAAGCAGCGGGTGGAGGTGACCGGTGAGCCGTTCAAGACCTTTACCGTCCTGGTGGATGCCGAGGCCCAATCCGTCACCATCCGCGAGCGCGATACCAGCATGCCCCCTTCCATGCCGGATTATGTCACCACCTGGGCTTACTCGCAGGGTGCTTGGTCCATGTGCACGGGCGAGGGCGAGGATGCCATCCTGGAGTCCCGCGTAAAGTCCCTCATCGAGGGCACGGATCAATACCAGGTCATCACCACGCTTTCCAAGGGCGATGCCGTGGCTTCCTGCGTGCGAGAGGTGTTCGCCTCCACCGTGCAGGGTGAGCTGTGCCTCTCCCGCACGGTGGGCTACGGCAGCGATGGCGAGCAAACCACCACCTTTGAGTATGATGAAGCCGGGCACGAGGTGAAACGCACCGAACCCGATGGCGGCGTGTATGAAACGGTCTATGATTCCTTTGGCCGCGTGACGGTGCA